>JAPPEU010000076.1 GCA_028875245.1 Chloroflexota bacterium
GCTGTCCGATTTCTGGCAACTAACTTCATTTAAGGCTGTTTTTCAACAGACACTGGTAAGTCGCCGCTACATTGTCTCCCGTCATGCGCGCGCCGGAACGTGTTATGATTGTCTCATTCCAAAAAACGAAGGAGCATGATGATGTTTTTTGAATTGCGCGTTTATGCCATGCAGCCCGGCAAGGGACCGGAATTCGTCAAATACATGGATGAAGAGCTTATCCCCTATCAGCGCTCCAAAGGCATGACGATACTGGCTTCTTTTTTGAACGACGCGGAAGACACCTACGTCTGGATCCGCCGTTTCAAAGACGAAGCGGAAAAGGAAGCGCTTTACGATGCCGTTTATAACAATGACCACTGGCGGGATGAGATCGCCCCGAACCTGCCCGCGCTGATGGATGTGGACAATCTGGATGTGACCATCCTGCGCGCGACGCCGCGCTCCTATATGCAATGACGCCGTGTGGGGCGAGGGAATAGGTCATGGCCGAGCATTTTCTCGACGACAGCGTCATCCAACCCTTTTGGGACAATTCGATTGAGCCGCGCCTGGAGATCGAGAGCGGCGACACGGTGGTCTTCGACTGCCAGGAACCCAACGGGCAGGTCCAGCCCGATTGGACCGTCGCCGAATATGAGACCGTCGACCGCAGCAGAGTCCATGCGCTGAACGGCTCGGTCTGGATCAAAGGGGCGCAGCCGGGCGACGCCCTGGAGATCGACATCCTCGATCTGCAGCACAAGGGCTGGGGCTGGTCGGCGCATCGACCGGGGATCGGCTTGCTGCCGGAAGACTTTGAATACTCCTACTTTCATCAGTGGCGTATCGATGGCGAGACCATTACTTCGACGGAGCTGGACCATATCAGCCTGCCCTATGAGCCGCATACCGGCGTGCTGGGCGTGGCGCCAAGGGAAGCGGGGCGCTTCAGCACCTTTCCGCCGCGGGCGAATGGCGGCAACCTGGACATTCGCGATATGACCATCGGCTCGACTGTCTGGCTGCCGATTCTGGTCGATGGCGCCCTCTTCGCCACCGGCGACTGTCACGCGGCGCAAGGGCAGGGCGAGGTCTGCGTCACCGGCATTGAAGCGCCGATGACGGTCACGATGCGCTTCAAGCTGCGCAAGGGCCTGAATCTGCCGGAAGTGCAGCTGCGCCGACCCAGCCCGATGAGTAAGCTCGACAGGCAGGGCTATCACATCACGACCGCGCATGGGCCCGACCTGATGGCGAACGCAAAGAACGCCGTGCGCTACATGATCGATTGGCTTGCCAGCAATCAGCGGATGAATCGCAGCCAGGCGTACATCCTCTGCAGCGTCGCCGGCGATCTGAAGATCAGCTCGATAGTCGCCCCGCCGAATTGGGTGGTTTCCTTCCACATGCCGCTGGCTGTGTTTGAGGGGTAGCGCTAGCGATTCTTCAGCCACATCAACCAGTAGACCGGCCGGCTCAGCAGCCACAGCAGCAGCATCCTCGCGGGCCCGTGATGCTTGCGGCAGTAAACCAGCATATCGCGAAAGAAGATGCTGGTGGCGAACCAACTGCGCGTCGACGACTTTTCGTGATGCCGGACGCGGGCCTCGGCCAAAAAGCGCATCGGCTTCTGATGACGCTGCGCCAAGCCCTCTTCCGGGAAATAAAGCAGCAGATCATCATCCAGCCAGAGATCCTGGCGCCGCATCATCGTGCAGGAGCCGGGCATGACGGCCACGTCGCGGTCGCTGCGCCGGTCCCAATCGCCGTAGGTGAGCGCGCTTTGCAGCCCCCGCTTCAACGTCGGCAGCAGAAAACCGAGCAGGCTGTAACTCATGAGCAGATTGCGAAAAGCTGGCACCCGCGCGCAGGTCCGCTGGATCTCGCCGTTGGGATAAGCCAGTTGGGCGGTCGCGCCGACATAATTCGGGTGTTCCAGCAAGAAGCGCCGCATGAGCGCCAGGGCGTCGGGCGCCACCTCGGTGTCAGGGTTGAGCAGCAGTAGGAAATCGGCGCTGGCATGCGCGATGCCGATATTGTTGCCGCCGCAGAACCAGGTGTTCAGCCTCTGCGCCAACAGCGTCACTTCGGGAAAATCTGCCCGCGTCATCTCCGCGCTGCCATCAGAAGAGGCGTTATCGACCACGATGATTTCGAGATCAAGGCCGACGCAGCCCCGCAGCGACAGCAGACAATTCCGCAGCAGATCGCGCGTGTTGTAGCTGACGATGACAACCGAAAGATCGGGCATGATCGGGCCATTCCCGGCGGCGGCTTCTTCGGTCAAGTTAGCATAAAGCATAGCAGATGCAAGCCGCTCTGGAGTCCGCAATTGTAGGGGTGTTTCGCTGAAACGCCCGCTTGTTTACGGAATGTCATTTAACGGGCGTCTCGGCGAGACGCCCCTGCAGTTCGTGATTTCTGCGCGCCCTCTGGTTTTATCGGCGCAACTCCGTTAGCATTCAGCATGACAACACAGGCGGTTTTGGGAGATAAAACATGAAATTCGGAGTTGTATTCCCGCAGACGCAAATCGGCGCCGACCCATTGGTATTGCGCGACTTCGCGCAAGCGGCCGAGGGCATGGGTTACGATCACTTGCTGGCTTATGACCATGTGCTGGGCGCCAACCCCGATCGGCCGGGCTGGAGCGCGGGCCGGCCCTACAATTACAAAGATATGTTCCACGAGCCCTTCACGCTCTTCTCGTGGATGGCTGGCTTCACCGAGACGATCGGCTTCATGACCGGCGTTCTCATTTTGCCGCAGCGGCAGACGGCGCTGGTGGCGAAACAGGCGACCCAGCTTGATCTGCTCTCCGGCGGACGCTTCCGCATGGGCATCGGCATCGGCTGGAATGAAGTCGAGTACACCGCGCTGGGCTGCGATTTCAAGACCCGCGGCGCCCGCGTCGAAGAACAGATCGCCCTGCTGCGCGAATTATGGACGAATGAGCTGGTGACCTTCGACGGTCGCTTCGACAAGATCGACGACGCCGGCATCAATCCCTTGCCCCATCAGCCGATTCCCATCTGGATCGGCGGTTATGCCGATGTCGTCTTGCGGCGGGCCGGGCGCTTGAGCGCTGGCTATCTGGCGCAGGAGGGGCCGGCGGAAGATGCCAAGCCGATGACCGACGCCTTCTTCGCCTATGCTGAAGAAGCGGGCCGCGCCGGGCAGGTCGGCCTGCATACCCGCCTGCGGACGGAGCATACCCCTGAAAGCGAATGGGAAGCGCTTGTCGCGGGCTGGCAGGCGATCGGCGCGACCGAGCTGGCGGTCTACCCGCACGGCGACGCGCTCGATGATTATCTCGCCCGCCTCCAACGTTTCAAAGACATGTTCGGCGTTTAGGGCGGGCCACCGTCTCGCCTCTGAGCAGAATAACTTTCGAATGAAACAATGTTGGCGCGGGCGACATGATATGCCGTCCCTGCATACATTTACGCGCAAGAAAACCGTAGACACAGGCGTGGTGAAATCGCCGCCCACGCAAAATACTTTGCGTCTCGCTGTGTCCATAGCTCCCCCTCCTTGATGCTTCGGGGAGGGGGCCGGGGGGTGGGGTTGGCTACGCGCAAGAAAACCCTAGGGGCGACCAAGCTGGCCGCCCGCCGCGCGATGGGTTGAGGGGGACCCATGCCCTCGATCATCGTTCGGCTCGCCCTGCGCTACATCGGCCGACGGCTCTTCCAAAGCGGCATGTTCGTGCTCGGCGTCGCCCTGGGCGTGGCGGTGGTCGTCGCCATCGACATCGCCAATGGCTCGGCGGGGCGTGCCTTCACCCTCAGCAGCGAGAGCCTGGTTGGCCGCGCCACCCATCAGATCGTCGGCGGGCCCAACGGCTTCGACTCGCGCTATTACACGCGCCTCCGCATCGAGGCCGGCATCAAGCTGAGCGCGCCGGTGGTGACGGAGTTCTTGCGCGTCGACGGGGCGGACCAGGCTTTGCGGCTGCTCGGCGTGGATCCCCTTGTGGAGGGGCCCTTTCGCTCCTACCTGGCGGATGAAAACGAAGAAGTTGATTTCGCCGCGCTGAACCGGCTAATCGCCGAACCCGGCGCCGTTGTCATCAGCGAGGCCTTGGCCGGGCGGCTTGGGCTGTCGCTTGATGACGAGCTGCGGCTCAGCGCCGGCGGTCGTTTCAGCGCCGCCCGTGTGGTCGGCATCCTGCGCCCGGCGGATAAGGCTAGCCGCCAGGCCCTCGATGACCTGGTCATCAGCGATATCGCCAGCGCGCAAGAAATCGTCGGCTTTGACGGGCGCCTCAGCCGCATTGACCTTATCCTCGAGGCTGACGAAGCCGAAGCGCTCGGCGCGGCGCTGCCGGCCGGCCTGCGCCTGCTCGATGTCAAGGAAGACAATTCGCTGGATCAGATGATCGCCGCCTTTGAGCTCAACTTGCAGGCGATGAGCTTGCTGGCGCTCGTTGTCGGGCTCTTCCTGATTTACAACACCGTGGCATTCAGCGTCGTGCAGCGCCGCGGCGCCCTCGGCATTATGCGCTCGCTGGGCGCCACCCGCGGGCAGATATTCCGCTTCATCTTGCTGGAGGCCTTCATTCTGGGCCTGATCGGCGCCATTCTGGGCTTGGCGCTGGGCATCATCTTTGGGCGCGGGGCGGTGGCATTGGTCTCCCAGACGATCAGCGATCTCTACTTCAGCGTCGATGTCCAGCGCATCAGCGTCTCGCCGCTGACCCTGCTGCAAGGCGCTCTCATCGGCCTGGGCGCGAGTTTGCTGGCGGCCGCCATCCCATCGTGGGAGGCCACAACGACGCCGCCGGCCGGCGTGATGCGGCGCTCGGATGAAGAGGAACGGGCGCGGCGAATGCTGCCCCTGATCAGCGCAGGCGCCCTTGCTTTGGTCCTCTTCGGTCTGCTCTTGCTGCTGGCGCCGGGCGGGCTGGCGCTAAGCTTCGCCGCTTTGATGTGCATCATTGTCGGCGGCGCCATGTTCACACCGGCCGCGATGGTGCTGCTGCTGCGCCTGCTGACGCCGCTTTCGGCCGTTTGTTTCGGTGTATTGGGGCGGCTGGCGGCGCGCGCGGTCATTCGCTCGCTGAGCCGCACATCGGTGGCGGTCGCCGCGTTGACAATCGCCGTCAGCGTCATCGTCGGCGTCAGCGTCATGATCGGCAGCTTCCGCGGCACAGTCGCCGATTGGCTGCGCACATCGCTGGGGGCGCAGATTTATGTGTCGCCGCCGCTCTTCGCCTCCAACAACGCCAGCGTCGATGTCGACCGCGCCGTGAAAGAGCTGGCGCTCGCGGCGCCCGGCGTACGGGCGGTCTCCTCCGCGCGCCATGTGAGCGTCGACGCGCCCGCTTACCCGAATCTGCCGCCGGTCAATCTGCTTGCCAGCGACTTCGATATCGCCGGCGATAATCGGCGCTTCAAATGGTCGGCTGTTTCGGCCGCCGAACACCAGGCGGCCCTTGATGCCGGCCGGGTCATGGTCAGCGAGCCCTTCGCCTTCCGCCGCGGCATTGACGAAAGCAACAATCGCATCATCTTGAGCACCGACATCGGGCCGCAGGAATTTGAGATCTTCGGCGTTTACTATGATTACAGCACCGACCAGGGGGCGTTGTACATCGCGCGCTCGGTTTACGATCGCTATTTCGCCGATCCATTCATCAGTTCGCTGGGCGTATTCACCGCCGAGGACGCCGATATCGCAGCGGTCATCGCCGGGCTGCGGGCGCAGCTGGCTGAGTATGACTTGCTGGTGCAAGACAACGCCGGTTTGCGGGCGGGCGCGCTGGAAGTCTTCGACCGCACCTTCGCCATCACCGTCGCCTTGCGCTTGTTGACGACGCTGGTCGCTTTCATCGGCATCTTGTCGGCGCTGATGGCACTGCAATTGGAGCACGCGCGCGAGTACGGCGTCATGCGCGCGACCGGCATGACCGCGCGCCAACTGAGGCGCTACGCCATGATCCAGACCGGGCTCATGGGGCTGATCGCCGGTCTGCTGGCATTGCCGATCGGCCTGGCGACATCGCTGGTCTTGACCCATGTGATCAACCTGCGCTCCTTCGGCTGGACGATGCAAGTCGCCCTGCAGCCGGCTTATTTCGCCGAAGCCTTGTCGGTGGCGCTGGCCGCGGCGCTGTTGGCGGGGCTTTATCCGGCGCTGCTGTTGGGGCGGCTCCAACCGGCCGAGGCGCTGCGCCGCGAGTGAGTGCGCTTACGCCCAATCGAACTGTTAAGGAGGTGTCGCATTGAAGGGTCTTCCCCATGAATGGTTGATCGGAGGTTTGAAGAACTCGGCGCAAATCCTGGACCTCGTCCTGGCTGACGTCAGCCAGGAACAGGCGCGGACGGCGCGCGATGGCGTCGATGGCTGGACGGTATTGGAAATCACCTGTCATCTGCGCGATTATCAAGACATCTTCGCCGAACGAATCAGGCGGATGCTGGAAGAGGAGAGACCGAGCTTCCGGCTCTACAATGAAAGCGCCCGGCTGGCCTTGGTTATCGACAATGAATACGCCAGGCAAGAATTGCGCGCGGTCCTGGATCAATATCGCGCGAGACGGCGCTGGCTGATCGAGCGTCTATCCGCCGCGACGGCCAGCGAGTGGCTGCGCGAGGGGCGCTTCGCCGCCGATGATGTGATTGACGTTGAGATGGCCGCCGCTCATACCCTGCTGCACGACGGCATTCACATTGAGCAGATCGCGCGCGTCCTGAAACAGTAAGCTCGGTTTCCGCGCTGCCCCTCGCTGTACGCGCGTCAGCCGTCTTCCAAAGCCGCCCGCGCCGCCGGACTGTCAATGCGCTCCAAAGCCTCGCGCGCCAGCTTGCGTACACCCTCGTTATCGTCGCGCAGGGAGAATTTCAGCGCGGGAACTGCGCGCTCGCTGCCGATGCGGCCAAGGGCTTTGCAGGCGGCCCGCTTCACGGCGCTGCTGGGGTCGAAGAGCGCCCGCGTCAAACCGGGCACGGCCGGCGGACCAATCTTGATCAAGGCGCCGGTGATGGCCGCGCGCAGGAACATGTCATGACCGCGCAGGGCATCCAGCAGGGCGGGCAGGGCGGCCTCCGCCTCGTCGCCGATCTGCCCCAGAGCTTTGGCCGCCAGGTAGCGCGTGCCAGGGTCGGCCTGGCGCAGGAGCGCGGTCAATCGCGGAACGGCCGGCGCATAACGCGCTTCGCCCAGGCAGACGATGGCGGCGGCGCGCGCTTCCGCGTCTTCGCCATTCTGCAGCGTCCGCCAGGCTTCCGCCACGTTGTCAAAAGAGGTCATGCTGTTTCCCGATTTTCCGCGAATCTGCTTGATTCTAGCAGTTCTCCAACCAAAATCTGTAGGGGCGACATACCATGTCGCCCGAAAACGCATTCCTTCGCTTCGACGGGCGGCCAGGTTGGTCGCCCCAACAAGGCCAGGATATAGCGGCGGGCGAGCCGGCATCAACAATCAAGGCCGCCGCTACCAACCTATCCCCGAGGTTGAGGCCGGATCCTGCGGCTGATTTTTGAAGCGGATCTCGAAGTGCAGATGCGGGCCGGAAGAGTTGCCCGTGCTGCCGACGTAGCCGATGATCTGCCCGGCGCCGACGGTCTGGCCGCAGCGCACGGCGGTGCTGCTCATGTGCCCATAGAGCGTCGACCAAGGACCATGGCCGATGACAACGGTGGAGCCGTAGCCCCAGTTATTCCAGCCGGCATAGAGGATGGGCCCGCCGTTGGCCGCGTATATCGGCGTGCCGATCGGCGCTGCGATGTCGATGCCGCTGTGCCCGGCGTAGTAGCCGCGGACGAAGGTGCCGTTGGGCAGCGGGTTGACCCAGCGCGTGCCGCCGCCGGAGCGCGCGCCACAGCTGAAGGGGCTGCCGGGGTCGAATGCGACCACATTGCCGGCGCCATCCTGCTGCACGGGCGCGTTCCAGGTGATGATCTCGCCTTCGCCGCCGGGGATGAAGAGGCGCGTGCCGCTGGGCAGCAGCGTTTCCGGCGCGATATCGGGCAGCTCGTTGGCCGGCGAGTCGATGATGGCGTAGGGATCGTCGACGCCGTACTGCGCGGCGATGGCGCGGATGTCTTTGCTCTGCGTGCGGATGACCCGGTGGCAGGCGCCGTCGACCGGCGGAATATTGACGACATCGCCGGGCCGCAAAACCAATGCCAGCCGATAATCATTGCACCAGGCGATCGACTCTTTTTTCAAGCCGTAACGATTGGCGATGCCCGCGATCGTATCGCCGCGCTGGGCGACAATGCTGGTCATCCGGGAGCGGGCGCGGTTGGTGATGAGCGTGAAGGGATCATAATTCAAGCCCTCGTCGCCGGCGGGGTCGGGCGGCGTCGCCAGCAATTCAAAGATCTGCGCCGGGCTGATTGTCGGCCGCTCGTCGGGGCTGGCGTGGTCATCTTGCGCGGGGGCGGCGTCTTCGGCGATGATGGTCTCCGGCTGGGGGAGCTGCTCCGCTGCCTCGGTCGCGCGGGGCGGCCCCGCCACGCTGACTGGCGGCGCAGTGAAGACGAGGACGGCGGCGGCCAGCGTCAGGCAGATGGCGGCGAGCAGACAGAAACAACCGACCAGTCGACGCCAGCGTGGCAGCGCCTCCGCCCGTGCGTATGGCGAGACCAGCTTTGGCCCACTGCGGCGGTATGAACGGCGTCGGCGCATGATGACTCCGGTCCGGCGAAAATGCTCAACCTAGCCTAACGGACTTAAACGGGCGGGTCAAGCTGGCGGCAGTTAAGAGCCTTGGTGTACATCGTGGAACAAGTCCCTTTTACGAACGCTTTACATGTTTTTCACCACAGAGGACACCGAGGATACACAGAGGGCACAGAGTTTTCCGTTTGCCCGGCGAAATTCTCAGGCAGTCGGAGATTCGCGCTCATGCGAGATAGCTTGGATCTGAACCGTCATAAAGCGCAGAAAGTTATCACTAAGTCCTTGGGTTCTCTGTGTCGCCTCTTTTCCTCTCATTGAATGAACCTACTAAATTCCATCTGCAATCATAGCGAAATTTGTAGGGGCGAGACGGTGGCTCGCCCTAAACCTCGCGCTATCGCATGGACGGGCGTTTCGGCGCCGCGCGTAAACACTGCGGGTCAAACGCCCCTACAGACTCCTATTTTGGCGGGTTCGAAATTTAGTGTGAGCCGAGTTGTTACTCGCGAGCGCCTGCGGTGAAAATACGTGTGTGTCTAGCCATTGGGCGAGAGATCAATCACATCAATGGCGAAGGGCAGCTGCGGGCGCGTCCCGAAGGCCAGGCTGAACTGATTCCAGTTGCTGACATAGAGCCGATTGCGCGCGGCGTCCACAGCCAGGTCGCTGGCGCCGCGGAAATCCTTCGCCAGCATCACCAGCGCGCCGCCGTCGACGCGGGCGACCCGATTCCAATTCAGCAGCGCCAGGTAAATGTCGCCGGCGGGCGAGACCGTGACGCCATCAAAGCCGTAGTCCTTCTTCTCATCGACGGCGCGCAGGATGGCGCGCGCGGGGCCCGGCGCCCCGTCGGCGATATCGACGCGGTAGACCGTTTCCGCCGCGGGGTCGGCGATGAGCAGCGCGTCGGCGGCGCGGTCATAGGCGATGCCGGTGATCTCGCATTGATCGCTGCAAGGGGCGGCCCACCAGGCGGCCTCGCCATTATTGCCGAGCGGCCCGCCATCTTCCCGGTAGCGCAGCACATGCCCCAGACGGTCGCTGATGTAGATGAGGCCGGCGTCATCAACGGCGATATCGTCGGGCAGAATGCCGCCCAATAATGCCTCGCCGCCGATCTCGAAGAGCAGCGCCCAGTCACCCGCGGCATAACGCCAAACGATGCCGCCTTCGGCATTCAGCGGCGCGATTCGGTCGAGGATATAGAGCGCGCCATCGGGGGCGACATCAAGACCCGTTACCGAGCCGATGCGCTCGCGGCTGCCGGGCAGCTCGCGGACCGCGCCGGCCGGGCTAATCGACCAGAGCGCGCCGCTTTGGTAGCTGCCGGTGTAGAGCATGCCATCCGCGTCAATCGCCAGGGCGGCGGGGTAGGCGTCATCGTCCAGCAGGGCCGCGAACTCGGATACAGCGACATGCTCAGCCAGGGCGACCGCCCGCGAGCGTGGGGCGGAGCCGATGACGAACCAGGTCATGGCGACGATGAGCGCAGCGCCGAAAGCCAGCGAAAGCAGCAGAAAGAGCAGCGCGCGCAGGCGCGGGAAACGGGCGGGTGTGGGGTCGGCGTCCAAAATCCGGGAATCTGTCTTCACCTGGGAATTCATCAGCGAAGTCTAGTGGAGATTGGCGCAATCTTCCATAGTGGCGGATCATAAGCAGAATGCTGGAACCGTTGTCCAGCCGCCTGCCCCCATGTGGTAGAATTGGCGTAGTGAAAGATAAGGAATTCATTTGATGGCAGCATTTGATTTGAAACTTGAGATATCGCAAGAGATCGCCGGCTACCTGCAAGCAGAGGCGAAAAATCGGGGGATATCGCTTTCCGAGGTCGTCAGCGATATCTTGGCCGACTACTACGCTGAACTAACTGAAGATCAAATCCTCGAAAGCATACGGATCGGCATGCGGCAGGCGCTGGCGGGCCAAGGACGTCCGGCGCGAGAGGTTTTGGCGGAGGTAGAGCGAGATGTGACGGGCGATGCCCGCGACCGTTAGACTTCTGCCCAAATTCCGCCGGCGCCTCAAGCGGCTAAGGCGCAAGTATCCCGCCGTTACACTGGAAGTCGACAAGCTCATAACCGCATTGGAAATCGACCACCGTCCCGGAGACAAGCTGTCCGGTTACGGCTATGATTTGTACAAAGTACGCTTGCCGAATCCATCAGCGCGGCGGGGCAAGAGCGGTGGTTTCCGCGTCGTCTACTATGCGCAATTTGAGGACCTCGTTCACCTCGTCACGATCTATTCCAAGTCTGAAGAAGGCGATATAAGACCGTCAGCGGTCGAGAGCATACTTGCCGATATCGCAGACGTTGACTAAAGTTGCGCCTCGCGCTGTCCTGACTATGCTCAGGCAGGAAGCGCGCTTTCAGCGGATAAGCCTTACGGTTTTTCCACGTCGACGCCGGGGACGCTGACGGGGCTGCTCCCGCTGGCTGTGCATTTGCCAAGCAACACATCGGCGGCCGCCCGCGCCGCGCAGGGACGGAAGCTGAAACTGCAAATGTAGGCATTGATCTCGGGGAAAGTCGCCAGCTCATAAGGATCGCGCAGCGCGACCACGATGAGACGCTCACCGGCGGCTTCATGCAGGGCAGCGACAATATCCGCTTGCAGCGCGCCGTCAAAGTCCATACCGGGCAAGGTGTAATTCTCGGTGACGGCGACGATGGCGCCCGTGTCCGGTAAATTCGCGCCCGCGAAGTCTTCGGCGGCGATGATGGTCAGCTCGGGGCAGGCTGCGCCCAGCGCGTCAGCGAAAACATCAAAAGCGGGCGTCGCCTGGTTGGGGCCGATGCCGCGTGTCGTTGTCAAAACTTCATAAGCGCTTCGCCTCGTCGTGTTGACGACGGTGAAAGGCGCGGCCGGGTCCAGCGGCAGGCGGCCCTTTCGGTCGCGCAGGACGCTGACCGCCCGGCGCGCGACGCTTAGCTCAATGGCGCGGTTTTCTTCGCTGCCGACTTCGTTATTTGCGGGCAGCGGCGCGCTTGAGAAGCCGGCTTCAACCTTGAGACGCAGCACCCGCCGCAGGGCGTCATCGACGCGCTCGGGGCGAATCACTTCGGCGTCGACGGCGCGGATGATGGCGCGGATCAATGCTCGCTGGTTTTCCAGGTATTGACCGGCGTCATGGTCATAGTGCTCTTCGGCCAGCATCATCAGATCGACCCCCGCCTGAAAAGCCTGAATGACGGCCTCAATCGGGTCGTAGTTGCGCTTCATCGAGTGCATGTTCATGCTGTCGGAGACGATCATGCCATCGAAGCCCAATTCGCCGCGCAGCAAGTCGCCGAGGATGATGGGCGAGAGCGTGGCCGGGCGCGCCGGATCAAGAGCGCTGAAGACAATATGCGAGGTCATGACGATCTTTGCGCCCGCCTCGATGCCGGCGACGAAGGGGCGCAGGTCAATGCGCATGAGGTCTGCGCGCGGGCGCTCAACGGTCGGCAAGCCGCGGTGGCTGTCGAGCCTGGTATCGCCATGGCCGGGGAAATGCTTGAGCGCCCCGACGGCGCCGTTCTCGTGCAGGCCGCGCAGGGCGGCGGCGGTCATCGCGGCGACCCGCTCAGGGGCCTCGCCGAAGGAGCGCATGCCGATGATCGAATTGTGAGGATTGGAATTGCAGTCTGCGGCCGGCCCCAGCACGACATTCAAGCCGACGGCGCTCGTCTCGCGCGCGATGACGCCGTACATGTCATAGGCGCATTGCGGGTCGCCGGTCGCGCCCAGGGCCATATTGCCCGGCCCCATGGCGCTTTCGGCCGTCATCACCGACCAGGTCCCCTCTTGATCGGCGCCAAGCAGCAGCGGGATGCCGAGACGCGTGTTGCCGGCGAAAGACTGCAGCCGGTTGCAGAGCTTGCGAGCGGCGGCGGCGCTCGGCACATTGTCGTCGCTGATGTAGGCGCCGCCGACGAGATGCTCTTCCATCAGGATGCGGGCTTCGCCCAGTTGGTCGCCGGCGAAGGCGAGCATGAAGAGCTGGCCGACTTTTTCTTCTGTGGTCATGGATGCAATTGTGGATTCAATGTTCATGGCGCGGGCAGAAAGCCCATCCCCCCAGCCTCTCCTCTTCATCTCTATGAGGCGCGTCCGCAATCTCTATGGCGAGCAAGCCCAAATGCGGCAAGGGCAGCTTGCTTTCGCATCCTTTCATTATACTCCCCACCCGGGGCAATCGCATCAAATTGAAATGGCGCTGAAATCAACTACTTTCCCGGCAACTTGCGAAATCTGTAGACACACGCGCGGTGTAACCGCCGCCCACGCAAAATACCTTGCATCGCGCCGCGTCTTGCTCCCCCTCCCTGATGATGCTTCGGGGAGGAGGCCGGGGTGGGGTTGGTTGCCCGCAACGTAAACAGGGGCGATTCTGTGAATCGCCCGCAATATTTAGGCTATCTTCGTGGGCGACACACAGCCGCGCGTAGACACTGCGGTCCTGCCGCCCCACCATTGTCCTTTATTTTCGTGGCGATCGGGCGGCCTCAAGCGCAGGCGCCTTCAGCGCGCACAAAGTCAGCGCTTATCCAGCCTACCTCGCCGCCATACTGCACTTTGAACGAGCCGGGCGTTCTGGCGGTGGCGGTCAGCCGGTGGCCTGAGGGGATGACGATCCCAATGCGGCGGCCGCCGGGCGCGTCGCGGAAGCTGAGATACTCGAGCGAAACCACCTGGCACTCGGATAGCGGTCTGACAGCGTTGCCCACGGCCTTGCCCAAATCAGCGGATATGAGCATGACGGTGCCCGTTTGATTGATCCAGCCACAGACCATGTCGGGCAAGCCATAAGTCGCGAGTTGCGTCATAATCGGGGGCGAACTGGCATCATCGAAGAATATCAGCGAGCCGCCAGCGCGGAAGCAAATCTGCGCGCCAAGCGATAGCTCGCCCGATAGCTTGACCGCGTCAAGCCCGCTCTCCAGCAAGCCCAAGCCGCTCATATCGAGAGGGTGGCACTCGACGCCGCTGTTCACCGCCGTGACAATAATGGATTCGGATACAGCCCGGCAAGACTCGGATGTGGGCGTCGTCGATGGCGCCACGACGATTGGCTCCGGCTCTTGCGCGCGCGCCGCTGTTAACCAGGGGTCGGCCGCCAAGGGCTGCGCCAGCGGTCGTTCGGGCGCCGTGCCATCCATCAGCGCGCTGAAATACTCGTAGGCGAGGTCGCCAAAGCCGCCACAGACCGCCGCGCTGGCTTCGACGGCCGCCGGGAAATGCACCCCGGCCCAAACGCGCGACTGGCCGCAATCGCGCGCGAAATCCGTCCAGGTGGCGAAGCGCAGTGTCAGGTCCTCCGCCGGGCTAAGGCCGGGTTCAATGCGGGAAGAACCGGCGGGATAAGCGACCGTCCAGTTCAGTTCGTCCGCGCCGCTAAAACGCCGGACCGCCTGGGCCTGGGCATAGCAGCCGCAGGTCGAGCCCGATGGGTACTCCGGATGGTCGGCTTCCGGCAGATAGCTGCGCCACTGGCTGGCGGGGATTTCGCCCGCGCCGGCGCCGGGCCCGCCCCAAGCCCTTACCAGCTCGTCGCCGTAAATGTGCCGGATGGCGCTGAACGGCCGGACGGCGTCGTACCGGGCTTTTTCCTGCCAGGTGACGATGGAGCCGTCGAGGGCGGCGGCCGTCTTTAAGAAGTAGCCGCGCGCGGTATCGGCCGGCGACCAGTTCCGCTCCTGCGCCAGATGTATGAAGGACAAGCCCAGCGAGAGGATCTTGTTGTCAAAGAGTTCCGCTTTCAGCTTCTGCTCCTCAGTCAGTTCCGCCGAGACGGCCAGGACGGCGTCCGCCTGCTCTTGATACGCCTCCCAGTTTTCCGCGTCGCTGGCGATGGGTGGCCGGGCGCGGAATTCGCGCGGGTCAAAGGCGCCGACGGGCTCGGTGTTCGCCAACTGCGGCGTGACAAACTGCTGGATGGTGTAAACGCCAGTTCCTTGCAATCTGAGCCCAGGCTGCCAGCGCGACGGATCGCGCAGGACATAAGCCGAATTCACTGGCATGTAACCTGTGTTGTCTTGGTAATGCCCCAACTGGTTCATGCCATCGCGCAGCCGGCCAGCAACGGCGCCCCAGCCGGCTATATTGCCAATGCCGACCGGCGTCGACGGGTCGCTGCTCCTGTCGTCGGGGTCCAAGCCCTGCTCGCTCAGCATGGCGCGCCAGACGGAATCGCGCTGCGGCAGCAAGCCTTGAAGCACTTGATAGGCCCCGTAGAGCATGGCGCTGTTGATGTTGAAGTCCGTCCGTTCGCTTTCGGGCCGCCGCGGGCTGCGCGAATACATGCCGACAGCGGTCTCGTGATAAGGCGCGGCCGCGTCCATCATGCCGAGCGCGACAACCATATTGATGCGATTGATCAACGTGGCGTCGCCGAGCGAAGGCGAAACGTCCATGGCGATGATCGGATAAAGCTTCGGCAGGACGATATCAATCAGAGGGTTGAGCTGCGCCAAGTCGACAGGGTGGCCCGGCAGGTTCTGCGCCGTCAGCGAACCACCCGTCAACAAAGCCGCAAGCAGGAGCGCGACAAGCCCTTGACGGATTATTCTCAATAGCGAGTTCATTATATTCCCTCCATCTCTAGACATTTACAAGAACAGCTTAGCGTCATGACGCGAGGCTTTTGCTGTCGGCTACAAATATAATGGGGGGAACGCGTATGCTGGGCGACGCGCGGTGGACGCAATGCCTACGGTATGCCGACGCGAGCGCCGATTGGGGCGATGGCTTGGGCATTCAAGGGCGATCCACGGTTTGCTTAGAGGCCGACCGCCTGTGAGGGATTCGGGAAACGAGCGATTATTTCACCGCGCCCATGGTCAAGCCGCGGACGAGGTAGCGCTGGAAGAAGAGCGCCATCAGAAAAGGCGGCAGCATGGTCACGACGGCAGCGGCCGACATGTCTTCCCAGGCGACCTCGTACTGGCCGATGAAGAGCGTCAAGACAATGGTCAAGGGCTGCGAGTCATCGCTG
This sequence comes from Chloroflexota bacterium, assembly GCA_028875245.1. Taxonomy (GTDB): domain Bacteria; phylum Chloroflexota; class Anaerolineae; order Aggregatilineales; family Phototrophicaceae; genus UBA6055. Next base: position 15,590 of record JAPPEU010000076.1, read on the forward strand.
CGCGAGAAAATGAGCGGGATGAGGAAATTATTCCAGGTGGTGAGCATGCCGACGAGGAAGACGGCCACCATGCCCGGGCGCGCCAGTGGCAGCACGATGCTATAGACCAGCCGCCAGCGGTCGGCGCCGTCAACGCGGGCGGCGTCTTGTATCTCGCTCGGGATATCGCGCACAAAGGTGGTCATCAGCCAGACCGAGAGCGGCAGGAGCAGGGTCACGAAGATCAGAATCAGGCCGACCAGGGTGTCCACCAGGCCGAGATGCGACATGAGGAAAAACAAGGCGATCAAAGAGACCCAGATCGGCAGCGGGATCATCAGCATGATCAGCAGAAAGATGACATTCTTGCCTCGGAATTTCATGCGGGCGAAGGCATAGCCGGCGCCGGTCGCCATTAGAGTCACGATGCCGGCCGAGGCAACGGAGATAATGACGCTGTTGCGCAGGCCGGTGCCCATCAGATGGGCAGTGGGCGAGAAGCCGCCGGAGCGGAATTTCGCGCCCTGGGTGAAGATCGTCTGATAAGATTCGAGCGTCGGCTGGCTGGGGAACCAGATCTTGTAGGGGCGGGCGTAGAGCTCCTGACGCGTCGAGATGCTGCTGACGGCCACCCAGTATATCGGCGCCAGCGCCCAGATCAAAACAACCGCGCAGAGAACGTAAATGAGGGCGAGGCGGAGGCGTTCCTGCCCGCGCAGTCCAAGCGTCATGATTCCTGCACCCCCTGGTTGTAGACGCGCATGACGAAGATCAGCCCGACCGCCAGTGACATCAGCAGAATGATGTAGGACAGGGCCGCGCCCAGGCCAACGCGCAAATCGCGGAAGACCAGCTCGTAGTTGTAGAGCATAAGCGTCTTGGTGAAAGGATTCATCGAGCCGCCGGCCGAGCCGCCCGCCGTCAGCGTCCAGATGACATCGAAGATCTGGAAAGCGGCGATGAATTCGACCACCAGGGCGATGCCGAATGAGGGCAGCAGGAGCGGGACGGTGATGAAGCGCACGCGAGACATTGCGCTGGCGCCATCGACCTTGGCGGCGTCATAAAGATCATCGGGGATGCTCTGCAGGCCCGCCAGCAAAATGATGGTGGGGAAGGCGTAACGCGTCCAGGTCTGCACGACGGTGATCCAGAAAATCAGATGCTCCGGCTCGCGCAGCCAATATTGATATTCGTCAATCAAGCCCAATTGATACAGGAAGCCGTTGAGCGCGCCATATTCGCCGTTGAGCAGCCAGCCCCACAAGAAGCCGTTGACCACGCCGGGCAGCATCCAGGGCAGAAAGGTCAAGGTGCGCACGACGCTGCGGCCAGGGAAGCGCTGGTTCAAGAGCATGGCTATGCCGAAGGCGACCGCCATCTCCAGCGGCAGCGTGATGATGACGACTTTGAAGCTGCGCCCGGTGACCTCCCAGAACTCGTCGTCTTCGACCAGTTTGACATAATTGGCAAGCCCCACCGGTTTTGGCGGCCGGCGGACGCGCAGGTTGCGGTTGGTCAGGCTTTGGCCGAAGGTGTCGACGGCGGGGTAGTAGATGAAAAGCGCGATCAGCAAAATGATCGGCACGAGCACGACCGCGAGGTAGAGCGAATCGGATGAGCTGAGGCGCTGCCTGGTAATGCTCATGTTAAGTCACTAGCGACGTGACGAATCCCTCTCAATCGAATGCTGCACCTGCAACACGGTGAATCTTCATTTCAACAATTCCAGAATATACGAATGCCGTAGGGGCTTGCCTTGGCAAGCCCGCCATCAGCGCCTACATGACAAACAATCTGTCATCATGCCATTTTGCCGGATTTCCAACGATGTATTTTCGTATTTCATTTAACGATGCCTCATCCCGCACGATATGGTCGTAATAATTCCGCTGCCATATTTGCGTTCTGCTGTGCAACAGGTTGGACCAAACACTTCTGCTCACTGTCCCTTTGAATTGATTGATGATTGAGCCCAGAGAACTCGCTGGAACTCCACGTCGCTGCGCCGACAAGGGACCATCGGAGCATTGATCGCTATTGACATTTGTCCTTTCGGTAATGATCAACAGGCCATGCAAATGATTAGGCATGACGACATAGTGGTCGATCTCGACATTGGCTCGGGCTTGCGCGATGCGTCGCCACTCGTCGCTCACGATCTCGCCAACTGAGCTGTGGGACACAATTCCTTCGACTACCGTGCCAAACAGTTTCCTTTTCTGGTAAGCGCAGATAGTGACGAAGTATACGCCACATCGCCGGTAGTCGTATTTGCGCAAACGGATAGATCGGCGCTTGCTATAGTGTTGATTGGGCGTCTGCAATGCGATATTTCCCTGCCAATTGATTTGATGTTGGTTGCGGCGGGTGGGCTTGCCAAGGCAAGCCCCTACAGTCCCGTTATCGGGTCGGCACATGGACGAGACAGGTTTCGCCAAACGGATACGTCAATTGGTCGGCGCGGCGGCGAGACTTGTCTCGCCCCTGCAAATTCGCCAATGGATTGGGCTTTAGGGCGACACAAGTATCGCCCCTACACGGTCGTCGCGGGAAGGCGCCCTACTCGTACTCTTCCTTCAGCGCGTTCCACTCGGCTGCCAGCGCGTCGATGACATCATCAGACGACATGCCCGTCACCGCGCCTTCGCGGATGTGCTCGCTCACCGAGCTTGACCAGGGACCCCACCAGAGCACAGCCCGCGGCAAGTCGTTCACATGCATACCCTGCTCCACCATCTCAGCGTAACCCTCGATGGCGCCTGCCTCATTCAGCGCGCTGCTGACGGAAATTCGCGAAGGATAGAGCCCGAAGGCGTTGTAGATGTCGTTCATGTTCTGGTCGTCGACATACCACTTGATGAATTCCCAGGCCGCTTCGACATTTTCGCTGTCGACCGAGATGCCGATGCCGGCGGGCAGGTTCCAGGTATTGCCGACTTCGGGCAGGACCATGTAAGCCACGTTCGGCGCATGCGCAGAGACATCGGGGTTGTTGCCCACGCGCACCGAGCCCTGCCAGCCTTGGTGGAAGATGCCAACGCCGCTCCAGAAGATGGCGTGCTGGTTAATGCTGCCCGCCAACAGCTCAGGGCTGATCAACTCGTCCGCGAACCAGGTGTAGAGCAAAGCCATCGCATCGCGCGCCTGGCTGCCTTCGTCGGCGAAGACCGGGTTCAGGTCGCCGTCAAACATGGGATCGCCCATGCTCAGCGCGATGATCCACCAGGACCAGTGAATGGCGTTCATGGCAATGGGGTATTCGTCAACGCCGGCCTCTTTTGCCGCCCGCGCCATCATGTCGAACTCGGCCCAGGTCGTTGGCGGGGCGTCAAAGCCGGCTTCCGCCAGACGGGCGACATTGTAATCCATCATGACCAACTGCAAGTAGCTGGGCACGGCATACCGATCGCCGTCGATGGCGAAGAAGTCGAGGAATTCAAAGTCATCAAGGTCGAGCTCGCCGTTATCCAGCAGGTCGTTCAGCGGCAGCATATTGCCGGTGGCGACGACATTGGAGATGGCCTCTTCCGTGATGAATATCACATCGGCCGCAGCCGAGCCAGCCGCCGCCGCAACTTGCACGCGACTGAACAGATCTTGCATCTGCACCGACTGAATCTCAACCGTGATGCCACTTTCTTCCATGAAAGCGTTCAAGGCATCTTCATTAGGCGGCACGCCCCATGAAGGCGTCAGGAACGAGATTGTACTGCCCTGCGCCTGTCCCGCGAAACCCAGCGAAAACAAGAATACGAGCAGGACAAGCATACTGAGCAATTTCGAAGTCTTCATTTCAACTCTCCCTATATGCGTTTGCTTTGCCAAGAAACCGGACGCCCGGACGACAAGCGCCGAACGTCAAGTCTGCTGACAATTATATTGCCTATGGGGCGGCGGCGCAAAGTCGATTTTGCCAGAGCGCCATGCAGAGGGTGACCAAGAGCAAGAGGATTTGAAATCGCATAGCGGTCACACGCCGATGTCTTCATTCCAGAGATCGGGGTTGGCGCGGATAAAGCCCTGCATGAGCCGGTAGCATTCCTCATTATCGAGTTGCGTCAGCGCGACGCCGCGCGCTTCGAGCATGGCTTCCGGCCCTTGAAAGCTGCGGTTTTCGCCGATGACTACGTTGGGGATTTTGTAGAGCAGAATAGCGCCGCTGCACATATCACAAGGCGAAAGCGTCGTGTACATGGTCGCCCGCTGATAATCAGGCGCGCTCAGGCGGCCCGCGTTTTCCAGGCAGTCCATCTCGGCGTGGAGGATGGCGCTGCCCTTCTGCACGCGGCGGTTGTGCCCGCGGCCGACGATCTCGCCATCGAGGACGAGGACGGCGCCGATGGGGATGCCGCCTTCGGCTAATCCCTTTTTCGCTTCGTCGATTGCCGCTCGCATAAATGGGTCCATGTCGCTCCCTCCTCCTTCAATTGAGTGAATCCGGCGGCGGCGCGTGATCGCCGACACATAGAGCTCGGCCAGCTCCTCAAAGTCCATATCGTAGGCGACGTTGATTGCTTCGAGCCCGCTTTCAATCGGCAGAGCCTCTTCACCGGAGACGTAATCGCCCTTCACATAGCCGTGCGATACGCCGTAATCCAGCCCCGGCTGCACACTGACGTCGACGCGCATCGCCTCGCAGGTGAATATCGCCGGGCGGATGACATAACCGAGGCAGGCATGGTCGAATACGCCGTAGAAAAGCACCGGCTCGCGCCGATCGATCTCCGGATCGTCAAAGCGGGGGCCGATGTAAGCTTTGTAGAGCGCGGCCACCTCGGGATAATCGCTGGCGGGATCGATAATGCGCTCGTAGAGAGAACGGGAAAAGTGCGAGCGGCGGCAGACGTTCAGCGGCAGCAGGGTCAGCGGGGCGCCCGAGCGCAGTACGATGCGCGCCGCTTCCGGGTCGACCCAAAAGTTGAATTCGGCGGCGGGCGTGATATTGCCCTTGCCGCGGGGCAAGCGCCCGATCGCGCCGCCCATGATCACGATTTCTTTCACCAGGCGCGAAATTTCGGGATAGAGGCGCAAGGCGACCGCCACATTGGTCAGCGGGCCGACGGCGACGATGGTCACCTCGCCCGGATGCGCCAGCACGGTTTCGGCTAGGAAGACGGCGGCATGACGCGGATCGGGCCGCAAGCGTGGCATGCCGGGCGGGATATCTGTGGCAGGCTCGAGCTTGGCCCATTTGCCCCAAACTTTGTCGGCGTAGGGACCGCGCTCGTGGATGAGCGGCCGGTCGAAGCCGCGGCAGACGGGCACTTGTTCCTGGCCGAGCAACTCCAAAAGGCGCAGCGCGCAGGCCAGCGAATAATTCAAATCGAAATTGCCCATCACCGGTGTGATGCCCAGGACATCAATATCAGGCGATTTGAGCGCGAAGATCGCCGCCATGCAATCATCGTTCATCCAGCCGATGTCCGTGTCAAATATGATCTTGGCCGCCATAAGCCCTCCCCTTTTCTTGCATGAAAGCGCGAACTTCGGCCAGGGTCGGCAGCGAGGGCTGCGCGCCCGCTCTTGTGACCGTCAGCGCGCCACAAGCGCAAGCGAACCGAAGCGCGGAATTCAAATCCTGCCCCTTGACCATGGCATAAGCCAGCCCCGCGCAGAAGGAATCGCCGGCCGCGGTGACATCAACTGCGGGCACGGCATAGGCGTCGCAGGCATAAGCGCTATCCGCATCGCAGGCGACCGCCCCCCGCTCCCCAAGCGTCAGGACGACAGCGCCGCAACCGCGCTCTCGCAATTCAGCGGCGGTTTCTGCGGCTTGGCGCGCGTCTTGCGCTGGACGCCCGGCATAAAAAGCCGCTTCCGTCTGATTGAGAACCAGCAGGTCGACATGCTGGAACAGGTCGGCGGGCAAATCAGCCGCCGGGGCGGGATTGAGCGCGGTCAGCAGGCCGGCCGCTTTTGCCTGGCGCAAAGCGCGATCAACGATGGGGACCGGCGTCTCCAGCTGACAAAGGAAGAGATCGGCGCCGGCGCAAAGCTCAGTCATGGGCGCCAGATCCTCCACTTGCCACTCCATATTGGCTTCGGGGATGACAATGATATAGTTATCGCCCGCCTCGTCGATGAAAACCCAGCCTTTGCCCGTACCATGCTCCTTATCGCGCAGGATGGCGTCGGTCCGGACGCCGGCCGCTTGCAAGCTGGCGATAAGTTGATCGCCGTAGACATCGGCGCCGACGCGCCCGATCATGAAGGTCTCCATGCCAAGGCGCGCCAGCTGCACCGCCTGATTGGCGCCCTTGCCGCCGGGGAAGGTAGCAAAGCTGGCGCCCAGGATGGATTCGCCGCGGGCGGGCAAGCGCCGCCCAGTCATCACCATATCGATGTTGAGGCTGCCTTGCACGATGGCATGAGCGCCCATGACAATCTTTTACTCCTGCAGATCATACGGGCCGGCATCAAAGCGGGGGAAGCAATCCGCCAGCGACGTGCCCTCGAACGATGCCAGTGGCAGCCGAACTTTCGTCCCCCGCCGCTGCGATTCGTAACCGGCCAGCACAATTTCAATCGATCGGCGCCCGGCCGCGCCATCCAGGCTGGAGGGCCGCCCGTTTAGGAGGCCGTCGACGATGTGCGCAATCGCCCGCTGGGAACAATCCAGCAAGCCGGGATAAACCGGGTCCAGCGCCGCATGTTCGCTTAAGGCGACCGCTTTCGTCTCGCCCTGTCGGCTGATGCTCACCTGATTCATCGCCGGCTGATAAGGGCTGAGGCAGAAGTTGATTTTGCCGCGCGTTCCTTGCAGCGCGGCGGTCATCGCTTCCGGCTGCCGGTCCGTGTATGCGGCATAGACTTCGCCGACAGCGCCGTTGGCAAAGCGCAGATTGATCAGGGCGAAATCTTCGACTTCGCGCGCCGGATGAATGATTGCCAATTCACCCGAGACGGACCGGGCGGGGCCGAGCCAGCGCAGCGCCAGGTCGATGGCGTGGACGCCTTGCGATTTCAAGACCCCGCCGCCCTGCTCAAGCTTGTGGCGCCAATTGACTGCGGTGCGGAATTGCGTATAACTGAAGCGCGCGGCGTAGAGCGACCCGACCTCGTCGATGCTGGCATCCACCGCCGCCACGACCGGATGAAAGCGCATATTGAAGAAAGCCAGCAGCGCCCGCCCATGACGCCGCGCCGCCGCCAGCATCGCATCGCATTCATCCAACGAGTTGGCGAAAGGTTTTTCGCAAAGCACATGTTTGCCGTTTTCCAGGGCTTGCAGGGCTTGCGAGCAGCGCAATGATTCGGGACCGCAAAGGCTGATCAGCTCGACCTGCGGATGGCGGGCCAGCGCCTCCCAACTCGGCAGCGCCACTGCGCCGTATTGGGCGGTACAGGCGGCGGCGCTCTCCGCATTCGGGTCGTACAGCGCGACAATCTCGCAATCGGGGTGGCGGGCGAACCAATGCAGTTGCGCCTTGCCCGCTTTGCCGCAGCCGCTCAGCGCGACCCGCAGTCCTTTCGCCATTTTGCTGTTCCCTACATTTCTTGTGTACATGAGTGAATCGAGGTTCACCCACCATATTTTGCGATTTGGCGGGCGCATGATATGTCGCCCCTGCAAGGCTTAGACCTATATGCGCTGTGCGTAGGGGCGAGCCGGTGGCTGCCCCTACAGTTTGCTTGCGGCTCGTCAGGGCAGCAGAGCCACCTTCAACCCTTGCCTGGCCTTGGCGACAGTCAGCGCTTCGCCAAACTGCGCCAACGGGAAGCGGTCGGTGATGATGGCGTCGGCATCAATTGTACCCGACGCGAGCAGATCCAGAGCGCGGCCAAACTGCGCCGGTGTTGAGGCGCTGGCGCCGCTAATGCGAATCTGCCGGTAATGAATGTCGTTGAGATCGATGGACGCCCGGGCTCGCGGGGGGAAGCCGGCGAAGAGATTGAGCGCGCCGTTCTTGCGCGTCAGCCGAATCAGTTCAGGCAGAATCTCGGGAACGCCGACCGCCATGATCACCTTGTCGACGCCGATGCCCGCGGTCAAATCCAGGACGGCCGCGCCCAGATCATCGACCAGGGGATTGATCGCCAGATCAGCGCCGTTTTGCCCCGCCAGTTTTCGCCGATGATCGGATGGATCGGAGACGATGACGCGCGTCCCCGGCGCCGCTTTCGCCAATTGCAGGTGCATGACGCCGATTGGCCCCGCCCCGATGATGAGCACGCGATCCCCGGGCTGGATGCCGCCCAGATTCTGCTGCCCGTTGAGACAGCAGGAGAGCGGCTCGGCCAGGGCGGCCGCTTCGCAGCTGACCGTCTCAGGCAATTCAAAGACGTTGCCAGCGCGAAGGGCGGCGGCTGGCAGGCGGATGTACTGCGCGAAAGCGCCGTCATATTCGTAGCCGAGGGCGGTCCGATTGGCGCATAAATTGCCCAAATCCGCTTGGCAATAATAGCAGGCGCCGCAGGCGATGACGGGCGCGGCGGTGACAGCCTGCCCGACCCGCCAGCCGCTGAGGCCGGCGCCGACCGCCGCTATATCGCCGGCGAATTCATGACCGAGGATCGAGGGCGCGCGGACGCCTCGGGGCTTCAAGCCAGCGCAGATCCGCAGATCAGTTCCGCAAATCGTCGCCGCGCGGACGCGCAGCAGCAGGTCACCGGCGTCGAGCGCGGGAATCGGCGCGTCGCGGATGGAGATATCGCCGGCCCCGGCAAATACGGCAGCGCGCATGTCCGGCTCAGGCGGGCTCGTCTTCTGCCGGCATCAGCGAGAGATCCTGCATGAAGCTCTCGTCGAGCGCGCAGATGAAATGCGCCAGCAGCCGTCCCGCGCGCTCGATATCTTTCAAATCGAGCGTCTCGACCGGCGAGTGCATGTTGCGCAAGGGGATGCTCAGAAGCGCCGTCGGCACGCCTTCCCGCGACACTTGAATCGCCCAGGCATCAGTGCCGGTGCGCGCCGGCATGATATCCGCTTGCCAGGGGATGTCATAATATGCGGCGACCGCTTGCAGGCGCTCCACCATCTTCGGGTGAAAATTGGCGCCGATGCCGAGCTGCGGTCCGCCGCCCAGCTTGCCCCCGGGCGAAACCCCCGGCTGCTCGGCAAAACCGACATCGAGGGCGATGGCGCAATCGGGCCGGATGTGATTGGCGGCCGTAGTCGCGCCGCGCAAGCCGACTTCTTCCTGCACGGTCGCCGTCGCGTAGACATGCCAGCTGTGCTTCATGCCGCGCAGCAGTTGGAGGCAAGTCGTGATCACCGCGATGCAGCTGCGGTCGTCCATCGCCTTGGCCGCCACCTTGCGCCCCTTGAGATTGAGCAGCGGTCCCTCGACCGTGACCAGGTCGCCAACGCGGACGATCCCCTCGACTTCTTCAGCCGGCAAGCCGACATCGACGACGAGGGCGTCAATCGGCTTGAATTGTTTGCGCTCGGCGGCGCTCAGCATGTGAGGCGGCATGGTGGCGACCACGCCGGGCAGCGCGCGCTCGCCATGCACCAGCACCGGCTGCGCCAGCATGACGCGCGGGTCAATGCCGCTGATGCGATGCACATAAATGAAGCCGTCCTCAATCTCGCGCACCATCAAGCCGATCTCGTCCATGTGAGCGGCGAGCATGATGCGGCGCTCGGCCTCCGCCGTCGTCGCCCGTTTGATGCCGATCAAGCTGCCGAGCCGGTCGGTATCAAAGTCATCGACCAGGTCGGCCCATTCCCCGCGCAGGAGTTCGGCGACCGGTTCTTCGTAACCGCTGGGCGCGTGCGTTTCGACTAGCCGCTTGAGATGGTCCGCTGGGTTGTACATTGATTGTCCTCATGTTCTGACATATTATCAGATATAAATGCTCGAAGCTCTATGAGAAACAAATAGCCCTTGAACGACGCAACATCATCTTATTTGCTTGCTCAGAGGGCCATCCGCCTGCGCCTTCGCAGAAAAGCCCGAGGAGACAAAATGTGAAAACCAGGCCATGCGCGATCATGATGGTTATTCTATCGCTGACCTACTCTATCATAGGACAGAGCAATTGTTATCCTCATGACTCGGCATATCTCACCGGCAGCATGAATATCCGAAGCTCTTACAGCGTTTCCAGTCGCATAGTAAGTACAGCTCGCGCCGGTGAATCCTTCGCCGTTTCGCAGTCAAGACGCGGCGCTGCCTGGTGCTGGCTCGATATAGGCAGGGGCTGGCTGGCAAAAACCTCTCGCGTAAGTCCGACGCCGCCTTCCCATCCCGGCTCATCGCAAACAAATCAGCCCGCCAATGTCGACAACTGTTGTTTTGTCGATCGGCAATGCCAAACAGAGCAAGAATGGGTGAACGGATATTGGGCATTCAAAAACGGACAGTGCGCCGCAGCCGCGCAAACATCAAGCGCAGCGTCAGCCCATGTTGACAATTGCTGTTTTATCGGCTGGCACTGCCACAACGACGATGATTGGAGCAGGGGCTACCACGCCTTTCAGAACAATCAATGCGGCGGCAATGCCATAAGCAATCCAGGGGCGCTCAATCTGCCAGATATAGTGGGCAGCGATTGGTTCAGGCAGCAGATACTGGACGCGTTTGAGTTCCTCCGCGCCAATTCGCCCAAGTGGTTCAATTATACCGCCTCCAAGATACGCCAAATAGTTGAAATGCCTGAGTTGACGAGCAAGTACGGAAGGGAAGCCTACGCACAGGTCAACGCGCGGACTGGGAGGGTCCAGGTTAGCAGCGCCTCATTGCGGGAAGGAAGCTGGCCTCTTCACAACGCCTTGATTCACGAAGCTTGCCATGTTCATCAATGGGATAGCGGCAAGTATGACAGCTGGTCTTGGAATCTAAGTTTTGATTTAGAGCCGGAATGCTACGAGGTGCAAATCCAGGCTCTGTCAGAGATGATGCCAGACAACAGGCTTATTCGCCGTCTCAGATGTTATGCTGAGCGCCATCCGTTTGAATCTTTCTGCGCATTTTCCTGGTTTCGGTAGAATCTGCGATACAATACGCAGTTCAATTTATATGTTGTCTTGATCGCTCCTGTTCAGGGATAGAGCCCTATGTTCACCCCATTCGAGATCGAACAGTTCCAGACTGAAGGTTGGGTGGCCAAAGAAGAATTCTGGTCCGAGCGCGAGGTTGCGGCCATGCGGGCCGAGCTCGATCGTTTGAAAGCGGCGGGTGTGCTGCGCAATGTGGCGACCGCCGGCGATAGCGAAACGCCGTCGCCCGACTTGGTCAACCTGCAGCTCTGCCCCATGTTCCCGCACAGCGATTTTTTCCGCGCCATGCCCTTCGCCCACAGAGCGATAGAAGCCGTGCGCCAGCTGATCGGCGATCCGGTCCTGCTGCATCTCGATCAGGTTTTCCTCAAGCCGGGCTTGCAGGGCATGGGCACCAACTGGCACCAGGACAACGCTTATTTCGAGATTGACGATCCCTTGAAGGGCACGGCCATGTGGACGGCGGTGCATGACGCGACGGTCGCCAATGGCACGATTCACGTCATCCCGCGCAGCTACCTCGTGACCTACGAGCACAGCCGCGATCCCTACAGCAATCATCATATCCGCTGCTACCCGCCGGAAGATGAGGCGGTCGCGGTGGAGCTGCCGGCGGGCGGCGTCGTTTTCTTCGCCTATGGTGTGGCGCATTGCACGTTGGCGAACAAGACCGAGAAGGAACGCGCCGGCGTGGCGCTGCATTTCATCAATGGCGCGATGGATGCGACGGCGAAGAGCGGCTTCCCACTCGGCAAGCGGCCCTACTTGACCGGTCCTGACGCCAGCGGCGGACTGAACGAGCACGGCGTGACAGTGGCGGGGACCTGGGAGCGCGAGGTCGCGGCGCTGCTGGGGGATTAGGCTGAGACGCGCCGAGAAAATGCAGGGGCGGGCCACTGGGTCGCCCGTCGGCGCGCTAGGATGTGAATTCGCAGGACCTGATAAATAGCCCCTGCAAACGGACACGCTAGCGGACGCGCCAGCGCGGAGGCTGCTATGTCATCAAGCCCTGGACCACTGCCGGCAGATCCAAGTAGATCCCGATAACTAGCGCAATCAAGAACCAGAGCGAGCGCTTCACCCACTCCATATCGGTTTCAAGGCGTGACAAGCGACCGTCAGTCCCGACAGCCATCTCCGCGCTTCCCAGCGCTCCAGATTGCTTCATTGTCTTTTCGCTCACTGAGCCCCCCACTTTATGACCGCCAAGCATAATCGGATTCTGCCATAGCTGCGCTGGCGCGTCCAATTTGCGCGTGTCGCGGCGTTACCGCCCGTATTCCTCGCGGCCGAGCATGATCTGACTCAGGCGGAACATGTCAGTGCGCGAGGTCATGTCGAGGCTTATCGGCGTCACCGAAATCACCGCGTCATTCAGCAGGGCGTAGACATCGCTGTCCGGCTCGGCGGCGGTGGGGTCGCTGTTGTACTGGTAACCGAGCTTGCCGGAATCGTGCAGCGCCAGGCGCTCGGGGCGGGTCGGCCAATAGACGCGGCGGCGGGAGAGGCGGGTCAAGCGCCACTCGGTCTCGCTGGTCGCGCCACGGGGCACATCAATCTTCAAGACATCCACATCATCAGGCAGGGCGCTGTGGTCCATCAGCCAGGCGCCGATCTGCAGGGCGAATTCGGCGGCGACGCGGAAATCGACCGCGTTGGAATAACTGCGGTGCAGGTCGGTCGGCGTTTGCTGGCTGACGGCGATGGCCGGTATGCCGAGGCTGGCCGCTTCCAGCGCCGCGCCCACCGTGCCCGATATCGTCACGCCGTTGCCGGTGTTCTCGCCATAATTGATGCCGGAAACCAAGAGCGCCGGCGCTTCGGAGGCCAGCTCGAGGATGGCGTGCTGGACGGCCTGGGCCGGCGTGCCATCGACGGCGTAAGCGCTGCAGTCATCGCAGTCGATCGGCGCCTCATAGGGGAAGATGCGCCCCTCGCTGTAATGGGGCATGCTGCGCCCCATGCCCGATTGCTGCTCGCGCGGCGCGGCCACCAGCAGGCGGCCCGAGCCTTGAAATGCCTTGACGGCCGCCCACAAGCCGGGCGACTCAATGCCATCATCGTTGGTGAAAAGTATGGTTGGCTTGGCGGAGTTAGCCATCAGGATATTCCTGTCTGAATTCTAGGCGGTCGACATAACTCCTTAGCCTATGTCATGGTTCTTAAGTGGGCAAGCCTGTATGTTGCGGGCGGATTAGGGGAGCATTATGTCACGATGATGAAGGGCGGTCGGGTGAAAGAGTGTCTGTGTCAAAGCGAGACAAATCGGGCGTGGTGCTAAAGGTATTGCAGACAGCTCGAACACACATCCTGAACTCGTTTCATATTTCCCGTTGCCAACCTTATTGAGACATGGTATCAATAGATGTGTTAATGATACGAAGTCTCAATAAGCAGCGCAAGGTTGTATTTCTATGCTCAGCAAATCGATCAATCCCGAAGACTGGCTGGCCGCGCTCGATGAGGGTGGCTTCCGTGTGACAACGGTTCAGGAGACGTTGATCGATATCTTCGCGCATAGCGAGTATCCGCTCAGCGCCGAGCAGGCTTGGGATGCCGCCCGTCAGTCGCGCCCGAAAACCGGCAGAGCGACGGTCTACCGCATGGTCGAGAAGCTCGAAAGCCTTGGCTTTATACGCCGCGTTCATGGTTATCAGGGATGCAGTCACTTCGTGCCGACCCTGCCTGAGCTCATGATGTTATTCATCTGTCTGGACTGCGGACGCGCCGATTATCTCGACAGCCAACCGCTGGGCGATCTGATTCAGCACAGTGAACATGCCAGTGGTCATCACATCACCGACAGTCGATTGCAGCTTTTCGGCGCCTGCGCGGATTGCCAACAGAACGCTTAACATATTGAGGAGAAGGAACACGATGAATTTGCCAGTCGACTGGGGAACATTGTGGCTTGGCGGTTTCTGCCCGGTGGGGGCTTTGGGAGGTTTGCCGGTGCGCGGCGCGGATTATGCCGCCCATCCGCCGCTGGATGATTTGCTGACCCTGCCTCGCGACACAAGGTTACGCGCCGGTGTGACGCATGAGCTGGCCGAGCAGAAATGGTCGGAACAGCTTGGCGGCGCAATGGTTGTGCTGGCGCGCGATGCCTACCGCGCTCGCCGCTTGCTGCATCAGGCGGCCGGGATTCAGCCAGGCGAACGGGTCGGTATCCCGGCGAATGCCAGCCATGACCTGGCAGAGTCGATCAAACATCATAAGGCGCTGCCGCGCTTTCTGGATTTTGACGCGCATCTGCGGCTCGCGACATCCTGTACGCGCTTCACCTGGACGCAGGTGCTGCGCGGATTATGGCGGCCAACGAATGCTGCATGGCTCGACTGCGCTGACACCCTGCCCACGATTCCACTTCCAGGCGCGGTGGAGCGCCCGGCGGTGACGCTTTACGGCTTGCATCTGCCGGATGCTGATGACAGCCCCGGCGCGCTGCTGGCATTCAGTGATAAGGCGTTCTTTGCGGAGGTGAAAGCATTGCGTCAACCGGCTGACTGCCCGAACGCAGCGCAGGCATTAGCGCAGTGTGAACGCCTGCCAGAAATGGCAGCGCGCCAGATCGCGAATCTGGCGGAGGTGCGGCGCGGTCTGCGTGAAGCCGCCGGGCTGGCGACGCACGAGCCCAACAGTCTGGCATTGGCGACCGCGGTCGCGGTACAGATTCCACTGGAGTGCGATGTCGCCACGTTTTACGCCTACGTTGAGCAGGAAAATACGCCCGTGCGCTGGTTGCCACAGATTCAGCCTTTGCATTATGCCGCCCTCCGTGCTGACGGCGCGCCAGATCACCGGCGAACGGCGGCGAACCTCGACCGGGCGCTGGAAATCGACCCGAAGTTCATGGAGCCGGAATACCCGTTTGAATGGTCGGGCATCTATGACCTGAAAACCGGTGATTACCAATGGGTGATGGGTGAAGGCCCTGACCCGGCAATGGGGGCCGCGCTGTTGCCGCTGGCGCATACAGGATTTGCGGCGCAGGAAGCAACGCTCATGGACGCAGTACTGACCTTTTCTGAAGACGAGCAGGCCTTAGAGGCGGGCGATATGATGCGCCTTGGCAAAGGACAATTCAACCAGCTCGCTCTGAACGAAAACGGTGAGACCGTCTTCAATTTCGCGATCCAAGAGCCGGGCTATTATATGCTGTTCACCGAACATCATCCCGATGAATTCGATGCGCGCTTGTGCGGCGAGGAGTCCGTGCTGGAGCCGCTCGAGGATCGTGAGTACAAGCCCGATCATGAACACGACGAAGAAGTGACTTCCGTTGGGATCACCCTCTCCGGCGATCTCCAGTTAGAGAAGCTCAACGGCTGGCTCAGCCAGCTCCTGCGCGAACAGGGACAGGACATCTTCCGCATGAAAGGCGTGTTGAGCGTGCGCGGTTGGGACGAGCGCTTCGTATTTCAGGGCGTGCATATGCTCTTTGACGGCCGTCCTGATCGTCCCTGGGGGAGGGAACTGCGTCAAAACAAGATGATATTTATCGGGCGTAAACTGGACCGGGCTGTGCTGGAAAACGGCTTCCGCGAATGTCTCGCATCGTGAGGCAGCGGAAGCGCAAGTCCAGACGGGCAAAGCCATCGCTCAGGGCTATCTGGCGCACCAACATTGACGATCACACGATTGGGCTGGCCTGGTCGCCGGATGGCAAAATCCTGGCAGCTGCGGGTGTGTCTGGCCCGATCACGCTCTTTAATGGCGCGGAGGGCGCCGTTCAGCACAGGCTGCCCGGCCATGCTCTCGATACAATGGCAATTTCCTGGCACAAAGACAGCCGTCTCCTCGCAAGCGTCGGGCAAGACGGCAAGGTGCGGGTCTGGGATGCCGAGACAGGAAGGCAGCGATCTGAATTGGCAGGCGGGGCGAGCTGGGTGGAGCGCGTCGCTTTCAGCCCGGTGGGCGATTGGCTGGTGTCAGCCGCCGGGCGGAAACTGCGCCTGTGGAACAGCAATGGGGAATTGATCCGCGAATATCCCGATGCGAACAGCACGATCACGGACATCAAATGGCGCTATGATGGCAAACAGTTCGCCATCTCCGCCTACAATGGCGTCGTGCTGTATGACACTGCCGAGGCGGAACCACTGCGCCGTTTCGAATGGCAGGGTTCGACGCTCACCTTGGAATGGAGCCCCGATGGCAAATACATTGCCACTGGCGACCAGGACTCGACGGTGCATTTCTGGATCGCCGATACCGGGCAGGATCTGCAGATGTGGGGTTATGAAACGAAGGTGCTGGAACTGGCATGGAGCTTCAATAGTCGCTATCTGGCGACCGGCGGCGGGACTCAGATAGTGATCTGGGACTGTACCGGCAAGGGGCCAGCAAACACTCGACCGATAATGTTAGAAGGACATCAGCACCTCATCAAGCATCTTGAATTTCAGCGAAAGGGCATGTTGCTGGCATCTGGCGGCAATGATGGTCTGCTGGCGATCTGGAAAATAAAGAAGAAGAAACCCGCTTTGCTGGCGGATGCAGTGTTCAAAGCGCCGATCGCCAGCTTGGTTTGGTCACCGGATGATCGCTGTATCGCGGTGTCAGATGAGAGTGGCGCTCTGTCGATAGCGGCAGTGAAGCGAGTATGAGAAACTTGTTTCACACAGGGACTGGTGAGTTGCGCGGATATATGCCTCGCCCAAGAATCTGAAACCGCGGACGAGCCTTGGAGCGCCCACTTGAATTATCATTGCGGATGACTTTATCACGCAACTGACTTGGAAGGGCGAGGAGTTGATGACGTGGGCGCAATGACACTTCAAACCGACGACTTGCTCAAATCAATCCGCCAGCACCTGCCCGACTTCGCCTTCGAGCGCGCGGAACCGCTCTTATCGACCGGGCAGTTCAATACCGTACTCAGCATTGATGACCGCTGGATTTTCCGCTTTCCCAAAAGCCCACAGGCCGCCGCCGACCTGGCGCGCGAGCTGGAAGTCTTGCCGCGCCTGCAGGGGAAGTTGCCGCTGCCGATTCCTCAACCAAGGTTTCAGGCTCGCGATGCCGCCAGCGGCCACCTGCTCTTCATGGGCTACCCACTGCTGCCGGGCAAGCCCCTCCTGCGGGAGAAGTTCGCGCAGCTGCAAAGCGATAGCGGCGTCGTTGACGGGCTCGCCCATGACATGGCGCGCTTCCTGCGGACGCTGCATGCGATCGCGCCGGCTGATATCGGCTTGGCGCCGAGCGGCGAGAGCGCGCGGACGGAATGGGCGCGGATCTGTGATGAGGTGAGCGACAAGCTCTATCCCTTCATGCGCGCCGACGCAAGAGCAGCGGCAAGCACAAACTTCGCCCGCGCGCTTGCTGACGAGGGCTTGTGGCAAGTCGACGCCTGTCTGATTCATGGCGACTTCGGGACGGGCAACATCCTGGTTCGCGACGGTCGCGTCAGCGGGGTCATTGACTTCGGCTTCTGCAACGTCGGCGACCCGGCGCAGGATCTGGGCGCATTGCTGGCGAGCTACGGCGAAGATTTTGTCGCGCGCGTCTGCCGTCATTATCCGGCGCTGCGGGTTGGCTTGCGGCGGGCGCGCTTTTACATGAGCAATTACGCGCTGATCCAGGCGCTCTATGCCCTGCGCGATGGCGACAAGGATGAATTTGAGGATGGGATCGCCGCCTATCGCTAAGTCGGCAACCTAGCAGAATAGAAAACGCCCCGCAGCGTACGCCATCTGAGCAGTCATGCTATACTGCTAACTGATTTGCCTAGCGAGCGAAACAAGCGGGACCCTTATGGCGGAAATCAGTTTGAGCGCTTATCAGGATGAGCTTGAGAGCCTGCTGCGCGAGCAAAAGCATGACGAGGCAATCGCGCATGGCCGGCATATCTTGGCGAGCCAGCCCAAGAACTTGCGCGTCTATGGTCAGTTGGGCGCCGCCCTGCTCGCGGCCGGGCGCTGGGACGAGGCGGCCGGTGTGCTCCGCCGGGCGCTGGGGGCGCAGCCGCAGGATTTTCAGACGCACTCGCGCCTGGCGCGCGCTTGCCAGCAGCTTGAAGATTATGACCGCGCCATCTGGCATGCCGAGCGAGCCCTCGATCAGCAGCCGAACGATCAAGAGACGATCGGCTTGATACACGCGCTGTACCGGGCGCATCGCAACGAAGAGATCGATCGCTTGCAATTGACGGCCGGCGCGCTGGCGCAGCAGCAGATCCGGGACAATCTGCTGTCTGAGGCCCTGGCCACCCTGGCGGCGGCGCTGGAGCGCAGCCCCAATCGCGCCGACTTGCAGCTCCTGCGGGCGCGGGCGCTCTGGCTGGATGGCCAGCGGATGGAAGCGGCCGAAACCGCCCTCGAGGTGCTTGAGCGGCTGCCTTATGCCATTGACGCCAATCGGATCATGACCGAGCTTTGGCTGGCGGAAAAACGCCCGTCGGATGCCCAGAGCTATCTCAAGCGCATAGAAGATCTGGACCCCTATCTGGCCCATCAGATGGCGACCGGCGAGGAAGCGCCGGAGGACCTGCTGATGCTTGAGCGGCTGGATTACAGCGGCGAGGCGCGGCGCGAGCGTGAAATCGTCAATCCGGAATGGCTGGATGGCTTGGGGGAAGGGCGCGCTGACGAGGCGGACGCGGAAGGCGCCGGTGGCTTGGGCGCGCTCTTCGGGATAGCCGGCGGCGAGCCTGAGCCAAGCGCGGAAGATGTCACCGCCGACCTCGACGATCTGCTTTCCGATGAGCAGATTGAGCAGTTGTTCAGCGAATTGGTGATAGGCGAACCGGTGGCCGCGGTCAGCGAGGCGCGCCCGGGCGCTGATGATGACGCCGCTGAGATATTCACCGAGATGGAAGAGAAGGGCTTTATCGATAGCCTGCCGTCAACGCCCGGCAACGAGCCCGAACTCGCCGCGAGCGCCGAAGCGCTGGATGTGATAGCGGCGCAAATGAGCGCGGCGTCCGTTGATCATGGCGCTGATGAAGCGGCCGATGCCGATGATGCGCCGGACGAGCTGGACGGCGATTTGGCCGAGCTGTTGGAAAAGCTGGATACCGCCGAGGAAGACGGCGATTGGATGGCCGAAATCCAGGGCGGCAGCCTTGACCTCCCCCCGAATGAAGGAGCGCTCGAATATGTCGATGACTTTGAACGCGAGTGGGTGAAGGCGAGCCAGGATGAAGACGCCGCCGGCGCGCCCTGGTTATCGGCGGCAATGCGCGAAGCCATCGACAAGGACGCCGACGGCGACCTGGCTCTGTTTGGGGAAGACGAGCAGCTGCAAAACCTGCTCAACCGCGCCTCCGACACCGAGCCGCTTCACCTGAGCGATATTGAAGATTGGCTGGAGGCTGAGCCGGAGGCGCCCGCGGAAGACGCTGAGGAGCGCCTCCCCGACCTGGACGACGAGCTGCTGCACTCGCCGCCGGCGCGTTCCTGGCTGGAAGGGGACGAAGACGCCGCTCCCCCTATTCACAGCGTCGATGACGAAGACCCCAACCAGCTCAACGCCGAATTGATCGAAGGCTGGGGCGCCGAATTGGAAGACGACGAAGACGATGATCTCTATGTCGACTGGTTGAAAGACGACCCGAATGAACTCGACGATGATCTGAGCGCACTGTCGGCGGCGGGCGATGAAGAGGCGGCGGCAGCGCTAAGCGGCGACTCGTCGGCGGCCGAGCGGGCCCGCGCCTGGGGACTTGATGATCCCGATCAGCTGGCCGATTTTGTGGAAGAGTCGGGCGACGACGGCTGGCTGAACGCGGTCGTCCCGGGGCTTGACCGCGAGAACGACGCTTCGACCGATGATGTGAATGAATACGCTCGCCCGATGTCATCGCCGGGCAAAGAATTCGCCTGGGTCAGCGATATCGTCGAGGAAGAGACCGGCGAGATGAAAGCGATCGATCCGGAAGAAGTTGCCGAGGCGCCCTACTTTCGCTTCAGCAATCCACCGGCCTGGCTGCGCGTCATGCAAGAGCGCGCCGGCGGCGTTTCAAAGGAGGGCGTTGTGGCCAGCGTCAGCGCGCTCAGCCTGGACGAAAATATTGAAGCGCTCGACCTGGACGACCTCACCTTTGATGAATACTTCAATTTTGACACGCCGACCGATAAGCTGGATGCCATCAATCTGGACGAGGATACACAGCGGCTCAGCTTCAGCGGGCTCGACTGGGATGATTATTTCGATTTGGAATCGCCGACCGAGAAGACCATCGCCATCACCCTGGACGAGGATGCGGCTGATGTCGAATTCGACGCATTAGGCATTGATGATGAGGACTTCGACTTTGAACAGGCGGGCGATGAAGCCTTGGAGACGGCCGGCGAGTTGAACTTCGATGAGATCGGTTTGGGCGATGACGCAATCGCCGATGTTGATCAGGAAGCCGAGGCGCCCCCGACCTGGCTCAACTATGGCGGCGCGGACGGCGACGACCGCGACGCCGATGATCCCGGTCGCAGGCGCGGCCAATCGACGCTATAATCAAAGCCCACGCTAAAATTCAAACTGCGTCCTTGCCGCCGGTTATCCAGCGAGGCGGGCATTATAAATTGTCCGTCTCTGGCGCAGCCGCAGGGTAGAGCCGCGTTGGGCTCGCTGCCGGCGCGAATGACAGGATCTATGTACGAAGACCCCGAACTTCCCGATTTCGATTCCATGTCTCAGGAAGAGTTGATCGAGTGGCTGGAAGCGCTCACAAAGCTCCAGAGCGAATTCACGTCGGACGGGGGGCAAGAGCGCAACACGGAAGAGGACTCCGATGAAGGTCAAGCCGATTCCGCCGGGCGCGCCCGCGTCGATCAGCGCGGGAGCGGGCCGCTAGACGCGGATGAGGTGGCATGGCTGGCCGAAATCAGCGCCGCCGAAATCGAAGAAGACCTGCCTGATATCACCGATTACAAGCCGCCAGAACGTCAACCCGAGAATCTCAACGAATTGCTGGAGCAGGGCGGGGGAGAAGACCCGCTCGATTGGCTCGAGGGCCTCGGCGACAGACGCGCCGGACCGCGCCTCCCGTCACCGATGAACGGCACTGAGGAGCGTGCCGGCGGGGCCGCTTACACCGACGATCCCGGCGACGATTTTGATGATGAGTTCGAAGACGATGAACGGCTGAACGATCTGGAAGACGAGAGCCTGTATTCACGGCGGCAGGACGACCCGCCCTCGGTGCGCGAATCGCTGCTGGGCTTGGACGACAGCGAAAGCGAAGAATACAGCACGCAGTCGATGGCGCCCGTGCCGGACCAGGCCCAGCCCGAGAAGCCGCCAGAGCCGGCCGCGACGGTGCCGGGGGCGGCCCGCCTCCGGCCGAAAGCGGCGCCCGCAGCCGGCGACAGCTTGACGCAAGCCTTCTTGCCGGGGACGCCAGAGGTAGACCTGGAAGCCTGGTACACGGGCCGCCTGCGCGCCATTGCCGCGGGCGTTGATGGCGCAGCCGCTTCGACGGCGATTCCGATCTTGGAGCAGATCGCCCTGCCAACAAAACCGCCCCCGCCGGGTTTGGCCGCCGCCATCTTTTCCGCGCGCGGCAAGGTCGAGGCGGATGACCTGGGCGAGGCGCTCGCGGAGTATGAGACGCTGCTGCGCCGAAACGCCGGCCTCGCCTGGATCATGAGCGATATGCGCGCTCTAATCAAACAGGACAAGTTTCGCGAAAATCCCTCCGTGCATCGCGTCTTGGGCGATGCCTTGATGCGGCAAGGATATCTGCAGGCCGCGCTCGATGTCTATCGCCACGCATTGACGCTGCTCTAGACGATGGTTCGCGGCTTTTGTGCATTTTTTCACCAGAGCCGCTGGCAAGCCCGGACTTGGCTCACGCAAAATAATGAACGATCAAATATGGGAATCTGTAGGGGCGAGCTATTTGCTCGCCCGTTCCTGTCCCTAATCAGTTGCTTATATGGCCGCTCCATTCGCTGACGAGCTGCTGACCTGGTATCGGGAGGCGCGCGCCGATCTGCCTTGGCGCCGCGACGCCAATCCTTATCATATCTGGCTCGCCGAAGTCATGCTGCAGCAGACCCGGGTCGAAACGGTCATTCCCTATTTCACGCGGTTCTTGCAAGCCTGCCCCACGATTGAAGCGCTGGCTGCCGCGCCCCTTGATGACCTGCTCAAGCTCTGGGAGGGTTTGGGCTACTACAGCCGCGCCCGCAACATGCGACGGGCGGCCCGCCTCATCGTCAGCGAACACGGCGGCGTCATGCCTGCCGAAGTTGACGAGCTGCTCAAGTTGCCCGGCATCGGACGCTATACGGCCGGCGCCATCGCCAGCATCGCCTTCGGGCGGCCGGCGCCCGTTCTCGATGGCAATGTGATCCGCGTCTTTGCGCGCGTCCTCGATTTGGACGAAGACACCAATCAATCGGCGACGCGGAAGAAACTCTGGCGGCTCGCGGAGCGCTGGCTGCCGGCGGCTGATTGCGGCGATTACAATCAAGCGCTGATGGAGCTGGGGCAGCGCGTCTGCCGCCCGCAGAATCCGCGCTGCTCAACGTGCCCCATTCGCGCGCATTGCCGCGCCCGGTCGTCCGGTACACAGGCCCTGCGCCCGCGGCGTTCCAAACGAGCGCCCAGCCCGCATTATGATGTGACGGCCGGTTTGATTCGGGATGAGCGGGGCCGCCTGCTGATTGCGCAGCGTCCGCTGGATGGCCTTCTGGGCGGCTTGTGGGAATTCCCCGGCGGCAAGGTCGAGGAAGGGGAGCGCCTCGCCGATTGCCTCAAGCGGGAGCTGCGCGAGGAACTGGCGATAGATGTGGCGGTGGGCGCGCGCTTCGCCGTCGTCGATCATGCGTTCACGCATTTCAAGATCACGCTGCATGCCTTCGACTGTACTTATCTCGGGCCTCTGCCGCCACACAGCCAGCCACAGGCGCTCGGCGTGCGAGACTGGGCCTGGGTCAGCGAGCGGCAACTGGCGGATTACAGCTTTGGCAAGGCCGACCGCCTGGTGATCGCGGAGCTGGCGCGGCGGCGGGAGATGCTGCTTTGACAGCAGGCAGCTGATAACTGACAAATCGTCGCGTATAATATGGATAGACGCCAAATGGCTAAGGGACCGCGCAATGCTAACAGACGAGTTGCTTGAGCAAGTCAAATCGCTGGACGAGCAAGAAAAGCTCAGGCTAGTGCAGTCGCTAATCGATGATCTGAAGCTGATCAGCTCCGCCTACGAAATCTACACGCCGTTCGGCAATGAGGCGGCTGCGAGAATTATGCAGCAGTTGCTAGAGAAAGAAGGAGCGGAAACCCAACCGCAAAAGCAATAATGGTGAGATTTGCATTTTCTGCGCCGGATGCCGCTTCTGATCAGCCTATGCCGCGCCTCCCTGCAATTTTCAGCAATGGCGACCATGCGGTTTCGGTAGAGGGTCTAGTTGATTCGGGCTCGACCATTAATCTCTTGCCATACGACTATGGTTTGGCGCTAGGAATGGTATGGGACGAGCATGTGGTTGAGCTAAAACTCACCGGCGCGCTTGCTCAATTCGAGGCGCGCGCGGCATCTGTTTGGATGAGCAGCGCATCGCTGACCGGGCCAGAACCAGTTCATCTGGCCGTAGCCTGGACCCGGTCGAATGACGCGCGAGTCATATTCGGACAAATCAACTTCTTTATGGAATTCAACGTCTGCATCTACCGCTCGCAGAATTATTTTGAAGTCTGGCGTCGTGAGTAAACTGACGCGGGTGGAGCCACATCGCATACATGTCAATGAAAACTGACAGCTGTAAGAGAGATTTGCACGGTCCATGCTCGAAACCCTGAAAAAACTCTACCGGCTGATCGGCAGCCTCTTCGGCGAGAACGTGCCCCAGGGCCCCGCCTGGGATCGCGTCCCGCCCGAATTGATGACGCCGCGCGAACGGCTGATTAGGCGCAGCTCGCAGATCATGCTCTGGGGCGCGCTCGTCAACCTCGCGGCGGCCATCGTCGCGATCGTCGTCGCGGTCCATGCCGCCAACAGGGACAATGCGCTTTTTGCCGCTTTGCAAGAGGCGGCCCTCAGCCGTTTCGCAATCGATGCCGATTCGGCCGCGCTGTTGATCATCGCCGGCATCCTGGCGAATTCGGCGGTTCTGCTGGTGCTGGCGGCGGTGATACTGGCGCAGGAATTGTGGACGGTCTTCACCGCCTGGCTGCTCACGGCGGTCAATCTGGCGGCGCTGGCTCTATTCGGCTTCACGGCCGGGCTGCTGGCCATCGTCCCCCTGCTGACCGTCGGCTTGCTGACCATCGGCGACCTGCGCGCCTTTCGCCTCAATCCGGTGATGGTCAAGGAGCTGCGCGGGCGGATGCGCGGCGTACGCGGCTTCGCCATCATCACGATCTTCCTCACGCTGATGAGCTTCTTCACCATCCTGCTCTATCTGCTGCGCGTGCCGGCTGGCGGCGTGGTCGTCACCGGTGACCTGGGCCGCGAGCTCTTCATCGGCGTGTTATTCATCGAATTGATGCTCATCATCTTCATCGTGCCGGCTTTGACCGCCGGCGCCATCACCACCGAGCGCGAACGCAAAACCTACGACCTCTTGCAGACGACGCTGATCACAAAAGCGACATTCGTGGTCGGCAAGATGCAGTCGGCCCTGGGTTATATCGTGCTGCTGCTGCTCTCCGCCATTCCCATGCAGAGCATCGCCTTCCTCTTCGGCGGGGTCAGCGAAGCCGAGTTGATTCTGGCGCTGGTGGTGCTGCTGGTTTCGGCGATCGCCCTGGGCGCCTTTGGCATGTTTTTCTCGTCAATCACCGAACGCACGCTGGCGGCCACCATCCGCTCCTACACCGTCGCCATCGCCATCACAGTCGGTCTGCCGCTCCTCGCGCTCATCCTTTTTCAGAACGCCTATGGCAATGTCGTGAACAGCTTCACCTACCGATTCACGGACGATCCTGTGGTGGAGGCGACGACAATCTACCTCGATATGATCGCGACCGGGCTCAATCCGATTATGGCGACCCTGCGCTCGCAGCAAATGCTCATCGATCATCAGCAGCTGGTGACGATGCGCGTCACCCTCGCGAGCAATGGCGCATCGATCCCGGTCCTGTCGCCCTGGGTGCTGCTGACGCTGGTTTACCTGTCGGTTACAGCGCTGCTGGTGTTGATCTCGATTCGGCGCATGGAAAGGCAGGGCGGCTAGCCGAATAACCCTTTTGCCTTGAACGCCGCCCGTGTATGATGTCTAATGGCAGGCGGCCCAAATTGGGCAAGTTTGACAATTTCTTTGCACATGATATTATTATCTAGTCACAAATATTGTGACAGTTCGCAACATTATGTCGGCAATTGAGAAAGGTTTGACAATGTTTAAGTTGCATCATATCGCAATACTGTTCGCGCTGGCCGGCTTGCTTCTTGGCGGCGCGGCCATGGCGCAGGACGACGGGCTGAAGCTGACAGGCTGGCCCTATCAGGTCGATGTCGTAACAGAGAATCTGGGCCGCTTCACCGATCAATACGGCTGGGGCGCCGAGTTCCTGCCCTTCCCCAGCAACGAATATCGCGACAAGATGGTCGCCAGTTTCGTGGCGGGCACCG
>JAPPEU010000050.1 GCA_028875245.1 Chloroflexota bacterium
GTCCTTCTTTCCTTTGTGGTGAAAATGAATTTCCACCGACTTCGATACACTACCCTTTCTGCGAGCCAGACTGTCACTGACGCTTTTCCATGTTACACTTTGTCCAACTGACTCGCTATCGCTACAGGATGAATCATGCGTCTGGCAGTCATCGCCGATATCCACGGCAACTTTCACGCGCTGCAAGCGGTCCTCGCCGACATGAAGCGCCAAGGCGATTTCGACATGGTCTGGTGCCTGGGCGACTTGGCCGCGCTGGGCGGGGCGCCGCATGAGTGCGTACAAGCCCTGCTCGCGCTCCGCGACGAACTGGGCGAGGAAAAATGCAAAATCATCGGCGGCAACACCGATCGCTACCTGGTGACCGGCGCCCGCATCGCCTTCTCCCCGCCCGAGAAGGCGGACGACTACCCGGCTTATCGCGACAATATCTTGCGCATGAGCGCTATCAAGGCCTGGAATATGGAAAGCCTCGCCTGGGAAGACTTTCAGTTGCTGCGCGATATCCTCGGCCGCGAGTTGACGCTGGCGGCGGAAGGTTATGGACGCGTCATCGGCTTTCACGCCATCCCCGGCGACGATGAGTCGGCGGCGCTGCGGCCCGACAGCCCGGATGAAGAAGCGGCGGATGCGCTGCTCGACCGCGGCGGACGGCTGGCGCTCTGCGGTCACACGCATTTGGCGATGGATCGCCAGCTGGATTCCTGGCGCGTCATCAACCCGGGCAGCGTCGGCTTGTCTTTTGGGCATCCCGGCCGCGCCGAGTGGGCGCTGCTGGAATGGCGGGATGGCGTGCTCAGCGTCGATTTGCGCCGCCTTCCCTATGATGTGGAGGCGACCTTGAAGGACTGGGAGCGCGCGGGTTATCCCGAAATGGACTGGATTCGCGCGCGCATGCGGGGCTAATCCTCGACTACGACAATCCGCGGCCGGCGCAGCCAGAAGCCCAGCGCGTAGATCAGACTCCCGGCGGTGGCGGCGAACAGGCAGATGATCCAGACGATCGTCAGCGGCTGCAGAAGCTCGGCCATGGCGGATGGCGCCACCAAAGCGACATCTCGCAGATATATCTGCGCGACGCCCCGGCAGGCTTGACAGATGGTCGCCAGGCCCGCGCCAAAAGCGATCAGCCAGAGCGGCATGTAGCCGGTCACGCGCCGATTGTCGCCGCGCAGCGATGACGCCGTTTCATTGACAAAAGCCAGCGCAATCGCCAGCAGCACCCAGCGGGCCAGCCAATCCTGCGCCTCGGCCAGGTCGGTCCCGCGCATCGCCTCACCGATCCCCGGCTGTATGCTCAGCGCGCCCAGGAAGCCGCCGCCAACCAGCCAGAACAAAGTGGCCAGCGCG
The DNA here is from genome assembly GCA_028875245.1 of Chloroflexota bacterium. GTDB lineage: Bacteria > Chloroflexota > Anaerolineae > Aggregatilineales > Phototrophicaceae > UBA6055. Next base: position 1,351 of record JAPPEU010000050.1, read on the forward strand.
ACCCAATGTGGCGCAAGCGACGCGTTGTCGTTCCGGCTCGCCAGGGCGCGATAACTGTGCCCGGCCAGGATGATGCAGCAAAGCGGAACGAGGGCGGCAGCGGCGAGGCTGATGACCGGCGGGGCACCCACCCGTCCCAGGCTAATCAGGCTTCCGGCGAGGAAGATGAGCGCGGCGACGATTTTCAGGCCGTCCTCCGCCCAATCCGCTTCGACCCGGCTGTAGCGCCGCATCAGCCAAAACATCACGCTCAACCCGGCAATGGGGCAGGCGACCTGGATTTGAAAGGCGCGCAGGGCTTCCGCCGCCCGGCCATCCAGAAGATAGGCCGCGACGCCGCTGACGGCAATCAGCGCCAAGCCGATTTGCCAAAGGCGCAGATTGACCGAGGCGCCGCCGATGCTCGCCGCCAGCACAAGCAGCAGAATGAGCGCCGCCGCCAGATCCAGCGCCCCGTCGAGATTGAAGGGACTGAGCGCGACAGAAATGACGACCAGCGCCGTCCAAAGCCGCAGCAGCCACTTGACGCGCCCGGCGCTCAATCCCTCGCCCGCCATCATGAGGCCCGCGCCGACAAGAGCGCTGAGAACTGTGAGCTTGAAGAGCCGCAGTGTGATCTGGCTGACCGCCGCCGGCTCGAGAACCCCCGCGATCGGGTCCGCTGGCAATTCCAAGACCGCGGACAGGCAGAAGCCGATCGCATAGAGGGCGAGCAACAGAACGATCAGCGTCAGAAACTGATAAAGCGCGGCGCCACGCGGCGAAAGTTGAATCATCCCCCCATCCCCGAAGGTCTGTATCTACGCGACCCAGCCCCTTGCCCTCACGAGTAGGGAAGGGGAGCCAAGGCGCTGTCAATCCCTATTCTGCTAGCGGCAGCAACTTGTAAACCGCGGCCCGGCCGTGGTCATAGATGGGCGCCGATTCGAAAGACCATTCATAATGCGCTTCGACGAATTCCAGCAAGCGCTTTATCCCGGGCTCGCCTGAGGCAGTGAGCTCGGGGAAGACGATGATCCAGTCCGGCGGCTTTTCTTCCCATTCCGCGCCCAGCGTCGACAGAACGCGCGCCGGTTTGAAGTACCAGCGCCAGCCCTTGACCCAGAGGCCCGGCGGGGGCATCGCGGTCAGCGGGTGCAGCTGCGGCGTGCTGTCGGTTTCGGGCAGCACGAAGAGCGTATCGCCAGCATCGGCCCGCTCCCTGACTCGGGCCGCCAAATCTCGAAATTCATCGTATGCGAGGATGGCCCCCGGGCCCTCCGGCGTCGGGATGTAGCTGACGACGCCGGTCCAGAGCCAGCCGATGCCGCCGGCGACGAGCAATCCCGCCAATGCGGCGCGCGGCCCGTCCCATGACGGCCGGTCAAGCAGGCTTGGCAGCAGCTGCGCCAGCACAACGCCGGACATCACCGCGGCCAGAGGCAGGTGCGCCATGGCGTGGTTTTCGCCCGCGCGCGGATAAAGCAGGGTCAAGCCCGCCAGCCACATCAATACGAGGAGGAGCTGCCGCCGGTCGCCGCGAATGGCAAATATGGCGAAGGGGAAGACGAGCGCGTTGGTCAAGAGCAGCTTGCGAAAGAGATCGCCATCAAGCGGCACGCCATCCATCGCGCCGCTGAGATTGAAGGTCCAATTCCAGAAGATGTAGCTGTCGAGCAAATCGGCCCGCCACAGAAGGATCCATTGCAGCAAAGGCAGGGCGAGCGCCGCGCCCGCATAGACCAGCAGCATGCGCCGCCCGTCTCGCAGAAGCAGCCAGAAGCCCAGGACGCCGACGGGCAGCCAGGCATGCTGCTTGAACAGCGCCGCCGCGCCCATCAGCAGGCCGACCGCCGCCACCCCCCTCGCGGACGGACCCGCGCCCGCGCGCATAAAGACGACCAGCGCCGCCAGCGCGCAGAGAGCCAGCAGCGTGTCGAAATAAAGCAGGACATTGCCATAGACCGGCTCCCACCAAGCGAAGACGAGGGCGGCGAGCAAACCGGCCCAGTCATTCCCCGAAACTTGCTTCGCCAGCAGATATACCAGCGCGGTTATAGCGGCGACCAGCAGGATGTTCAGCAGCTTGACCAGCAGGCCGGGGTCAATAGCTATGAGCGATTGGGCGGCCGCGGCCAGCAGGGAGCTGCCCGGCGCGTGCTGCTCCCAGATATCGCCGAAGAGCGTCATGCCCTGATTCATCATCCAGGGTATCGCCACCTGCCCCGAATGAGCGGTCGGCGCAAGCCAGAACAGGTGCGTCAAGACTTGCAGCGCGAGCAAGGCATAGAGGGCGTGGCGTGGCAATGATGCCTCCTGATTTTCGGCGCGGCGCAGTATGCCGGCGCGTTCTCAAACTGTCACTATTATAAGGCAAGCCAGGGCAATTGCTTCCAATGGCTGGTCCCTACAGCCTCCAATTTTCGCGCGTTCCTATTTCTGCGCGCGCCGAATCGCGATTTGCGCGTGGGCATGGTGAAAATGGAAACAAGCGCCCGCCCGGGCAAAGCCCATCGCTTGCTTGCGCTATGATTTAAGTTACAGTAGCGAAGAGTAGATGTCTCGCGGAATCCGGGTTTTGCCGTGACAGAGCTTGACGACAATTATTTCGAACAAGGCTTGCGGCTGCTGGAAGCCGGCGACTTTGACGGGGCGGTCGCCATGTTTGACAGCGCCATCAAGCTGGGCCTGGGCGACCTGGCCGAGATCTACCTCTGCCGCGGCGAAGCGCTGGCGAGCCTCCAACGTTGGGATGAGGCGCTGAAAAGCATCAACGCCGCCCTGGAGATCGAGCCCTATATGGCGGCGGCCTACTATGAGCGCGGGCTAATCCGCGGCCAGCAGGGCGAGCCCGACCTGGCGATCAACGATTATACGATGGCGATTCACATCGAGCCCGAGTTCGAGGAGGCGTATTTCAGTCGGGCGCTGGCTTACGAAGCGCGCAAACGCTATGCCGAAGCCGAAGCCGATCTGACGCGGACGCTGCGCTTGAACAAAAATGAGCTGGGCGCCTATGAAGCGCGTGGGCGCGTCCGGGCGGCGCAGTTCAAATACGATGAGGCCATCGCCGATTTGAGCGCCTACCTGCGCAGCGGCGGCGGCAAACAGTTCGACAACCACAGCGAGACGCAGGGCTACCTGCTCGTCTTGCGCGCGCAGCGGCTGCTCTTGCGCTTGGTGCCGCGGTGGCGGCGGGGCTAGCGACTGAGAATATGTTGCGAAGATCATGCCAGTAGAGTATCGTATAGGCTAAGTCAAGCCTCAAGCGTCCTTCATCAAAAGGTGTGGAGAGCGACTCAATGAAAGCGAATCCGCGAACAAAGACGTCCTCCAAAGAGTCCGCCGATAGTGATTCCGCCCAGGCGGAGTTTCTTCATGATATTCAGGTCAGCTTGCAGGAGATGCAAGAAGGCAAAGTCCTGCCGGCTGAGGACGCGCTGCAATTGATTGAACTGGGCTTGGACGACGAGGAACTTGAAAGTCGTCTTTTGTCAGAGACTGGCTATTGAAAGTTATTTATCGCAAGGATGACCCCGCCTGAGAACTCCAAGACTAGGACTACGATCTGTAGAAACTTTGCCGCACCGCCTTCTCTATTGAATCCAAGAAAACCAAGTAAGCTTGTAGGCCAATTGAGCAGGCTTTTGATCCAAAACACAGGGCTAAATGTTTCATTCCTGCGTGCTCGAAAATATCCAATAGTGCGATGAAAACTCTGCAAATTTGCACTTGCCGTCTCATGGCTGGGATCATGAATGTTTTCCCAAGCCGACGTCGACGCAGTGCCCAGTTGACCGTATCCTAACGGTTTCACGACTGTCAATTGGTGGGGAGATTGGCGGGCTTCCTGAAAAAGCGTGATAATCTCGGTTTGTCTTTCTGCAATTTCACCAAATGGTTGGAATTCAGACGGATTCTGTTGCGATGCGTTTAAGAACTGGCCGTATGCATAACGATGGCGGAGGATGGCCAGTAGTTTCGCATGATAATACAGAAAACGTAAAATCATGCAAATTACAATGAAGGCAGTAATAGCTAACGCGACGCTTTCATTCATCCAAGAATCTCAACAACGGCTTACACAACGGCGCATTGATGAATAACCGACGAATCAGAAAGAATGAGTGCAATTAGAAAACTATTCGTGCTGAGATGTTTCTGCTGGAAACTGCAACTGTCTTGGCGGAAAGCCGCCCAACAAAGATTCTTGCTCTGGCAAATGCCAAAACGCTGAACGCTCATCGCGCATTTCAATTCGATGTTCACTGCTAATATGACCATTGTTACTCAACCGCTCAACAATCATTTGATGATAGCCGGGATGGATCTCGCAGGACAAGTATGTCCGGCATAATTGCTCGGTATGTACGACCTCAGAACCGCTACCACCAAACAAAACAAAGACATGGTCACCCTCAACGGTACTAGCTTTGAGTAGCATGTTGTATAGTGGTATCGGAATCTGGCAAGCGTGAAATGTCTTGTCCTTCGACACGTTCTTTACCAAGTTAAATTCAAACCAGGAATAGGGCATGCGTCCGTTGCTACCATTGGCCAGACGTCCCTTAATCCGACGATCTTCTGGATTCTTGTACGGCAATGCCACCTGCTCTTTGTAAAATGCGTTTTTCTTACTCTTCACCGCATGAAGGACCGACCGGTGTGCTGTTGTGAATCGGCGCGGAGTATGTCCTACATTTGTGGGATATACCCAAACGTAATCAAATACTTCATATGCGAGGTCATCAAGGCAACGCACACGAAGGTATGAATTCTGACGGGGATAATTGATGAAAAACAGGTTGCCGTCGTCGCGTAGTACACGCATACATTCGGTCGCTAACTCGACATACCAGCCGATGTACTCTTCCCAGCGCTGGGTGTATTTCTTGCCTGCGTAGTTTATTCCGACGCCGTAATCAGGGTCCCCATAAATCATGTGCAAGCAATTGTCAGGCAAGGCTCGGAGGGTTTCCATGACATCGCCGAGTACGACTTTATCTTGAAATTGCGCAGGAAACTGGTTCATAGCGGGTCTGTCTCGCGTAGAATGTATTCCTTCTTGCGGATGAGTTCTATTGAATCAAGTTGTCGATTATGAAATCGATACAAGTGGAAGCGCATTACGTTCATTCCAGCCACTTCATGTTTCTGCAAGAAACAGCACTGAATGTCACCAATCGTTAGTTTACCGTTTCTTCGGAACTTCTCAAAATACAAGTAAGGGTGGAATAGCTGATACGTTGCAAAGTCTATGTGGAACTTCTTCTTTGCTTCAAAGATCGTGATGTTTGACTGACGCTCAAGTACCAAGTCCATCTCCAGCTGCACTTGCGTCAAAACTACTCTTTCTCCACTTACGAAATAATCGCCGGTATGTTTCGTTCGGCGTGCAAAATACACTTGAGGATTTGCTCTGCGATCGCCATAAAGAAAATCGTGCAGAATTAGTTGGTTATACGCGATAGAGAGGACGTTTGCTTCGCTGGTATCAAAGTCGTTCAGTATGCTTGGAACATACTGCCAATCAACCGCCTCTGATTCATCTACCTGCTCAAACTGATGGAATCCGAAAGACTGATTTTCTAAAAACTGGTGATAACCTTTGCCAAGATGAACAAGAAACCATCCATTCCCATGTTGCATGTTCTCTGGGTATTTTGAACTGTGATCGATTTTCGTCGCGTCGTACTTATTGCTGAATCCCATTTGTACAGAAACTTGCCCGACCAATTCGTTGTGGAAAACATAGTCGTCACGCTGTTGGCAGATCTCAAAAACCCGCGCTAAGACATCTTGTTTCTTGCCCAATGCCAATCCTTCATTTTATCCGAGGAAGCGAATAATTGGTTCAATCTCAATCTTTATCGAATGTGAGACGATCCTTTATGTCCAACAGCTTTTGTCTTTCCGCTTCTTCTTCAGCTAGTTTCTTTTCCTGTGCTATCGCTTCTTCTTCTAGGTACTTACGAAATTTGTCATTTACGTTTTTCATATCTACATGTAGGTCAGGGAGGTGTGTCTTTTCTAATTCATCAAGCGGTGCCTGGAGGATTATGTGAGAGCCACTGACCCGTGCTCGGCGCCACAAAGTATGTCTGGGAAAGCGTCTCTCCTGCTCGAAGATTTTGCCCCAAACTGATGGTGGCCTGTGCGACAACGCGAGATAAATGTCGTACACCTGATAGGGTGGATTTGGATTATATGTACGTTCGTTATCGAAACCGATTATGCTGATATCTTCAAACTCAGTCATGCTTTGCTCCGCTGTGTATACAAGCACCCTTCAACAATCGATACCAAATGAATTATACAGAACAAGTACGTCAAATCAATTCGGGAGTGCATGGGAGTCGAACCCACCAGCGCCTGCTCTGCGCAACCGCTCACCGGTTTTGAAGACCGGGGCATCCACCGGGACACATCCACCCCCTCGCCCCGCCAATTATACCGAGCGCCGCCCCTACTTCAATCCGGCGATTGGCGTTATCATGGGGGCAGGAGCGAAAGCGGCAAAGGAGAGAGCGATGCCCGCCTACTTGATGGTGCGCGCCCATGTTACCGACATGGAACAATACCGGCAATACATGAAGCTGACGCCCGCCATCGCTGAAAAATACGGCGGCGTCTTCCTCGTCCGCGGCGGCGGCAAAGTCATCCTCGAAGGGCCCGACGCGCCCGAGCGCATCGTCCTGCTCAGGTTCGACAGCGTCGAGGCGGCGCGGCGCATGTACAACTCGGAGGAATACCAGGCGGCCATCAAACTGCGCGCGGGCGCGGCCGAAGCCTCCTTCATCGTCTTGGAGGGCGTGGAATAGTTTGCGCGGCCATTGCGTCAGCGGGCGACTCACCGAGCCGCCCCTACAGATTTCCTTGAGGGCCAGGGGGTGGGGAACTTGAAACTCGTCCTGTTCGACATAGACGGTACGCTGCTCATCAGCCGCGGCATCGGGCGCGAGGCCAAGCGGCGCGCCATGCAAGAATGCTTCGGCATGACCGGCGATCTCGACAATCATGTCTTCGGCGGCAAGACCGACTGGCGAATCGTCGCCGATTTGCTGGCGCCCCACGGCTTCACGCCGGCGGCGATAGGACGGGCGATGCCCGCTTATGAGGCGGTCATGGCGCGGCACATGCGCGCGATCAGCCCCGACTACCGCGCCGACGCCTTGCCCCACACGATGGAACTTGTCGGCGCCCTGCGCGAACGCGGCGACGCCTTGGTCGGCCTGGTCACCGGCAACACCTCAAAAACGGCGCGCATCAAGCTGGAGATGGCCGGCTTTGACCCCGCCTGGTTCCCGCTGGGCGCCTTTGGCAACGAATCGGCCGATCGCGCGGATCTGACGCGGCTGGCGCTGGAGCGGGCGGGGGAATATGCCGGGCGGGCGATCGAGGGCGCTGATGTCCTTGTGATTGGCGATACGCCGGCCGATGTTCAAGCGGCGCGCGCGATTGATGCGATTGCCGTCGCCGTCTGCACCGGTTACACCTCGCGCGCTGAACTGCTCGGCAGCGATCCCGATTTCCTGCTGGCGGATTTGAGCGATTTTCTCGACCGGGTCCCGCTGTGACATTTTTGCGCTATGAATTTCAATCGGGTTCGCGTCAAATGACCCCCTTCAGTCCCCCCATTGCAATGGCGGGAAGCTGACCGATGTGTTGAGCTCAGTAACAGAGCAGCAAGACTCCCCTGTCCAATTCATTGGATGCCCACCATAGCATGGCGGGAAACGGGCCGGGGGCGGGGTTGAGGAAAAGGCCAAGGCTCTCGACTCATGCAGATTCGGACGCCTAAGAAATACCGAGGGGTGCAGCGGCGCAGCGTGATCGGCTGCCGCCGGCTCAGCTTTTACCTCTTGATGCTTGCGTTGATCGCGGCGGGGATCGGCGCCCTGCTTAACCAGGCGGCGCTGGCGCCCATCGTGCAAAACGCCGTCTTTGATTTCATCGGCCGGCTCGAGGATACCGCGGCGACGCTGGCCGTGCCCGAGCCCACGCCAACCATTGACCGGCGCGGCAGCCTGGTCGAAGCCAACAACTATTGGCTGAGCGGCGCGCTTAATGAGGCGACCGACCTTTACCGCCAAATTGCCGATTCAATGCCGAATACAGTCGAAGTCTTTCGCCGCGTCGCCATCGGCTTGATCAACGAAAGCCGCTTTGACGAGGCCGTCGCTTATGGCGAACGGGCGATACATGCCGACCCCTTCGACGCCGACGCCTGGGCGATTTACGCCTGGGCGCTGGATTGGGACAGGCGCGCGGCCGATGCGCTGGCTTACGCCCTGCACGCGCTTGAGCTGGAGCCGGAAAACAGCCGCGCCGGCGCTTATCTGGCCGAGGTCTATAACAGCCTGGATCAGCCGGAACGCGCGGAGCTGCTCCTGGAAGACTTGCTGGAAGCCGATCCCGATAGCGCCGAAGCCATCCGCGCCCGCGGGCTCGTCCGCTGGAACCGGAACGACTTTGCCGGCGCGCTGGAAGACTTCAAGACGGCTTATCGCCTCGCCGACAACATGAACCTCATCGCCATCGATATCGCCATCATCGAGAAAGATCTCGGCAATGTCGAGACGGCAAAAGAGTTCTTGCAGCAGGTGATAGACGCCGATCCATACAACCCGCACGCTCTCTTTCGCCTGGGTGAAATCGCCGTGAGCTTCGAGGGAAATCCAGCGCAGGCGCTGCGTCATCTTCAGGACTGCGTCGATTTGAACCCGGATTATATCCATTGCCGCTTCATGCTTGGCCGCGCGCAGGAAAGGCTCGGCTCAATTGATGACGCGGCCGCGTCCTTTGAAAAAGCCATCGAATTGGGCAGCCTCAACCCCCAGCATTACTTTTGGGCCGGCTTTTCTCAGATTCAGTTGGGCAATTGCTCCCGCGCCCTGGCCTATCTTGAACCGGGACTGCGGCTCGCCTTGGAGACCACGACGCAAAGATTCGCCGCCGATATTGAAGATGTGATCCCGCAATGCGACCCCAGCTTCATCGGGCGCGCCGCTTTAGAGGGAGCCTGATCCGATGACTTGCGCGCGCATCCTGGTGATAGTGCCGGCGCTGAACGAAGGGCGCAGCATCGCCACCACGCTGCGCGGCATCGAGGAACAGCTGCCCGGGGCTGACCTGCTGGTCCTCAACGACGGCTCCAGCGACGACACGTCGGCCGCGGCAAGGGCGGCCGGCGCGGCTGTGCTGGATATGCCCTTCAACCTCGGCATTGGGGCGGCGGTGCAGGCCGGTTTCCAATTTGCCAGAGATTATGATTATGACATCGTCCTGCGCAACGACGGCGATGGCCAACATGCGCCCGAAAACAATATCGCTCTGCTGTCGCGCCTGGAATCGCGCGATGTCGACGTGGTCATCGGCTCCCGCTTCATCGACGCCCGCGGCGATTATGGCACGCCTCTATTCAGACGCTTGGGCGGCGGCATCCTGGCGCGATTGCTGACGGCGATTATCGGCCAGCCCGTCACCGACCCGACCTCGGGCTGCGCCGCTTTCAACCGCCGCGCCATCAAGCTCTTCGCCGAGGCTTATCCCCAAGATTACCCCGAACCGGAAGCGATCCTCATGCTGCATCGGGCCGGCTTGCGCCAGGCGGAGGCGCCAGTGCGGATGATCCCGCGCCGGCATGGCGACTCCTCAATCACGCCCCTGCGCTCGGTCTATTACATGGTCAAAGTCATCCTGGCGATTCTCATCAACCTGCTGCGGCGCCAGGAGACTGTCTAGGCGCCACAGGCAGGGGCGATGATGACTGTCTACGGGCTTTTGCCAGGGCAGGGCCATTCATAGTCGTCCGTTTGTTCCCAGTCGCCGTGCGTCCAGCGTTCATCACCTTCTTCATTACAATATATCGTCCATTGCCGCCTTGTCTTGACAATCCGACAGACATCGGGGCGGATGGGCGTATGCGTTTCCCCATATTCGTATTGAGTTCGTATGGGTGGGCAGGGCCGTGATTTCGGCTTCTTTGTTGGTTTCGGCTTCGGCGTGTTGGTCGCGGTCGCCGTAGGTGTATGAGTCGGCGTATTCGTAAATGTGGGCGTGAAAGTCGGCGTGTTGGTCGGTGTGTTGGTCGGCGTGTTCGTTGGCGTGTTCGTTGGCGTGTTCGTTGGCGTGTTGGTCGGCGTATTGGTTGGCGTGTTGGTCGGCGTATTGGTTGGCGTGTTGGTTGGCGTGTTTGTCGGTGTATTAGTCGGCGTGAAAGTTGGCGTGAAGGTCGGCGTGTTCGTTGGCGTGTCAGTCGGCGTATTGGTGGGCGTAGCCGTCGGCAGCAGAACAAGCTCTATCGTGCCGCTCCATTCCCCCTCTTCTTCGCAGACTTCGCCATCGCCCCGCGCCTGCACCTGCGCTTCATACTGGACGCTCACTTGCAGTTCGGCAAACTGATAGGCTCGATGGGAAGCGGGCAATGCCGCGGTCAGCCAATCGCCGCCCGGCATTCTCCAGCGCAAGCGATAGCCAATCGCGCCTTCAACCGCGTTCCAAGCCACTGTAACCTCCGCCACTTCGAGGAGATTCACCGGCGCGGGCAACAGGCACAGCGGCACGGGCGTATCGGTCGCGGTCGGCGAGGGCGTATCGGTGGACGTCGGGCTTGGCGTATCTGTTGGGGTGAAAGTTGCTGTATTTGTTGGCGTTTCAGTCGGCGTGTTCGTTGGCGTTTCAGTCGGCGTGTTCGTTGGCGTTTCAGTGGGCGTATTGGTAGGACTTTCAGTTGCCGTGTTCGTCAGCGTCGCCGTCGGTTCGGCCGTCGCTCCCGGCATCAGAGTGAGCGTGTCGCTCCAATCGCCCAGCAATTGATAGTTTAGCTCATCGCCCATCGCCCGCACCTGCACTCGGTACTCTAAACCGGCTTGCAGATTCTCGAAACTGTACTGCGTTTGCGGCGGATTGACCCGTTTCAAAATGCGATTGCCATCCGGCGGATCCAAACGCACTCGGTAGCGGTCCGCGCCCTCGACGGCATCCCAGGCGACCGTATCGCCCGAAAGCGCGCGGAAGTTTTCCGGCGCGGGCAATCTTCGAAGCGCTGCCAGAGTTGCAGTTGCCGTATCCGTCAATGTGGCTGTCAGGCTGTTTGTCGCGGTGGGGCTGTTGGTCGCTGTCGGCGTGTTGCTCGCCGTGTTCGTCGCGGTGGCGGTGGCTGTGTTCGTGGCGGTAGCTGTTGCCGTCGGCGTGTTGGTAGCGGTATGAGTCGCCGTTGGCGTCGGCGTATCTGTTGGCGTGTTCGTCGCCGTTGGCCTCGAGGTGGGGAGGCTGGGCAGCGAGATGCGGACGAACCTGCTCCAGCGCCCTCGCATTTCGTAAATCCGCCCATCGCCCAAAGCTCTCACGAGCACGGTGTAAGTTCCGCCGGGCTGCAAGCCAGTGAAACCGTATTCGGTTTGCGGCGCGTCGACCCGCGCGCTCCGGGACGGGCCCCCGCCAGACAAGAATAATTCGTAACCGACCGCGCCAAAGACCGCGTCCCAAGCCACAGTCGCATCGGCGAGGACGCGGAGGTTTTGCGGCGTGCGCAAGCCGCGCAGCACGACGCGGGTCGGGGTTGCCGTCGGCGTGTTCGTCGGCGTAAGAGTCGGCGTCGGGGTGGGGAAAGGCCGCCGCAGGACGTAGGTCCAACTCCAATCGCTGTCCTGATATGCCGTTGACTCGCCCGAAAGCGCCTGCACCTGCACCAGGTAAGCAAGGCCGTGGGAAAATGGGCTGAGAGAAAAGTGGTTTTGCGCCGCTTCCGCCGTGATCCAGTCGCCCCGCCTCAGCCAGCGAACGCGGTAACCGCTGGCGTTCGGGATTTCATTCCAATGGAGCGCATCGTCAATGATGTGGAAATCCCTTGGCCAGGCGAGCTGCTGCTGGGCATGGACGAAGGAGAAGGCAGGAAGTAACAGAACCGCGCTTAGCAGAATTCGATGGATCACGATGTTGGCTTTCTTGTTGCATGGCTCAATTTGGGGCAAAGGCGCAAACCATAGACGAAGGCTGCTGGCGATGCAAGTTGGAATTTTCCGCCGTATCGCGCCGGCGCCGTTTGTAATTTCCGCCGCCAATGGGTATAATCCGAATGCTCGTTTGATTTTCTACCTATCTGGTATTCGGAAAGGAAGCATTATGCGACTGAAACTCACTGTATTGGCAGTCTTGTTCATCCTCAGCACGCTGTTTGGCGGCGTCGGTATGGCGCAAGACTCAGGCGAAGTTACGATCCTCTATTGGCAAGCCAGTTCGATCTTGAATCCCTACCTCTCCGGCGGCACCAAGGATATCGACGCCTCGGCTATCGTTTTGGAACCGCTGGCAAATTGGTCGCCGGATGGCTCTTTGAATCTTCTATTGGCGACCGAGATACCGACGCTGGAAAACGGCGGCATCAGCGAAGACCTGACGTCCATCACCTGGAACTTGCGCGATGACATCGTATGGTCGGATGGCAGTCCATTCACCGCCGACGATGTCGTCTTCACCTGGGAATACTGCACCCATCCCGAGGCCGGCTGCGTGCAGGGCGACGAGTTTGTAGGCGTGGCCAATGTGGAAGCGATGGGCATGCACCAGGTCACCGTCACCTTTGACGCGCCCAAGCCGAATCCATTCCGCCCCTTCGTTTCGCATATCCAACCCATCTTGCAAAAAGCGCAATTCGGCGATTGCCTGGGCGCGGAGATGTCTGCATGCAGCGAGCAGAACTTCGCTCCGATTGGCACCGGCCCCTTCGTTGTTGAGGATTTCCGCCCCAACGATGTGGTCACCTACGTCCGCAATGAGAACTACCGCGATGCCGATATGGGCAAGCCGCACTTCGACCGCGTCGTCTTCAAAGGCGGCGGCGATGCCGAATCGGCCGCCCGCGCTGTACTCGAGACGGGCGAAGCCGATTACGCTTGGAACTTGCAGATTTCGCCAGCGGTCTTGGACTCGATGGAAGCGGCTGGCAATGGCCAGGTGGTAGTCGCATACGGGCAAGCGATAGAAACCATCTGGATCAACGGCACCGATCCCAGCCCGGATAACCCCAATCGTTCAGTTTGGATGGAGGATGGCTCGAATCCGCATCCCTTCCTCAAGAACATGGCCATCCGCCAGGCGATGTCCATGGCCATCGACACCAACATCATCGCCGAGCAGCTTTACGGACGGTCGGGGCGAGCGACTTGCAATTTCATCAATTCACCGGCCTCCAATGTCTCGATGAACAACACTTGCGATCAGGACATTGCCGGCGCCAACGCCATGCTGGATGAAGCCGGCATCGTCGATTCCAATGGCGACGGCATCCGCGAATATGATGGACACGAGCTGCGCGTCCAGTATCAGACCAGCACCAACGCGGTTCGCCAGAACACCCAGGCGCTGATCAAGCAGTGGTGGGGCGAAATCGGCATCGAGACCGAGTTGAGAAATATCGATGCGGGTGTCTTCTTCGGCGGCGACCCGGCCAGCCCCGACACCTACCAGAAGTTTTTCTCCGACGTAGAGATGTACACCACCGGTTCGGCATCCCCCGATATGGAGAGTCTGCTTTCCAACAATCGCTGCGGGCAAGCGCCAAGACCGGACAATAACTGGACCGGCTCCAACATCATCCGCCTCTGCAGTGCGGATTATGATGACGCGCTTGACGAATTGAGCGGCACCGCTGGCGCGGAGGCGCGCGCGGCGATCATCATTCGCTTGAACGACATCCTGGTCCAGGAATACGCGCTGATTCCGCTGGTATACCGTTCCTCGGCTTCGTCCGCATACGCCAATTCACTGGGTGGCGTGGACATCAATGGCTGGGATTCGGAGATGTGGAATATCGAGGATTGGCATCGCAAAGACATGTAATCTGTCTTGATGCCCGAGTCAGTCAAAAGAGGTGTGCGCTTGCACGCCTCTTTTTTCTACGGGCGTCAGCATCACCGTAGACACACGCGCGACAATGCCGCCGCCCACGCAAAATACCTTGCATCCCGCCGTGTCCATAGCCCCCCTGCCTGATGCCTCGGGCGGAGAGGGCCCGGGGTGGGCTTGGCTATGAGAGGGCGAGTCACCGCCTCGCCCCTACTCTATCTCCGAATCGGGCTTCGGATTTGCCTAATCGAATCATAATTCGGTATAATCTGCGCGGCGTAAATGTCTTGCGCAGACCATATACAGAGAGGAAAACATGAAGACCAAACTCACCCTTCTATTGATCGTGGTTATGGCGCTCTTGTCGTTTGGCGGCTTGTCCATAGCTCAAAGTGGAGATACCGTGAACATCTTGTTCTGGCAGGCGGCGTCTCACCTCAACCCTTATCTCGGCAACGGCACCAAAGAATTCGAGGCGGCCGCGCTCGTGCTTGAACCGCTGGCGCGCTATGACCCCGACGGCGTTATGGTGCCCTGGCTGGTGGACGAGATCCCGACAGTCGCCAATGGCGGCGTCGCCGAAGATTTGACCTCCATCACCTGGACGCTGAGCGAAGGCATCACTTGGTCGGACGGCTCGCCATTGACCGCCCACGATGTAGTATTCAGCGGCGAGTTCTGCATGAACCCGGACACGGGCTGCACGGTGCTGTCACAGTTCGCGAATGTGGAATCGATCGAAGCCATGGATGACCTGACGGTCCGCATCAACTTTGATGCGCCCAAGCCCTTCCCTTACGGCGCCTTTGTCGGATACTTCACGCCCATCATCCAGAAAGCGCAATTTGAGGACTGCATGGGCGCGGCCGCATTGGGCTGCAACGAGCAGAACTTCGCCCCGATCGGCACCGGTCCTTTCGTGGTCGAAGACTTCCGCACCAACGATGTCGTCACCTACACCGCTAACCCCAACTACCGCGTCGAGGGGCAGCCGGCCTTCTCCCGCGCCGTTTTCAAGGGCGGCGGCGATGCTGAATCCGCAGCCCGCGCTGTGCTGGAAACGGGTGAAGCCGATTACGCCTGGAACTTGCAGATCTCGCCCCAGGTATTGAACGCGATGGAAGCGGCCGGTCAGGGCACAGTCATCGTCGCCTTCGCCACCAATGTCGAGCGTCTGATTATGAACCACACCAACCCCGACTCAATGCTGGGCGAGGATATGCGCTCCGTATGGATGGAAGATGGCAGCAACGGCCACCCCTTCCTGCAGGTGCCGGCTGTATGGCAAGCCATGTCGAAAGCCATCGACCGCAGCGTCATTGCCGGGCAGCTCTATGGCGCCGGCGGCACGCCGACATGCAACGTCCTGCCGGGTCCCCCGATTTACGCATCACCCAACAATGATGACTGCCTGACGCAGGATATCGACGCGGCCAACGCCATGCTGGATGAAGCGGGCATCGTCGACAGCGACGGCGATGGCATCCGCGAATACATGGGCACCCCGTTGATGGTCTCCTATCAGACCTCGACCAATGCCGTGCGCCAGAACACGCAGGCTTTGATCAAGCAATGGTGGAGCGAGATCGGCATCGAGACCGAACTGCGCAATATCGACGCGGCTGTCTTCTTCGGCGGCGATATCGCCAGCCCCGATACCTACTCGAAGTTCTACACCGATATCGAGATGTACACCAATGGCTCGAACGGCACCGATCCGGAAGCCTACATGGGCAACTGGCGCACCACAGAGATCGTGGGACCGCACAACAGTTGGAATGGCTCGAACATCCCGCGTTGGTACAACGAGGATTACGATGTCCTGCTCGAGCAGATAGCGCAGACGGCCGTCCTCGAAGAGCGCGCTTCCCTGGCGATCCAGATGAACGACATGCTGGTGCAGAACGGCGTCATGATCCCGCTGGTCTATCGCGGCAGCGTCTCGGCGCATCACAACAGCGTCAGCGGCGTCGCCATGAACGCCTGGGATTCCGAACTTTGGAATATCGCCGAATGGACGCGCATGTAGCGTAGTCGCCGGATTTCCATTGAATTAGAGGGGCGTCTCGGCAGCTTGAGCGCTCCTCTGCAAGCCAGGAATCTGTAGGGGCGTCTCGCTGAGACGCCCTCCGGAAACCGTGTTATGTACAGTCGCCGGTCGAATCGATTACGAGATTGCGACTACAGGCAACAAGGCGTCTATTTCATTACCATTTGCACACACAGACAGGCGTGTTTGTTTGGCGAAGTAATTGACGGGGCGATGCAGCTAAACCAACTTGGCAGAATTGTCGAGCAGGAGTGGCAGCGGACGGCGGTATTGCGCCCCTATGTAGATCTGGATGCCTTTGTGGTTATGCCCAATCACTTCCACGGAGTCATCGTGATAATGGAAGAGAACACAGCTGCAGGCGGCAGCGCGAAATTGTTGGCGGCCAGATCCTTGGGTGCAATCATCGGGCAATTTAAGGGCAGCGTTACCAAGCGCATTCGATCCCAAGAGGGATTACAGGGCATAATGGTTTGGCAACGAAACTATCATGACCATGTCGTCCGCAATGATAAGTCGCTGCAAAATATACGGGAGTACATTGCCTATAATCCAGAGAACTGGGCGAAAGATTTTTATTTTGACGACGGGCAGCGTAATGCGGTGGAATGTTTGGCTTGAGCGCGGGCGTTTCAGCGAAACGCCCCTACAGCGCCCTGGAGTTGTTGTTCAAGAAGGAGTGAGACATGGGCAAATACATAGTTCGAAGGCTCCTGACCGCGATACCGACGATTCTCGTCATTAGTTTCATCATCTTCGCCATCCTCGAATTATCCCCGAGCGACCCGACCGGCAACCTGCCGCTGACCATCCCGCCCGAGGTGCGCGCCAAAATCCGCGAGGCGCTCGGCGCCGACGACCCCTTCGTGGTCAAATATGTCAAGTGGCTGAATCAATTCTTCATCGCCGAACCCTTGAACTTCATTGAGTCCATCACCAATATCACCTTCCCCGGCTCGGAGGAGCGGACGCGAGTCATCTCCTGGGCGACGCGCGGCCCCGTCATCGATATTATCGCCGAGCGCCTGCCGCAGACGCTTTGGGTGGTTGGCTCGTCTTATATTCTCGGCGTCTTGATCGCCATCCCCGTCGGCATCTATTCGGCGTATCGGCAGTATTCGATTTTCGACCAGGTTGGCACCTTCCTGATGATGGTCGGCTTCTCGGTGCCGACCTTCTTCACCGGCTTGATGTTCATCATCGTCTTCAGCGTCAATCTGAAATGGTTTCCATCGGTCTATGACACCACCCTCGTCGTGACCGATATCGAGACATTGCAGCTGCAGCTGCGGCAGATGATCATGCCGGTCACCGTGCTGACGCTCTACACGACAGCCCAGATGAGCCGCTATACGCGCGCGTCTACGCTGGAGAACCTGCAGCAGGATTTCATCCGCACGGCGCGTTCCAAAGGCTTGACCGAACGCGTGGTCGTCAGCCGCCATGTCGTGCGCAACAGTTTGATACCGGTGGTCACATTGATCGCGCTGGGCATCCCGGGCATCTTCGCCGGCGCGCTCATCACCGAGCAGATTTTCCGCGTCAATGGCATTGGCCAGTATTTGATCATCGCCATTCAAGGCGGCGACCTGCCAACGGTGCAAACGGTCACCTTCATTTTCGCCGTGCTGGTGGTGCTGTTCAATATCGTCGCCGATGTCCTCTACGGCATTCTCGATCCACGCGTCACCTACACCTAAACCGCATGAGGGGCTGAGACTATGACCGCTAAAGCGAAGACGAAACCGGCGCAACTCGAAGCGGTGGAGATGCAGCAGGCGCGCACTTTCATCGGCGATGCCTGGAATCAATTCCGCAAACACAGGCTGGCGATGATCGCCATAGGCGTACTGTCTGTCATTATTCTCGGCGTTCTGATCGGTCCGCTGCTATGGACGCTGGATCCCGAATACATCGACATCGTCGCCGCTTATCAGCTCTCGTCGCCGGAGCATCCCTGGGGCACCGACAGCCTGGGGCGGGACACGCTGGCGCGCGCGCTGCAAGGCGGCCGCGTGTCACTCATGATCGGCATTTCCGCCATGCTGGTGTCGATCACGATTGGCACGGTCATCGGCTTGGCCTCGGGTTACTTCCGCCGCCTCGATAACCCGCTGATGCGCATGACCGATATCTTCATCGCCCTGCCGCAGCTGCCGCTTCTGCTGGTGCTGATGATGCTCTTCCGCGAACCGCTGAAAGCGGCCTTCGGCGTTGAAGGCGGCGTCTTCCTGTTGATGGTCTCCGTCATCGGCGGCTTGCAGTGGATGCCGACGGCGCGTCTCGTGCGTGGTGAAGTGCTCACGGTGAAATCGCGCGAATTCATCACCGCCGCCACCGCCGTCGGCTCGCAAGACGGCCGTATCCTCACCAGCCACATCCTGCCCAACGTGATGAGCCCGGTCATCGTCGCCGCTACCTTCAGCATCGCCAGCGCGATCATCACCGAATCGGCGCTCTCCTTTCTCGGTTTGGGCTTCCCGCCCGATTTTCCCACCTGGGGGCGCCTGCTCTTTGACGGCAAGGATTATCTGACGATCACCTGGACGCTGGTATTCTGGCCCGGCCTGCTGATCTCGCTGACCGTGCTCTGCGTCAACTTCATCGGCGATGGCTTGCGCGACGCGCTGGATCCAAGGCTGCGGAAGTGATTCGACTAAGGCATGTCTGATTGCTAGGAGCGCGTCAGAATGGCGCGTTCTTTGTTTTGATTTCGACAATCTGTTTGATATACAATTGTTCTATTGAAGGGAGCATGAATGTCGATAGAACAGTCATTGCGCGAATTCGTCGAGTGGTGGCGGGAACACATAACGGGTGACGAAAAAGGCGAAGCGCAAATCTTCCTGGATCATTTGATGCGCGCCTTTGGTCACGCCGGCGCTTTGGAAGCCGGTCGATACGAGGAGCGGGTTCGACGCCGTCGTAATGGTAAGACGACCGTCTCTTTCGCCGACTACTTGATTCCCAAGCGTGTTCTCATCGAGATGAAGAAACGAGGTGAAGACCTTAGGAAACACTATGTGCAACTGGAGGAATACTGGAAGAGCCTCGAAAGCAATTTCCGTCCGCGTTACGCGATATTGTGCGACTTTGATGAAATCTGGATATTTGATTTTCACACGCAATTCTACGATCCGGTAGATGTTGTTAAAGTTGACGAGTTGCCAAGCGAGCGGCACAATGCCCTCTCCTTCTTGGGCCCAAGACACTATAAAGCGCCAGTTTTCAAGAATAATCGCGTAGAAGTGACAAAAGACGCGGCATTTCAGTTGGCGGAGTTATTCCATTCATTGGAAGACGCGGTCGATGGGGCAATAGCATTGCGCTTTACTTTGCAGTGCATGGTAGCTCTCTTCGCCGAAGATGTCGGCCTGCTGCCGCCGGCCACGCTGCTCAACATTGTCGAAGATAGCCGTCACCGGAGAAACGCCACCGATAACTCACATGATCTAATGGCTCTGCTCTTTACGATGATGAACTATCCCAAACACGTCCGCCGCGCCGGACGATTTGGACAAGTGGACTACTTCAATGGAGGCATCTTTCAGGAAGTCCATCCTGTCTTTTTGAGCGGGCAGCAACTCCACCGGCTTGAGAGTGCCTGTCGTGAAGACTGGTCGAGAATTCGCCCGTCGATTTTTGGCAATATATTCGAATACAGCATGGACAAGAGAGAACGCCACCGCGAAGGCGCACACTACACCAGCGAGCTCGACATCAAACGCATCGTCGACCCCGTCATCGCCGAGCCTTGGCGCAACGACATAGATTCAGTAAATGAATTGTCCAACGCCTTAAGACTTTATGACGACCTGTGTAATTATGTGGTCTTGGACCCGGCGTGCGGCTCAGGCAACTTTCTGTTTGTAGCCTACCGAGAAATGAAAGCGCTGGAATCGGAGTTGCGCGAACGAATCGTCGAGCTTGGCGGCGACCTCTTGCAGTTGACGCGGCGCGTGACAGCAAAACAATTTTACGGCTACGACATCAACGGATTCGCGGTCGAGTTGGCAAAGGTCTCGCTCATGATCGCGAAAAAACTTGCGGCCGACGAGTTTGACACCAATGAAGAACCGCTTCCGCTGGACAACCTCGACGACAACATCAAAGTGGAAGACGCGCTCTTCAACGAGTGGGTTGAGTTTGATGCTTGCATTGGCAACCCGCCTTATTTGGGTTTTCGAGAAAGGCGAAAAGAACACAGCATTGCTTATACGAGTGCCGTGCAAGATGCTTTCAGTGAAGTTCACGGTCAAGCTGATTTCTGTGTATATTGGTTTCGCAAGGCGCATGACAATATGAAAGCAAGTGCGCGAGCGGGATTAGTCGGTACCAACACTATTCGCCAGAATTATTCGCGTATGGGAAGTCTCGATTACATCGTAGGAAACGACGGGGTTATCTATGATGCAGTATCGTCTATACCTTGGTCAGGAGAAGCGAAGGTGCATGTGTCCATTGTCAATTGGACAAAAGGCGCTCCGCCATTTATGCCGCGACGATTGCATTTGTTCACAGGTCAGAATGAAGCGGATGAGTACGTTTTCAGAACAGTAGACAAGAGTGAGATAAACACTTCTTTATCGGAGAAAGTGGATGTGAGTGGAGCGCAAAAACTGCGTGCAAACACGAGTCCCAAGCGAGTATTTAGTGGAAACATAACAGGAAGCCCTGGCTTTTTGATACCTGTTGCAAAGGCCGAACAGTTGGTAAAACGTGACAGACGCAATCGCCAAGCACTAGTACCATATCTAATTGGAAGGGACTTGGTTGGATACCCGAGAGGACTGCCCAGCCGCTATGTGATTGACTTCAATGACCTGGACATTATCGAGATTCGTAACTTTCCAGATCTTTACAGAATAATCTCAGATACAGTCTTGCCAGTTAGACAACAGAAAGCAAATGCTGAAATCCGGAAAAACAAAGAGGCTGTAGCGGCAAACCCGGACTCCAATGTAAACAGCGTTCAGCAGCAGCGGCTAACAAAGTGGTGGACTCATAACAACAGGCAAGCGGAATTATCCAATTACCTTAAAACGATTGATCGCTACATATGCTGCTCTCAAGTTACTAAGCGCCCCATTTTTGATTTTGTTGCCACAAAAATTTGTCCCAGCAATATGTTGAAAGTATTCGCGTTTGAAGATGACTATACCTTTGGCATATTGCAATCAGACGTGCATTGGCAATGGTTTGTCGAGAAAGCGTCAACTCTGAAAGCGGATTATCGCTATACCTCTCACAGTGTTTTTGATACGTTTCCATTCCCGCAGCATCCATTGCCTGCTCAAATCAGATCAGTAGCCGTTGCGGGCCGCGACTTACACGAATACCGCCGAGACCACATGATGCTCAACGAAACGCTGTCTCTGCGATCTATGTATCAGTCATTGGAAGAACCCGGCGACAACCCCCTCCGCACCCTCCACGCCACCCTTGACGCGGCTGTCCTCGCCGTCTACGGCTTCGACCCAGACCGCGACATCCTCGAACAACTGCTCGCTCTCAATTTCGAAGTCGCCGCCAGAATTGAAGCTGGCGAACAAGTAACCGCGCCCGGCATTCCATCAGATTATCCCAACCCGGACGAACTCGTCAGCGACGGCTGCATCCAACCACCCGACCTATTCTAGCGAGACCCAACCATGCCCTATATCCGCCAAATCACCATCGACCAAGCCACTGGGCTGGTCAAAAAAGAACTCCAAAAAGCGGTCGCTCGCGCCGGCCGCGTCTGGAATATCGTGCAGATCATGTCCCTGAACGGGCGTGTCATGAAATCGGCGATGGAAATGTACGGCGCCACCATGTTCGCCCAATCGCCCCTGACGCGGCGGCAGCGCGAGATGCTCGCCGTTGTCGTCAGCAAAGCCAACCACTGCGTCTACTGAATTCGCTCGCATGCCCATGACCTCCGGGCTGAGGTCGATGATTTCGCCGATGATGAAGCGGCCGACGCCTTCGTCGATGCCATCGCTCGCGATTGGCGGACCGCGCCCCTGAACGAAATCGATCGCGCCCTTTGCGCTTATGCCGAGAAACTGACCCGCGCGCCCTCGGCCATGGGCGAGGCGGATGTGGAAGGCCTGCGGGCGGCCGGCCTGGACGATGTCGCCATTCACGACGCGACGCAGATCATCGGCTTCTTCAATTACATCAATCGCGTGGCCGACGCCTTGGGTGTGCAGCCGGAGGACTTCGTCCGCCCCTGGGGTGAAGACTAAGCGAATCACATCTAGCGCCGCCCGCAACTGCGCAAGAATCAGAGTGTTCCGCCGGGGCGCCGGGTTTATGATGGGCTTACTGAACACGGGTGGAGTAGCGGACATGGTCAGCAGAGAACTGAACGAGAGCCAGGCGAAATTGGTCGCGCAAGTATGCGACTATCTGCGGGATATCCGACCCGAGGCGGCCGGCCTGCAGGAACTCGGGGCGCGCTTTCACATCAGCCCCTTTCATCTGCAGCGAATCTTCAAACGCGCGACTGGCATATCGCCCCGACAGTATGCCGCCGACCTGCGTCTGGAGGCATTCAAAGCGCAAGTTCGTGGCGGCGCGCGCATCACAGACGCCATCTACGACGCCGGTTATGGCTCGGCAAGCCGGTTATATGAACAGAGCGACGAACGGCTTGGCATGACGCCATCGACCTATCGCAAGCTCGGCGCCGGCATGACGATTTTCTACAGCGCCGTGCCCTGCAACCTTGGCTTTCTGCTGACCGCCGTGACCGAACGGGGCATCTGCAAGCTCAGCCTGGGCGAGGCGCCCGAGCCGCTGATCGCCGACCTGGAAGCCGAGTTCGCCCGCGCCGAGCGCATCCACGATGACGAGGGCGTCGGTTACTGGGTGGAGCGCATCATCGCCTATCTCGAAGGCTGGCAGCCGGACCTGGACTTGCCGCTTGATGTGCGCGCCACCGCCTTCCAACTGAAGGTCTGGGAGCGGCTGCAAGCGATACCCGTCGGCGAGACGCGCAGCTACAGCGAGATCGCCGCCGCCATCGGCCAGCCATCCGCGGTCCGGGCTGTCGCCAATGCCTGCGCCAGCAACCCCGTCGCCCTGGTCATTCCCTGCCATCGCGTCATCCGCCTCGACAAAAGCCTGGGCGGCTATCGTTGGGGCATCGAACGCAAGCGCGCCCTGCTCGAGCGCGAGCGGCGCTATCTTGAACGGGCGGGTCAAGCCGCCGCCTCGGCGCGCTAGCCAGGGCTTGCGGATCTTCCTGATTTTATGGGCGCAATACGAAGACGAGCAACTGGTCGGCGCGCGCTCAGCCTGAATTAGTCCGTCTCCATGCTGTCAAAGAACTCAGGCGGCTTGGAGCCGATGAAGGCGAGTACTTTGTCGATGTCGTATCCCACCTGCTCCAGGAAGCCGAGGATGTCGATGAGCACCCAGTTCTCCGCCAACTTATCGCCCTCGACGCGCCAGAAATCCATGTAGCGCAACTTGATTGGTTTTCCGCTGGCAGGGATGCCGAACCAGTCCCCGGTGTGGGTGGCATGCTGATAGCCGTGCGCGGCTACATAGTCCCCTTCCGCGATGCGGATCTCGTCGCGCGCCACTTTGTCGGGAATCGCATTGATGGCGGGCCGGCGCAGCACCTCCTCAAACTCCTTGATGCCGCGCAGGGTGCCGATTCCCGCTGGACCGTACCAGGCCATGTCCTCGGTCCAAAACTCCTCCATAATCCCGAGCACACTCTTGTTGAGAGCGGCATACAAACGTTCAATCAGTTCCTTGTTCTTTTCTTCTTTGCTTTTTTCGCTAGCCATATCTTCATCTCCTTCGCTGTTAGTTTGATAAATGCCCGTACCTGCCCCGGTGACGCCTATTGCCTGACAGACGCAACCCTAGCGAGGGGATCTACACAGGGCAGGATCGGTAACTCGCGAACGGCATTCCCGGCGACTCCCCGCGTCTGGCTCATCCCTTTACTGCACCGGCCGACAAGCCCTTCACCAGTTGCTTCTGGAAGAAGAGAATGACCAGCACGATCGGGATGGTGCTGGACACGGCCGCTGCCGCCTGCATTGCAATCTGGCCTGGCATCTGCGCGCCGCCGATATACTGGACCATCGCCAAGGGCAGTGTCCATTTTGACTGCGTGAGTATTCTCACCAACAAGAACTCGTGGTAAGCGAGCAATAGTGTGAACAGCGCCGTCGAGAAAATGCCCGGCCACATGATCGGGGTGATCACCTTTAGGAAGGCCCCAAGCCGGGAGGCGCCGTCGATCATGGCTGCGTCCTCGATCTCCCGCGGTATGTCCATGAAGAAGCTGCGCAACAACCAGATCGTGAATGGTTGGTTTACCGCGACCAGCGCGATTATCACTAGGAAGTAGGTGTCGTGCAGGCCACTGATCCTGCCCATCCAATAGAAGGGAAGCAAGAACGCCATTCTGGGCAGGGCGCGAAAAGCGAGCGCCACGAGCAAAATTACCACGCCAGACATCCCGGAGTAGCGCGCCAGCGCATAACCGGAAAGACAACCAATGCTGACCGAGAAGATGACCGCCCCCGCGCTCACGATCAGCGAATTCACAAAGTAATCATAGAACTTTGCCGTATCCACGATCTTGGGAATGCCCCAAATGATCACGATTACAGCACCCAGGATGCCGGCGTAGACGATGTTTCGCGGGATGGGCAGTCTTCGCGCAAAGACAGCAAGGAGTACCAGGACGACGACGGCCATCAGTCCAATTAAGAGCACCGCGAGGTTGTCTGGGCTTGAATCCAACCACAGACGGCCATAGCTCTCGAGTGTCGGCTTGAATACGAACAGCGGGGCGCGTGCGGCCGCCTGCCGCTGCGTCTTGAAGGACTGGAGCGTTATCCAGAGGATGGGGACGACGCTCCACAGCAGGAACATTATCAGCAAGGCGTAGATGACGAACCGGCCGACTGGGTTCGTGACAGGGCGCATGTCAGCGTTCCTCAATCTGCTCGCGGTAGGTCATAATGAGGAAGGGGATTAGCACCACGAATATCCCGATCATCGCCAGGATGGCCATCGCGCTCCCCTTTCCCAAGCGCTGCACGGTAATCGCCACTCTGAAGTTATAGGTCATGACGGTGTCTGCTTTGAAAATCGGATTTTGCTCAGTCAGGATGAAGACGCTGTCGAAGAGGCGAAAGAAATCCATAAGCGCGATGAGGGCCTCAAGCACGATCAATGACCTCAGGTGGGGAATGATAACGTAGCGCAACTGCTGCAACCGGCTGGCGCCATCGATGGACGAAGCGTCGACCAGCTCCCCGGGCAGCGTCTGTAGGCCGGCAAAGAAGATGACTAGGGCAAAGGGCGTGCTCGCCCAGATTGTGTGCAGTATGATTAGCGCCTTCACAGAGAACTCTGTGAAGATAAATCGCCGCCCAACGACCTCGCTGAAGAACCACGCAAACAAGCCGGTCGGCTCGAACAATTGCCGGAACATGAGCGTCCCCACGACGGGGACCACGATCATGGGCATCAGCATCCCGGGGAGGAAGAGGCTCCGAATCCGAGTCGATGTCTCGTCAAGGAGCAGCGCCACCGCTAAACCGATTATGATATGCGCCGGGACACTGATCAAAGCGATCAGCAACGTGAACCGGAGCGCCCCCCAGAAGCGCGAATCGGAAAGCACATCCTGGTAGTTTGCGAGCCCGACGAATTCCGGCGCGTCGAGGGTGCGAAACGTGATGAAGTTTAGGCTCAGCCAGACCGCCATCACCAGGGGCACGGTCATAAGCGCGATCATCACGATGTTGCTAGGGGCCGTAAACCAGAAAAACGTTCCTCGTTTTATAGCCTATTCCTCTTCTTCAGGCCTCGGTCCGGTTCAGAAGGAGGAGGTCGCGCCTGGTTCGGTCCATCAAGCGCGACCTTCATTACTGTATTGACTAGGGTAAGTAGCCCTGGACGGTTGCCTCGGCGATATACTCCTCGGCCGCCCCATCCAAGGCCTCCTGCGGCGTCATCTCGCCCGTGCCGATGAAGGGCAGCCAATTCCAGAGAGCGGACTGCGCCAGGACCACCGCCGGATTGGCGTCATAGATGCCGACGCCATTGGTGATAGTCTCGTTGATGGCCGCCGCATTGGCAAGGTATTCAGGGACTGACAATCGGGTCATGGGTTGAATCTTCGCGCCTTCCTCCTGGCTCTGCCTGTCCGTCGCCTCCATTATGAGCCGGAAGACGAAATCCGGGTCAACTTCGTTCGTCGCCGGAATGATGAAGTAATCGTGCCAG
Source organism: Chloroflexota bacterium (assembly GCA_028875245.1). Classification (GTDB taxonomy): domain Bacteria; phylum Chloroflexota; class Anaerolineae; order Aggregatilineales; family Phototrophicaceae; genus UBA6055. The sequence goes on from JAPPEU010000050.1 coordinate 27,476, forward strand.
GCGCTGCCCCCCAGCAAACCGCCGGGGTTGGGAGCGGCCGCAGGCGCGGACTCAATCAGGCCGACTACGCTCGACGTGTCAGGATCCTCAAAGATAGCGCCTTGACCCGCCCAAGTGTGTATGAACGCGATTGTACCGTTCGCCAGGCCGTTCGCGCTATCGTCGATACTGTAGGTGATGCCTTCGGGCCCCATACAGGCGTCGATGACTGCCTTTATCTTGGTGGCGGCGGTGACGCCCTCCGGGCCGTTGAATGCCGGACTGTTGTCATCGTTGAGGTAGTCTCCCCCGAAAGAGCGGATAAAGGAGAAGAACCTGAACTCCCAGGCCCAGCCGGCATGCACCTGCATGGTGAAGGGAAGAATGATGCTGGGCTCATCCTTCAGGACCTCGCAGGCCGCCATCACCTCGTCGTAGGTTGTTGGCGGTTCCAGGTCGTATTGCTCGAACAGGTCCGACCGGTACCAGAGGTGCAGCGTATTGGCCCTAAACGGAATGCCGTAAACCTGGCCGTCAATGGTGGCGCCCTCCCAAGCGGTGGAGGAGTGGTCGTCCAGGTCGTATTCCTCGCGGTACTTGTCAATCAAATCGTTGAGTGGCAGGAGCCAGCCCGCCGAGCCCCACTCGACGATTTCGGTATTGGACGCATGCACGATCTGGTAGGGCGAGGCGCCGCCCGCGGATAGCGCCAGGCGAAACTGTTCCGTCACACCTATGAAGTCCAGAATCTGCGCGTCGATCTCGATGTTTTCCACGTCGTTGCACTTCGTAAACTCGTCGTTATAGAAAAATATGCTGACACCCGCCCAGGCAAGAAAGTTAATGGTGGTCGGGGACTCGGGCGCCTCGACGTTGCAGGCATTGGGGTCGACGGACTGGGAGAGCACGGTGGAAATCACCGGCATGGTAGCGATAAACATTAGCATTACGCACAGTAATTTCCTGTTTGAGATTAACATTTTTCCTTTCCTCCTTTGTGTTTATGTAATAAAAGACCATTGCCGTACTTAATCAGGAATCAGTCCGCCTCCACGCTGTCAAAGAACTCGCGCGGCTTGGGCGATGAAGGCGAGAACCTTGTGGGCGCCGCAACCTTGTATCACCTATCAGCTATCTGCTATCATATTACTGCATTGCACTTGCTTGGTCAAGCAGAATCATCTGTGCAAATTGACAAGTCACAGCTAAAACTGTGGCTATTATGGGCGAGAGCGGTCTGGCCACTGCCAAAATCTGACCGTCGGACAAGCGACAATAACAGACTAGACAATAGCGCGCAGGGAGGTGAAAGGGATGAATATTGGAACCGGCAGTTCGGAGCGCCAGGTCTACATCGGCGGGGAGTATGTTCCCGAAAATGAGGCCCGGATCTCTATCTTCGACCATGTGGTGCTCTATGGCGATGCCGTGTACGATACGGCCTGCGCATGGGGCGGCAAGGTGTTCAAACTGGATGCGCATGTGGATCGGCTATTCGAATCCGCTCACGCGCTAAAGATTGAAGTCCCGCTCGACAAGGCAGGGGTGAAGGAAGTCGTTCTTGAGGTCATGAGGCGCAACAAGCTTGACGACGCCTATATCAAAATCCTTGTAACGCGCGGTGTGGGACGCATGCCCCTGTTGAGCCCCTACAACTGCGCGCCGAATTTGATCGCCTTCGCCATCCCCTATATCAGCCTCATCGACAGCGGCGTACAGCAAGCAGGTATTCGGGCTGGAATATCATCAATGCGCCGGACTCCATCAGAGTGCCTGGATTCAAAGATCAAATGCTGCAATTACTTGAATCACATCCTGATGCGCATGGAGGCGAATGAGGCCGGGCTTGACGAGGCTATCGAGCTTGACATTGACGGCTACGTCGCCGAGGCGCCAGGTTACAATGTGTTTCTAGCGAAGCAAGGCCTATTGTACACCCCGGGCGAGAATATCCTCGTCGGGCTGACCAGGCAGACGGTCATGGAGCTGGCGGCGGCGGCGGGAATGCAAACCGTAGTGGGCAGATTGACAGCCTTCGATCTCTATAACGCTGACGAGGTCTTTTTGACCAGTACTGCGGGCGGCATCTTCGCCGTCAGAGAGGTGGACGGGCGAAGGATCGGTCCTGGCGAGCCAGGTCCAATCACGCAAATGCTGAATCAGAAGTATATAGAGCTGCTCGAAAGCGGCGCGCAAAGCACGCCTGTATACTCTTGAGAGAGCGGACAGGCATTGGCCAGGGATTCAAGGCGCGATGGCGTCGCGAGTTTCCAGTGTTGAGGAATGGGGAGTATGGAATCAGGTTCAAAGTCTCTGGCAAGGGCTGGCCTTGTGGATCAGGCCGTGGATGCAATACTGGTCATAATTGCCGAGGGTGGGCTGCGGCCCGGTGACCATCTCCCATCGCAGGCAGATCTGATTAAACAGCTCGGGATCGGTCGCACTTCTCTCCGTGAGGCCATTCAACGTCTGGTCGCACTAGGCGCTATCACGGTGACACCGGGCAAGCGGATGGCTGTCGGGCCGATGATTCGGCGCAACCGACATGCGACTGCCGCCGAACTCGAAGCCTCTCTCAGGCATGCGGCCCTCCAGGAACTGGCGGAGGTGCGCGACCTTATTGAACCTGAGGCGGCCGCGCTCGCCGCCCAGCGCATTGAAGACGACCTGGTTCTTCGCATTGAGGCCATCGTTGACGAAATGAGGCGGTCAAAGGACCCGGCCACCGACTTTCACCTGAACGCACAGTTTCATGCGGCAATCGCCGAGGCGACCCGGAACGAGGCTCTGCGCCATATTCTTCAGGTTGTCGCCGATATGCTGTCGCCATTGCAGCACCATATGTACGAGCGATCGCTAGAGGACTACCGGGCTGATCAGGAACATCTTCCTATTTTGCTGGCTCTAAAGGATCGCGACGCCGATAGAGCTCGCAAGGCCATGCATGACCACATCGGGATCTTTAGCCGATTTGTCGCCAGCAATTATGCGACGCCTTCAGAGAGTGAAACCGCCCCTCCCAATCTCGTAGGGCGAAGCAGCTAGATGAGAGCTATTGATCGCGCTTGGGGCTTGGCGCGTCATTGATCCCAGTCTGGATTGAAGATCTTTTCATGGAATGGAGTTGAACATGGGTATGCAAAATTTTGCGCCGGAATTTGAAACCCCGGAGCAATACATCATCGATATTACCTACATCATTTGGGAAGAAGAAAACGTGGGACGCATTCGTGATTGGTATGCGACCGTCTGCCCGATACGATCCCCGCATGGAGTCATGAACAGTGCCGAGGAGATACTCAACGAAACCCTGGAGCAGATGCACATTTACGCCCACCGGAAGCCACTGGCCGATGATGTCATCATTGGTGACAAACCCAGCGGTTTCTATTCATCACATCGAGTTCGTTCAGTCGGCAGGCACATGGGAGACAGCGCCATCGGCCCGGCCACCGAGCGCGCTTACCAAGGCTTGGGTATTGCCGACTGCCTGTGCCGCGACAACCAGGTGGTGGAGGAATGGAAACTACGAGATCAGGCTTCATTTCTCCAGCAGCTCGGCATGGATCCGGTGGAGCATGGCTTATCCCTGGGGGTGAACAATCCCGAAGCTTACGCCATCGGCAATGACGCGATGCGGCAGCGCTGGGTTGACGAAAATGGATTGACTATTTTGGGCGATAATACAATCGCCAACCGCATACTCGACACTTGTGACGCGCTTTGGAATGGGAAGCATCTGAACATTGTCGCGGAACAATATGTGGCGGCGGCGCGGTTTGAAGGGCCAAGCGGTCATCTTAGCTACGGTCGAGAACCAGTGAGCAATATGGTCGCCAGCATTACGGCCTCTCTGCCAGACGGACGCTTCGAGCCGCATCACCTCATCGTGCGTCAACAGAATGAGCGGGCTGTTCGGGTGGCATTGCGCTGGACTTTCTGCGGCGCCCACAGCGGACACGGTCGATATGGAACGCCAAGTAATGCCCCGGTAGCCATCCTCGGGATCTCTCATTTTGAACTACATGACGGTCTGATCGCAAGCGAGTGGATGGTGGCCGATGAAACAGCCGTTTACGCCCAAATTGCCGCCTATCAGGCGCTGAAGGACTAGCATGCAAGAGCCTCCTTGCCCGCATGCGCCACTGGAATTGATAACCGCTTGCGTTCTGTTTTGGAAACCCTGTAAGATGTAAGAGTTGACGATACTATCCTGGGGGACCACATGTCCATTCGGAACTTGCATGTTTTGATTCTCGTGAGCGTCGCCTATGTCGCGGCGCAGTTGGTCGCCGATATTTCCAGTCTGCGCGATCTGGCGCTCTTTGGATACAGCGTCAGCGCTTTTTCGATCGCTTATCCGCTGACCTTCACCCTGCGCGATATGGCGCATAAGCTGGCTGGCCCGCATGTGGCGCGCACGCTCATCATCGCCGCCGCCGTCATCTACCTGATTGTGCAGGCCTTCTTCGCCATCATTGCCGGTCTGCCGCCGGAAATGACGCCGGACGAGAATGTGGCGATCGGTCAACTGCTGTCGCTGGAATGGCGCTTCCTGCTGGCTGCTGTCGTCGCCTCTGTCTTGTCGCAGTTGGTCGATACCGAAGTTTATACGCGCTGGGTGAATCGCTTCGGCGGCGCGCATCAATGGGGGCGCGTGCTCGTCAGCAACCTGATCGGCATCCCGCTCGACCGCATTCTCTTCCTGCTGATCGCCTTCCTGGGCGCTTGGACGGGCGATGAGTTTGTGGCGGCATTCATCGGCACGTCGATTGTGCGCATCGTCTTCGGCATCATCTCGATCCCGGGCATCTACCTGGTCGAGGAGCATTCGGAAGACTGGATCCATATCACCGAGATACGCCATACCGACCCGCCGTCCTTCGCGCGCGCGAAGGGCGAGTAGCGCGGCGGTTCAAGGCGGCTGCTTGTTGGTGCCTGTCCCCAAAATCTGGCGAGTGTGTAGGGGCGAGGGTCGGCTCGCCCGTAAGCGCATTCGATAATCTTGGATGTTCCTTTCATGTTCCAGTCATAAACGTAAATATGATGGAACGATCTCTGTTCATATAGAATCTCTGTGCTCTCTGCGTCCTCTTATGTAATGAACCTGCCAAATTCCATCTGCAATCATAGCGAAATTTGCAGGGGCGACTTATCAAGTCGCCTGAAAGCGCATCCTTTAGCTGCGACGGGCGACCAGGTTGGGCGCCCCTGCACGTTCTCGCTGTGCAGAGTTCATTATTTTGCGCGAGCCGAGTTGTCACTCGCGAGGGACTGTAGTTAAACCCCCCGCCACCACGCCAAGGCATCGGCGCTGACCTCGCCCAGCTCCAGCCGGCGCACCTGCTTGCTCGTCACATCGACGAGCATGACTCGCGAGACGCCGTCGATCGAGCGCGCGAAGCTGACCGCGCGGCCATCGGGCGTCCATTTGGGCAGGCTGTCATAGCGCGATGCCACCACCAGCGGCGACACGGCGCCCGTCGCCAGCTCGAGCAGATAAATCGCCGAGGCGCCCTCCCGCCCGGAGGCGAAGACGATGCGCCGGCCATCGGGCGACCAATCGGGCGAGGTATCGGGCGCGCCATGATCGGTCAGCCTCGTCACCTCGCCGCTGAAGAGGTCGATGCGATACAGATCCCAGCCGCCGCCGCGATTCGAGGTGAAAGCGATTGATCCGCTATCGGGCGCCCAGGCCGGTTGCCGGTCGCCGGCTTGGTGCAGCGTGAGGCGCCGCTGGTCCCTGCCGTCGGGGCGAATGATGTAGATATTGTTGTCCCCTTCGCGATTGCTGGCGAAGGCGATCCATCTCCCATCGGGCGACCAGGCGGGCGATTCGGCAATGGCGACGGAGTCGCTCAGCTTGAGCAGGCTGGCGCTGCGGAGGTCGTAGACGACGATGTCGCTGCCGAAATTCAGGTAGGAGGTCAGGGCCAGGCGCGCGCCATCGGGCGCGAAAGAGGGCTCGGTGAAAAAGTCGAAATCCAGACGCTTCTTCAGATTGTGCTTCAGATCATGCACGATGACGACGGGCAAGCCGGTTTCCAGCGTCATATAGGCGACGATGGACGGCGGCGACAGCTGCCCCAGCAGGGCGCGCAGCAGCATCAAGAGCGATACGCCGGCGAGCGTCAGCGCGGTCAGAAGCAGCAGGCTGCGGCGCATGGCGCGTCAGGCGGCGAGGGACAGGAACTGCCGCCCCGTCAAATAAGCGGCGATCTGCTGGGCGGCGATGGCCGCTTCGACGCGCATGTTGTAGAAAGCGCCGCGCCCCTTGTAGAAGACGCCCACCAGATATAACCCCTCGTGCCCCAGCACCGCCCGCCCATTGGGATGCTCACTGACATCTCGCAGAGGCCAGCCGCGGATGCCGTTCGGTCCGATATCCCAATCACAGCTGGTCTCGGGGTAAAACATGTCGCGGCTGAATTGCATGTCAATATCCAGGTATTGATGCAGGACGGGCTGGAAACCGGTGGCCATGATCACCGTATCCAATTCGAGATAAGCGCCGTCGGCCAGCGTGACGCCGCGCGCGTCAAAGCGAACCGGATGCCGCACCGGCAGGACCTGCCCCTGCCGCAGCGCGTTGAGCAGCTCCGGCCCGCGATAACCGACGCCGCTGCTCGTCCTGGGCGGCGCTTCCCAAACGCCGAACTCGCCCAGATTATACTTGAGCGCGCCCGTCTTTTCCTGCAGCCAGACGCAGGCGCGCTCGGGCAGGCAACTCCCCAGCATCATCCAGGCATGACGCGGCAAGCCATAAGGATAACGCGGGCGCAGATCGACGCCGCTGCGGATTGCCAGCTGGACGAAGCCGCCGGCCGCCACTTTCCCCGCCGACACGGCGATATCAGCCCCGCTCGGGCCGACGCCCACGACCATCGTCCGTTTGCCGCGCGTCTGATCGGGATGGCGGTAGGCGCGCGAGTGCATGATCTCGCCGGCGAAGCGCTCCATGCCGGGGATAGCGGGCAGCTGCGGATTGTCAAAGACGCCCGTCGCCGGGATGACCGCGCGGTAGGTCTCGATGCCGGCGCTGGTTTCGACTTGCCAGAGGCCGTCAGCGCGCGGCGCGACGCGATGAACCTCAACGCCGTGCTCGATGGGCAGCTGCTGATCCGCCACCCAGTCGACCAGGTAATTGTAGTATTGCGCCGCCCTGGGGTGGATGCCGAAGCTAAGCGGAAACCTGCGGCCGGGCAGTTGGCTGAAAAAGCGCGATGTATTCAGCCGCAGCGAGGGATAGAGGCTGTTCCAGGTGACCGCAACCTTGTCCGAGCGGTCGATGATGCGGTATTCGATTCCGGCTTCGCGCAGCGCGTAGGCGGCGTTGATGCCGGCGGGCCCGGAGCCGATAACCAGCGCGTCCGCAGTCGGCATCAGCGTCCCCCTTCATGCGCCAGAGCGGTGGCCGTCTCGCGGATGTAAAGGTAAAGCCGCGTGGGCGCCGCTTCCTGCGTCGCCGGGAAATTGAGGGCGTCTTCGGTGCTGCGCGGCTGAACGAATTCGAGCGTTTCGCGGATCAAACCATCGACCCATTGCGCTTGAAATGTCGCTTCTTCATTGTATTCAGCGACCGGGAATGCGACGGCGCCGCCGCTGATGGCGATGACCGCGATCAGGAATACCAGCGCGGCGAGCCCCCCAATCAAGGCCAAGGCGCGTCGATTGGCGCGGCGGATATCTTCGGGCGTCATTGCCGTTTGCGCCAGGCGCTTCAGCAATCGCGCGCGATCGTAACCAGCGCTGAAATTCAGCGGACGCCGGCCCGCCAGCGCCGCGGGCAGCGCGCTGTTTTCCGTGAGGATGGGCACGATGTGGGCGCCGTCGCTCCGGGCGCGTTCGATCTCCGCCCTCACATGCGGGTCAGCATTGGAAGCCGTCGAGACGAGCACGATCAGAAGCGGCCGCGCTATCTGGTAAGTCTCGGCAAGGTCGTCGCGGATCGCCTCGGCGAGCGGCTTCTGTTCGCGCGAATAGGTGATGCGGATCATGGGCGCATTCGGATCTCGTTATTGTGAAAAATAGCACAAACTATTTTCTCACAGCGGACGCCGGAAACCAAGTATCGCATTATGAGTAAGGACAATCAACGGCGCGCTCCTACAAGGCTTGTCCGGTACTAAATATTGGTTGCCTGCCTATGGTTCACCCCCCTCTAAATCTCCCCCCAATGAATTAGGGGGAGACTTTTTTCGCCGTCGAGACGGTCTAATTGGCGACAAAACTCCCCTTCCCTAGCTCGCTGGGGAAGGGGCCGGGGGATGGGGTAGAAAAGACCCAATTGCCCGCCCCTACAGGACGGTATTGGCGGGGGGCGGCGGTATCCAGCGCGCCACATCAACCGTCTGCGCCGCTTCCAGCGCGGGCGGGTCGCCGATGGGCAGCCAGAAGGGCGAATCCACCACCATGACGGGCCGGTCGCGGGCGGCCGCCGTGACATAATCGGTAATCTCAAACTCGCCGCGCTCAGACTTGGGGAGCTGATATTGGAAGACGGCGCGGGTGAACTTGTAGGCGCCGCTGTTGCAGAGGGCGGGGGCGGCATAGGCGCCCGGCTGCGGTTTCTCATCGATGCGCAGAAAGGCCCCGGCCCTATCCCGCAGGACGACGCCATAGTTCGGGTAATCCAGGCGCGCGCTCGCAAGCAGGCCGAAGTCATGGCGGCTGAGCTCGCGCAGGGCGGCGGCCGGATACAAATCGTCGCCGTTGATAACGAGAAAGTCATCGCCCGCTAGATGCTCGCGGCAGCAGTCCAGCGCGTGCCCGGTGCCGAGGGGCTGCGGGCGCTGCTCAATGAGCTGGTAATCGGCGAAGATCGCCTGCGCGCGCATCCAGTCGGCGATCTGCTCTTTGAACGCGTGCACGACAATCAGGGCGCGGTCAGCAAGGCCCCGAAGGCTCAGCAGCGACCAGGCGAGAATCGGCCGGCCCTGCACATGCAAAAGCGCTTTCGGTCTGTCAAGCGTCAGAGGGCGCATGCGCGTCCCCGCGCCGCCGGCCAGGATGATGCCGTCCATCAATGGGGGCGTTTAGCGCAGGTCATCGTAATAGGCGGAGTCACCGTCTTCTTCCTCAGCGAACTCGCCTTCGCGAAAAGACGGGATGATCGTATCGTCATCGCCGTAGAGGTCATGGTAGCTGCTGATATCGTCGTCGTCCAAATCGTAACCTTCGTCATCAAGCTCCTCATCATCAAGCTCGACATCGACGTAATCTTCGATCAGGGACTCGACATCCTCCAGCAATTCGTCGACATCGTCCAGCTCTTCATCGGTTGATGCCGGCGCTTCGGCTTCATCCAAGCCTTCCAGGGAAACCAATTCCGGCTCTTCCGCCTCAGCCAGCAAGGCGAGGGCCGGCCGCAGGTCGATCGCCTCATCCAGCGCCGGCTCGATGGCCGCCGCGTCGTCGAGTTCGGCCAGATCTGCCGCCGTCGGTTCTTCGATGTGGTCCAGGCTCGTCTGGGCGCCACGCGTCAGAAGGTCGAGAATTGATGGCGCTTGCTTGTCTTGCGCGTCTTTGCGTGGACCCGCGTTAAGCGGGCTCGGCGGATTGCCTGACACGATCATCGGCTCCCTTCAAGGGGCTCCTTCCAGCTTCTCTCTTACTATATCGCAAAATGACGAATGCAGCCGCAAATCGTCGGTTAACTCGGGGTGGAAGGCGGTCGCCAGCAGGCGTCCCTGGCGGACAGCGACAATGCGCCCGTCGTCGAGCCGCGCCATCACATCGACCGGCGCTTCGACCGCTGTGACCACCGGCGCGCGGATGAAGACCGCGTGGAAAGGCCCGCCCGCCAGCCCGGCGATATCCAGGTCCGTTTCGAAGCTGTCGATCTGGCGGCCGAAAGCGTTGCGGTCCACCGTGATATCCATAGCGCCCAGGATGGGCTGTTCGTCGATGCCGATGTCCTTCGCCAGGAAGATCATGCCGGCGCAGGTGCCCCATGTCGGCCTCGTCTGCGCGAAGCGCCGCAGCGGCGCAATCAAGCCGTATGACGTCGCCAGCTTGCCGATGGTGGTGCTCTCGCCGCCGGGGATGACCAAGCCGTCCAGTCCATCGAGTTGATGCGGCAGGCGCACTTCGACCGCCTCAACCCCAAGCCGGCGCAGCATCTTGATATGTTCGATGAAGGCGCCCTGCAGCGCCAGCACGCCGATTTTCATGGCAGGTCTCTGTGCGCTCAGTGTCTCTGTGGCGAAATTCCTACTCCAGCACTTCCGCCCGGATCAGCTTCGCCAGGCTGTCCCCGATGATGCGGAACTCGCGCCCCAGCTTGAGCTGCATGGGCCCGTCAAATGGCGCCACATGGATGACCTCGCAGACTTGACCGGGCACCAGGCCCAGGGCCTCGATGTATTGCAAGCGGTCGGATTCACGCGTGATCAGACGGGTAATGCGGATTCTGCTGCCCGCGCCGATCTCTGACAGAAACACGTCGCTGGCCGGCGGGAGCTTCCCCTGCGCGTCCGGTATCGGCTCGCCGTGCGGGCAGGCTGCGGGCTCGCCAGTCATTTCAAACATGCGCTGAACGACCGCGTCGCTCAGCCCGTCGCTCAAGCGCTGCGCCTCTTCATGCGCCGTCAGCCAATTGATGTTCATCACATGCACGAGGAAGGTTTCGGCGATGCGCTGGCAGCGGATATGTTTCAGCGCTTCGGTCCGTCCCCTTTCGGTGATGGTGATGCCCTGATAGGGCTGGTGCACCAGCAGGCCGAGCTCGCTCAGCCTGTTGACCATGCGGTTCACGGCCGGCGGACTGACGAAGAGCCAATCCGCCAGCTTCGAGCTGGTGACGTTTTTGGCGGCATCCGGCTGGCGGTCGATTAGCCGATATATCTCCGCCATATAGGCGCGCATCTTGCTGCTCAGTTCGCGGGACATGGGCTTCCTCTTGTGAAGGCGCGGTGGCGAACTGCCCGCGGTTTTACAAGCCGTGCTCGAGGCGTGTGATCAGGCGTTCCGGCAGGTTGAAATCGTGCATGCGCCGCTGCACCGCCTTTACATTGTACGGGATGCGCCGGTGCTCGAAGACGCCCGTCGCCATATCGAGAATGCCATAGGCGGCGTCCGGATTTTGGTCGCGCGGTTGGCCGATGCTGCCCGGGTTGATGATCTGCCGCCGGCCATTCAAGGCGCGCGGCTCATTGTAATGGGGCAGGGCGGAAGCCGCGTCGCCGCTCTCTTCGGCGATGGTGTAGATCACCGGCTGATGTGTATGGCCGACGAAACAATAGGGCGTCTCAAAATGCGGGAAGTTCAACGCCGCCACGCTCGGCTCCAGGATGTATTCCCAGATCGGCTCGCGCGGGCTGGCATGCACCAGCGTATATTTTCCAATGACAAAGGTGACCGGCAGCGCTTCCAGCCAGCGCGTGTTCTCGTCGGTCAGCGCCGCCTGCGTCCATTCGACGGCGCGCCGCGCGTCGGGATTGAAACTGCGCGCGTCCAGCCGATTCAGCGCCGCCCAATCGTGATTGCCGGCCAGGCAGAGCTGCGGCAGCGTCTTCAAGCGTTCGACGCATTCGTTGGGGTCGGGCCCATAACCGACGACATCGCCCAGGCACCACACGAAGTCCCACTCGCCCGCGCAATGTTCCAGCACCGCTTCAAAGGCGGTGTAATTGGCGTGAATATCGGAGATGACCAGAATGCGCATGGATGTCCTTTTCGCTGGCGGCGGCAGCCTGCATCTTACCATGCTTTAGAGGCGGGCGCACCTGACGGCTTCGCGCCGTTTGGCTGTCGCTTGGGCGGCGATAATCCAATCATTTCTAGCGTGCGTATGGGCGAGCCACCGTCTCGCCCCTACAACGTTTCAAATAAGTGTTGCCTGTAGGGGTCAGACGGTGGCTGACCCGTTTCTATAGCTAAGTTGTTTATAGAGTAGGGGGGATTTGGTAGACAGTGTTGAAAAACTGGATCGACATATAATGACATTGTATGTCAATCACAG
>JAPPEU010000003.1 GCA_028875245.1 Chloroflexota bacterium
CTTCTTTCCTTTGTGGTGAAAATGAATTTCCACCGACTTCGATACACTACCGCGGCGTCGGACGAATGCGTCATCACTTGTTACAATTCACCAGGAGAAGAGACAACGGGCGGTGATGATGACGATGAATGCGGACGATATCAGCAGTGTCGCCTGTGTGGGCGGCGGGACGATTGGCTTCTCCTGGGCGGTTCTCTTCGCTCAGCATGGGATGCGGGTGAAACTTTACGATGTCTCCAAAGAGGCCCTCGGCGGAGCGAAGGCCGCGTTGCAGGCGTCTTATGATACGCTCGTCGACGCTGGTGTGATGACGGCGGGGGAGGCCGCGGCCGCCCTCGATCGCATCAGCGCGACTACTGACCTGGCGGAGGCGCTTCGTGATGTGGACTTCGTGCAGGAATCGGGACCGGAACGGTATCGCATCAAGCGGGAGATTTACCGCCAGCTGGACGGGCTCGCGCGGCCGGATGTCGTGCTCGCTTCCAGCACCAGCGCCATGCTGATGACGGAGATTCAGTCGGCGACAGCGCATCCCGAACGCTGCGTGGTGGCGCACCCGTACAACCCGCCGCATATCGTGCCGGCGGTGGAGATCGTGCCGGGCGAAGCGACCTCAGCCGAAACTGTGGCTCTCGCCCGGGATTTCATGGCGCGCCTGGGCCGCGTGCCGGTGGTGGCGCGCAAGGAATGCCGCGGCCATATCGTCAACCACATGCAGGCTGTATTGTATCGTGAGGCGTTATGGCTGGTGGGCAATGGCGTCGCCACGGTTGAAGAGATAGACCTCGCATTCCGTACTGGACCCGGTTTGCGCCTAGCCCTTATGGGTCCCTTCATGGTGGGGATGTTGACCAGCCCCGGCGGCATGCGCGATACCATGCTCGATAGAAAGCTCGACCACAGCGCCGAAGATGATATTCCGTCGCGCGTCGAGCGGGAGGCGCCGCCGCGCAGCCCGGAAAACATGCGCGAATGGGCCGAGGTCTGCGTCGCGCAGATGGAAGCGTCGCTGGCGGATACGGATATGGAGCAGCTGAAAAAGTGGCGCGACAAGAAACTGCTGCAGATCCTTGATATGATTGCGGCGGATTAGTCGGCGCAAGCGCTTTTCGTCGGTTGCGCATCGTATTCGGTTGAAACTGCAAAACATTAGCACCGAGGACACCGAGAAAGACGAGGACATAGAAGTACAGCCAAGTTTGCCATGCTAACTCTGATTGGCAGTCTGTCGCAAGTGTGGGCGAGCCACCGTCTCGCCCCTACGGCTTTCGATACGATTGAAGATGGAATTAAGCAGGTTTACGAAAAAAGAGACATAGGCATAAGCCGATGAAAATTACTGATGTGAAAACGACATACATCTTTATTCCGCATCTGGGCAGCATACAAGATGCGACCATTCGCCATCCGACGCCGGGACGAGGTCAGTGTTTCGCGCATATCCTCACCGACGAAGGATTGCAAGGGCTGGGCACGGGCGATGGCGGGCGGGCGGCGCAGCTGCTGATTGATGAAACGCTCAAGCCCTTGTTGATTGGGCAGGACCCGCTGAGAATCGAAAAACTTTGGGACGATATGTTCTGGCGCCTGCGCGGTGTCGGGCGGAAGGGCTTGGCTTTCGCCGCCATCTCGGCGGTGGATATCGCCTTGTGGGATTTGAAAGCCAAGTATTTCAATGTGCCGCTCTACGAATTGCTGGGCGCTTATACCGATACAGTGCCCATTTATGGCAGCGGAGGCTGGACGCATTTCAGCGTCGACGAACTGGTCGCCGAGCAGGTTGGCTATGTCGAGCGGGGCATGAAGTCAGTCAAGATGAAAGTGGGGAAGGATTTTGGCAAGAGCGAGAAAGAGGACATCGCGCGTTTGGCGGCCGTGCGCGAGGCTGTAGGCCCCGAGGTCGAAATCCTGATCGACGCCAACAATGGCTATTACGCCAAGCAGGCGATTCGCATGGCGCGCGAGTTCGAGCCTTATCGAGTCGGCTGGTTTGAAGAGCCGGTCCTGGCTGACGATATCGAGGGCTTGGCCGCCATCGCCGGCGCTATCGACATACCGGTCGCGACTGGCGAGCATGAGTACAGCAAGTACGGCTTTCGCGAGTTGATCGCCCGCGGCGGGGCGGATATCGCGCAGCCGGATATCGGGCGGGTCGGCGGTGTGACTGAGTGGATGAAGGTGGCGCATTTGGCGCATGCCTTTAATTTGCCCGTGGCGCCGCACGCCTTTCAGGTGGTGCATCTGCATGTCGCCTGCGCGACGCCCAACCTGCGCATCGTCGAATATTTGGGCATATCTGAGGAGTTTGATAAGCTGGTCTACACTGAATTCCCCGAGCCGGTGGATGGGATGTGGTCGCCTTATCGGGACAAGCCGGGCCTGGGCCTGGAATTGAATCCGGATGCGGTCAAGAAATACGGATCGGTGTTCTGAGGTTTGCGGGCTGCTTGTTGGCGCGGCAGCAAAATGGGACAGCATTCCAACGCTTCACCACAGCCCTTCGCGAGTCAGGACCCGGCTCACACAAAATAACGAACCCGCACAATGGGATTCTGTAGGGGCGGGCCATTGGGTCGCGTAGACACTGACCGCCGGTCGCCCGTCCATGTGATAGCGCGAGCTCGTAGGGCGAGCCACCGTCTCGCCCCTACAGTTGGCAGTGGTGGCGGGCAGGATGACAGGGGCCTGAAAATATGGAAATTGAAGGCAAGACCGTTTTGGTCACCGGCGCCGCTCGTGGCATCGGGCGCGCGATTGCTGAGGCCTTTGCCCGCGAGGGCGCCAACGTTGCCGCCGCTGACCTTGGCTCGCTGACGGTGAATCCCGGGGCTGATTGGCATTATGCCCTCTCCCCCGAGAGCGAGTTGGCGAAGACCGCGCGAGAGATCAGTGAGCGGGGAGGCGCTTGCATGGCGTTCGAGGTCGATGTCTCCGAGCGCGCGTCTTGTCAAAATCTGGTTTCGGAAGCGGTTGAGGCTTTTGGCGGTTTGGATATCCTGGTGAACAACGCGGGCATCATCAAGCTTGGGCAACTGGCTGATTTTGCCGAGGCGGAATGGGATCGCATTTTCGCTGTCAACGTCAAGGGCGCCTTCCTGATGGCGCAGGCCACGATTCCTCGGATGGAGAAAAATGGCGGCGTCATCATCAATATCGCTTCGAACGCGGGGAAGCGCGGCTCCGCCTTCAACAGCGCCTACTGCGCCTCGAAATTCGCGCTGATCGGCTTGACGCAATCCATGGCTGCCGAGCTGGCGGCGAGCGCCATTCGCGTGAATGCCATTTGCCCCGGCAACGTTTTCACGCCGATGCAATTTGATTATTTGGTCAAGCATCGCTTGCAGCAGTATCCCGGGCAGTCCTTTGAAGCGGCCTTTGACGCCTTTGTCGAAGAGACGGCGCCCTTGGGCCGCAAGCAGGCGCCGGCGGAGATCGCCGAGGCGGCGCTGTATATGGCGCGGGCCGACAGCGTGACCGGCGCGTCGCTCTCGGTCGATGGCGGCAGCGGGATCGGGTTGTCGTAACGCTGTGCGCGCGGTTTGACCGCAACTTGTTGGCTCGAATGTGCCACTGCGAAATGCAGCAAATATCTACGGCTTCAACACAGCCCCGCGCGAGTGACAGCTCGGCTCACACAAAATAATGAACTCTGTACAGCGAGAACGTGTAGGGGCGACCAACCTGGTCGCCCGTCGCAGCTAAAGGATGCGCTTTCGGGCGACATGATAAGTCGCCCCTACAAATTTCGCTATGATTGCAGATGGAATTTGGTAGATTCATTAAATAAGTTGGCATTGGTGGCGGGCGGGGCAAGGGTTAACCGCGTGACGCGATTAGGTCAATCGAATCCCAAGTGAACCAACCGCTGTTTAGTACGCGAACGGTGAGCGTGTTGCGCCCCTGGACGAGCGCCCCGCGCGGAAGATCCAGCGTCACTGTCTGCGGGAAGGCGAGGTGAGCGGGGTCCTGCTTCTGTATGCCCAATCCGGGCGGCAGGGTCGCTTTGAGGCGCAGATCATTGACCGTCACTTCCAGCTGAGTCGCATTGAGCGCTGATTGATCGGCGCTGTGCAAGCGCAGTCGCGCGGGCCGTCCCCAAGCGCGCGGACTATCAAAGACGAAGCGGGCGCGCCGAGCGGCATCCATGAGAAAGGGGAGGGCGGCCGGATCTAGTCGAGGGCCTTCGATCACAGTCTCCGCCATGTCGCCGATGCGGGACGGGTCCTCATAGCCGGCGAACTCGCGGCACATGGCATCGCGCCGGCCGATGGAAAAGATGATGTCCTCGCTTGGGGGGATGACGATATCTTCGGCGTTCCAGCAGGAGATGCGCCAGCCGGTCTGCGCCAATGTGAGACCTTCGCGCGGGGCGGCGCGGATGGAGAGCCTGCGCCTTTCGCCGGGCGGGATGAAGGCGTAATTGTTCTCGATATCAAGGTCGGTGCGGTAGGCGAGCAGGGGGCGCGGCCGGCAGAATAGCGCCGTCACGGGCCCGTGATTTGCCAGGTCGATATGCAGCACGTCGGCGTCGCCGCCCGTATGGCCGGAGATATCGACCGCTTCCAGCACAGCCCCTCCTGGCCTCGCGGCGCCGGGCAAGAATGCGGCGAGGGGGGCGGGCGCATCGGCCGGGCCGAAGAGTTCTATGCGCTCGCTGAGCAGGCTGCCTTGCGCGTCGGCGAGCCGCAGCTCGACCAGCAAGTGTCTGGCAGCTTCGGCATCCAGGGGACCGGTAATGATGTCACCCAGCTTGAAGGCTTGCAGCGGCTCAATTGAAGCGCGGTCCTCAAACTGTGACAATACACGCCCTCCAATATCGCGCACTGTCCAGCGCCAGCGCAGATTCGTCGCCGGCTCCGCCGCGTCGCAGGCCAGCCAAACCTCGGCCTTCAGTCCGGCGGAGGGATCATAGAGGCTGGACTCATATTTCAGTGACAGGCTGATGGGCGCCAGCGCTTGTTTCTGAAAGTCGTAGATCATCAGCGGCCGGCCGTCGTAATCGACCAGATAGGGGCCGCCGCCGTTGGGCCAGGGTTCGTTGAGCACCCAGGTCAATATGCCGCCGATGCTTCGTCCGCGCCGGCGCAAGGCATCGACCGCATAGCGCAGACCATGCGCGCCCAGGTATTGCCCGGCTTCCAGCAGTTCCTCAAGCGCGCTGACAGGGCCGAAGAGGGAAGCGAAGATGGATTTCAGCAGCCAGTGCTCTTTGGTGAAGACGGCTTGTACCACATTCTTGTGAATGAGGGCCGGGTTGTTTTCATCATAGGCGGGCCAGTGAAGCGCGGGCGGGATCTCGCGCTGCCAGACCTCGAGATGGGCCGGCGAATGACAGCCGAATTCGCCATAGCGCATCATCTTGTTCTCGCCGCGGCGCCAGCCAGTATCGCGCAGTTCTTCGTCATCGTAGTGCGTGTAATGCGTCTCCGGGTCGTAATGCCAGGGGCTGTGGCGGGCGCCCTGGATGGGGCAGGTGGCGCGGAATAGGCGGCTGTCTTCTTCGGCGACGATGCGCTCGAGCAGGTGCAGGGCGGGATGGTCGTCGCCTTGATACCACCACATTTCGTTGCCGCCCGACCACTCGATGATGCAAGGGTGGTTGCGATAGCGCTTGACAAGGCCGCGAATGGTCGCTTCGAGATTGGCAAGGAAGACGGCGTCGGTCTCCGGCCGGCAGCTCGACATGGGGAACTCCTGCGAGAGCATGATGCCCAGTTCATCGGCGAGGTCGAACATGTCTTCGGTCGGGAAGACCCCGCCGCCCCAGACGCGCAGGCTGTTCATGCCGGCGCTCGCCGCCAGACGAATGAGCCGGCAGCCGCGCTCGTTCATCCGCCCGAAGAGCAGATCCGGCGGCAGGATATTCGAGCCCAACATGCGCACAGGGCGGCCGTTGACCACGAGCTGGTATGGATTGATGAACTCGGCCGGGGCGCCGTCGACCTGCTCCCAGCGGATTTCACGAATGGCGAAACGGGTCGCGCCTTCGGCCAGGAGAGCGCCGTCCGCCGCATCCAGCAGGCGCGCCTCCAGCGCATAGAGCGGCTGATCGCCCTGCCCGTTCGGCCACCAGAGTTCGGGGTCGTCCAGCCACAAGTCGGCCGCTATCACGTTCTCGCCCGGGCTGAGCTCGGCATCGACGCTGGCCGCTGCATCGACGCCATGCCCCTTGACGCGCAGATTCGCTCTGGCGGATAGCGCGCTCGCGCTGTCGATTTCGAGCTTGACGCGGACGCGGGCCCGATTGTAATCGTCCTGCGGCTCTGTCAGCACTTGGAGCCATTCGATGCGGGCGTCGCCGCTGGCTTCCAGGCGGACATCCTGCCAAATGCCGAGCGTGTAGACATTCACGCCCCAATCCCAGCCGAAGTTGGTCGGGCTTTTGAGATCCTTCAGCAGTTGCCGCGTCTGGTTGATGCCGTTGACGAAGAAATCGGGCCCCCATTCTTGCGGGTAATTCTCGCCGCCGCCGCTCATGGCGCCATCGGAAGCGGCCAGGATGTGGACCAGTTCGGCCGGGATGCGTTCGATTCTGAGCGCCAGTTGGTTGCGCTCGCCGGGTTTGATGATGCCGGCGACATCATAACTGAAGCGGCGGAACATGCCGGCATTGCTGCCCAGGCGCTTCCCGTTGAGCCAGACATCGCAGGCATAATCGACCCCGTCGAATATCAGTTTGAGTCGGCGTCCGGCCATGCGCGCGGGCAGCTCGAAGTCGCGGCGATACCACCAGTCTTTTTGCGCCGCCTCGGCCAAGCGCGGATCGCCAGCGCCATACCAAAGTGGCTTTAGCTGATGAGCCGCTTCCAGATCGGCCTGGATGTTGCCGGGGACGCTGGCGGGAATCCAGCCGGGCGCTGGCACGTCCGCTGATTGCAAGCCCTCGGCCTCGCCGTTAGCGGCCTGGTCTTCGCGGATGAACCAGTCCGCGCCGCTTAATGAGAGTGCCGCGGCGGATTGTGCGTCAGTCATCTTTAGGATCCTCGTATGACTTGCTCGTATGGGCGACCTGGTAGAGCGCTCCTGCATCCTAGCCTCGGCGGGCGATGCTCAATCGTAGAGATAGCAGGCGACATCCCGCCGCGCTGACATTTCATCGTCATGGTTCGGCGCTTCCAGCTTTGGGCGCGCGCCCCAGCAGCGGTCCATTACCTGCGGGCAGCGGTCGGCGAAGAGGCAGCGGTCGCGATTTGCCGCCACGCTGAGGCCGCTCGCTCCGATTTCGGTCAGAGGCGCGTCCGACAGGTCCTCTTTCCAGCGTTGGCGCGGGTCCGGCGTCGGAATTGAACTGATGAGCAGTTGGGCGTAAGGGTGCAGGGGGGCCTTCATCACGATTTTAGTGTCGCCCTGTTCCATTATCCGGCCCTGATAGAGCACGATGATCTCGCCGCCCAAATACATCGCTGTCGACAAATCGTGGGTGATGAAAAGCGTCGAAATCCCGTGATTGTCGCGGAAGTCCTGAAGGATATTCAGGAAGGAAGCGCGCATGCCGGCGTCGATCATTGAGACGGGCTCATCGGCGACGATCAGGCGCGGGCGCATCAAATAGACGCGCGCCAGCATCAAACGCTGCCGCTGACCGCCGCTCAGTTGGTGCGGGTGTCTGTCGAGGACCTCTTCCGGGCGCAGGTCAACCGTGCGCAGAGCCTCCTCCATTTGCTCTCGCGCTTCCGCCTTGCTTTTGGCGAGCCCGAACTTGCGGATGACCAGCTTCAAGACGCGCTCGGCTTTGTAGACCGGGTTGTAGACGCTGTAGGGATCCTGGAAGACGGCTTGCACTTCGCTGCGGAATCTGCGATTCCACTTGCGGTCGCCCTTGAAGATATCAGCGCCGTCGTAGAGCACGCGGCCGGCGGTCGGCTGCAGCAAGCCCAGAATGATGCGGGCGATGGTCGATTTGCCGCTGCCGCTTTCGCCCACTAGGCTGACGATGGTCGGCTGCGCCGGCATGCGAAACGATACATCGTCAACCGCATGGGTTGGATTGCGCCCGCCGAATATCTGGCGCAGGTTCTCGACCGTCAAGAGATCAGGCATCGTCTCCGACCTCGGCATCATACAGGTGGCAGGCGGTCCAGCGTTCGGATGCTTGCGGCAGTAGCGCTGGCGCCTGTATCTGGCAGGGGCTGAATTTTTTTGGGCAGCGCGGGTGAAAGCGACAGCCGGTTGGATAATTCCAGGGGCTGGGCGCTTCGCCCGGCAAGCCTTCAACCCGCTGACCGCTTCCCCGCGGGATGGAGCCGATCAAGCCCTGCGAGTAGGGATGCAGGGGCGTTTCGAAGATGCCGTTCACCGTGCCCAATTCGGCGATTTTGCCGGCGTACATCACGGCGACGCGGTCGGCGACTTGAGCGACCACGCCCATGTCATGCGTGATGAGCAGGATGGTCGCGCCGAGCTCATCGCGGATGGCCGCCAGCTCCTGCAGGATTTGCCGCTGCGTGACCACATCAAGCGCGGTCGTCAATTCGTCGGCGACGATCAGCGCCGGCCGCATGCTCACCGCCGCCGCAATGATGACGCGCTGGCGCATCCCGCCGCTCAATTCGTGCGGGTAGCTGTCCAGGAGCTTGCGCTCGAGATTGACCAACTCCAGCGCTTCGACCGATCGCTTGAAGGCTTCGTCGCTTGAAAGGCCGTGCTGCAGCAGCGTGTCCATCATTTGGCGGCCGACGCGCAAGACCGGATTCAGGGAATTCATGGAGCCTTGCGGGATGTAAGAAAGATGGCGCCAGCGCAGTTCGCGCAATTCGCTTTCGGAGAGCTCCAGAAGCTCGAAAACGGCGCCGTCTCTCAGCCGCAGGGTCAGCGCGCCGGATTGCAGCACTTGGGGCGGCACGAGCAGGCGCATGATGGCGGTCGCGAGCGTGCTCTTGCCGCAGCCCGATTCGCCGACCACGCCCAGGATTTCGCCCGCCTGCACATCGAGATCGACATGGCTGACCACCTGTGTGACCGCGCGGCGACCGCGCAAACCGGCCGAGAGCCCGCGGATCTCGAGCAGGGCCGGCATCAGTCGCCCCCTTCTATCGTGGTTTTCAAGCGCGGGTTGAAGACTTCGTCCAGGCCGGTGTTGATCAGATTAAGGGCGAGGAAGACATAGATCAGGGCGCCGGCCGGCAGCAGCATCTGCCCGAGCAGGCCGATGGCGATGACGCTTTCGCGGAAACCCTTGGCGATCATGAAGCCGAGCGTAGGCAGGCCGCCCGCGCCCAAGCCGATGATCTGCAAGCCGGCTTCGGCCAGCATCGAACCGACGATGCTCAACGAGAAGACATAACCGATATAAGGCAGCAGCGGCGGCAGCAATTCCAGGAAGATGATTTCCAGCGAGTTTTCGCCCGAAAGCACTGCCAGGTCGACATAACTGCGTTCGCGCAGGCTTTGCACCTGCGGGCGAATGACGCGGGCGACAAATGACCAGCCGAACAAGCCCAGTATCAGGGACAATTTGTAGAGATCCCAACGGTCGATATAAGCCGCCAGCATCAATAGCAGCGGCAGGGTGGGGATCACCAGCACCATATCAATCAGGATGCGCGAGAGGGTATCCAGCCGGCCGCGGGCATAACCGGCGAGGAAGCCGATCACAACGCCGAGGATGGTGGAGGTCGCGCCCGCGATGAGGCCGATTTGCAGCGAGGGCCAAATGCTGGAGACGAAGACCATCAGCCCGTCGCGGCCATCGCCGTCGGTGCCGATCGGGTGCTGGGCGGAATCGAGTTGATAAGGTCGGTAGCTGCCGCGCATGCCCGGCCGTTCCCCCGGGAAGTGCAGCTGGCTGAGGAGGGGCGGGCCAACCAGGGCGACAAGGACGATGATCGCCAGCATGACGGAACCGATGATGATGCTGGGGTTCCTCATGCCGACCTCCGCACGCGCGGATCAAGCAATGGCAGCGCCAGATCGACGATCAATGTCAGTGTCAAGACGGCGAAGATGGAGAAGAGAACCACCGCCTGCATCGTATTGAAATCGCGCAGGCCCATGGCCTGGACGAAGAGCGTGCCGAGGCCGGGCAGCTGGAAAAGGACTTCGATGATGAAGGTGCCGTTCAGGGTCGCGCCGACGATGATCGCCAGGGCGGTGACCTGGGGAATCAGGGCGTTGCGGAAGGCGTAATCCCTGAGCACAGTGTAGGGCGAAAGACCCTTGGCGCGGGCGAAGGTCAGGTAATCCTCGCCCAAAACGCTGATCATCAGGGCGCGCATGCCGAGGGTGAAGCCGGCGCCGATGACGATTATGTTGGAGAGCATGGGCAGGATGGCGTGGGTGAGCAGGCTGCTGATGAATTCCCAGGTCCATTCCGGCTGCAGGTGGCGGGCGTAGGGGCCGCCGGCGGGCAGCAAGCGCCAAGTGTAGCCGACGTAGATGATCAGCCCCAGCGCCACCAGATATACCGGCGTGATTTGCAGCAGGGTCGAAATCACCACCGCCAGCTGCGACAGACGGCTGCCAATTATTCCGAAAAGACGCTGGAGTGCAAGCGCGCGCAGTTTTCTTAAATGCCGGACAAATACGCACAGCGGACGCAATTGACGGCAGGTATGAATTGCGGTTGCGTAGATTCTTAATTCATTGACCAGTTGCAATTTCAGTCGATTGAATCAGGGGTATTCGAATGCTTTTCTTAATGTTTGACATATTCATGCACGTTTTCAGGTGTGGGCTGGTCAGGAATGCTCGGAAAATTATCGGCGGAGAGTTTGACTGCAGACGAACTACCGATGTCTTTAGTATCGGAAGCATTTGAGTAAAACTCATGTTTCCAGTCAGTGCAAGATTCCGATATGATTTTGCAAAAAGTTGCGCTTTTGCGACAGCAGGTACCTGTGCATGTTCTCGTAGCGACACAGAGCCCGTAGACTCCGCTGACGTGACAGGTCGACACAAATCGTACAGGTCTCGAATACGGATCAATACTCAGACATAGATCATCTTTCGTCGGCGGTGGCGGTGTATTTGGCGGCGGTGGTGGCGATGGCGCCGTTGTCGGTGGATTGGTTGGCTTCTTCGTCGGCTTGGGCGGCTTAGGCGTGTTTGTCGACACTGGGGTATCGGTCGAGACTGGCGTATCCGTCGGCACAGGCGTATCGGTAGGCACGGGCGTATCAGTCGGCGTGTTCGTGGGTGTATGAGTGGGCGTGCTGGTTGGCGTATTGGTCGAAGTGCTGGTGGGCGTGAAGGTCGGCGTATCCGTCGGCGTGGGGGTGGGCGTGGGGGTCGGAGCCAAGGTAGTGGCGGTAAACGAAGCGGCCGCGGAATAGCCGCTGCCGTTTTCCGCCCGCGCTTGCAGATCGTAGGCGCTGCTGTGAGTCAAGCCAGCGAAATCGTAGCTGGCTACATCGCCGACATCCGTCCAGTTGGATATTCCGGGGCCGCGGATCTGGTAGCTCACGGCACTTTTGACTTTGCCCCAGTTGAAGCGGAAGCTGGTCATAGTGACCTTATCGGCGGAAAGGCTGTGCGGAGCGGCCGGCAGGGTCAGGGCGGAAATCGAGGCGGGCGCGGAAGCGCCATTGGCGTTGCGGGCGCGGACCTGCACGGTATAAGTCGTGCCGGGACTCAAGTTAGAGGCGTATACGAAAAGACTGGTGTAGAGATTGGTCCAGTCGCCGATGGTGGCGCCCTGCGCCTCGTAGCTGGTGGCGCCAGGGACGCGATCCCATTCAATGCGCAGCTGGGTGGCATAGGTCTCGGCGATGCGTGGGACCGGGGAAGGCGGCGGCGCGGGGGTATTCGTCGGCGTCGGGGTAGACGTGGGCGTGTCTGTCGGCGTCGGCGTGTCCGTTGGCGTCGGCGTGTCGGTGGGCGTGTGCGTCGCCGTCGGCGTGTCGGTGGGAATCTCAGTTGCCGTCGGCGTGTCGGTGGGAGTCTCAGTTGCCGTCGGCGTATCAGTGGGCGTGTCCGTCGCCGTCGGCGTATCGGTGGGAGTCTCGGTTGGCGTATCGCTTGGCTTCGGCGTTGCCGAGGGCAGGGCTTGAGCCGTCGCTGGCAAAGGCAGCCTGATCGGGAGCGTGTCGCTCCAGGGGCCGAGCCGGAGATAGTTGGTGGTATCGCCCAGGCCGCGGACACGGATTTGATAGAGCTTGCCAAGGGTGAAGGGGGGGAAATCGTGCTGGGTTTTATCGCCCGGACGACTGAAAGTGACGCGCTCGCCATCGTCAAGGCGCAGGAGATAAGCGATTGCGCCGGGGACTTTATTCCAGGCAACGGTGCTGTCTTTGACATGCGTCAGGACTGGCTGGGCCAGGCGTTTGGGGGCGGGGATGAAGATTGTCTTGGGGGCGCTGTACCGGCTGTTGCGGCGGCGTGAATGGGAAGAGCGGGCTTGGACGCGGACGGTGTAGCTGACGCCGAGGACGAGCCCGGTGAAGCGATAGCCGATGGTGGGGGCATTGACGGTGGCTGAGTTCCAGGGTCCGCGATTGTTGGCGCGCCAGCGGATGCGATAAGTTTCGGCGAATTCGACAGAGGACCAGAAAATTACATTTCGGGCTGGCTCGTAGAGAACGGGACGATCGAGCTGGATAGAGGTAACGGGATCGAGGGGGCCTTGGGCAAGTGCGCCAAAGGCCTCGAGAAATAGCGCCACTAGGCATAGGGTTAGAATACCTCTCTTAAGCAAAGTCATTTTTGTCTCTTAGTGGTAATTGCGGTAGGCGAAGATCGAATGTCTTGTTACAGTTTAATCTCTTCAATAATTCCTCCTCCTGAATTGCTCGCTGACAATACGAATCCTTGATCAACTTCCGCGCGCGCCAGCTAGCGATTGGCGATGATGACGGGTTGACGCCGCTTGGCGCCCATCAGCTACTGCACGATGTCGGACGGATTGGCGATGAAGCGCAACTGCGCCAGCATATCTTCCTGCGTAATATAACAGGGACGGGTATACATGCCCAACAAGGCGCTGCGCGGCGCCTCGCTGTTGTTGGGGCGGGCGGTGTGCCAGGTCGCGCCGTGATAGACCATGACGCTGCCGCGCACGCCAGTGAGGATTTCGCCATCCGTGTGCCACTTGTCGATCATCTCGGCCGGCGGACGATGCCCCTTCTTGTGGCTGTAGGGCATGATGCCGGTGCCGCCATTCTCCTCTGAGAAGTCGTCCAGCAGCCAGATCGTCTGACCGCTGACCGGGGTCTCGGGCCAAGGATAATTCAGCCACTGGAAGGGGAAATCCGGATGCCACTTGTACGTGCCGAAGCCCGGGTAGCTGGTGTTGGCGGTCCAGGTCGAGCAGATGACATCTTCGTCCAGATACTTTTTCCAGATCGCCACGATCAAGGGATGAGCCATCAATTCGAGGAAGATGGGATGCTTGACGGCGATGCCGCCGACGCGCTGTGTCTTCGCCGCGCGCGAGGCCTCGGTCGCTTCCGCCGCCAGCAGCGCTTCCAGGATCGTCCGCGCCTCGTCCGCCTTCTCCGGCGAGATGATCGACGGGATGATGCAGTAGCTGCGCGCTTCAATCTCGGCGATGATTTTCTCGACATCGTGAGGCATGAGGATGGTCTCCTGCTGATGCTTGCGGGCGATTCACAGAATCGCCCCTACAATTCTCGCTCCGGCGGGCGAGACAAGTCTCGCCCCTACATCGTTTCATATATGAATGTTAACTGTAGGGGTCGGACGGTGGCTGACCCGTTACCATAGCATAATTGCTCCTGCGGGTGATTCACAGAATCGCCCCTACGGCTTGTGCTTTGGCGGGCGATTTTCCGCGCGCGACGAGCCAATCGACGAATTTATCGCGCATGGGCTGGGAAAAGCCGTGGCCGAAGTCGGGATCGACAAAATGTTCCGCGCTCCCGCCTCGCTCGTTGATTAAGCGCACGGTTTCCGCGTTGACGGCCGGGGGACAATCGGTATCCTGCCCGCCGTCGATAAAAAGGACAGATCGGTCGGTGAAGCGCTCGGGATGCGACTGCGTAGCGTATTCGGCGCACCAGTCATCACATCAGCTGCCCGCTTGCGCCCGGCGGCACCACTCATCGGCTTGGTAAAAGCTCGAGCGGCCGACCACAGACACCAGCGAGACGAAGGCTTTGTTTTCGGCGAATGCCATCTGCGCGATCAAGCCACCCATCGAGCCGCCGGTCACTTGCGGGTCGCGCGCTGAACTGAAGGGCAAAGCCATGACCGCGTCAAACAGGTTGGCCGCCTCCTGACGCGTTTTGTCCATCGCCTGGCAGATGAAAGCCCAGCCATTGAATTGGGCGCGAAACCAGGCCTCCGTTGCCCGCTCGCCATGTTCAAAACAATCTGGCGCCACGACCAGAAAGCCGGCCGAGGCCAGACGAGCCTGGCTTTGATCGGGCGTTTCGACGGCGCCCTTGCCCCCGGTCCAGCCGTGATAATGGATGATCACCGGCGCTTGCTCCACTCGCGTATCGCGCAAGGTGATGCAGGGGATGCCGGCTAACTCGCGGCGCTCGATTTCAAGCATCGCCGTTCTCCAGCATGGATTGATGCGCGCGAAAGAGCAGACGCTGCGCTTCACTGTAGCGGGCGAAAGTGCTGGGCAAAATATAGGGCTCTTCGTCCATGGTGCTGTGATTCTGCGATTTCATCCAGAAGGGTCCATAACCGACGTGAAGCGTCTTGCGCGTCTGCCGCGAGCAGTTTGTCAAGCCGCCGTGCCGAAGGTTCTCGGTGAAGAGAATGGCATCGCCCGCCTTAACCGGCAGGCCAATCATGCCCGGTTCCTTGTCGGGATTCTTCCCCTCGTAGGGCGAAGCCATGTTGCTCTTGTGCGTGGCGGGTACGACGCAGAACTCGCCCTGCCCCGCGCCCACATCATGCAGGAAGTAGACCATGCGCACCATCATGCAGTCGATGCCGCGCGCGCTGTAGGCATACTGGTGCTTCCAGGCGACGGGACCGCCCATGTGGCTGCCGGTTTGATTGCCGGGGTAGCGAATGCGTATCTCCGAATTATTGATCGTCGGGCGTTCTTTGACGATTGCCTGGATGTACGCCATCGTCGGCGCATGATCGACGAGCATGTCGAAAGCCGGGTCGATATTGAAGAATTCTTCGATGACGAGCGTGTTGCCGTCTTCCCGCCGGCCGCTGACGAAGTAGCCTTTTTCGGCATTATGGCGATACTGCAGGCCATAGGCGCTGATTTTGTCAGGCGGGCGCTCTACCTGCGCAAGGGCGTCTGCTTCGGCGGCGTCGACTGCGGCGGCCAGGCGCGTTAGCTCGGCGGGCCTGAGGAAGTTTGGGATGACGAGGTAACCAAGCCGGTCAAATTCGTATTCTTCGATATTGTTCATTTATGTCTTGTCGCCTCAGAATATTCTAGGGAACAATCAATTCTTCAACGAGTTGGATTCAAATCGCCTCCCAATAGAGTTTTCAAGTCAATCCGCAAGGTAAACAATAACGAAGCGCAATGCCTGTGTCAAATATTGGGGGGCGGGCGTAAGCTTGTGTGTGTTGGCGGGCGAGATTAGAGGGGCACACACATGGTTGGGATTAGTCGGGCTCAATAAAAGGCGATGGGGCGGGTCTCGCTGATGCAGTTGCTGTTCGGTTCGCTTAGCGGCGCATTGATGAATTCCAGAGCCATATCGACAGCGCAGCGGTCGGAGCGCAGGACGCCGTGCCCGACATGGGGCAAGACAAAATTGTATGCGGTCTTCAAGGTTTCGCCAGCCATATCGGCATAGACTGGCGGCGTGATCGGGTCAAAATTGCCCGATAGCAGCAGGGCGGGCACATCACTATCCACCGCTTGATTGACGCTGGCTGGGCGCGCTTCGGCCTGCCATATCGCGCAGAGGCGGGGCAAAGCCACCGGCCCCTCGACCGGATAATACAAATAGCCGCTGAGATGCGGGTGGGCCGCCAGCATGCTGGCATAATCGCGATAAACCGACGCGCCATACTCCTCCTGGCATTGCACCGTATAGTGCATGCCGAGGCTGAGCGAGGTCATGGTCGCTTCGTAGGCGGCCCCGATGCGCGCGGCCTCCTGCGTATAGCCGCGATCGAGATCGAAAATCAATTGCGGGATGCGCTGGATGGAATCGACCTCGTAGAGCCAACTGAAAACCCAGTCATAGAGCCGGTAACCGCTGATTTCGATGTTCAGGTTGCTGTAACGCGGGGACCGGAACGTAGCCATTAGCGGCGCCCGATTCAAGCGTTCATACAATCGGTAGAACACCGCTTCCAGGTCGGGATAGCGCGCATTGCAGTATTCGGAAGCGGCGCAGGCTTCAAACAGCACTTGCAGCGCCCGTTCTCCGTGATAATAGGCGTCGATGTAGATATCGGCTTGGGGCGGATACACGGAATCAAGGATGACGCTGCGCAGATATTGCGGATTATCGCGCATGATGACCAGGGCCAGGCGCGATCCATAAGAAACGCCGACGAGGTTCCAGCGCTCATAACCCAGGGCGAGCAGCACATTCACGATATCGCGCGCGTTGTTCTCGCTGTGAAATGCCTCCAGCCGCAGTCCGCCGCGAGTCAAGCGCTGATGGCAGTCATTGAGGATCGACAGCAGCAGGTCGGCATGCTCGGCATGATGGCTCTGCAAGATCTCGTCCAGCCGGTGGAGCACTTCGCCGCAATACAGCGCGGGATTGGACAGGCCGGTGCCGCGTTGGTCAACGATGATAATATCGCGCTCGCCGGCGAAGGCGCTTAAGTATTTGCGGAATGAGGTTTGCAAGAGATGAGAGCCGCTGCTGCCGGGACCCCCGACGAGATAGACAAGCGGGTCGGGCTGTTTCTGCGCCCCCGCGCTGTGGATCCGCGTGAAATAGATGGCGACTCTGCCGGCCGCCGGCGCCTCATAATCCAGCGGCAGCGAGACATAGCCGCAAGTGGCTTCATATCCAGGGGGCTTGTCCCGGCATTCAGCGCTTTCGACGACGCCCTGGCCGCTTGTCAGGAGCGGAAACAGCGCGAGGCATATTGTGGCCAGGCAGAATCGCAAGGACATTCGTTCACCTGTAATTGCTGTATTAAGTTAACCACATATCGGCGAGCGAATCAATTTTCCTTTTGATGAAATTGGGTACTGTATCGATTTCGGTGGGATTGAAAAACTTTACCACCGAGGACACCGAGAAAAAAGAGAACACCGAGAATCTTTAGGAAATAGACCTACTCTTTGTGTTCTTCTGTACTTTGTGGTGAGACTGAATTTGACCCATTTGAATTTCAACCGAAAAGGATACACTACCTGAAATTGCAGGGGCGAAGCGGCGACTCGCCCGTATGCACGGGTCCTTCGGGGCGGGTGGACGACGCAGCGGCTCGCCCCTACGAAGTCATCTTTCTTATGAACGTTGTAGGGGCGATTCTGTGAATCGCTCACCCTAGCGATAGGATGCGCTTTAGGGCAGGCTAAGGCTCGCCCCTATAATGTTCTTTGCGAGAGGGGCTATAATTCGCCGCATGTCGAACCGGCCATCGAACATGTCTCAATCCTGGCGGGTGCGGGCGGGGCTCCTCATCGTACTCATCGTCATCCTGGCGGCGGCCCTCGGCTTTGACCTGGGCAGCCGCGGCTTGTTCTGGGCTTTCATCTGGTCGCAGACTGGCGAGGAAGCGCCACCCGGGCAGCTCCGCGGCTTGGTCGAAGTGGCGGGCAACCTCATTCGCCAGCCCCTGGCGGCAGACCCGCTGGCGCCCATCGATCACAAAGCCGATATCCCCTACGGCATCAACACGTTTCTGGAGCAAGAAGTCGAAGGCGCCAAAATTGAGGCCATGCTGCGCATGATCCACGAGGCCGGCTTCGTCTGGCTGCGGCAGGAGTTCCCGTGGGAAGATCTCGAGGTGGATGGCCGCGGGCAATTCACCGATTCCAAGCACGATCGCGATGGGGACGGCGCCGCCGATACCATCAGCACCTGGACCAAATACGACCGGATCGTCGATTTGACCGAAGCCTATGGTTTGCGGCTGATGGCGCGCTTGAGCAATCCGCCCGCCTGGAGCCGCGCCGACCCCGACGCTGGCGACCACGCGCCCCCGGACGATCTGGGTGACTTTGTCAATTATGCGATTGCGGTGGCCGAGCGTTATCGCGGACGCATCAATTATTATCAAATCTGGAATGAGCCCAATATTTATCCCGAATGGGGGAACCGGCCCATTGATCCGGCGGGTTACGTGGAGTTGCTTTGCCGCGCGTATCGGGCGCTGAAAGCGGTCGACCCGGAGATTGTGGTGCTCAGCGGCGCGATCGCCCCGACGATCTCGCTGAACCAGTCGCGCGATTTGAACGATGTCGTCTTCTTGCAGGCTTTGTATGATCAAGGCGGCGGCGGCTGCTTTGATGTGCTTTCGGCGCAAGGTTACGGCTTGCGCAGCGGACCAACCGATCGGCGGCTGCGGGCCACATCGGTCAATGTCACCCGTCACGTTTATTATCGCGACATCATGGTGCGCAATGGCGACGGGCACAAGCCCATCTGGCTCAGCGAAGCCGCCTGGAACGCGACGCTGGATGCCGATTTGCCGCCGGAGCAGATCAGCCTCTACGGCGCTTACGGCAATGTCACGCAGGAGCAGGCCGCCCGCTACATGCCGATATTTTATGAGCGCGTTCAACGGGAATGGCCATGGGTCGGGACGGTCATGTATTGGTTCTTCACGCGTAAAGATCCCTTTGAGGCGAATCAGGCCTTTTATTATTTCCGCATGGCCGAGCCCGATTACCAGCCGGACAAGCCGAGCTTCACGCCGCTGCCGGTCTACCACAGCGTCAAGGCGCACATAGCCAATGAGCAGCCGGTCTTGCACCGCGGGCGGCACCAGGCCGAGGCCTGGCAGCTAGGGACTGCCGGCGCGCCCATCGATGATGAAAGCGCGCGCTTCGGCCGGGCTGTCCGCTTCGAGCGCGGTCTGGACTTCCGAGCGCAGGGGACGGCGCTGGAAATCCGCTGGCGGCCGGCAGGGGGCGCGAACCTGGCTTGGCGGACGGCGCGCATCGAGCTCTCCTCCGGGCTGGCGCGGGCGCGGCGCGTCGTTTTTGACGAGGGACCGATCATCGTTGATGAAATCGCTGTCTATGACCGGAGCGTAAGCCGCCTGCTCTCCTGGCTGGCCTTGGCCGGCGCGCTTGGCTTGGTCGCCCTGGGCGCGGTCGGGGCGGCGCTGCGTGAACGCCTGCGATGACTGACGGGGGGCGGAAGGCGCTGATATTAGCGCTGGGCATCCTGGCGCTCTTGCTGGGCGCCGCCTTCCGCTTTCACCGGCTGGGCGCGCAATCGCTGTGGTACGACGAAGGCGTCGCTTACGCCCATGCTACCCGCACGCTCCCCGAACTGATCCCGCTGCTGCAGCCGAATGTCCATGTGCCGGCGTATTTCACCGCGCTCGGCTGGTGGCAGGACCTGACCGGCTCATCCGAATTCGCCCTGCGGTCGCTGTCCGCTCTCCTAAGCGTCATCAGCGTCGCCTGGGCCTATGCGCTCGGGGCGCGGCTCGTTCATCCGACTGCCGGTTTGGCGGCGGCGGCGCTTACGGCGTTCAACAGCTTCAGCATCTACTACGCGCAGGAAGCGCGCATGTACGCCATGTTGACGGCTATCGCCGGCGCGAGCATGTGGCTGTTTGTCGATTGCTTGCGCGTTGCACCCGGCGATGACGAGAGAGGCATTGGCTGGAGACGGATTGCCGCCTTGGGCTTCATCAACGCGCTCGGCGTCTACACGCATGTCGCCTTCGCCCTGGTGATTTTGACGCAGGCTGCTTGGGCGTCGTTGAGGTTTTGCATTTCTCTCGCTGGCGAACCGCAGGCCGAGCGCCGGAGGCCGCCCGCGCGCCACTGGTTCAAGCTGCAGCTGGCGAATGCCTTGACGGCGGTCCTGTTTCTGCCTTGGCTGCCGGTGGCGATTTCTCAACTGGGCAACCGGTCGCATCGCCTGCAGCATGCCCCCATCGAGCAGATGCTGCGCGAGATTTTTGGCGTACTCGCCTTTGGCAATACATTCGAATATAGCGCGAGCGCATTGAGCGTCGTCGTCTTGTTCTTCCTGCTGTTTGGGCTTTTGCCGTCTCGGTCTCGCTGGCGAGCGGGTTGGGACGCGCTGCTGCCGGCCGCCTGGGCCGTCATCTCGACAGTGGTTTTTCTGTATGTGGGCTTCGGCGATGACTTCCTCCGCCTGCTTCTGCCGGCGCAGTTGGCTTTCGCTCTATGGTTGGGGCGGGGCCTGTGGGCGCTTTGGACATTCCCGCGCCGCGAGTGGCGGTTCGGCCTGCGCGCGCTGCCGAGGCTGGCGGCCGCGGTCGCTTTGGGCGCAATCCTGATCGCGCTCGGCCGCGGGCTGGAGCTTCTCTATCAGCATCCCGATTTTCAACGCGATGATATGCGCGGGCTGGCGCGGGAGTTGGGGTGGGACATTGGCGAGAGCGACGCCGTCATTGTCAGCGCCGCCGGCCTGGAAGAGTTGCTGCGCTATTATTATCGGGGGGAAGCGCCCGTCTTCGGCTTGCCGAGGGGGGGCGATGATGCCGAGACGCGGGCGCAAGTGCTGGAACTCATCGCCGCCTTTGATCGCCTTCACGTCATCTTCTATGGGGCGGAACAGCAGGACCCCAAGCAGGTGGTGGAGAACACGCTCAACCTGAACGCCTTTGAAATTGACGATCGCTGGGTCGACGATTTGCGTTATGCGCTTTACTTGAGCGATCCGATTCTGGCCGAGCCGACGATGCTCGCGCGTGATTTCGGCAGCGAGATATCGCTCCGCTCGGTATCGCTGGGCGCGGTCAGCCTTGAGCCGGGCGCCGTTTTGCCGGTGCAGCTCGTTTGGCGGGCGCTGGCAGCCCCGGGCGGGCGCTACAAGGTATTCTTGCAACTGCTGAACAGCGAAGGCGCCTTGGTCGCCCAGCGCGACAGCGAGCCGGCCGGCGGTTCATCAAGGACGACAAGCTGGAGGCCGGGCGCGACAATCTTCGATAATCACGGTCTCTTCATACCGACGGATATTCCGCCGGGCGAATATCAGCTGATCGCCGGCCTGTACGACATCGGCGATCCGACGGCGCGGCTAGGCCTTGGCGGCGAGTCGCATCTTGAATTGGGCAGGATTGAAGTGGTCGGAGCCGGTTAATTGGCGGAGCCGCGCGCGTAGACCAGCTCGCCCGCCACATAGGTCGCCTCGACCGCCCGCTCATCGGCGCAGATCATCAGGGCGAAGAGCAGCTCGTCGAGCGATTCGGCGACATCGGCGCGCAGCTTGAGCAAGGGTGTGGCGCGCGGATCCAAAACGACGATATCGCCGGCATAACCCGTCTGCAGGCTGCCGATGCGGTCGGCCAGGCCGAGGGCTTCCGCGCTACCCAAGGTCGCCAGATAATAGCTTTGCGTCGCTGTCAGCGAGATGCCGCTCAGCTGCGCCATTTTGTAGGCTTCGCTCATCGTCGCCAGCAGGGAAAAGCTGGTGCCGCCGCCGACATCGGTGCCCAGCCCGACGGTGACGGGCCGCGCTGCGTCCTTCGTCCGCGCGATATCGAAGAGGCCGCTGCCGATGAAGAAGTTTGACGTGGGGCAGTGGGCGATATTGGCGCTGTTCTCATGAAAGCGGCGCAGTTCCTCCTCCGACAGGTGGATGCCGTGGCCATAAATCGCTCGCTCGTCCAGCAGGCCGTAACGCTCGTAAATGTCGGTGTAATGCGTCGCCGCTGGGTAGAGCTCGGCGGCGCGGGCGACTTCGGCGCGATTCTCGGAAATATGCGATTGGAGGCGCGCATCGCTGTGTTCGCTCAGCAGGGCGCCGGCCAATTCCAACTGCTGCGGGCTACTGGTCAGCGCGAAACGCGGCGTCACCGTGTACAGGCGGCGTCCACGTTTATGCCAGCGCGCAATGAGGGTTTTCGAATCGTCATAACTCGCTTGGGCGGTATTGACGAGGTTCGCGGGCGCATGGCTGTCCATCATCATCAGCCCGGCCAGCAAGAGCATATTGCTGCGCCCGGCCGCCTCGAAGATGGCGTCCACCGAGACGGGCGCTGATGTGCAGAAAACCGAGGCCGCTGTCGTGCCGTTGCGGTGCAGCTCGGCGATGAAGAAATCGGCGATGCGCCGCGCGTGTTCGCCATCGACGAAACGGGCTTCGGCCGGGAAGGTGTATTTTTGCAGCCATTCCAGCAGCTGCGTCCCGAAGGAACCGATGATCTCGCTCTGAGGGTAATGAATATGCGCGTCGATGAAGCCGGGCATCAGAATCGAGTCGGGATAATGCCGCAGCTCGACAGTATCCGTCAGCTTGCCGCGCAGGCCGGCGTAGGAGCCGACAGCGCTGATGAGACCATCTCGCAGCAGGATCAGCCCGTCCGGCTGGTAGACGACGCAGTCGGCTTCGGGGTTGAGGAAGGGGTCGTTTGTCAGGGTGTAAACGGGGCCGCGCAGGGCGAGATCTGTCATCAGTCTATTGGGTCCCAAATAAATCCAGGTTGTTCATGCGATAATTTGACCGGTCGCGGATGTACCGCGGGCGACCGGAGCCTACAGATTTTGCGCTTCGGCGGCCGGGTATCATTCCAGGCGCAGGGGGGCGATGGCTTCCCAGGCGCCGCTGCCCCAGGAGCGAATCATCGCCTGATGCACTTCGGCGACGGCGAGGGCCTCGGCCAGCCCGGGGGCGCGCTGCCGGCCGTCCGCGACCGCGCGCAGGAATTGCCAGGCTTCGACCACTTTCATGTCTTCATAGCCCAGTCCGCTGCCTTCGCCCGGATTGAAGTTGCCGTGCCAGGGATAGCGGTCGCCAGCGACGAGGCGCGTGAAGCCGTCGTGCCGCCCGTCTTCGCCGGGCAGGTAAAGCTGCAGCTCGTTCATCCGTTCGAAATCCCAGCTGATGGCGCCCTTGGTGCCGTTGATCTCAAAAGCCATTTGATTCTTCGGTCCGACGATCGAGCGCGAGGCCTCCAGCGAGCCGCGCGCGCCGTTCTCGAATTCCAGCAGCGCGCCGACATAATCCTCGTTGCTGACCGCGCCTTTCGGGTCTTCGGGCGCGCCGCGCGAGTAATGCGTGCCCTTGCCCGGTATCGGCAGCGGGCGCTCGGCGATGAAGGTCTGCGCATTACTGACCAGCCGCTTGGCCGGGCCGCTGAGGTAAAGCGCCATATCGGTCACGTGGGCCATGATGTCGCCCAGGACGCCGTAACCGGCGATCTCGCGGTCGAAGCGCCAGGAGAGCAAACCGAGTGGGTCGCTGCCATACATGCTGAAGAAGCGCCCGCGGTATTGTGTGATTTCGCCGAGCGCGCCTTCGCTGATTAGTTTCTTGGCGTGAACGACCAGCGGCGCCCAGCGATAATTGAAGCCGACAAAGCTCAGGATGCCCGCCTTTCGGGCGATGGATTCGATTTGCGCCGTCTCCTGCGGCGTTCGGCCGACCGGTTTCTCACAGAAGATATGCAGCCCGGCCGCCGCCGCCGCCTCGACGATCTCCAGGTGCAGATTGTTGGGCGCGGTGATACTCAGGACTTGCACGGCGGGATGCTCGATGACATCGCGCCAGCGTGTTGTGGCCGCTTCAAAGCCGAGCAGGTCGCGCGCGCTTTCTGCCCTTTGCCGCACATTGTCGGAGCAGATGACAAGCCGCGCGGACAAGCCGCAATCGGGGAATCGCTGGCGCGCTAAGCTGTAGGAGCGGGCGTGCACCTGGCCCATCCAACCCATGCCGATGACGCCGATGCCAAGCTCGGTCATGCGTTGTCCGGCGGTTCAATGTGAATGCGGAAGCTGGATTTTGGGTTTTCCATGTAAGCCCAGGCGCGGGTCTTGCTGAGCAGGCGGACGCTCACCCGTTGATAGGCATCGCCTTCGTAATCGTCCAGGCGCTCGAGCTCGTCGGCGCTGACTTCAAAGAGCATGCCCTCGACGACGGAGCCGGGATGGGGCTGCAGGATCGAATAAACCTCGTGAATGCCGGTGAGCTTGGCCAGCCGGTAGCCGCGCAAGGCGTCCGGCCGCCCCTCGCCGAGAGTGCGGCCCAGCAGCTTCTGCTGCGTCGCCGGATTGCGCAGCGTGCCGTAGGTGAAAAGTTTTTCCATGCGCTGGTCGTTCTCCTTAGCGTGGGCGCGTGGATTGGATAGATTCTACTTGAAAACGGCGCAGATGCTAATGCTGGTTTGTGGTGGGGGGTGGACAATATGACGGAACCATTCCCATTGGCGAACAGGGCGCATTTTTTCAACACAGAGGGCACAGAGTTTTTATTTGCCTGGCGAAGGTATCAGGCAGCCGGCAGGAAGCGCTTTGATTACGGCGTCAATCGTCGCTCGGCGGATGCGCGCCGTCGAGATAACCGGCGATCCACTTCATCATATCGATCGAGCCATGCGGGTTCGCCTCGCCATGCTGCAATTGGCGCTCGATGCTGTCTTCGCCGCGGATGAGCGAGGGTTTGCTGCGTTTCTCCGCCATCTGCGTGATGCGGTGGGCCAGGTTGCGCAGATTGTTGGCCAGGATATGGCGCTGCTCCGACGAAAGCCCCTGGCTCACCTCGTCCACTTCGCGCCTGATCGTGTAGGTGTCAATCTCGTGAATATGGGCGGCGTCAAAGGCGTCAGTGATATGCTCGAGGATGGAATTCGTGGTGTTGATGGAATCGGCAAATTCCAGCGGGCTTTGGCTGTGCAGCCAGCGCCGCATCGCCAGCACCGAATAGAGGATATGCTTTTGCGCTTCCATGCCCCGCAGCGGCGCCAGTTCGCGCTCGAGGCGCTGCAGCTGCGCGAGGCTCAGGCTATGGGTGTAAGCGCGCCACCAGGCATTCAGGCTTGCCCCCAAGGTCTTGTTCCAGAGGATCTGCCGGCAGATGCGCGCCAAGCCATCGACGACAGCGGCCAGGTCTTCCTCCGCCCCGTATTGCAGCAGCAGCTGGGTCATCGAGACGCGCGTCGCGCCTTCAATCTCCAAGTCCAGGCAGGAATCGAACAGTTTCCAGAGATGCCGATAAGACAGCTGGGCATCCGGGTGTTTCGCCAGCAGGCGCGCGAGCGCTTCCATCATGCGCTGCGCGGCCGGCTCCCACTGATAATAATCCAGCAGCGAGAAATAGGTGTCTAGCACATCCTGAGGCGTCGCGCTCTTGATGCCGCTGAGCGTATTCATGATGGACAGGGCTTTGTCGAATGGCACCGCGTCGCGTTCCAATGCCCCGCTAATGCGAGGGAACAGCCATTCGCGATCGGCAAAACACTGCGCCGCCTCGGCGATCATCACCCGGTCATCACAGAGGATGATGTTATCGAAGAGAAAATCGACAGCGTCGTCGGTCAATTGATGGCTGGCTTCAGTGGCCAGCAGGCGCGCGACCGCCGGTGGGCGGTACACAGCGGGCAGATTCACCCGTTCATCCGCTTCATACAGGGACCAGAGCCGCTTAGCCGACGCCAGCGTGACGAGAATCTCATCGGAGACCTGAATGCCGTGATACAAGGCGAGCAGGAAGTATTCCGCCTTGTCGTCGATCAAGCGCTCCAGCGATTCGGCCGAGGCGGTCTGCAGGGCGATCCGCACGTTGCTTTCCAGCGCGCTGATGAGCCGTTCGTCTTCATATAAGGCATCGACGATTTCCGGCACGCGGCGGGCGGCGATCAATATCAGGTGGATGCCGAGGTCGGCATCGGCATAGGCGCGCTCCTTCGCCAGCAAGATGCCTTCGCGCAAGGTATCGCGCAGCTGATAAGTCTTCGGTTCATGCGCGATCAACTCCAGCCAGCCGGCCAGGGTGCCGACATCGCCTTCCTCAATGGCGACCTCGAGCGAGAGCCGCGCGGCGGTTTGCAGGCGCGGGATCCAGCCTTCGTCGACGCCAAGATGGGTCAGGCGATTGCGAATGAAGACATAAACCGCGTCGGGTTGATCCTCCAGCATCTCGTCGAATACGCCGGCCAAGACCGCTTCGAGCTCGACGTCTTTGTCCAATTCTTCCGCCACGCGTCTGCCGGCGGCGGCGTCTCGTTCGCTCAGCGCATTTCGCAAGAGCTTCCTGATGTATTGAAAACGCATCTCGTCTGACGGCGGCGCCGCGCTGTCCAGGACGCGCAGAATGGCAGCGGTGGAGACATCGTCCGTCGGCGTCCGCAACTGGCGATTGACCCAGAAGCCCTCCGCAATCTGCTGGAGAGCCGCGCCAAGTTCGCCCGTACCCGCCTGGATTTGGCCGAGCGCCGCCAAGCCCTGGATTTCAGCCGCCAGCGCCGATACATCGCCGGTCCACAGCGTCCGCAGCGCCTCGATATAAGGATGGTCCAGCGCTTCGGGCATGACCGTTGGCTCCGCCCAATCGTAGACCTGGGCAGAGGCGTCGGGGACATCATCGGCGAAGGAAAGTTGAGGGCGATGTTGAATTTTCGCTGGCGCATGAGTGGCGAATGTCAGGCA
This sequence comes from Chloroflexota bacterium, assembly GCA_028875245.1. Lineage (GTDB taxonomy): Bacteria > Chloroflexota > Anaerolineae > Aggregatilineales > Phototrophicaceae > UBA6055. The sequence continues at coordinate 26,375 of JAPPEU010000003.1, forward strand.
GCCCGCCAGCGGCCCGGGAATGAGCGCCTGAATGCCGGAAATCAGGCCCAGGCGCCGCTTGAGATCGGGCGGAAACCGAGGGATGACCAGCTGCCGGTCCTGCATCAGCGCGCCTAGCAAGGTCAGCGCGTGGTCGAAGCCCTCGGCGGGCAGTTCCTTCAGAATGCGCTTGAGGTTCTCAGCCCGCGTGTCAATCTCCAGCGGCTTGAAATCAGGCGGCAGCAATTGCGGCAGTGTCATGTTGACATCTTGCGAGGCTTCAGGCAGGAAGGTCAACCAACGCTGCCACTGATTGGCCGCTTCCGCCAGGGCGTTGGCGGGCAGAAAAACATAGTGATCGGTGAACCCGCCCGCCTGATCATTAGCCGGCTGGATCGCCGCCAGCAGCCTGCGCGTCGGGTCAAAGTGAAGCAGGGCCAGGGCCGGGCCCGGCTTGCCTTCACCATCCGGCATCGGCTGCAAGTCCACCAGCCCCGCATAAAACCGGGGATCCATCGACGGCAGCGCGCCATTGAACAGCAGCAATTTGCGGCGCCTGTCCCCAGCCTCGCCAGTATGATGCCCCAGTACTGCGTAGTCCAGCGCCGATGACAAATGGGCGCCTTTCCATCTATCGCGACCATTTCAATGTCATATCATTGTGTCAAATTGTGGCCGGACTTTCAAGGACACAGGTTTTCGGGGAGTGGGTACGGCGAGAGCGCGCGGGCGGGCGTGATATAATCAGCGGATTGCAGCGGTGGATGGCTCCGGGGGATTGCGGTGAAGTCTGCAGGCGCGAAGTTCTTCATACTTCTCATGTTCGCTGCCTTGGCGGCGCAAACGGGCGGGCAGGGAGCGCCGGCGCAAATTGACGCCGCGCTGCGGGATTTGAGCGGGCGGCTCGGTTATTCTGTCGGCATCGGCAGCTTGTCGAATTGGCGCTGGGAACAAGTGAACTTCCCGAACAGCGCGCTGGGCTGCCCAGGCGTTTCCGGCAGCGGCGCCGCCGTTCTCGGCTATCAATTCCAGTTGACTTACAATGCGAACACTTACGATTATCGCGTCTCCAACGATGGCGCGCGGCTTGTATACTGCGGCCTCATTGACGCGGCCGGCGCGGCAGCCGCCCCCGAAGCCGAAGCGCCATACAGCAACCGGCTTTGCAGCGACGCGGCGACCGGCGGGCCCTACATGCGCTCGCGGATCAACGCCGGCCTGGAGGTCGAAGCGCTCGCCGGGAGCCTGAATCTGCGCGGCCACCCGTCGCTCGAGGCGCCGGTCTTGCTGGATATCCCGGCAAGATTGCCCTTGCGCATAACCGCCGGTCCCGATTGCGTCGATGGCTATGTTTGGTGGCTGGCGATCTTCAATGACCAGACGGGTTATATCGCCGAAGCCGGCGACGGAGATTATTATGTGCAGCCCCTGGCGCCGCCCGCTATCCCCAGCCGCGAGACGCTCAATATCAACCTCGTCGCCTATCTGCAGGAATTCGGCAGGCTTCACGGCAACTTCCAGCCCGCTCACGATTGGTCCTCCGACAATCGTTACCTGGCGATGCCGGGGGCAATCGGATCCGACAGTGTCTGGCTCTACGACCTGCGGCAGCCGAGTTTGACACCGGTTCTCTTGGAATTCGATCAAGGCATTTCGACGCTGGCCTTCCGGCCGGATCAGGCGCAGTTCGCTTTCGGCAGCGATGCCGGTAGCTTGCATCTTTGGCAGATCGTCGACGGCGCGCCGGCGACTTTCAGCGAACGACTCTACTTGAATGCGCATGAGGGCCCCGTCTCAGCCATCGCCTTTAGCCCGGATGGCGAGAAGTTTGCAAGCGCCGGACCGGAGGCGAATACACAGGCCGATGTGGATCGCAGATTCGCCGCGATTGTCTGGGATCTGCCGACGGTTGCGCAGGAGTCGGTCCTGACGGGAAATGGCGAGTTGATTCACAAACTTGCCTTCAGCCCAAACGGAGACAGCATTTTCTCGGCGGGAGACAACAGTCGCGGGGTTTGGGCTGTGAGCAGTGGCGAGCGTTTCGGAAGTTTTGGCCTGTCCGCCGTGTTGACAGCGGTTGAATACAGCCCGGCCGGTCAGCAGTTTGCCTGGGCGCAAGCGGCGCCCGGCGCCAGTCTGGAGATCCTTGATCCGGTCTCGTTCGCGAGCTTGGCCAGTTACCCCGTGCCGACCAGCAATGTGACATCGCTGGGATTCAGCCCGGACGGCGCCATGCTTGCGGTGGGCGCGGCCGAGGGCGTCTTCTCGGTTTGGGATACGAAAGCGCATCAATTGCTGACCACGCGCGAAACCGATGGCGCGATCCATGACATCAGCTTCAGCCCGGACGGCAGCTTGATCGCCGTCTCGACAGCGAAGCGCAGTTTGCATCTTTATGGCGTGCCGCTGGGCTCCGGCTGATACCGGGGGCTAGCGATTCCTCAGCCAGTCGGGCTCGAGTACGTCAATGCCTTCGAGCGTCAGCGCCTTTGCATTGCCGAATAGCATGTGAAGAGGACTGCCGGATTCGGGCGGTATTGACAGCGCGCGCATAGCCGACGGTCGGTCGAGATCGAGCAAAAACAGGAGACCGGGAAACTTGGTAACGGATTGGTAGGCGATCTGCCCGGGCTGGTTGGTGAAGGTGGCGCCCTGTTCGTCGCGGCCGGCCGGGGTCAGAGGGCTGGCGCGCCCGCTTGCCAGATCCAGTTGAACCAGATTCCAGGAACCATCGCGAAAAGAATCATAGACGATTGTGCCGCCATCCGGCGACCATGCCGCCTGCGCATCCCAGTATTCGTCCCGGGTCAAGGCCTGGCTTGCCCCGCTGGCGATGTCGTAGATGAAGATATCGCCGCCGGCGTCAAAGACCAGCGCGCTGCCATCGGGCGACCAGGACGGGCGGTTGTAATCCGTCTCGTTGAAGCTGAGCTGGCGAGGGTCGCCGCCGTCCGCGTCGATCAAGAAGAACTGATGGACGCCGCGCGGATTGGCTTGGTAGACGATGGCGTCGCCAGCCGGGGACCATTCCGGAGACAGATCGTCAAATGAATTGTCGGTGAGTTGACGGGGCGCCCCGTCGCCGAGCCGCAGGAGATAGAGCTCGGCATCGCCGCCCGATCTGGAAGCGAATGCCAGCTCGCCTGAATGCGGGGAAATGCTCGGCTGAAAGACATCGCCGCCAGCTTGGGGCAGGGCAGCCCGCAATCCCCGGCTCAAGTCGGCGATCGTCAACTGAAGCTGGCCCGATACCCTGGCGACGAAGACCGCTTGCTCGCCCGCGGCAAGTTGAGGCGCAAGCGCGCTTGCGAGCAGTACGAAGCCCAGGCTCGCTGGCAATGACATGACGCTCAAGCGCAAAATGATGCGAAACATGCCTCCGCCTGTTAAACTCCCCCAAGCGACCGGTCCACGCGGGGGGAATATAGCAGGACGGCGTCTCGGCTGGGCGCCTCGGCAGCGCGCGATCGGGCCAGGGCAATCGCATCAAATTATTTTTCAACACAGAGGACGCAGAGGACACAGAGGTCAGGTAGTTTCTGACGACAATTCCTCCAAATCCACCGTTTGAATAGGGCAAAGCTGCCAGAGAAACTTCATTTGCCGCTCAACAAATACAGTTGAAACAGAACATAAGCGTCTATTTTGTTTTTCTCTGCGATCTCTGCGCCCTCTGTAGTTAATTTTTAGTTTGAGTTTGTATCATTTTAGTTTCATCATTTTGAAGCGATTGCCCCGGCAATCGGGCGGGCTGTGAAGCGGGTATGAATGTGTTATACTGATGCGATATTAATGTTATGATTCGCTTGCGCGGCTAGAGGGAATTTATGGAAATACTAGAATTAGCGGGCCAGACGATCAAGGGCTATGAATTTGGCGATTTGCTGGGGCAGGGTGGCTTCGGCGTTGTTTATCGCGCGCATCAGAGCGTGGTCACGCGCGACGTGGCCATCAAAGTGGTCTCGCCCAAGTATGCCAATCAGCCGGAATTCATTCGCCGATTCGAAAGCGAAGCGCAGGTGGTCGCCCGGCTTGAGCACCCTCATATCGTCCCGCTTTACGATTTCTGGCGCGAGCCGGATAGCACCTGCCTGGTCATGCGCTATTTGAGCGCCGGCAGCCTGCGCGACTTGATCGAAAAACAGGGCGTACTCGACATCAGTTTGACCGCCAAGATTGTGGAACAGGTCGGCAGCGCGCTGAACTTCGCCCATAACAGCGGCGTCGTGCATCAAGACATCAAGGCGGACAACATCTTTTTGGATGCAAGCAACAACGCCTATCTCAGCGATTTCGGCATCGCCAAGGAAGTCGGCGCTGATGGCAGCGATGGCGAGGACACGCTCGTCGGCACGCCCGCCTACATGGCGCCCGAGCAAATCCGCGGTGAAGGCGCCGGCCCGCTCAGCGACATCTATGCCTTTGGCATCATGCTCTATGAAATGTTATCCGGCAGCCGCCCCTTCGCCGAAGAGACGCTGGCGACTCTGGTCTACAAACACCTCAATGAGCCGCTGCCCATGATCGATCACAATGCGCTCAACCTGCCGCCCGCCTTCAATTCAATCATTCAACGCGCCACCGCGAAGGACCCGAGCGACCGTTACCCCGATGCGCTGTCGCTGATGATGGAGTTTCAGCAGGCGCTGCGCCAGGGCGACGCCACTGCCGAGCTCGAGCTGGAAGAGCTTGACCTCTCCGAATTTGAATTGATCGAGACCAAGAATCCCTACAAAGGCTTGCGCGCCTTTCAACAAGCGGATTCCAACGATTTCTTCGGCCGCAGCGCCATGATCGAACGCGTCTTGGGGCGGCTTCAGGAAGATGTGGTCGAGAACAATTTTCTGGCCGTCATCGGGCCGAGCGGCAGCGGCAAATCCAGCCTGGTGAAAGCCGGCGTGCTGCCCGCCCTGCGCGACGGCGGCGTGCCGGGGTCGGAAGATTGGTTCTACGCCGAAATGGTGCCGGGCGAGATGCCGCTGGAAGAACTGGCGGCGGCGCTTTTGAGCGTGTCGACTTCAGCGCTGCCCGGCGTGGTCGAGACGCTGCGCGATCATGTGGATGGCCTGGCGCAGGGTGTTTACGAAGCGCTGCCCGCCAGCGACAGCAAACTCTTGCTGATGATTGACCAGTTTGAAGAGCTCTTCACGCAGGTCGAGCGGGAAAGCGATCGTCAGCAATTCCTCGATCTGATCCTGAATGCGGTCAAGGCGGAAGACAGCCCCATCATCATCATCGCTACCTTGCGCGCCGATTTCTACGATCGGCCGCTCATGTACCAAGGTTTTGGCGAGCTTATCAGAGCGCGTACCGAGCTCGTCCTGCCGCTGAACGATGAAGAGCTGGCTGAGACGATTGTGGGGCCGGCTCAGAATGTTGGCGCCATCATTGAAGACGGGCTGATAGAGATCATTATCGAAGACGTCCGCGAACAGCCCGGCGCCCTGCCGCTGCTGCAATACGCCTTGACCGAGCTTTTTGAACAGCGCGAAGGCGCGCTGCTGACCATCGCCGCCTATCAAGATATTGGCGGAACGCTGGGCGCTTTGGCGAAGCGCGCCGAAGAGGTCTTCCTGCGCTTCAATGAGGCGGGGCAGAATATGGCGCGGCAGATTTTCTTGCGCCTGGTCACGCTGGGCGAGGGCCAGGAAGATACACGCCGCCGCATTCTTCGCACTGAATTGCTGACCTTGGGCGCCCGCCAAGTCGCCGAAGATGTCATCGACCGCTTCGGGCGCTATCGCCTGCTGACCTTTGATCGCGACGATGCCACGCGCAGCCCCACAGTAGAGGTGGCGCATGAGGCGCTCATCCGCCGGTGGGAGCGCCTGCGCGAATGGCTGACCGAGAGCCGAAACGATGTCCGGCTTGAGCGCGAATTGTTTAACGCCGCGCAAGACTGGGATATGGCGGACAAAGACAAGAGTTATTTGATGCAGGGCAACCGCCTGCTGACATTTGAAGAATGGTCCGAAAGCACAAGCCTGCGCCTCAATGAACTGGAAATCGGCTACCTTGACGCCAGCCTGAAGGCGCGCGACAAACGCGAAGCCGAGGAGCGGGCGCGCCAGGAACGCGAACGCGAGCTGGAAAGACAGAAGGCGCGCAACATGCGCATCGCCGCCGCAATCTTTGGCCTGGCGGCTGTGGTCGCCGTCGTGCTTAGCCTGTTCGCCTTCGACCAGCGAAATAAAGCGGACGAACAGCGGACGATCGCCGAAGATCAGCGCGCCATTGCCGACGAGCAGCGCGAGATCGCGGTTGAAGCGATGCACGAGGCCGAGACGAATGAGCGCAAGAATCTCAGCCTGGCCCTGGCTTCCAACGCGCGCGCCGCGCTCAGCGAGAACAACCCGGCGTTGGCTTTGCCGGTCGCCATCGAAGCGCGCAAGGTATTTGATCCGCCGGAAGCCGAGGTCCTGCGCGTCCTCGGCCAGGCGGCTTTTTCGCCCGGTCCGCGCTTCCGCTTCAGCGATTCGCCGCGCTCCATCCTGGGCGTCGACTTCAACGCGGATGGCTCCATCGGCGCATTCGCCGGCAGCGAGGGCGTCGTCAGGCTTTTTGACACCAGCAGCGGCGAGCTGCTGCAAAGCATTGAAACGGGCAGCCCGATTAGCGCGGTCGCCTTCAGCCCGGATGGCAGCGCGCTCGCGGCAGCGCTGTCGGACAACACGGTCGGCCTCTGGCATGTCCGCAGCGGCGAAGAGCGGGGGCGGCTGCGCGGGCACGAGGATATTGTCACCGATGTCGAATTCAGCCCGGACGGCGCGCTGCTCGCCTCATCCAGCGCCGACAGCAGCGTCGTCCTTTGGGATGTCGCCAATGGAGAAGCGCTGCGCACCCTGCAGAAGCACGTCGATTACGTCATCAAGCTGAGTTTTAGTTCCGATGGGGCGCGGCTGGCTAGCGCATCGTCCTCTTTTGGCGTTCGCGATGCAGACCGCACTACCGAGCACAACACGGTTCAAATCTGGGATGTGACCAGCGGCGAGAACCTTCTCACGATTCCGCCGGATGGCACCGGCTATTACCGCGATGTGGAATTCAGTCCCGATGACAGCCTTTTCGCCGCCACGACCTGGAGCTCGGCCTTGGGCGGAACGGCACGGGTTTATGATGCCGAAACCGGTGAAGAGCTTTACCGCTTGTATGCCCACCGGGATACGCTTTCCAACCTCGAATTCTCGCCCGATGGCGAGCTGCTGGCGACTGCCTCGAATGACGCGACCGTCAAACTTTGGGATTTCGACAAAGGCGTCTTGGTCACCAGCTATGTTGACTTTCCCTATCGCGTGCAGGACATCGAATTCTCCCCCGATGGCGAGACTATGCTCATCGGTTTGGGCGAGTCGGAGACCTCGGGCCGGCCCAATCCGGAAGATGCGCCGGCCGACAGCTCGGCCTTCCTCTGGGACCTGCGCAACCGCATGCAGACGCTGCAGTACGAGGGCAATACGAATTGGACCTGGGCGGCCGATATCAGCGACGACGGAGCCATGATCGCCTCCGGCGCCGGGCCCCTTTTCATGCCGCCTGATCCGGCAGACCTGGACGCCACCGTGCGCGTATGGGACGCGGAAACCGGCGCCCCCCTGGCCGTGCTGGAAGGCCATGAAAATACGGTCGATTCAGTGCGCTTTGAACCGGATGGCGTTCACATCCTCTCCGCCAGCTGGGATGGCACGATCCGGCGCTGGGACTGGACCAGTGGCGAGCAGGTTCGCCTGTACGAAATTCCCGACGCGCCGCGCGTCTATATGATTGAGCTGCTGCCGAATGGCGAGCAGTTCATTTCGGGCTCGCATGACGGGGTTATCCGCCTCTGGGATATCGAGAGCGGCGAGGTGCTGCGCGAATACATCGGGCATACGGATCCAGTGAACGGTGTTCATCTCAGCAGCGATGGCCGGCTCCTGGTCAGCGCCGCCGGGAACTGGTTCTCCGACGACCAGACGATACGCTTGTGGAATGTGGAGAGCGGCGAGTTGCTGCATACCTTTGCCGGGCACGATCATATCGTCAATTACGCGCAGATTTCGCCGGACGAGGAGTTCATCGTCAGCACGAGTTGGGATGGCACCGTGCGCATGTGGGATGTCGAAAGCGGCGAAGAGATACGCCAATTCATCGGGCACAACGGCTACACCTTTGGCATCGCCATCAGCCAGGACAGCCAGATCGTCCTCACTACCTCGTCGGATTACACGGTGCGGATGTGGAATACGGCCACGGGCGAGGAACTCATCCGCTTCGACCAGCATACGGACTGGATCCAGGAAGTGGTCTTCAGCCCGGATGAGTCCTTTGCCGTCTCGGCTGGTCAGGACTTCGCCCTGCGGCGGCGGCAGGTCATGCGGACGGCGGACGAACTGGTCGACTGGGCGCGGAATAACCGCTACATCCGAGCGCTTTCCTGCGCCGAGCGTCAATCTTACCGGCTCGATTGCGAACCCTGATCCGGAATTCTCCTATAATGGCAGTGTGCTCGCTAGTGAAATGACCTGAGCGGGACCGCTGCCATGAGCGATGAACCGGTCACCCAACAGCCGAATCATGAAGACGACGAGCCGTCGGCCTCGGCGATTTTTGTCGAATTAATGCGGCAGGCAGCGGCGAAAGCGGCGCCCAAATCGAGAGCCTCCGCGCCTGAGAGGTTGGCCGGGCAGCAAGCGCTTCCTGAGGGAGCCGAGCCCAGCCTGGCGCCCCTCGATGAGACGCATCAGATTCGGCGTGTGCGCAGGCGGCTGGCGCTGCGCCGTCCTCATCCGTCCAGCATGGCGGGCGGTTTCCTCGGCACGATCTTTGTCGTTGTGGTCAGCACGGCGCTGGTGGCGACCCTGCTGATGTTCTTCGTCAATCCGGAGTTTCTGAATCCGGCCGTCGTAAAAGGACTGCAGCTGGACCGCGACGAGATCATCGCCGGCATCGAAGCGCCGCGCCCGACGCCAGTGCGGACGCCGCAATGGCTCCGCCGCATCGGCATCATTTCCGGGCATCGCGGCCTGGGCACGAACTTGAATCGCGACCCCGGCGCTGTCTGTTACGACGCCTACCAGCAGCCATACCTGGAAGAAGAGACGATCAACTTCGCTGTCTCGCGGCGGGTGGTCGCCAACCTGGAGGCTTTGAATTTCACCGTTGATATGCTCGATGAGTTTGATCCGCGCCTGGATGATTATCGCGCCGACGCGCTGCTGTCGATTCACGCCAATTCCTGCATTGATTTTGGTGAGGTTGTCTCCGGTTATATCGTGTCCAAGTCGGACGCGCGCCCGGACGTCGGCGCCGATGTCCTGCTGCGTGAATGCATCGCGCTCAACTATGGCGCGCACATCCCCCTGGAGCGCAGCTACAACGAAACGGAAGACATGATCAACAATCACGCCTGGCGGAAGATTCATCCCTTGACCCCCGGCGTGATACTGGAGATGGGCTTCATGCTGGCCGATCAGGAGATTTTGACGACGCAGCATGATCTGCTGGCGCATGCGATCACGATGGGCATCCTCTGCTACATTGAGAATGCCGGTCTTTCCTTCGGGCTGCCGCAGGCCGGCGAGCGATCGGCCGATTATCTGCTGCCGATTCTGGCGACGCCGACCCCGATCTTCGGCCGTTGAGCGGCCGCGCAAGGATATAACAACAGCGCGCGCAGAGGGCGCAGCGGAAAGAGGGCGGGCGACCCAATGGCTCGCCCCTGCATAGTGGAAGTGTATCCCTTTCGGTGGAAACAAAAAAACTTTACCACCGAGGACACCG
>JAPPEU010000019.1 GCA_028875245.1 Chloroflexota bacterium
GATGATTCTTTCTTATTGCAACTACTCTCTCAAATTTGAAGCGATTGCCCTGACTCATCCCCGATTCGCCGCTTAACATGTCAAGCGCATGTCCATGACCAGGAAACAGCAGCCCCATCGATTGATGAGGCTGCTCAGCTTTTCTTCAGTCAACGCGCCGCCAGCGCCCTAGCCCTCCGCCAGCTGATAAACGCGCACGTAATCGACGATCATTTCCTGCGGGAACTCGGTCGTCTCATCGGGATTGCCGGGCCAGTTGCCGCCGACCGCCACATTCATCAACAGGAAGAAATCATGGTCGTAGACCCAAGATGCGCCCTCAAGGTCCTTGGCGCTGGTCAGGTTGACGAGTTCGCCGTCGACATACCAGCGGATGATGTTTTCATCCCAGTCGATGGCGTAGACATGGAAGCCTACATCGAAGTTGACATCAGCGCGATAGACATGGCCGATGTTGCCGGCGCCGCTGTAGCCCGGTCCATGCAAAGCGCCGTAGACGACATTCTTCTCGCCGACATTTTCGAGGATGTCAATCTCGCCGCTGAGGGGCCAGCCGATCTCAGGGAAGTTGGCGCCCAGCATCCAGAAGGCGGGCCAGATGCCCTGCCCGTTCGGGATGTCGATCCGCGCTTCGACGCGGCCATAGGTGAACTCGACCTTGTCCTGCGTGATGCAGCGCGCAGATGTGTAAAGGCATTGGCCGTAGTGGCAGCTTGAACCCGGCAGCGTCTCTTCGCGCGCCGTGATGACCAGATTGCCGGCGCCATCATGGGCGGCGTTCTCGCCGCGGTCAGTGTAATACTCGAGCTCGTTATTGCCCCAGCCATGCCCGCCGACCTCGCAGGTCCAGGATTCGCCGTTGATGGGCGCGCCGGCTGCGGCGTCAAACTCGTCCGACCAGAGCAGTTCCCATTCACGACTGTCCCAGCCGATGCTTTCGTCGATGTCGATTTCGGTCGGCGCGTCGTCCCCGCTGATCTGAACCAAGCTGGGGTCGTCCACCACGACGATCATCAGGGCGTCGAGATAGGCGGTTTGCGCGCCGGCGCCGGCCGGGAAGCCAAAGGCGTAACCCCAAACAGCATCCAGATTGAAGCCGTCATCGGGCGCGCCGCCGGGCTGCCAATCGGCGCGTCGCTGGAAGAATGCGAAGGGGACGGTGAATTGCCGCCAGCCCTCGTAGTCGTCCAGCAGATGATAATAGAAGCGCTCGGCGGAATCGGCGCCGCTGTCCAGCCCGCGATTGTCGAAGATCTCGACCTGGACGACGCGCCCCGTGTCATTGCCGTAGAGCCAGAATTGCAAGGCGTTATGCCCCGTCCAGTCCATGCTCTGCCAACTGCCGCCGTCGCTGAAAGCATGAGTGAAGCCGCCCCAGGCGCCGATATTGTAGTCGATGCGCATGATCTGATTGGGCGCGCTGGCGCCGGGGATGGCCAGCCCGGTGTAGGGCATGATCTGGCTGGCGCCGATGATGGCGTTGGCGGTGCTGTCGCCCCAGGGGACGAAACCGATGGCGGCGCCATCCGCCTGGCTCACATACTGCAGCCCGCTTTCATAATCGGCGACCATGACGGGTTCGGCCGCGGGCAGGGGCGCGAGCAGGGCTTCGTTGAGCGGGACGGGCGGCAATTCGGCTGGGGTCGCTTCCGCATTCCTCTCTTCAGCGGGCGCGGACGCGGGCGATGCGATGCCTTGCAAGACCACCAGTTGCACGTCATCAATGATGGCGAAGGCGCTGCCGATGCCAGCCGGCAAGGAAAAGGCGTAACCGGAAACTTCATCGAGCCCCAGGCCATCATCAAGCGCGCCCGCCGGCTGCCAATCCGATCGACGTTGAAAATCGGCGAAGGGAATCTCAAGCAGCCGCCAGCCATAAGCATCGTCCGCAAAACGATAGAACCAGCGTTCGGCGCTGTCTCCGGCCAACTCAGGATTGCGATTGTCAAAGATCTCTAGCTGAATGACGCCGCCCGTGTTGTTGCCCAGGAAGGCGAAGCTGATCGCATTATAGTCACGCCAATCCATGCCGGCCCAATCTTCGCCATCGTTGAAGACGTGGGTGAAGCCGCCCCAGGCTGCGATATCAAAGTTGATATTCAGCGCCGATGAGGCCTGGCCGCCGCGTTGGGCGGTGAACAGGCTGAGCTCGACATTGCCCGCCGTATCGCCCCAGGTCACGTAGCCGATGTCGTTGCCGTCCGCATCCGCGCCGATGAAGAGCGCGTCCATTTCAAAGTCGTCCAGCATCAAAGGTTGGACATCAAGCGTGACCAGATGCACATCATCGAGGTAGGCGGTCTGCGCGCCGACGCCGGCGGGGAAGCCAAAAGCGAGGCCCGATACCTGGTCCAGGCCCAGGCCATCATCAGGCGCGCCGCCCGGCTGCCAATCACTGCGCCGCTGGAAGCTGCGGAACTCAATGGTGAATTCCCGCCAGCCTTCATAATCATCGGCGATGCGGTAATACCAGCGCTCGGCGCTGTCGCCGGGGATATTGGGATTGCGATTGTCGAAGATTTCGACCTGGACGGCCGCGCCGGTGTTGCTGCCGTGGAGCCAGAAGCGCAGGGCGTTGTAGGACCGCCAATCCGCGCTGATCCAGTTTTCGCCATCGGTGAAAGCATGAGTGAAACCGCCCCAGGCGCCGATGTCATAGTTGATTTGCAGGACAGTGGATGCGCCATCGACGCCTTCTATCTCGGCGAGGGAAAGCTGCACGTTGCCGGCGATATCGCCCCAAGGCGCGTGGCCAATCGCGTTGTTGTATGGATCGCGCCCTTCAAATAGCTCGTCCAGCTCGAAGTCCGCGAGAACACTCATATCAGCCGCCTGGCTCCAGCCGAGCCCGGCAGTCCACAGCAGCGACAGCATTATCAATGCCGCCGCGAGTTTTTTCCTTTTCATGACTCCTCCTCGTCCTACGTTAGTCCGTTGGCTTTGATGCCTTAGCGGTCAAGTGATGGTGCCCGCGCCGGTTTCCCAGCGCGGGATTTGGTCCCGCGTTCTTGTGAACGGCTCCGGCGGCATCCATCGGCCAAACCGGCGCCCTACTTGTCGACGCCGGTCACGACGATGCCTTGGATGAAGACGCGCTGGGCCAGGAAGAAAATGGCCAGGGGCGGAATCATCGCGATGACGGCCGCCGCCAGGATCAGCTGCGTCTCCGAGCTGTAGAGTCCATTGAACTCCGTCAAGCCGACCGTGATCGGATTGGCTTCGCGATTGCCCGCCAGGTAGATCAGCGGCTCAAAGAAGTCGTTCCAGGCGAAGAAGAAATGGAAGAGCGAGACCGCCGTGAGCGCCGGCACCGCCTGCGGCAGAATGACCGCGACGAAAGTGCGGACGCGCCCGGCGCCATCGATCTGCGCCGCTTCCTCCATTTCCCGCGGAATGGTCAGAAAATACTGCCGCAGCAGGAAAATATTGTAGGCGTTGCCGAACATGGCCGGCACGATCAGCGGCAGCCAGGTGCCGCCCCAATCGAGCACATTGATGAAGAAGGCGTATTTCGGCACGAGCGTCACCGCTGGCGGCAGCACGATGGTCCCGATCATGACCATGAATAGCAGGTTCTTGAAGGGGAAGTTGAAGCGGGCGAAGCCATAAGCGGCGCAGGCCGAGGAGATGACCGTGCCCACCATGGTGACGAAAGCGTACAGCAGCGTATTCGCCAGCAGCCGCGCGAAATCAATTGTGTTCCAGGCGCGCGGGTAATTGTCCCATTGCACCGCGAATTCGCGCACCGGCTCAAGCTGCCGCCAGTTGCCTTCCCAATCGATCAAACCGCCCGCCGGATTTGCCGGGTCAATAAACTGGCTGGCGCGGCGCCCCTTCTTGACCAGGGCCCAATGCCGAATGCCGTTCTCAGTCGGCACTTGCAAGATATCGTAGCCCTCGCCTTCATATTCAAAGGAGAGCGCCTCCGCCGGCCATACCGGCGCGCCGGGGTCGGAGGTTTGCGCCTTCGATTTCAGCGAGGTCACCACGCCATAAGCCATCGGCATCAGATAGACCGCCAGGATAGCCAGCGCAAAGAGCGTCACCGACGCCTGCAGCAGCAGGTTGCGCCGACGCCGCCTGATTTCATATTCCGTCAGGTTCTTGCCTTTGCTGTCGGTCATGATCTGCTCTCCCCGGCGTAATAGACCCAAAAGCGACCGGACCAGAAGAGGAAGATCGTGATGGCCAACCCAATGATGAACATGAACCAGGCGAGGGTGGCGCCATAACCCATATTCTGGAAGGGAAAGGCCTGCTTGTAGAAATAGATCATATAGAAGTTGGTGCTGCCTTCGGGGTAGCCATTGCCGTCATTCAGCACGTAGGGCACAATGAAATACTGCAGCAGGCCAACGGTGCTCAGCACCAGGTTGTAAAAGATAACCGGCGTCACCATCGGCACGGTCACCGACCACAACTGCCGCAGCCAGCCGGCGCCGTCGATCGAGGCCGCTTCATAGAGCTCGGTCGGCACGCCCTGCAAGCTCGCCAGATTGATCAGAATGGCATTGCCGATGCCCCACAGTCCAATGAAGGTGTAGGCGATGTAGATCAGGCTGGGGTCGTCAAGCCAGCGCAGGCCATCCATGCCCACCGCCTGTATGCCCGTAACCTGTATCATCTGATTGAGCCAGCCCGTCTGCGGATTCAGCACGCGCGACCAAATCAATATCGCCGCGATCAGCGGCACCATCGTCGGCGCGTAAAAGAGCGTGCGCATGATGTTGCGCCCCATGAGATGCTGAGAATTAAGCAGCACCGCCAGCAGGAAAGCCGACACCATGCCGATGGGCAGCGAAATCAAGGCGAATTTGAAGGTGACGAAGAGCGTTTCCCAGGTTTTGGGATCGTCCGCCAGCATGCGCCGCCAATTGTCGATGCCGACAAAGACGGCGTCGTCCGGCGCCGTAAGGGTGAAATCGTAGAGCGAGAACAAAAATGAAACGATCATCGGCGCGAGGTAGAACAAGGCGAAGCCAATCAGCCAGGGGCCGATGAAGAGCAAGCCCCATTTCGCCTCTTCCCGCTGCGCGCCTGCCAGCCGCAATGCCGCGCGAATGCTCCACCTGGCTTGCCCGCGCGCGGCGCCAAATTCAGTGAACATATCCATGACTGGTGCCCTTAATCTATGCTCTGCGGGTTTGGCCCGGCGGCGGGGCGAAAGCAGACCGCCACCGGGGAGGAAACTGCAGTCAGGATGCCGTTACATATCCGCGTCGAAGATGGCTTGCAGGTCGTCCCGCAGCGCATCCAGGGCGGCGTCGACGTCTTCATCGCCGTTGTTGTCCACCAGCTGCCCGTATTCGTTGTAGCGCGCGCTGGCTTCCAGGAAGCTGGGCATGCCCTCTTCGTGGTTGGGGTTGTCAGGATGCTGCAAGCCGGCCAGCACGACATCCCAATTCAGATTGGCCCAATCGACATTCGGGTAGACTTCGCTTTGGGCGGCGGCGGTGCGCTCGATGAAGTCGCCCTGCAGGCTCAGGCGCGCCGGCATGCCGCCGTAGAGGCTGGTGAGATCGGCCGCGCGCTCGCCCAGCAGGTAGGTCAAAACGGTGAAGGCTTCATCCGGGTTTTCGCTGCTGTTCATAACGCCGAAGGTATCGGCATGCAGCTTGGCGGTGGCGACGCCATTATTTGAGGGAACGGGCGCGAAATCCCAGTCGGCGTCCAGGTTGGCGGTGCCCCAGCCGAGGAACCAGAGGTGAATCGTGATCATGCCCATATTGCCGGTGTCGAACCAGTTCGCGCTGCCGCCGCCCATGATCTCGCTGCCGCTGTAGACGGCGTTGGGTATAAAGTAATCGCTCCACATGGCGTTGTGGTACCAATGCTCGGCTTCGCGCCAGATATCGGGAATGACGGCATTGCCCTCCGCATCGACAAAGTTGGCGGCGCCGAAGAGCGTCGCGCGGCCGCGGACATCGGTGAACTGATTGCCGAAGCCGAATTGCACGATATTGCCGGTATCGAATTCTTCCATGGTGGCATCGTTGCCATTAATATCGACGGAGAGAATCTTGGCGACTTCAGCCAGCGTGTCGATATTCCATTCCTGCTCGACGCCTTCCCAATCGGTGTAGGTTTCGCCGTAAGCGCTGGGCGGATAGGGGATCCCGGCTTCATCAAAGAGATCGATGTTGTACATCAGAAAGGAGGGGAATACGGCAAAGGGAATGCCCAACTGCCCCTCGCCTTCGACGCGATAGAAGTCGATCAGCGCCGGGTCGAAATCGCTGAGATCATAATCGTTGGCTTCGATCAGCGAGGTCAGGTCCAGCCAGGCGCCGGGAAACGAAGCGCGCCCGCGAATGCCCATAGGGCCGACGATATCCGGCGCGTTGCCGGCCGCGATCTGCGTACTCAGCACATCATAGGCTTGCTCGTTATCAACAATCTCAAGCACGAGCTCGATGGCGTCCTGCGATTCATTGAAGTCGGCCACGACTTCTTCCTGGGCGGCGACCAGCGGCGCGTCCGTACCGGCGCCGAGGCCGACATACCAGCGGATGCGCACGGGATCCTGCGCCCCGGCCAGGCCGGCCGCCACGCCGAGGATCAAACTCAGAATAAGAAATACGGTGAGCTGCTTCTTGCTTGGCATTTTCTGCTCCTTGTCATTGGATGATGCTTGCTTAACAGAGGGTCTTGAAACCGTATTCACAGCGAGCGGCATGAGCGCGGCGGTTCTTTCGCAGCCGCGCCGCCATCAATGTTGAAATCGGTTTCAAAACTTGGGGCGTGATTTTTCAATATCAGATCTCCTCTCTCCTTCAGCTTTTACTTCGCTGGAAGCGCGCCACAACTTTCGCGGACAACCAACTTTACTGGCAGGACCGAGTTCTCCGCCGGCATGCCGTCGCCCCTGCCGATAATCTGCGCCAGCTTATCGACCGCCAACTGGCCGGTTCGGGCGATGGGCTGCTGCACCGTCGTCAATGGCGGGTCGGCTTGCACCGCCGGCGGCAGGTCATCATGGCCGACCAGGGCGATATCTTCCGGAACGCGGATGCCAGCTTCCCGCAATGCCCGCAGCGCGCCCAGCGCCATCGTATCCGACGCCACGAAGACCGCCTCCGGCCTAAAAGGAATCAGCGCTTTCATTCCGGCATAACCGCTCTCCGGCGAGTAATCGCCAAAAGCGACCAGGCGCTCGTCCCAAGCCAGGCCGCCCTCCTTAAGAGCTTTTCGATATCCGGTAACGCGGTCATCGCCGGCGGCATTTCGATTCGAGCCAATGGTGGCCACGCGCTCATAGCCGAGGTCGATTAAGTGCGAAGTCGCCAGGTAGCCGCCCTGCACATTGTCCACATCGACATAATTGATGCCGACCGCATTGGTCGGGCGCCCGATGAAGAGAACGGGAATATCGGCCTGGCGCCACTGCGGCAAGACTGAAATGCCCTTGTAATCAGCGGTGAGGATGAGCCCGTCCAACAGGCCGGCCGCCAGGATCCGCCCCAGCGTGTCGCGCCCTTGCTGATCGGTGTAAGAAACAAAGAGCGACAGAACCAGGGCCTTGCTGGCGGCGCCCTTCGAGACGGCCTCGGTGATGGCGGGAAAATAGGGATCGTTGAAGACGACTTGCGCGCTGCTCGAGATGGCCAAGCCAATAATGCTGGAGCGGTCGGAGGCCAGCAGCCGGGCGATGTTGTTGGGCTGATAACCCGTTTCGTCGATGATTCGCTGGACTCTGTCGCGCACTTCCGGGCGGACATGAGGATAGCCGTTGAGGACGCGCGAGACCGTGGCCTTGGAGACATTCGCCAGGTCGGCAACACGCTGAATGGTGATTCTGTTTCGCATTGGGTGGCGCGCCTTGAAACCGATTTCATATACTGTATCGCACTATCGGCGGCTCGTCAAGCATTTTTTGGAAACTGGTTTCAAGATTTGTGCCTTCTCCGGATCATTAGCTATGTGGACCAAGACCTTCGCCGCGTGAATTGGCGAACGACGCAAAACAGCCCCATCGTACGATGAGGCTGCGCGCTGACTGCCTATGGGGAGGGCGAGAAGGAGGGCGAGACAATTCTCGCCCCTACAGTTTCGATTGGAGTTGCTTATTCCAGCAGATCGCCGGTCATCAGATTGACGCCGGTTTCGATATCGCCGGCGATCAGGACGACATTGACCGCGTCCACCTTGTCCCAGACCGAGTCGGGAATATCCGATTCATGCGGCGGGGCCAGGCCGACGCCATTCATCGCCGCGTCCATCAGGAAGACGCCACCGCCCGGGAAGCCGCTCACATCGCCTTCCGCCAGCATGGCGACCATATCGTAAACGCCCTGATCGACCCGCTTGAGCGCGCTCGATATGATGAACTCGGCGCCTTCGGTCTCGCCCGCGCCGAAGCTCGTGATGTACTCGTCCTTGTCGACGCCGATGACGTAGACGCCTTCTTGCGCGCCGGCCAGGATGGCGCCCGTGCCAGTGGGGCCGCCGCCGCCGAAGAGCACGGTCGCGCCTTCGCCGATGAATTGCAGCGCCGCCGAACCGCCGCGATCAGGGGCGATGAAGCTGTCGATGTAGACGCCGAGAATCTTCAAATCGGGATTGACGTGGCGCGCGCCCTGCTCATAGCCGTTGCGAAAGCGCTTGACCGGCGGGATATCAATGCCGTAGACGCCGGCGATCGTATCCGAGCCTTGCCATTCGGCGACATAAGCGGCCAGCACGCCGGTCATGAATCCGGACTGATCTTCGCGGAATTGAATGCCGACATAATTCGCCGGGCCATCGGCCACGAATTGATCGACGCCCAGGAAGAAGACATCCGGGTTGGCTTCAGCCGCGGCGTAGGTGGCATCGGCGATGAGGAAACCGACGGTGATGATGGCTTCGTAGCCCTCGTCAACGCAGGTCTGGATATTGGCTTCGTAGTCGGTCTCGGCCTGCGTCTCGATGAAGTCATACTCCAGGTCGTACTCGTCAGCGGCCGCGTCCGCGCCTTCATGCGCCGACTGGTTGAAGGTGCCGTCATTGACGCGCCCCAGATCCGTAACCAGGCAGACGGTCTCGATGCCCATCATCTCGGCGGCCTCGTCTTCCATCATGTCCATCGCCATCAGATCGCCCGAGACCGGGTCGATGCCAGTGCTGACCTCGCCCGTGATCATCATCTCAACGACGCCCGCGGCGACATCGAAGAAAGCATCGTCGACATCGGCCTCATGCTTGTCGGCCAAGCCAACGCCTTTCAAAGCCACATCCAACAGGTAGATGCCGCCGCCGGGGAAGTCGTCCATCATGCCCTCCGCCAGCGCCGCCACCATATCAAAGACGCCTTGATCGACGCGTTTGACCGCGCTCGAAATGATGTATTCGGAGCCGTCGGTCTCGCCCGCGCCGAAACTCGTCAGCCACTCATCCTGATCGACGCCGATGACGTAAACGCCTTGCTGCGCCGCCGCCAGGATGCCGCCCGTGCCAGTGGGGCCGCCAGCGCCGAAGATGACCGAAGCGCCTTCGCCGATGAATTGCATGGCAACCGACGCGCCGCGGTCGGGGGCGATGAAGCTGTCGATGTAGACGCCAAGCAAGTTCAGATCGGGGTTGATGTAACGGGCGCCCTGCTCAAAGCCGTTGCGCAGCTTCTTGACCGGCGGGATATCGATGCCATAAACGCCGGCGATCGTGTCCGACCCGATCGAATCGGCGACTTGGGCCGCCAAGACGCCAGCCAGGAAACCCGATTGATCATCGCGGAATTGAATCCCGACATAGTTGGCGGGGCCGTCCACGACAAACTGGTCGACGCCCAGGAAATGGACATCCGGATTGGCTTCGGCCGCCGCCCGCGTGGCATCCGCAATTAGGAAACCAACGGTGACGACGATTTCAAATCCTTCATCGATGCAGGTCTGAATATTGGCGTCATAGTCCGTCTCGGCTTGGGTTTCGATGAATTTGTATTCCAGATCGTATTCATCGGCCGCTTCCAGCGCGCCCTCATGCGCGGACTGGTTGAATGTGCCATCGTTGACGCGCCCGATGTCCGTCACCAGGCACAATGTTTCGACGCCCCCCTGCGCGGCGGCGAGTGGCGCGAGGGCCAACAGCAAGGCGAGCAGGCTGAACAGTAGAATGAGTTTTTTCATTTTCTTCTCTCCCAATGAGACAATTTGCAGATTTGAATTGGCGTCCCTACTTTACTATTTTGAAGGCCGCTTTTCAATGCAGCGGACGCGAGGCTCAGAGCAAAGGGATCAAGTTTTTCTCGCCATCGAGAGTAAAGAGAACGATCTCAGAACAAACGGAAATTGTCATAACAATCGAAAGGTTGTAGGGGCGAGACGGTGGCTCGCCCTACGAGCCCCCGCTATCGCTTGGACGGGCGTTTCAGCGAAACGCCCCTACAGAATCCCATTTCGGGGATTCATTATTTTCTGTGAGCCGAGTTGTGACTCGCGAGGGACTGTAGTTCATTTTTTGCGCGACTTACTTGCAATTACTGAGATACAGAGAGGCCGCAGCGAGAAATTGCTGCGCCTTGCCGGGCGAATTACGGGGTCGGGTAGACCTGCGGCGGCTGACGCTCGTGCCAGTTCTGCGTCCTCTCATAGGCGTAAGCGATGCGGTAGAGCGTCGCTTCATCAAAGGGCCGTCCGATTAATGAATAACCGATCGGCAGGCCATCGGGACTGAACCCGGCCGGCGCGCTGATGGCCGGCTGCCCGCTCAGATTGGCCGGATAGACATGATGAACAAAGCCGTCGGTGGGCGTCTCGCCGTCCTCCATATCGTCGCGCGGCTGCCAGACGTCGGCGCGCAGAGGCGCCGGGACGGGGATCGTCGGCGAGATCAGCGCATCAAGATTCTCGCGCTTGAACAGCGCCTTCATGGCCGCGCGAAAACGCTCGCGGGCGCGCAAGGCAGCGACATAAGCAGTCGCCAGCACGACCTGGCCGATTTCCAGCGTGGCGCGTGTGCCGGGGCTGTAGAGATGGCCCTTCTCCTGGATTTGCCGCCGGTGATAACTGGCCGATTCCACCATTCTGATCGTGCTCAGCGTCTCCCGCGTCAGCGCCAGCTCGGGCAGATTGACCTCGATGATGTCCGCGCCCAGCGCCGCCAGCGCCTCGATGACGCCTTCGGCAGCCGCGCGCACACTGTCGACGACGCCCGGGTAGAAAAAATAGCCGCGGTCAATGCCGATGCGCGCGCCAGGCAAGCCGCCGTCAATGCCAGCGGCGAAATCCGGCACGGCCGCGCGAGCGGAATTCGCGTCTTTGGGATCGTGCCCGGCGATCGCGCGCAGCATGAGCGCATTATCCAGCACCGCGCGCGTCATGGGGCCGACATGATCAAGGGACCAGGCCAGCGGCACAACGCCATAAGCGCTGACACGCCCGTAGGTCGCTTTCATGCCGACAAGATTGTTGATGGAGGCGGGGATGCGGACCGAGCCGCCGGTATCCGTGCCGATTGCGCCGAAAGCCGAGCGCGCCGCCAAGGCCACGCCCGAGCCGATGCTGCTGCCGCCGGGGAAGCGGCTGAGGTCCCAAGGGCTGCGCGTCGGGGGGTCGCTGCCGCCGCAGGAGAATTCGTGGCAGACTGTCTTGCCAATCACAACGGCGCCGGCGGCATAGAGCTTCTCCACCACCGTCGCATCGTAGTCCGGCACGAAACCGGCGTACACTTTGGAGCCCACTTCAGTGCGGATGCCCTTGCTGTAGCAATTGTCTTTGACGGCGATGGGGATGCCATGCAGGGGACCGCGATCGTGACCGGCGGCGAGTTCCC
This sequence comes from Chloroflexota bacterium, assembly GCA_028875245.1. GTDB lineage: Bacteria > Chloroflexota > Anaerolineae > Aggregatilineales > Phototrophicaceae > UBA6055. The sequence goes on from JAPPEU010000019.1 coordinate 11,749, forward strand.
TGTCGGCCCTTTCAGCGGCCGCCAGCGCCAATTCAGCCGGCACTGCCGCGTAAGCCTGCAGCGTCGCCTCGGTCTCTTTGATGCGCGCGAGCGTCGCCTGGGTCAGCGCGACCGATGACGTTTCGCTCCGCCGTATGGCGGCGGCCGCTTCGCTGATGGACAAATCTATCAAAGCGCGCGACTCAGTCATGCCAGTCAGCATCCATGCGCAGTATCGGCGGATAATCCTGGAGCGCGTCCCCTTCCAGCTCGTCAATCACGCGCAGCTGTTTGGACAGCGCCGCCAGGTCTTCCGGCGCGACCTTCAGTTGCAGCCATTGCGCAAGCTGCGCCAGCGCGTCCGTATCCTTTTCGAGCCCAGCGGATTGATTCGCGCGCGGCATGAGGTTTCTCTCCTTGGGACGATTTCCGTCCATAGTCCCTCATATTGTATCGCAGTGGCGCGTGATGGATGTCACTGTTTCCACCGTTGCAGGTCGCTGCAAAGTCCAGCGGATGGGCGTGGCGATTTGCGAGGCTGGCATTGTTATTCTCACCACAAAGACCAATACAGGGTTTCTTTTCTAATATCGCTGTGCCCGCGCTGTACTCGGCGCTTACAAAACATTTTGATGCGATCGCCCTGCCCACCGCTCACAATCCTTGACAAATGCAAGAGCAGTGTCTATAATACGATGTACGATAATGATAAACTCGGTTTGATATTATCAAACAAGGAAACGAACATGCAGATTAGTCTTGACGGCAAGGCGGCATTGATTACGGGCGGCAATGTCGGCATCGGCGCCGGCATCGCCAAAGCGCTTGCGAAATGCGGCGCGCAAGTGTGCATCACTTATTTATCGCACAAATCCGAAGCCTGTGAAACCGTGAACGCGCTGAATGACCTGGGTTGCGAGGCGGCGGCCTTCCATCTGGACGCGGCCGACAGCGCTCAAGTGGCGGCGGTAGTCTCGCAGGCGGCAGCGAAGATGAACGGCAGGATCGACATCCTGGTGAACAACGCCGGGCACCTGATAAAGCGCGCGGAAACCGAGGGCATGTCCGATGAACACTGGCGCCGCGTCATTGATGTAAATCTGTCGAGCGCCTTTTATTGTACGCGGGAAGCCTTGAAGGTCATGCCGGACGGTGGACGCATTGTGAATATGTCCTCGCTGGCGGCGCGAAATGGCGGCGGCAACGGCACCGTGCCTTACGCAGCCTCAAAAGCCGGCGTCATCGGCTTCACGCGCGGCCTGGCAAAGGAACTCGCGCCGAGGAAGATCACGGTCAACGCGCTCGCGCCCGGTTTCATTGTCGATACACCTTTCCACGAGACTTTCACCGGCTTCGAGAATTATCAGGGTATCATCGACGGGATTCCGCTGGCGGAAGCGGGTCTGCCCAAGGATGTGGCCGGGGCCGTCCTCTATTATGTGTCCGATCTGGGCAAGTGGGTGACGGGTCAAGTGGCGGAAATAAACGGCGGCGCCTGGTTCGTTTAGGGCTGCTGGAAAGATCGTCGTTATGCGGGAAAATCTCTTTTTGAAGCGCCATTCGCTGGAGGGCTGGCGGCGGCTTGCCGAATCGACCCACGCGCCACAGGCTCAGCGCTTGCTCAAGCAGGCGGACAGTCATCATGACAGCCTCCCGCCGTCGGCACACCCGAGTGATTCGATCACCTACATCGGCACGGCCGTGCTCAATCTCGCATTGGCAACCCTCCTAACCGGCGATGAAAGCTATCTGCGCAGCGCCCGGCGCTGGATCGGCCGGGCCATCGCTTATCCCCACTGGGGCAAAGAAAGAATGCCGGATCACGATCTGGATGCCGCCTGGCTGCTCTTCGGGCTTGGGCTGGGGTATGACTGGTTGAAAGACGCGCTGCCGCCGGACGAGCGGGAGGCGCTCCGCGACAAGCTCATCACCCAGGGTCAGAAATTGTACGACTTTGCCCTGGCGTCGGCGGGCAAATGGTGGAGCTCCGCTTATTGGCAGAATCACAACTGGATCTGCTATGGCGGCCTGGCAACGGCTGCCTACGCCCTTTGCAAGGAATACAGCCCGGCGGGGGAATGGGCGGCGCGGGCCAGAGACAACTTCCTTCAATCGCTAGCCTACATGCCCGAGGACGGTTCGAATTATGAAGGACCGGTTTATTGGCGTTATGGCGTGATCTGGTTCCTCATTTATGCCGACCTGCTGCAGCAGGAGACGGGCGAAGACCTGCATGATTGCGAGTTTTTGAAAAACACCTTCTATTATCGGCTTTATCTCAGCGGGCCAAACTTGGTTGACACGGCCAATTTTGGCGACTGTCACGATCGGCGCAGCGCCCATACGGCGGCGGTCTACGCCCGTTTGGCCGGCCTTTACGATATTGGCGAAGCGCAGTGGCTGTATCATCACTTTTACCGAAGCGGCGAATGGGAACGTGAAGGCGCTGAAGGGCTGGTCAAACCCGGTTTGCGCGCCGAGGCCGGTCTGGAATTCCTCTGGTATCAGCCGGCGGTTGAAGCGTCCCCCATCGAGAACCTGCCACGCAGCCGCGCATTCCCGGACCTCGGGCTGGCGGCGATGCGCAGTTCCTGGGCGGCCGACGCCGTCAGCATGGCCTTCAAATGCGGCGCGCCCAATGGCCTGAAAGCCTGGCACAGCGGTCATGCGCTCAACAAGCGGCGCCGCTGGCAGACGCTCAGCGCGGGGCACGATCATCCCGATGCCAACAGTTTCATCCTCATCAGCGGCGACGATTATCTGGCGGTAGACGACGGCTACGCCAGAGAAAAGCGCAGCCGCAACCACAGCACGCTGCTCGTTGATGGCCGCGGGCAATACGCCGGCGGGGGCAAGAACGCCTTTCGCGGTCTGGACGAGAGCTGGGGCGCGCGCCTGGAAGCCTGCCTGGAATGTGGCGATGTCGTCTACGCTCGCGGCGAGGCGGCCCGCGCCTATGCGCCGGACTTGGCGCTCAGGCAATTCACGCGCGAAATCTTGTTCCTGGCGGGGGACGCCGTCGTCTTGCGCGATACCCTCCGGGCGGATGCGCCCCATCACTACGAATGGCTGCTGCAGACGGACGAGCCGCCGGTGCGCGAGGGCGGCGGCTGCTTCAACATTGCGAGCGGCGAAACTGACTGTCGATTGCATGCCCTGCAGCCGGTCGACATCAGCCACCGCGTCTATGAGCAGGAGATTCGGGCGAACCCCACCTCGGCGAAACCGGACTGGATCATCAGCAAGCAGCAGTATGCCCTGGCTTTGTCCCCGTCGGCGCCGGTGAGCGACCCCAGTTTCTTCATCATTCTAAACCTGGCAGGGTTCGCCATCGAGTCAAGGCGGGCGGAACGCGGCATGCTCGCCAGCCTGATTCACGACGAGCGGCATTGGCGGGTCGGCTTCGCGACCGGCAAAGATGGCATTATGGCCGCTGGGCTCAATGTTGACGGGCGCTGGTTCGCCGGTCGTCGGAGCAGCGGAGGTTGGGACCTGGCGCTGGCCGGCGATGTCACAAGTATTTGGCTGGATGGCGAGCTCCATTTTGCCGCCGACCGCCCGGTGGATGTCGCCATGCAGCGGACCGCCGCCGGCACCGCCGTCAATGTCAGCGCCCCGGAAACCGCCTGGATCCGATTCCAGAGCGAACAGCCCGGCTCGCCTTTTTCAAACGGTCCTAACGGCAAATTGCGCTACGATGCGCTGACGGGCATGGCTTGGGCGCAAGTACCGGCCGGCAAAACAGAAATCGTGCTGGGCTGAGGGATTTGCGCTGATGACATCCCTGTTTGAAGCCGCGCTGCAACAGAGCATCGAGACGACCCGCCACAACCTGGGGGCGCTGGAGGAGTTCCCCGAGTCCTTCCAGAACGGCGCCTGGAAACCGATCGAGAAAGAGCGCGCCGCCGGCCATTGGGTGGATGGCTTCTGGACCGGCTTGCTCTGGCTGGCTTATGCGAACACTGGCGACCCCGCCTTGCGCGCGGGCGCCGAGCGCTGGACGAAGCGGCTGGCGCACTTGAAGACGAACAGAGGCACCCACGATTTGGGCTTCATCTTCACCCTTTCGCATGTGCTCGCCGGCCGGCTGACGGGGGAAAGCGCCTGGTACGAGAACGCGATCCAAGCCGCCTACACCTTGATTAAACGTTACAATCCGCGCGGGGAATACCTGCAAGCCTGGGACGATGACGGCATTCGCAAATGGGCCGGGCGAACCAATATCGACCTGATGATGAACCTCGCCCTGCTCTATTGGGCGAGCGAAATCACAGGCGACGCGGCGCTGGCGGATATCGCGACGGCGCACGCGCGCACATCGCGGCTGGCGCTGCTGCGGGGCGATGGCTCCACCGCCCATGTCGCCGACTTCGATCCCGCCGCCGGCCTCTTGCTGCGGCGCGAACAATATCAGGGCTACAGCCATGACTCGTGCTGGTCCCGCGGGCAAGCCTGGGCGCTTTATGGTTTCGCCACCTGTTATCGCCATACGGAGAATCCGTCATTTCTGGCGGCGGCGCAATCCCTGGCGGATTACACGATGCGCCATCTGCCGCAAGACCTGGTGCCATTCTGGGATTACGACAGCCCGCATATCCCGGATACCTATCGGGATTCATCGGCGGCGGCGGTGACGGTATGCGGATTGCTGGAGTTGGCCGCAGTCGATGCCGAGAATGCGGCGCGCTGGATCAATCTGGCAGAGCGAATGCTGCGCTCGCTCTGCGAAAATTATCTGATAAGGGACGCCAAGGGCCCATCATCGATTTTGCGCGACGGGGCGCGCTCGGTGCCGGCGAATCTGATGGAGCATGGCTTGATTTATGGCGACTATTATTTTCTGGAGGCGCTAACCGCCTTCGCCCGTCCCGAAGTCTATCAGCGAGCGTTGGCGGTTGGCGGCCGGCATGCGCCGCAAAGAGAGTGATCGAATATGACCGCGATAAATATGCGACCGGGGCCGGCGATATCGGCAAGGACGCGCGAAGCCCTGAATGGCTACGCCTTCGTGTCGCCCTGGGTGCTTGGTTTCTTCATCTTTGTCATCGGTCCCATGATCGGATTGGTCTGGCTGAGCTTCCATCGCTGGGACCTGATCGGCGATCCGCGCCCGGTGGGCTGGCGCAATTACGAGCGGCTGTTCTCGGACCGGCTCTTCCTCAAGTCCATGGAAGTCACCATCGTTTATGGCTTGGGTCGGGTGCCGCTGGGCATCATCGTGGCGCTGGGCACGGCCCTGCTGCTCAACAACCGCCGCATCCAGTTCATCGGCATCTGGCGGACGATTTATTACATGCCGGTTGTGCTGCCGCCGGTGGCGGTCTCGCTGGTCTGGATGTGGATTTACAACCCGCGCTACGGCATCCTGAATTCAACGATTCAACAGGTCCTGGGGGTGCCTGGTCCCCGCTGGCTGGATGACCCGGCCCTGGTCTTGCCATCGCTGATGATCATGGCGGTCTGGGTGGCGGCCGGGCGCAACATGATCATTTATCTTTCCGGCCTGCAAGGCATTTCCAACGAACTCTACGAAGCCTCCGCCATTGACGGCGCCGGTTATTGGCGTCAGTTCTTCCGCATCACCCTGCCCTTGCTGACGCCGGTTATCTTCTTCAACCTCATCACCGGCATGATCGACACCTTCAAGCTCTTCACGCAGGCCTATGTCATGACCGAAGGCGGGCCGCGCAATCAGTCGCTTTTCTTCACCTATTACCTTTTCCAGAAGGGTTTCGCGCAGTACCAGATGGGTTACGCCTCGGCCATGGCCCTGGTGGTCTTCATCATCATCATGGCGCTGACCTTGCTGGTTTTCCGCTGGTCAAAAGCCTGGGTCTTCTACGAAGGTGAGCTGACGGGAGGCGCTTAAAGCAATGGCGATTAATGTTGCAGTAGCCGCGCCCAAGCGCAAGAATCAAACTATCGACAAGTTTCTGCCCCATCTCAGCGTCGCGGCGATCTACGCGCTCCTGCTGCTGGGCGCCGTCATGGTCTTCTTTCCCTTCGCCTGGACGATCTCGACCTCTTTGAAGACCGAGCAGCAAACATTGGCCTATCCGCCAACATGGGTGCCAGACCCCGTGCAGTGGGAGAATTATCCCAATGCGCTGACTGCGCGCCCATTCGGCCGCTACTATGTGAACACCACCATCGTTACGGTGTTGAGCGTGATCGGCCAGGTGGCCAGCTCGGCGGTGGTCGCGTACGGCTTCGCGCGCTTTCGCTTTCCCGGGCGCGGTCTCATGTTCTTGATCGTGCTCAGCACGCTGATGATTCCCTTCCACATGCTAATCATCCCGCGTTTCATCCTGTTCAAATATCTGGGCTGGCTCGATACATTTCTGCCGCTGATCGTGCCGAATTTCTTCGGCGGCGCATTCTCCATTTTCCTGCTGCGTCAGTATTTTATGACGATCCCGCTGGATCTGGACGAAGCGGCCAAGATGGACGGCGCCTCGGCGCTTCAAATCTTCCTGCGCATCACGCTGCCCTTGGCCCGTCCAGCTTTGGGCGCGGTCGCCGTCTTCGAATTTGTGTCCACCTGGAATGATTTCCTCGGTCCGCTCATCTATCTAAGCTCGGACCGCAATTACACGGTGTCCATCGGGCTGGCCGCCTTCCGCAATGATTATTTCACCGCCTGGCATCTCTTTATGGCCGCCTCCGCCGTGGCAATGTTGGCGCCGCTGGTCGTCTTCTTCCTGGCGCAAAAATACTTCATCAGCGGCGTCGCGCTGACGGGTTCCGGCGGTTCCAAGGGTTAAGGGCTCACGACGCGAAAGGGGGTGGCGCGCGGCCAACATTTGCAAGACCTGACTGACGGAAGCGAATCAATGATAGTTCAGAAGGAGTAGACAACTCATGAATGGACGCAAAGCCCTATGCAGCCTCATGCTGGTGATGTTCCTGTTCGCGCTTGCCTTGAGCGCGGCGGCGCAAGAAGCGACCACCATCAAGTGGTTCATGCGCTGGGATCAGAATCGTGTTGACAATGTCGCCATGCCCGTCGCGGAAGCCTTCACCGAAGCGACCGGCATCAATATCGAATATGAAAATATCGGCAGCGGCAGCGACTACTACACCAAGCTGCAAACCACCATCGCCGGTGGGACGCCGCCCGATGTCTTCTACCCGGCCACCCACGTCGCCAATGCCTACGCCAGCAAAGGCGCGCTGCTTTCGATCAACGAATTCGTCGATCGCGATGGCATTGACCTCTCGGTTTATGACCCCACTATTTTGGCCAACTATATGATCGATGGCGAGCTGCATTGCCTGCCGATTGATCATGCCGCGCTGGTGGTCTACTACAACAAGGAAATCTTTGACGCGACCGGCGTTGATTATCCGCAAGACGGCTGGACCTGGGACGACTTCCTGGCCACCGCCGACGCGCTGACCCTGGATAGCGATGGCGATGGCGTCACCGATCAGTTCGGCGTCGACACCTTCCGCAATTACTGGCCGATGGTCGTATGGAGCAACACCGATCGCGGGCTCTTCGACGATATTCGCCACCCGACCGAATTCTACGGCATGGATCAGGGCGTGATCGATTCGGTGCAGTTCGTTGCCGATCTGATTCTGGAGCATAACGTCATGCCCTCTGATGAACAGCGGGCTGATATCAGCGACCTCTTCGCCGCTGGCAAGGCCGGCATGCAAGTCGTTGGTCACTGGCGCATGCAGCGTTATCTCGGTTCCGGCTTCGACTTCGATATGGCGCCGCTGCCTTTGGGTGAATCAGGCGAATCGGTCAATCGCGCTGATGGCAGCTGCTTCGCCATCTCCGCCGCCACCGAGCATCCGGAAGAAGCCTGGGAATTGGTCAAGTTCCTGGCCGGTCCCGGCTCGCTCGGCGTCAACATGCTGCTGGACCTGCAAGTGATGACCCCGGCCCTGTCGGAATTCAAGAGCGATCCGCGCTTCCTGGATCCCGAGCTGCTGCCGGGCTCCAACAAAGCGGCATTCCTGGCGGGCGCGGGCAATTACTTCTCGATGTACGATCCGATTCACCCGATGTACTCCGCTTTCGACTCTCTGTGGAAGCAGGAATTGGGCGAGGTATGGATCGGCGCGGCGACGGCCGAAGAAGCCATGCAGCGCATCGCGGACGAAGTAGCCTACATTCTCGAGAACATCCAGGACTACGAGTAAAGCCAGCTTGGCTGCTCCAAAAGGAAACCCTTCTCTCATTGCGGGGAGGGGTTTTTTCTTGGCGGTCATGCGCATTGCCCGTCACACGCGCCTTGTCAATCTTGATCCCGGCGCGTCGAAGCGCATGTTATAATGGGCGCTGCAAGAATTGAGTGAAGGCGAAGTGGCAATGGCTACCCAGGAACGCGTCTACACAGCCGACGATGTCTGGCAGCTCGAACAGCAGCCCCTGAACCCGACAGAGAAATATTATCTCATAGACGGGGAGTTGATGATCAAGATGGCGCCGACTGAATTGCATGGCGATGTGTCTGTTCGATTGAGCTCCTACCTTTTCTTGTTTGTCGACGAGCATAATCTCGGTCGAGTCACAGGCGAAGTAGGCTTCCATCCACCAGGGGACCGGGGGACGGCGCTCCTGCCTGATGTCGCATTTACGAGCAAAGCGAAGACAGCGCAGCCCGCGAGGTCCAGCTACGTCCCCTACATGCCCGATCTGGCCGTCGAGATTATCTCGCCTTCACAGACCTTGGCGCAAGTCCGGCGCAAGGCCGAGGTGTATTTGCGGCATGGCGCGGCAGTCGTCTGGCTGCTTGACCCGCTGGCGAAAACAGCCGAGGTCTGGCGGCGCGGCGCTGATGACGCGCCGGTGGTCGAGCGCATCGCCGGCGACGGCGACTTGACCGGCGGCGACATCCTGCCCGGCTTCCGGCTTCCCCTCGCGCGCATATTCAGCAATTGAGCGGTAGTGCGTGGAACGCTGCAGACTGCAAGAATTGAGTAAAGGCGAAGTGGCAATGGCTACCCAGGAACGCGTCTACACAGCCAACGATGTCTGGCAGCTCGAACAGCAGCCCCTGAACCCGACAGAGAAATATTATCTCATAGACGGGGAGTTGATGATCAAGATGGCGCCGACTGAATTGCATGGCGATGTGTCTGTTCGATTGAGCTCCTACCTTTTCTTGTTTGTCGACGAGCATAATCTCGGTCGAGTCACAGGCGAAGTAGGCTTCCATCCACCAGGGGACCGGGGGACGGCGCTCCTGCCTGATGTCGCATTTACGAGCAAAGCGAAGACAGCGCAGCCCGCGAGGTCCAGCTACGTCCCCTACATGCCCGATCTGGCCGTCGAGATTATCTCGCCTTCACAGACCTTGGCGCAAGTCCGGCGCAAGGCCGAGGTGTATTTGCGGCATGGCGCGGCAGTCGTCTGGCTGCTTGACCCGCTGGCGAAAACAGCCGAGGTCTGGCGGCGCGGCGCTGATGACGCGCCGGTGGTCGAGCGCATCGCCGGCGACGGCGACTTGACCGGCGGCGACATCCTGCCCGGCTTCCGGCTTCCCCTCGCGCGCATATTCAGCAATTGACAGAGACCATTTGAAGACATGATTCAGCGCATCATCATCATTTGCTTGGGCTTGCTCGCCTGCCTGACAGCTTTGGCGCAGGCGGAAGGCATCCAATATTTCGTCAGTCCCGCCGGCGATAACGACAATAGCGGGGCCAGCCCGTCCCTGCCCTTCCGCTCGATACAACATGCGCTTCAGCTGGCGCAGCCGGGCGATACGATCCACTTGGGACCGGGGCATTATTACCAGGATGTCTATACGGTGCGCGATGGCGAGCCGGGGAAACCGATCACCATCGTCGGCGCATCAAAGGCGGTGGTGCATGGCGCCGCCAGCAATCGCATCTTTCAAGTCCATCACGATTACATCAGCCTGGTCGGCTTCACAATCGACGGGCTGCGGCGCAATGCCGAGCCGAACCGCATGGGCGCTTTCCGCGAAAAACTTCTCTACGTCATTGGCTATGACGCGCGCGACGGCGTCCACCACTTGCGCGTCCTCAATATGACTTTCCGCAACGCCGGCGAAGAGTGCCTGCGCATCAAGTATTTCGCCCGTCACAACGAGATCGCCTATTCCCGCTTTCATGATTGCGGCATTTGGGATTTCGTCTTTGACGCGCATGGCGTCGTCGGCGAAGCAATTTATCTCGGCACCTCAAGCAAACAATGGGATATCAATCTGACCATCGAGCCCGATATCACCGCCCACAACTGGGTGCATCACAACGTCATCGACACCCAAGGCAATGAATGCGTCGAAGCGAAAGAAGGCAGCGAATACAACATCATCGAATACAACCTCTGCACTGGCCAGAAGGACCCCAACTCCGGCGGCATCGTCTCACGCGGGAAGGGAAATGTGATTCGATACAACGAGATTCACGGGAGCGTCGGCGCCGGCATACGCTTGGGCGGCCATCTCGTCGACGGCGTTCAATATGGCGTGGAGAACCGGGTCTACGGCAATATCATTTACGAGAATGACGCGGGCGGCATCAAGGCGCTGGTGGCTGGCCAGGCTTTAATCTGCGGCAATCAACTGCGGGATAATGCCGCGGGCGCGATGACCGGGGACGCCGCGGACTTATACGACGGCGCTCAACCCTGCGCTTCAGCCGCCATCGACAATGATCCGGCTTCCAGATAGTAACCCAGCTTCTCGGATATATTTTGCGCGACGCCCTGAACCTTCGACCCATAGGTTGAGATCATCGCTTCATTCAAGCGCGACAAAGGGAAGGACACGCTCACCGCCGCCACCGGTATCGCCGTATGGTTGTGGATCGGCGCCGAGATGCAGAGCCCGCCGATTTCATTTTCCTCGCGTTCAATGGCGTAACCTTGATGGCGGAATTCTTCAAACTGACGCATCAATTGCTCGATATCGGTTATGGTGTTCGGCGTCATGGATTCGAGCGAGTAAGACTGCAAGACCGCCAACGCCTGCTGGGGCGGCAGATGCGAAAGGATCGCCTTGCCCAGAGCGGTTGAATGGGGCCAGGCGCGCTTGCCGATATGATTGCGAAAACCGAGACTCTTGTCGGTCAGCAGTCGCTCAATATAAATGATCTGATTCTCCTCCAAAATCGCCAGATTGACGCTTTCGGAAGACCAATCCCGCAAGTATTCAAGCTCGGGCATGGCAATCTTGCGGATTTCCACTTGATCGAGCAGAACGCCGGCCCGCTCCACCAATTGCAGGCCGAGATGGTAACGGCGATTCTCCGGGTTCTGCGCCAGATAACCGTTCCGCTGCAGGGTATAGACCAGGCCCGAGGCAGTGCTCTTGTGCAGGTTCAGCGCCTTGGCAATATCAGTGATGCCGAGTTCCGGCGTCTGCGGCCCGAACAAAGCCAGAATATCCAGCGCGCGCTGAAGCGAAGCTATAATCCGCGGGTCTTTCTCGGTCTCAGCCATCCACGTTTACTCGATGCCTTTCACATTCCCTATCCTACCGCAAACTGGCGAAAAAGTATCTGCATGGTTTCGCAATGAGCGCCTGATATGGCAGATAGATTCTCGTGCTTTTGCCACAGCCTCGCGCATGTCACGACCCGGCTCACGCAAAATAACCTACGCGCGTAAAAGAAGGCTGTAGGGGCATTTCGCCGAAACGCCCGCGCTTGTGATTGTGCGTGCTTTCGGGCGAGGCAAGTCTCGCCCCTACAATTGCGCGTTTTGGCGGTTGTTACGATTGGGCGCGCCGGTCGTACAGACACTGACTGGCGCTACAGCCATGGCAGAGGCTGAGCGAGGCTTGCGAGATATCTGCCCGGCCGCCGTCAGAGCGCCAGGGAGAATCCCAATGCTTCGGTCAGGAAGCGCCTGCCGATCTCCGCGACCGTGATGGCGCCGCCGTTTTCGATATGCCGAAAATCAAGCAGCACGCCGTCGCCATAGCAGTATTCGACCGGGATGCCCTCCGGCCCGGCCCCGCCTTTGCGAAAATGCTTCAAGGCGTCGATATGCGTGCCGACATGATCGCCCAGGACCGTCATTGAGCTGGCCGCCAGCGAGGTCACGCCATGTTCCGCGGCGCCAATGCCTTCGGCGAATTGCTCCCAGTCTTCGTACATCAGCAGCGCCGGGCGTACGACGCGGGGGAAAACCACCATGTCGCCGTGAACGGGCATGCTGAGGTCTATGATTTGTCTTGCCATCGCTTCTTCCACCTTTCGGTCGATCTTTGGGTCGGGCGTTGCCGGGCATTCGCGCGCCTGGACCTTGGCTGCCCCGCCGCCGGCTCTGCGTCAAGCCCTTGACTCGATGTCGGCTTCGGCCTGCCTCTCCGAATAATGGGCGGTGATTCTGTCGATCAGCTCCTCAATGTGGTCTTGCAGTGTCTTGGCGATAAGGTCGGGGTCGCCCGTGTTCAAGGCGTCCAGGATTTTGTAATGTCGCCTGGCCTGATAAACCAGATTGTAGCCGGTCAATATAGTGGAGGCGTAAGTCCAGTAGGCGAACTGCAGCATATCGTACAAGCGGATGAGCGTACTGTTGCCGGCGGCGGCGACAATGGTCTGATGAAAGGCGAAGTCAGCTTTGGCGAACTCGTGCGAATCGTCCCTTTGCGCCTGCTTCATCATGCGTTCCAGCAGCATCTCCAGGCGCGCGAACAGCTCTTCCGTCAGATTGGGCGTGGCCAGGCGCCCGGCCATCGCTTCCATCCAGGCGCGCACGGCATAAGTATCCAGCATCTCTTTCAGGGAAAGGTCGCGGACGAAGGAACCGGAAAAGGGCACCGATTCCACGAAGCCCATCATCTCAAGATCGCGAAGGGCCTCGCGGATTGGCGATTGACTGACCCCGAACTCCTTGGCCAATTTCGCCTCGGCCAGGCGGTCGCCCGGTTTATAGCGCCCGCGCAGAATCGCGTCGATAAGATGTTCTTTGATGTCTTCGCGCAGCACATAACGCGTTGCGCTTCGTCTGCCTGCAATGTTGTCAACTGCCATTCATCTTCCCGTTTCGCTGCAAACTTATCGCGGTCCATAATCCCCCGCCGGCGATTGGCGCGGCCGGGGCCTTCAGCCTCCCGGCCTAGGCGCGCAGGGCGGATGAGTGGGCAGCCTGCGCCTTCGACAGGTTACTGAATAGTGTAAGAGATTTAGAGAAATTAAGAGGATACTTACCATGACACCCAAGCAGATGAGAAACTCTTTGATTCTGCTCCCGATCATCATCTTCACATTCTTCGTACAAAAATATATCGCGACCGGCTTGACGGGCGGCGCGCTGAAAGGCTGAAGCTATGCGATTAGGACTTGGGCTCGGCGGAATGGGGCTGGATGCAAATGGGCTGATTGAACAGGCGAAGACCTATGGCGTCTCCGGGCTCTTGCTGGACGTCAGCGAAGTACGGAAGCAGCCGATTGGCGATTGGCGGCGGCGGCAAGAACCCGAATCACAGCTTTTGCGGCCACCCGGACAACTTCAGCGACGCGGCGATAAACGAAGCGGCGTCCAACCTGAAGCCGCTCGCGCATGATGCGGAAGCGGCCGGCCTGCTTGTCACGCTGGAGATCCACTTCGCGACCGTGCTCTGCGATTGGGACGCCTGCCGGAAGCTGATCGAGGCGGTTGAATCGCCGGCGGTCAAGCTCAACCTGGACGCGGCCAACATGATTCGCTACGACGATTATTGGAACAGCTCCGATTATATTCGCGCGGGCCTGCAGAAGCTGGGCGCCTTGATCGAGACCTGCCATGCCAAGGATGTGGTGATGCATGACGCGCTGCACCTGCATATCGACGAGTGCCCGGTCGGGGAAGGCTGTCTGAATTACGCCGATATTATTCAATTGGTCGATACGCATTTGCCGCCCGATACCTACATGGTCGTTGAACACACGCCGCTCGACAAGCTGCCGGCAGCCATGCGCTACATTCGAGAGTCGGCGGCTAAAGCCGGTGTGACGATTGTCTAGCCGCCGCAGGCTGGCTGCCGATGGAGGCTTTCCTTGCGCGGCCCATTCGTAACGCTCAGTTTCAAATGCGACCTTACTTACTGAAGCGGGATTTGTAGGGGCGACTCTTGAGTCGCCCACTGTCAAATCGCCGACGGGCGAGCCGAGGCTCGCCCCTACAAGGCTTGTCCGGTACTGCATTTCTTATGCAACGAAAACTGAAATTACACCAAAACGAAACTAAAATGCGGGCATAGATTGCGAAGGGCGACAGATTTCTACTTAATTCGCTAAGAAAAGCTCCCCTTCCCTGATGATTCGGGGAAGGGGCCGGGGGATGGGGTAGAAAAAGCGACAATTTCGCTAGAGTACCGGACAAGCCTTACAGACTGCTAGGTGGATGCAATTTACATAATTTCAACCGAAAAGGTTACACTACCAATTTAGGGGAGTGGTAAATATCAATGATATAAGAACTCCACCGGATAGGGGGTGTACTGTGGATATTTCTGACGATACAACTGTCGCCGGTTCCAAGTATAGACAAAGAGCTTTACGCTCCGCCGGAGCGGGTCAGCACAGCGAGAATACGATAGGTGGCTGTATCGCGAGCGACATCTGGTAGAATGTTTCATCAACAAAAGCAAGCATTTCCGCCGCGCCTTTTCCCGATTTGAGAAACTTGACGCATTTGTCTCGGTTTTCCGCGCCTTGTTGGCGTACTGATATGGATGGTTGCGATAGAATAATGTCAACAGAACTTGGTAATAAAAGTCTTGAAAATGTAAGGCGCATAGATGTTTAAGAAATTGGCGGCGCTAGTCCTGTTCTGTTTTTCTTCTGTCGCGGCCGCTAGCGATATTTGCTTGCCGGCGGCGACGCACATGGCGACGCACACGGCGACGCCGGTTCCAGCCTGCTCGGGCGCTTATGCTGCGGATGATCCTCGTTGGCGGGACGATAGCCTGGCGAACGATCCCAATACTTGTCATTGCGAGGATAGTTGCGACGGGGCGATGGAATGGTTCGTCGGCTGGAATAAGGCTCGCTGCCTGGCCGGCTTGCCTTTTGATCAGCAATTGATTTCCGCGCAGTGCGAAGACAAACAATCGGCCTCGCCGCAGCAGCAGCCACTACAGCAGCAGTCGCAAATACAGACGGCGTCTGTCGCAGTCTGTTCGGGCTTTTATGATGGTGGCGACCCGCGCTGGTGGGACGATAGCCTGGCGAATGACCCCAATGCCTGTTATTGTGAGAGCAACTGTGAGGATGAGGCTGATTGGCTTGTTGGCTGGCATATAGCGCGCTGCCGTGCTGGGTTGCAATTTGATCGCGATAAGGTGCCTTATGATCAGTGTCAGAACCCGGCGCCATCATCACCTGGGCCGCAGCAGCCGTCCAGCCAAAAAGCGTCACTCGACCAGGAAGAGTCAAATCGGCGACCGCCAGGAAAACCAGAACCGCCCGGCAAGAAGACGCCGCCGCCGCAGACGTCTTGCAGCTGTGAACCTGAATACGAGGGACTGCCTTTATATGCTGTGAGATCGCATGTGACGAGTAGCGGGGGGCTCTACTGTGACTGCTGCTATGGCGAAGATGGTCACCTAGGGTATGTATATGTGATTGAATAATGCTTGGAATGAAATTGGCCGGCATTGCCGACGCTTGGCGAAAAAGTTTTTGCCGGCGATAGCCTAACCGCAAAGCCTGTCGACGCCTGGGCGCTTGGATTGCGCTTGACTTTTGCCCCCAGCAATTGAAGACGGGCTGGCGACACCGAAACGGAGTAACTTATCGGCTTCTCTATCGGCTCCGCCGGGCTGGGAAAAGGCAGCCCGCGCGGCACCTTGAACGCCTATGCGGACAAGGTCGAAGGGCGCTCTTTCAACCTGCGCGTCATTTGGCATTTGCTCGTTTTCCTGCGGCCCTACAGCTTGCACATGCTGGGCGCATTTGCGGCGATGCTGGCCGCCTCGGGCTTGACGCTGCTGGCGCCGTTCCTGGTGAAGCTGGCGATTGACGGCCCGATTATGGCGGGCGACATCGACGGCCTGAATGAGCTTGTGCTGCTGCTGCTGCTCGCTTTCGTCGGCCTCTATCTGGCTTCGATGGCGCAGCGCTTCCTGCTCAGCTGGGTGGGGCAGAAGATGCTGGCGGACCTGCGCTCGGCGCTCTTCCGGCGCCTGCAGGAAATGCCGCTCTCATATCATGACGATCACATCATCGGCGTGACGATTTCGCGGGTGATCAGCGATGTCGGCGTGATCAACCAACTGCTGTCGCAGGGTTTAATCACCTTGACCGGCGACAGTCTGCTGCTGGCCGGCATTGTTGTCGTGATGCTCTCCCTGAACGCGCAACTGGCTCTGGTCACTTTCTCCATCATACCTGTCATCGTATTGGCGACCATCGTCTTCGCGCACAAAGCCAAATTGGCATTTCGCAAAACGCGCGCCCGCAACGCCCACATGATCGGCGATTTGGCGGAAAACCTGAGCGGCATTCGCGTTATTCAGGCATTCGCCAACGAAACCATCAGCAGCGAGAAATTCGACGCGGTCAACGGCGCCAACCGCGACGCGCACATTGAGGCGATGTCGCTTTCTTTTGTATTCCTGCCGACGGTTGAATTCCTGGGCATGGCGGCGACCGGGATCGTGCTGCTCTTCGGCGGCTTGAGCGTGGCCCAGGGCAGCCTTACGCTGGGCACGGTGATCGCCTTCCTCGCTTACGTCAATCGCTTTTTCCTGCCGGTCCAGGAGCTCAGCCAACTCTACGCCACCATGCAGACGGCGATGGCGGGCGGCGAACGCGTGATCAATCTGCTAAACACCGAGCCAGCCATCAAAGACCAGCCGGAGGCGCGGGCGATGCCGCCGATAGAAGGCCGCATTGAATTCCGCGAGGTGGGCTTCAGTTATCGCGAGAGCCTGCCGGTTTTGCACGACATCAATCTGGACATTCCAGCCGGCACGATGGTGGCGCTGGTGGGCCCGACGGGGGCCGGCAAGACATCAATCGCCAATCTCATCGCGCGCTTTTATGACGTCAGCGCCGGCGAGATTCTGATCGATGGCATCGATATTCGCGCGGTCAAGCAGCGGTCGATGCGCTCGCAGATGGGCCTGGTTTCGCAAGATCCTTTCATCTTCGCCGGCACGATCGCCGATAATATCCGCTTCGGCAAACCGGAGGCGAGCCTGCAGGAAGTGATGGCCGCGGGCGAGCTGGCCAATGTCGCCGAATTCGCGCGCGACTTGCCGCATGGCTACGAGACTGAAATCTTCGAAGACGGCGCCAACCTGTCAGTCGGCCAGCGGCAGTTGATTTCGATCGCGCGCGCTATCCTGGCCGACCCGCGCATCTTGATCATGGACGAGGCGACCTCAAGCGTGGACATGGTCACTGAAGCGCTGATTCAGGACGCTTTGCGCAAACTGCTGAGCGAGCGCAGCGCCATCGTGATCGCCCACCGGCTCAGCACAATCGTGAACGCCGATATGATCTGCGTCGTTGATGAAGGCCGCGTCCACGAGATGGGCAGTCATGCGGAGCTGCTGGCGCGGCGGGGATTGTATTATGAGCTCTACCAGCGGCAATTCGTCGAGCTGGCGGATTGAGGCGCCATACCTGGCGGCCGGCAACGATGCAGACGAGTAGAAAATAGATGGAGCGACAGCATGAAAGCACTGATTACCGGCATCAGCGGGCGCGTCGGCGCGAACCTGGCCCGGCGGATGAAGGGGCGGGGCTACGAAATCCGCGGGCTGGTCATGCCGGACGACCCGCAAGCGGACAAGGCGGCTCGGCTCGGCGTTGAGCTTGTCGAAGCGGATATCGCCGATGCCGATCGGGTGCGCGCGGCTGCCGACGGCGTCGATGTCATCGTGCATCAGGGAGCGCAAATCCCGCAGGGGACGGACCCGGCGGAGCGCATGCTTGATGTGAATACGCGCGCCACTATGAGCTTGCTGGAAGGCGCGCTGGCGTCACGCTCCCCGCTCAAGCGCATTTTGCTGGCCAGCACCTACCAAACCTACAACCCCTTCGTTACCAGTCCGGTCACGTTTGATGAAAAGAGCCCGCAGAAACCGATCGATATCTACGCGCTGACCAAGCTGCTGTCCGAGGAGATCTGCCTCTGTTATATGCGCGAATACGGCCTGCCGGTGACGATTCTGCGCTACAGCTCGATCAAGGCGGTCAACGAGATCCTGGGTATGCTGCACCCGGCCTGGCTGAATTACTTCATTGAAATGACGCTTTCCAAGAACCGCATCCCCTGGTTCGGCGCGGAATATATAGAGGAAACCAAGGCGATCATGAGCGAACTGCTGGAGACGCCGGATGCCGTCTGCGCGGTTTCCGACGCGGATGGCCGGCCCTGGGAACTGGTTGTCACAGATCTGCGCGATGTGGTTGATGGCACAATCCTGGCGCTGGAAAGCGAGCGGGCTATCGGCGAAGCCTTCAACATGACGGGACCGCCGCCGATAACCTACACCGGGGCCGCGCGCATCCTCGCCGACGCAACCGGGCGGCCCTACCGTGAAGTTACCATGCCGTTCTGGCGGGGCGCCAAAGCCTCGACCGAAAAGGCGCGCGCCATGCTCGGCTATGACCCGCAATACAGCTTTGACAGGATGGTGGAGACGGGGCTGGCCTATCAGCGCGGCGAGCCGATTGACCAGATTCCGAACTAGGGGCGTCTTCTTGCGCTTGTCGCTACCGTTGCGCAGCGCGCAGGAAATCGAGGCTTTGTTTCATGCCTGTCGCCGCCGGCGGCAGTTGATCGGGGAACCAGCGCCGCTCATATTCCAGGGAGTAGAAGCCCTCATAACCCAGGCCGCTCAATGCGCCGACGATTTCCCGCCAAGGAATGATGCCCTGGCCGAGCACGGCGGCAACGCGCTCGGTCCCGCGCCAGTAAAAGTCCTTTACATGAACATGTTGGATGCGCGGACCTTGCAGGGCGATTGCCATCTCATGCACTTCGCTGTTCATGAAGGCGAGATTGGCTTGGTCATAGAGGACCGCCACATTCGGCAAATCAACCGCGCGCACGATGGCCATGGTCATCTCCGCCGTTGTCGCCATGGTGTCCATGTGATTCTCGATGTTGAGCTGGATGCCGGCCCTGGCAGCGTATTCGCCCAACTCGCGCAGTGACTCGACGAGCCAGCCCAGGGCGATCCCATGCTCGGCCGGCGGGACTTCATGGCCGCCGAAAACGCGCAGAGCCGGGCAATCCAGGGCGACCGCCATATCAACTGCCGTCTTGAGCTCGGCGACGGCCTTTTCCCTTGCGGCCGCTTCAGGATGATTCATGTCTTTGGTATAGGGCACCAGACCAGCGATGATCAAGCCTGAATCCGCCGCATGATCCCGTATGCCGCGCAGATTTTCCGCGGCGGCGCCAGGTTGAAGCGCGCAGGCATAATCATCAGCGCAGATGATCTCGATGCCGTCCAAGCCCAGCTCGGCAAACAGATCGATCGCCTCCGGCACGGTCCCCTCCGGCGTTCCCATCGTGTGTCCGACTATTTTCATCATTGCAAACCTTCTGTAATTGATCGCGCCCGCTACCAGTCGGTGACGGACGGCGAAGGATTACCTCTCATTATAGGATACATCTTGTACTAATAGAGAAGACTGTAGAGGCGTTTCGCCGAAACGTCCAAGCAATTGGTATGGAAAAGCGGGCGTCTAAACGAGATGCCCCTACTCTGTGCTTGTGTGAGGAATCCCCGTGCCGAGCTCTCGATAGGGCGATGAACATGGTCTTCAGCAGGCTCGCCGGCGCCGCCGAAGTTTCGCCCTTTTGGGCGAAATGCGTTAAGATTGCGCACTGTCATAAGCGCTCAACAGATTCACAGAGCGGGAGCGAGCAGGCCCATGACGCAGGCCGAAGGCAATCAAACGCCGTTTGAGACGCCGGTGACTTTGATCGACTGCGATGTGCACCCTTACCTCAAGCACGCGGATGAGCTGCGCGACTATATGCAGGAGCCCTGGCGCAGCCGGACGATTCCCACGCGCCGCCAGATATTCCTGCCACCGGGCGACGGCCGCCGGCTGGATTCTTTCCCGGAGGACGGGAGCCCGGCCGGCTCCGACCCCGAGTTGGTCGAGCAACAATTGCTCAAAGGCATCGGCGCTGATTATGTCATTCTGATTCCATCATCCAGCATCAGCATCATTCCTGACCCGGTCTTCGCGGCCGCTGTCGCACGGGCCTGGAACGATTGGCAAATCGATACCTGGCTGGGCGCATACAACCCGCATGGCCGCTTCAAGAGCTCGATTGTGATCGCGCCACAGCATCCGGAGCGGGCGGTCGAAGAGATCGAGCGCTTGGCCGGTCATCCGCATTTGCTTCAGATTCTGGTGGGCTCAAGCGCCCTGGCCGCCTACGGCAAACGCCAGTACCATCCCATTTGGGAAGCGGCGGCGCGTCACAATCTGCCGGTGGCGTTGCACGTCGAAAGCCCGGTCGGGCCGACGCCGCCGTCCCCGCTGGGTTATCCGACGTATTTCCTCGAATTTCACACGCTCTATCCGACCATTTACATGACGCACCTGGTCAGCTTGATTGCCGAGGGCGTATTCGAGAAATACCCGGACTTCAAGTTTGTTTTCGTGGAGGGGGGCAGCGCCTGGCTGGCGCCGATCATGTGGCGGATGGACAAGGATTGGCGGGGCGCGCGCGCCGAAGTGCCCTGGCTGAAACGCCGTCCCAGCGAATACTTGCGCGATCACATCCGCTTCTCTACCCAGCCGATCGAGGAGCCGGAAAACCCGCGCCATCTGCTGCAGATCTTCGAGATGATGGACGCCGAGCATGTCTTGATGTTCGCGTCGGATTATCCACATTGGGACTTTGATGATCCCAAACGCGCCTTTCCGCCGCTGCCGGAGAGGCTCAAGCGGCGGATTTTCTGCGAGAATGCGCGCGAACTCTATAATCTGCCGGCGACCCGCCCGCTTGATCACTTGGATTCGACGCAATCATCCGCCGCAGCAAAGCGTTGCAGGGGCGGCTCGGTGAATCGCCCGCCGCAGCACACGATGTAGAGGCGGCTCGGTGAGTCGCCCGCCGCAGCAAAGCGCTGTAGGGGCGGCTCGGTGAATCGCCCGCCGCAGCAAAGCCTTGTAGGGATGACTCGGTAAGTCGCCCGCCGATGCGTAAGGAATTGCAGGAGCGTAAATCAGCATGGCGCGTTTTGTTGTAGGTCCCGCCTCGGAATTGCCGCCCAGCAGCCGCCGCATCGTCAATGTGGACGGGCGCGAGATCGGCGTGTTCAATGTGAACGGGCTCTACTATGCCCTGCGCAACCTTTGCCCGCACCAAAGCGCGCCGCTTTGCCTCGGTGAAGTGACCGGCCTGGCTGTTTCCGATGAACCGGGTGAAATAGAATGGACGCGCGAGGGCGAGATTCTGCGCTGCCCCTGGCATGGCTGGGAATTCGATATTCTCAATGGCCGCACCGTCTTCAAGTCCAAGGCGCGGGTCAAAACTTATGCGGTGCAGGTGGAAAAGGAAAAGCGCCCAAGCGAGGCCGAGGGCGTTGAGACCTACCCGGTGACGGTAGAAGACGAGGTGATCATCCTTGACTATTGATCGACTGGCCACAATAAGAGGGATTGTTGCAGGGGCGAGACGGCGGCTCGCCCGCGATGCGACACCGCTTGCGCCACAAGAGGAGAGCAGCGCATGCGAATCGCCATGATAGAAGTCGGGCATTGGCACGCGTCCATGCACCTGCGTTCCTTCCAATTAGCGGAAGGCGTGGAGATCGTCGGCGTATCGGACCATCAGCCGGGCGCGGCCGCCGCCTTCGCCGAGGAGTCAGGCGGTCAAGCCTTCGAGCGCTATCAAGACATGCTGGAGCGGACGAAGCCTGATTTCGTCATCGCCATGGGCCGTCATGTCGATATGCCGGCGATTGCCCGCTTCCTGCTTGATGCGGGGCTGCCCTTCGCTATGGAAAAGCCCATCGGCGTATCGGCGGCCGCTGTCGCGCCCCTGGTGGAACTGGCCGAGGAGCGGAATGCCTTCATCGCCGTGCCGCTCGTCAATCGCTACAGCGGGATGTGGCGCCTGCTTGATGAATTGGAGACGGCGGGGCGCGTCGGGCGGCGCTCCCATTTTCATTTTCGCGTCATCAACGGTCCGCCGGAGCGCTACGCATTGGACGGCGTCGGCTGGATGTTGGATCCAGCGATTTCCGGCGGCGGCTGCCTGCGCAATGTCGGCATTCACACGGTCGATGGCTTTCTGCGCTATACCGGGGGCGAGGCGGTCGAAGTGCTGGGCGCCGCGCTCAGCTATCGGGTGCATGGGGCGGCGGTTGAAGAATTTTGCGCCGCGCTCTTGCGTTCGGAGAGCGGGGTGATTGGCACGGTCGAAGCCGGTTATTCTTATGCCTCGATGAAGCCGGGCGGCGATTTTGAGGGCAGGCTGTCGGCCGCCAACTGCTACATCATTGACCGCAACGATACACTTGAAGTGGCGACGCTGGACGACGATAGCGCCCGGAGGCTGTCGATCCGCGATCAAGGCGCGCGCTACGATCAGTTCGGCCCGGATACGCTGGCGCGGCTGCGCGACGGTCGGCCGCCGATTGCTTCTTTGCGGGATTGCTATCGGGCGATGCAGGTCATTGACGACATCTATGCCAAGGCCGTGGAAACACCGTACATGGCTTAGGCCTGCGGAGAAAGGAGCGCGATCGAATCAAGCCGGATGACAGAAGCCAGACAATGGCAGAAGATTCAGATTATTTGCATCAGATTAGGAGGATGACATGTCTAGGAAGTTGCTGCTCATTTTACTTGTCGCCGCGCTTGGGGTGTTTTCAGCCGCCGGGCAATCGGATGAGATGGGTTCGTTTCTGGTCGGGGAATTCGAGGGGCCGACGATCATCACCGATATGGGGATGATGCCGTCGATGTTCAGCGAATCGCCCATGCTGAGCGCCATGGTTGAGGCGGGCGACCTGCCGCCGGTCGAGGAACGCTTGCCGGCGCATCCGGTCGTGGTCCAGCCGGCGCATGAGATTGGGCAATACGGCGGTCAATGGCGCCGCGGTTATACCGGGCCGGGCGACGTCTGGAACGCGCGCCGCATCGCCGGCAACGACAACCTCTTGTTCATGGACTACACCTTGAACGAGGTCAAGCCCTGGGTCTTTGAAAGCTGGGAAGCCAACGACGACTTCACCGAGTTCACCTTCAAGCTGCGCGAGGGCCACAAATGGTCCGATGGCGCGCCCTTCACCGCCGACGATATCGTGTTCTGGTTTGAAGAACTCTTCCTGAACGAAGAGTATCTGCCGGCGCCTTCGACCTTCCTGTCGGTCAACGGCGAATTCGGCGCCTTGACCAAGATTGACGACCTCACCGTGCAATACAATTTCAGCGCGCCTTATCCGCTGTTCCTCAAGGTGATGGCGACGCCCTCCAGCAACATCGCCAGCCACGCGCGCCGCGGCTGGAACGGCCATGGCGGTTACGCGCCGGCGCATTACATCAAGCAATACCATCCGGACTTCACCGATGAAGCCGACCTGAACGCGATTCTCGAAGAGGGCGGTTATTCCAATTGGGTTGACCTGGTCAAATCCAAGAATGACTGGGCGCGCAATCCCGAGCTGCCGACGCTGGCGCCCTGGCGCGTCAAGCTGGCGCCGGCGGACAACCCGGTTTATGTCCTGGAGCGCAACCCCTACTACTTCGGCGTCGATACCGAAGGCAATCAGTTGCCTTATATCGACTCGATCGTGCTCACGCTGGCTGAGGATCTTGAGGTGCTCAACCTGCGCGCCATCGCCGGTGAATACGATATGCAGAGCCGCCACATTGACCTGCAGAAACTGCCGCTGTATCTGGAGAATGCGGAGCGCGGCAATTACTCGATCCGCTTGGACCCGGCCGATTATGGCGCCAATGTGCTGCTGTTCTTCGGCATGACATACAGCGCGGACGCCGAGATTGCCGGCTGGCTGCAAAATGTCGATTTCCGCCGCGCCGTCTCCATGGGCATCGATGGCGGCCAGGTCAACGAAACCTTCCTGCTGGGCTTGGGCGAAGCGCGCTCGGTGGTGCCGATTGCCGAAAATCCCTACTTCCCGGGTGAAGAATACGAGACGCTGTGGAACGCCTTTGACGCGGACGCCGCCAATCAATTGCTGGATGACATCGGCTTGTCGGCGAAGGATGGCGATGGCTTCCGCCTGCGCAGCGACAACGGCGAGCGCCTGAACCTGATCCTGACGACGCCCGGCGCGAGCTTTGTGCCTTATCCCAAGATTGCGGAGATGGTCGCCAGCCAGCTGCAGGGCATCGGCCTGCATGTCATCCCCGAGCAGCTGGAACGCAGCCTGTGGCAATCGCGGATTGACAACGGCGAGATTCAGTTGAGCCTCTGGGACAACGGCGGGACCGAAGATGTCTTCCTGCATTTCAACAATACCTGGCTCTGGGCGCGGCCGAATTACACCGACTGGATGCGCAGCGGCGGCGCGATCGGCGATGAACCGCCGGCCGAGATCAAGGAAGCGATGGAGATCTGGGTGAGCGGCCCGGCCCTGCCGCCGGAAGAGCGGATTGAAGCGGGCAAGCGGCTTTGGGTGCTCTTCGCCGAGAACGTCTGGCAAGCGGGCATCGTCGGCAGTTCGCCCGTGGTGCTCGGCACGCGCGTCGTCAAAAACACGATGGGCAACGTGCCGGCGCGGCAGCTCTCCAACGTGCTCTGCATGACGCCCGGCTGTACCTTGCCGGAGACCTATTATCTGAAGCGCTAGGGGAGACAGTGCATCAAACCCCATCCCCCAGCCCCTTCCCCGATGTATCAGGGAAGGGGAGCGCTCGCGGTGCGCTTTTCCGCTTGTATGACGATTTCGCCCGTGTGCGCAAGTCTCCCCCTGATACGTCGGGGGGAGATTTAGAGGGGGGTTGAAATCGCCATGCTGACTTACATAATCCGCCGTTTTCTCCTGGCGCTGCTCACCATCGCGTCGATCAGCGTGCTGTCATTCGCCATCATCCAGCTGCCGCCGGGCGATTATGTCACCGCATATATCGCCCAACTGGCCAGCAGCGGCGTCGACGTCACGCCTGAATTCGCCGAGAACCTGCGCCAGCAGTACGGGCTGGACAGCCCTATCTACGTGCAGTATTTCAAGTGGATGGAGCAGATCGCGCGCGGCAATTTCGGGCGCTCGCTGGAGTGGCAGGTGCCGGTGTTGACGATCATTGGCGACCGGCTCTGGCTGACGATGGCGGTTTCCATATCGGCAGTGCTTTTCACCTGGGGGCTGGCGCTGCCGATCGGCATCTATTCGGCGGTGCGGCAGTACTCGATCGCCGATTACATCTTCACATTCGTCGGCTTTATTGGCCTGGCGGTGCCCAGCTTTTTGCTCGCTCTGATCTTGATGTACCTGGGCTTCCGCTATTTCGGCGCCAATATCGGCGGTCTCTTTTCGCCGGAGTATTTGCAGGCGGACTGGAGCCCCGCCAAGGTATGGGATCTGATCAAGCATTTGCCGCTGCCCGCGCTCATCTTGGGCACGGCCGGGACGGCGCAGCTCATCCGCATCATGCGGGCGAATCTGCTTGATGAATTGCGCAAGCCTTATGTCATTACCGCGCGCGCCAAAGGCATGTCCGAGTTCCGGCTGATTTTGAAGTATCCCGTGCGCGCGGCGCTCAACCCTTTCGTCAGCACGCTCGGTTATCTTTTTCCCTTTATTATCTCCGGCAGCATCATCGTGGCGCTCGTGCTGGGCTTGCCGACCATCGGACCGCTGCTCCTGCGGGCGTTGGTGGCGCAGGACATGTTTCTGGCGGGAACGATCGTCTTGTTCCTCGGCATTTTGACCGTGCTCGGCACCTTCATTTCCGATATTCTGCTGATGTGGATCGACCCGCGCATTCGCTTTGAGAGGCGAGAATGAGCCCGCCGCCCGCCGCCTCGCGCGCTTTCGAGGGCGAGTTCGACGAGGCCCTGGTCACGACCGCCGCGGAAGAAAGGGTCTCGGTCGCCACGCAATGGCAATTGATGTGGTGGCGCTTCCGCAAACATCGGCTGGCGGTGTTCAGCAGCATTGTGATCGCCGTCTTCTATCTGGTCGCTATATTCGCCGACTTTCTGGCCTATGCCGATCCACACAAGACCGAAGCCTTCCGCTCGTTGATCGCGCCTCAGCCCATTCACTTTTTCGATGAAGGCCGCTTCAGCCCGCATGTATTTGCTTTGATCGGCAAACGCGACCCACGCACTTTCAAACGCGTTTACGAGCCCGACCCGGAACAGAAGATAGCGCTGCGCTTTTTCGCCCAGGGCTATGAATACAAGTTTCTGGGCCTCTTCCCGACTAATCTTCATCTCATAGGCGTGGACGGGGGCAACGCGGAGGAACTGATATTCCTGCTGGGCACTGATCAACTGGGGCGCGATTTGTGGTCCCGTCTTATGATTGCCTGCCGGCTGTCGCTGACGATTGGCTTGGCCGGGGTCACGCTTAGTTTGGTCCTGGGTGTCTTGCTCGGCGGCATTTCCGGCCTTTATGGCGGCGCGATCGATACGCTGATTCAACGCGTGATAGAGATTCTCCGCTCGATTCCGACGATTCCGCTGTGGATGGGGCTTGCCGCCGCGATGCCGCGGGACTGGGGCGTGGTGCAAGTTTATTTTGCCATTACGGTCATTCTGTCGCTGATTGGCTGGACGGACCTGGCGCGCGTCGTCCGCGGCCGTTTCCTCGCCTTGCGCGAAGAAGATTTCGTGCTGGCGGCCGAGCTGGCCGGCGTTGGCCAGATGCGCATCATCCTGCGCCACATGGCGCCGTCCTTCTTGAGCCACATCATCGCGGCGACGACCCTGGCCCTGCCCAATATGATCATCAGCGAGACGGCGCTCAGCTTCCTCGGCCTGGGGCTGCGGCCGCCGGCGGTGAGCTGGGGCGTGCTGCTGCAAGACGCGCAGAATATCCAGACGGTGGCGATCTCGCCCTGGCTGTTATCGGCGGCGCTGCCGGTGATCATCGTGATCCTGGCTTTCAACTTTCTGGGCGATGGCTTGCGCGACGCGGCGGACCCTTATGGCTGATTTTACGAAGACGGTAGTTGTAGGGACGAGACCTGTCTCGCCCTCCCGCCACGCCATAGGCCAGCGGGCCTTTCAGCGAAACGCCCCTACAGCCGGCTGTTTGAAGGTAGATTATCCGCAATGAACAGCGCGCCCATTCTGACGGTGGATAACTTGAAGACCTATTTCTTCACCGATGAAGGGACGGTCAAAGCGGTCGACGGGGCGAGCTTCGCCGTGCAGGCTGGCAAGACCGTCGGCATCGTCGGCGAGAGTGGTTGCGGCAAGAGCGTCACCGCGCTGTCGATCCTGCGCATCATTCAGCGGCCGGGGCGAATCATTGATGGCGAGATTCTCTTGCGGCGGGTCGACGGCGCGGGAAAGTCGAGCGAGGTGGATCTGGCGCGGCTGGACCCGGAGGGCGGCGAGATTCGCGCGATACGCGGCGGCGAAATCGCGCTGGTCTTTCAGGAGCCGATGACATCTTTCAGCCCCCACTACACCATCGGAAATCAGATCATTGAGACCATTCAGCTGCACCAAGACATCAGCAAAGCGGAAGCCAGAAACAGAAGCATCGAGTTGCTCCGGATGGTCGGCATACCCCGACCCGAACGCCGCATTGATGAATACCCCTTTGAACTGAGCGGCGGCCTGCGGCAGCGCGTGATGATCGCGATGGCTTTGTCTTGCAATCCTCGGATTCTGATCGCCGATGAGCCGACCACCGCGCTGGATGTGACGACGCAGGCGCAAATCCTGGACTTGCTGCGGGAGATTCAGGAGCGGACGCGCATGTCGGTCATCATCATCACGCATGACATGGGGGTGATCGCGGAGATGGCGGATGATGTCATCGTGATGTATCTGGGGCGCGTGGTGGAGAGCGGCCCCGTTGACGAGATATTTCACCAGCCCAAACATCCCTATACACAGGCGCTGCTGCGTTCGATCCCCAGCATATTCGCCGAGCCGCGCAGCAAACTGCCGACGATCGCCGGGTCGATACCGCATCCGCACAATCGGCCCTCGGGCTGTCCCTTTCATCCGCGCTGCAACGAGCGCATGGCGGGGCTATGCGATGTTTATGCGCCGCGGCTGCTGCCGATAGGCGAGCGTCAGATGGCGAGCTGCTTCCTTTATCATGAGCCGGAAGAGGCGCCGCAAGCATGATGAAAGCGACGAATGGGGGCGCGCCACTGCTGGAAGTGCGGAATCTGCGGCGATTTTTCCCGATCCGCAAGGGGCTGCTGCGGCGGGTCGTCGGTCAGGTGCGGGCGGTTGACGATATCAGCTTTCATATCAATCGGGGCGAGACCCTGTCGCTGGTGGGTGAAAGCGGCTGCGGCAAGACGACGACGGCGCGTTGCATCTTGCGCGCCTTGAAACCGACGGCCGGCGAGGTGCGCTTTCAGACGGCCGCCGGCGCTGTAGTCGATACGGCAAACCTGCCGAAGACGGCGCTGAAGCCTTTCCGCCATCAGATGCAGATGATCTTTCAGGATCCCTTTTCTTCGCTGAATCCGCGCATGACCGTCTTCGATATCATCGCTGAACCTTTGCTGGCCAGCGGCATGAAAGACCGGGATGAGCGGCGGCGGCGGGTGGAAAACCTGCTCGAGCTGGTGCGGCTGCGGCCCGAGTTTATGGGGCGTTTCCCGCATGCATTCAGCGGCGGGCAGCGCCAGCGGATCGGCATCGCGCGCGCTTTGGCGCTTAACCCCAGCCTGATCGTCGCCGATGAGCCAGTTTCCGCGCTGGATGTCTCGGTGCAAGCGCAGATACTCAATCTGATGCTGGATCTGCAGGATGAGCTGGGCTTGACTTATCTATTTGTCGCCCACGATCTCAGCGTTGTCAAGCATATCAGCGACCGGGTGGCGGTCATGTATGTCGGCAAGATCGTCGAGATCGCCGAGACGAAGCAGCTCTTCAACGCGCCCAGCCATCCTTACACCGAAGCCCTGCTATCAGCTGTGCCCAAGCCAGACCCGCGCCTCCGTTCCGAGCGGATCGTGCTCAAGGGCGAAGTCGCCGACCCGGCTCAGCCACCCTCCGGCTGCTATTTTCATCCGCGCTGCGCCTATGCCATCGACCGCTGCCGAACGGAGACGCCGCCGCTGGAGGAAATCCGGCCGGGTCACGTGGTCGCCTGCCACCGCGCCCGCGAGATCGAGTTGAAGGGCGTCGAAGCGCAGCGGGCTGTATAGCTTGGACCATCTTATTTTATGAACCTGCCAAATTCCATCTGCAATGATAGCGAAATTTGTAGGGGCGAGATTTGTCTCGCCCTTAAGCGCGCGCTATCACAAGCACGGGCGTCTCAGCGAGACTCCCCTACAGTGCTCCTTACTTTGAGAATCTTACAAGGAGTTGTTTCTTTGTCCTCGGTGGTGCAAGGTGAAGTATGGCCGCGGTGACCAGGCACAATGATATTCGCATTGGCATCGTCGGCTGCGGCTTGGTCGGGCGGCAGTATGCGGAGCGCCTGCGCGGGCTGGGCGCCCATGTGGCGGCCGTCGCCGATCCGCTGCTGGAGCGCGCGCGGCAGGTCGCGGGGTTCAGCGGCGCGGCCAGTTATGGCGATCTACGGGAACTGTTGGCGCGGGAGGCGATTGATCTGCTCTGTGTTTGCTCGCCGACGCCTTTTCATCATGAGGCGGTCATGGCGGCGGCAGCGCATCGACTGCAGATCTTCTGCGAGAAACCGCTGGCGGAGGATTTGAAACAGGGCCGGGAAATGTGCCGCGCGGCGCGTGAGGCGGGCGTCGCGCTGGGCATGGGCTTCAAGATGCGGTATGAGGCTGTTTTCGCGCGCGCCCAGTCCATGATAGAGGCGGGCGAAATCGGGACGCCGCTGTATGCGATCTTCAGTTATTTCCAGCAGACGCCGCCGCCCGAGCGGAGCTGGTACACCGATTTCGGCGCCGCGCGCGACAACATCGTGCATGCCATTGACTTGTCGAATTGGCTGCTAGGGCGGGAGCCGCGGCAGGTCAGGGCGCGCCTCGACCATTCGCTCGGTTTCAAGGGCGAGGACAAGGTGTTTTTGCAGATCGCTTATGACGACGACGCGCTGGCGTCGATTCATGGCGGCTGGGTCGGACCTGACTACCCGCCGGTCGCGACATCGGACGACATTCTTTTTCAGATCGTCGGCGAAGCGGGTTATGTCGCCGGCGACCGATCCGGCAATCTGGTGGCGGCGACCCGGCGCGGGATCGAGCGCAGCGCGCTGGCGTCAATCGACAGCTTCAGGGCGGAACTGGACGCCTTCTTGCGGGCGCTCCATCGTGGCGAGCCGCCGCCGGTTTCGGCCGCTGCCGGTTTGCTGGCGCAGGCCGTCATCGACGCGGCATTCCAATCGGACCAGGTGGGCGCGCCCGCCGCTATCAACCCGAGCGATATTTCATTCTGACGGGTAGGCGCCGTCCGGGGCGTTGCTCCAGCTTTGCAGCGTTTGCCCGCCATCAATCAGCAGGGAAGCGCCGGTGATGTGCCGCGCGTCATCGGAGGCGAGGAAGGCGACCGTCGCCGCGACATCTTCCGGTTGCCCGACGCGCCTTAATGGAATGCGCTCGGCAAAGCGGGCGAAGAATCTCTCCCAGGCGGCCGGGTCGTCGCTCGCTTGGCGAAAACTGAGCGGCGTCTCGATGATGCCGGGGCAAACGGCGTTCACGCGGATGCGATAGCGCGCCAGCTCCAGGGCGAGGTTGCGCGCCATGGCTTTGACCGCTTCCTTGCTCGTCATGTAGGGCCCGGCGCCGAGGATGCTGTCCCAGCCGCCGGTCGAGGAGCCCATCAACACGATTGACCCGCCCGCGTCGATCATAGCGGGGACGGCGGCTTTGCAGGTGAGCGCCAGGCCGCGCAAGTTGACGCCCATGACGCGGTCCCACTCTTCCATCGGCATGTGCAAAAACTCGACTTTTTCACCGCCGACGCCGGCATTGGCAAAGACGACGTCCAAGCGACCGAAACGCTCCAGGGCGGCCAGAACCATCGCCTGGCAATCTTCCGGGCTGGTCACATCGGCGCGGACCGCGATGGCCTCCCCGCCGATTTCAGCTGCGACCGCTTGCGCGCCTCCCTCATGCAAATCCGCGATGACGACGCCCGCCCCTTCCGCGGCCAAACGCAGCGCGCAGCCCCGCCCCAGAACGCCCGCGCCGCCGGTGATCAAGGCTGCTTTGCCGGCGAAGCGCTTCATGGCCGCAGCTCCAGTTGACGCCTGGCCGGTGGTGTGTTGCGGCTCCCCCGGGCGACCAGCTCGCCGTCGATGATCACCCCGGAGATGCCGGGCGTATCGCCGATTTGCAGCGTCTCCAGCGCGTCGTTGGCAGCGCCCCCGATGGGCGCGTCCATGATGACCAGGTCAGCCTCCAGCCCGGGCTCGATGCGCCCGGCCGGGAACTTGTAGAGCGCCGCGGTAGCGCCGGTGGCCATGGCGATGGCCTGGGCCGGCGGGATATCGCCCAAAGCGCTGACCCAGGCGATGGTCCGCAGAATGCCCAGGGGGATCACGCCGGTGCCGGAGGGCATATCGCTGCCGATGATGACCCGATCAAGCGCGTTGTGCTGACGAGCGAGATCAAGAATGCGCGGGATGATGGCGGCGTTGCCACATTGAATGAGCTCGAGGGCGGCGTCGGTTTCGACGATGATCCGCTCGATATCCGACAGCGCCGGCGCGGTCGGCCCGCCATTGAGATGCGAGGCAATGTGCGGCCGCACTTTGATGGCTTGTTCCGCGCCGATGGCGTCGCTGCCGGGTATGGATGCGCCGCCGATATGCATCATGACCGTCATGCCGCAGCCTTTGGCCCAGCGCGCCATTTCCGCGATGCGGT
Source organism: Chloroflexota bacterium (assembly GCA_028875245.1). Classification (GTDB taxonomy): domain Bacteria; phylum Chloroflexota; class Anaerolineae; order Aggregatilineales; family Phototrophicaceae; genus UBA6055. The sequence goes on from JAPPEU010000019.1 coordinate 43,588, forward strand.
CCCAATCGTGGAAACCGCCGAGCCCAACCTCGCCGAGATGCTTGACGCCGGCCGCCGCCATTTCCGCGAAATCGGCTTCGGTCAAGCCCGCTTGCAAGAGCAGCCCGCCGCCCTGTACTTTCATTCCGCCGGGGCGGAAATTGCGCCAGGCTTTCGCGCCCACGATGGCCATGGCCTTTGTGCCGATGGCGCCGGTGGGCCGGCCGGGCATGTGAACTTCACCGGCGGAAATCATGCGGGTGACGCCGCCGTGCACGCAAGACGCGATGAAATCGGCCGTATTTTGGCGCGGGCTGTAATCGCCTATGACGGGATGCGTGTGCGAATCGATGAGGCCGGGCGTCACGGTAGCGCCCTTGGCGTCGATAGCGGTTTCGCCGTCGCCCGCCCTGAGCCCGCCGCCGATGGCAGCGATAATTCCGTCGCGCGCAAGGATCGAATCGCCGGCGAGAAGCGGCTCCTCATAATCGCCGGAGACGATTTGGCCAATGTTGTGGATCAGCAGCGAGGACATCAGGCCTTCCTTCCTTTCGCCCGCAGCGCCACCAGCAAGTCGGCCAGATTGGTCACGTCTCCGTAGTGGGTGTCGATGTCATAAAGCGTGACCGCCTGCGCTTGCGGGCTGGTCGCCATCACCAGGTCTTCCGGCACCAGGACCTTGTAGCGCAAGAAGAAGGCGTCGTGCACGGTCGAGCGCACGCAGATGTTGGTGACGACGCCGGTGACGATGACGGTATCGATGCCGCGTTCGCGCAAGCTGAGATCAAGCGTCGTCTGGAAGAAGCCGCTGTAGCGCCGTTTGGGGATGATGATGTCTTCCGCAGCGACCGGCAGCTCGTCAACGACCTGCGCGCCCCATGACCCGGCCAGGCAATGTACGACGCGCATTTCAAAGAGGCTGTCATCGGGCGGCAGGCTTTGGTTGAGCCAGAGAACGGGCAGGCCCGCGGCCCGCGCCGCCGCCAGCAGCCGCTGGTGTGGTTCATACAGCGCCGCGCCGCCTTCCAGCACCATGGCCCCGCCCTCTTTGAAGAAGTCGTTCAGCATATCGACGACGAGGATGGCGCTGGTCGCCGGATTGAAATCGCTGAACGCGTCTCGCTGCTGATGCGATTGCTTCTCCGAAAATGAGTTCCGGCTTGTCCTCATGCTTGCCGCCTCCTGTCTTCGCGTGCCGCGCCTTCGCTTCAGCGCAGGCCGTCTTCGCCCATGATATCAGCCGCGCCGAGCCCGCCGATGCGCGCTTGTGGCCGGCCGCCGTCGGTCACCGCGACGATGACGATGATTTCGCCGGGCGCCGGCGCATCATGCAGGCGAAACTCCAGCGCGTCAAAATGAGAGCGAACCAGCATCGCGTCTTTGTGGTGCAGGGGCACATCAATGCTTGTGCCGGGCCCGCCCGTCTTTTTCGCCGAAGGGATTATCGCCCGCCCGCCGTCGACCGCTTCGCGCAGGGGGGCGCCCAGTTTTGGATGCAGCAGGGCGGCGGCATGTTCCAGTTCGCCATCGATGCCGACGATGGCCGCCTTGCCATAACTCTGCGGGTCGCCATTCAACTGCGAGACCGCCCGCTCGCCCAGCAGTTTGCCCAACTCGGCGCCAATTTCATAGAGTTCGCTCAGGTCTTCAATGTAACGCCCGGCACAGGGATTCTTGATCACAGCGCCGGCCGCCACTTTGGTCAGCGGTTTCGCCAATGGGCGGAAGCCTTCGGCGTGGATGAAGTCGACGATTGTGCGGATGCGGATTATCTCCATCAGTAATCCTCCCAGGAGTACAGCGCTTCGAAGCCGAGGGCCGCCGCCGCTTTGGAGCAATCAAAGAGCGATGCCTTGCCCGCCAGGGGCGATCTTATCCCGACCTCAGGGTAGTAAGCCTGCGCGAGAGATACGGTATCGGTCTTCATGAAAGTGTTGCGCGCGCTGATGTAAAAGGCTTCCTGTCCGCTGATATCCGCTTCAAGGGCGAGCCGGCAAGCGCGCGCCACATCACGCGTATCGATGTATCCCCAAAGATTTGTCGCGCCGCCGGCCGGGTCATCCTGGAGCGGCGTCAACGTAGACTTGAAGGTCGCCGGCGTATGGATCCAGGGAAAGCGCAGGCTGACAACCGAGAGCGCGCCCGCCATCCGCCGGACGAAAGCGGCTGCGATATCTTCGCCCAAAGCCTTCGAAAGGGCGTAAGCGTCTTGGGGCGCCTGCGGGTGCGCCTCGTCGATCGGCAGATAGGCCAGGCGAATCGGCTTGTATGAGAAGGGCAGGCCGGTCACGGACATGCTGCTGACATAGACAACGCGCGGGATTTCCAGGACGGCGGCCGCTTCAAAGATGTTGAAAGTGGTCATGATATTCGTGCGGAAGACCTCGTCGGGACTGTGGTGGATGGGGCGCGGGATGGCGGCGAGGTGCAGGATCGCGTCGACGCCGCGGCAAGCCCCGTAGACTTGGCCCAGATCCTGACAGTCGATCAGGCGGTATTCGGTGATCGCTTTCGGGGGCGGCCGGCGATCGATGCTGATGACAGCGTGACCCGCGTCCAGCAGATGCTCGACGGCGGCGAACCCGGCCAGCCCGCTCCCTCCGGTGACAGTGACTCGCATATTACTCGGCAACCACCGGTTCCATCCAGTTGGGGCCGCCGACGGTGGTGATGCTCATGTGCGTCATGCTTGCCCCTTCCAGAGCGCCGTGCCAGTGTTTTTCGCCCGGCGGGAAATGAATGAGGTCGCCGGTTTGAGCGATGCCGCCGTCGCCCGCTTCATTGCCAAAGCGGCACTGGCCTTCGGTGACGAGAAGCACCTGCTCGCCGGGATGCGTATGCCAATGGGTGACGGCGCCGTCCTGGAAATGCACCAGCGCCACGGTCACGCCGCCGGCCGTCTGCGCCGGCATCATGCGCTCCAGCTGTGACGCGCCGGGGGATACATAGATATTAGCCTGCTGTTCGCGTTCCGCTTTTCTAATCAGCTTCATGGTTTCGTCTCCTTGAATGTCAATTATGCCGAGCGCAGGAGCGCCCAACGCAAGTATAAAGTGCCAGCGACAAATAGCGCGGCGCTGGCCATGAGCAGCAGATAAGACTTGCGCGGCGCGCCTTTGAATTCGCCCGCGGCCAAGCCCCAGACAAATGTCCACAGATTCGCTGTCGTGCCGACCGGCCAGGATACAGCGGCGGTCAGGATGCCGGTGGCATAGGCGTTGATGATGTTGCCGCCGTAATGCGCGCCGGCCGCGATGAGGGCATAGCGCTGGAATTGCCAGGGGGCGCGCAAGAGGGCGGACCACTGCCCGCGCCGGGTCAGGATTGCGCCGGACAGCAGCAGCGCGCCCAGGAGGGACCCTGTGACGAGAAGCGCCATGTAGGGCAAAGGGCCCAAGCCGTAATTGTGACTGGGCGTGCGCAAACAGAAAGCCAAGCCGAGCGGGTAGGTGGTGATGATCGCCGATGCCAGCGCTACCCATGCGATGTTTCGGGCGAGCAGGCGCCGGCTTTTCGCCCCGGCCGCAGCGCGCAGTTGTGAGCCCGCCGCCTCAAAGAGCGCGCGGTCACGGCAGATTCGCGCCCAGACGGTTGCCATGGCGGCGGCGAAATAGAGCAGACAAGCCAGGCCAAGATCGAGCGGGGCGAGCCCGGCCGGCGCGCCACCGGCCACTGCGGCCAGCGCTGTGCCGAGTATCAAGCTCATGAATGTGTGAATGGGCGCGGTCACCGTCAGCCCGATGGTGCTGTAGACGGTCAGCATGATGCGCAGGCCGATGACATAGCCGCCGCCGACGATGAGGGCGACGGCGATGATCTCGGCGTTATCTTGCCAAACATCGCCAATCTCTATGAAGAGCACTTGGCCGCGCGTGAGCAGGGCGATGACCCAGACGAAGGCGAAGGAAACGATGAACAGGCCGATATGAAAGGCATCCAGCGGATAGCCGTCCAGCTTCTTGAGCAGGACCGTCCAGGAGCCCCAGAGGAAGGCGTTGAAGAGCCCGCCGAGCAAGGCGATTTCTTGAGCCATCAGACGCGGATGGCGCGGATCATTTCGACAGCCAGCTCGACATCGGCGGTGGCGTCAGCGCCGTTGGTGCGCGGGGCCCGATCTTCGCGAATGCAGTCGTAAAAATGCAGCCATTCCAGTCTGAACGCTTCTTGATGCGAAGCGGGCACGACCTTGCGAATTGGCGAGCCGTCCTCGTTTTCCTGGATCGTCACGGTGGTGGGCGCATATTTGACGTAGGGATTGGGGAAGGCGATGCTGATGGTTTCGTATTTTCCGTAGGCAGTCAGTTGTTCGTCCCACCAGAGATATTCGGGCCAGACGCCGGCTTCAAAGACACAGCGCCGCTGGCCGCCATAATCCAGCACGGAGAGGATTTCTGTGGGCGAGATGGCGTCGCTGTAGAGGACGCCGGCGGGCGCGCCGAAAGCGCCGCGCAGAATCGTCAAATCGTGGCTGGAAAGCATCAGCAGCATGTTATACAGGCCGGCCAAATGGGCGTGGCTTTCGCCCAAAGCCGCTTCTGACTTGGCGGTGAGCGTGGCCGCGCCTGCGTCCAATACATCCTGCGCTATGTCATCGCCCGCCACCAGCGTGTATAGCGGTTCGTGCACGCCGAAATCGCCGGCGAAGTCATGAACGCGGATCAGCCGCACATCGTCCATCGCCTTCATGCGCCCCATGCCGTAGAGGTAACCGGGGTCGTAACGTTTCATGTAGCCGACCATCAGCTTGACGCCGCTGCGCTCGACCGCGCTCAAGACGCGATAGCCCTCGGCCGGGTCGAAACAGAAGGGTTTCTCCACCAGCAGATGCTTGCCGGCTTCGGCGGCCGCCTCGGCGATATCGCCATGATCCATCGTCAGGACGGCGACGATATCGATATCGGGTTGGGCGATGAGCTCTTCATAATCGACGGTGCGCTTGCCGACGCCGTAGCACTCGCCCACTGTATTCACGACTTTGGGCGAGATGTCACAGACGGCGGCGATCTCAAATTGAGGCAGTTCCTTCAGGTATGGCAGATGCATGATTTGGGCGATCTGGCCGCAGCCGATGACGCCTACGCGCAAGCTTTCCACTTCTTAGCCCTTTCTCTTATTTAATGAACCAGCCAAATTCCATCTGCAATCATAGCGATATTTGTAGGGGCGACTCTGTGAGTTGCCCTAAAGCGCGCACTTTCTCAAGCGCGGGCGTTTCAGCGAAACGCCCCTACAGTTTCCCATTCCCCGGGTTCATTATTTTGCGTGAGCCGGGTTGTGATTCGCGAGGGACTGTAGTTAGGTTTTGCAGCGCCCTCAACTCTTGACGGCGCCGGCGGTCAAGCCTTCGATGAACCAGCGCTGCATCGCGACATATAGAATGATGACTGGAATGGTAACCATGCTCAGCGCGGCGAAGTAGAGCGTCCAATCGGCTGAATAACGATAGAAAAAGTTCACCAGGCCCAGGGGAATCGTCTGCAGCTCGGCCTGGCGTATGAAGATGAAAGCGAGGAAGAATTCGTTCCAGAAGAACATGCCTTGAAAGATGGCCACCGTCGCCAAGCCGGGCCGCGCCAAAGGCATGATGATATGCCAAAAGACTTGAAGCCGATTGGCGCCATCGACCAGGGCGGCGTCTTCCAGCTCGGGCGGGATCGACATAAAGAAGCCGCGCAAGAGGAAGATGCTGAATGCCATGGATGTGCCGGCGTAAACGAAGACGAGACCAAAACGGCTGTTGAGTATGCCCAGCGTTCTGACCACGATGAAAAGCGGAATGACCGTGACCTCGGGCGGGATCATCATCGTCGCCAGTATGATCAGAAAAATCGCCTGCCGTCCGGGGAATTGCAGGCGGGCCAGGGTGTAGGCGGCGATCGACGAGACGATCAAGAGAACGGTCAGGCTGAGCGCGGTGATGATGATGCTGTTGCCGATGCGCGCGCCCAGGTCGGCGATGCGCCAGGCGTCGATATAGTTCTGCCAAACCATCACCCGCGGCGGTCCCCAGACATTGTTGAAGAGATCGGCGTCGGTCTTGAGCGAACCGAAGACCATCCAGAAGAGTGGATAAATCGTCTGAACGGTCGCGATGATCAATATCGCATAAACCAGCAGGAGCTTGAGGCGCTCGCTGAGATGGCGAGAAATCACATCGCCAAAACTGTCGGTATTGTTGTCTCCCGCGGCGTATGCCATGTCCGCTCCCGACCTCAGAAGTTATAGGTGCCGCTGCGCCCGATCCGAATATAGGTGAAGGCGATGACGGCGACGACGAGAAAGAGGGCAAAGCCCATCGCCGAGGCATAACCCAGCTTGCCGAAACGGAAGGCCTGGGTGACGAGATGGGTCAGCACGACCTCGGTGGTGTGGTTGGGCCCGCCGTCGGTCATGACGAAGACCAATTCGAAATTCCTGACAAATGCGCCATTCAGCGAAAGCAGGACGCTGATGAATGTCACCGGCGCGAGCAGGGGCAGGGTGATGCGCCGGAGCCGCGTCCAGGCGTTGGCGCCATCAATGATCGCCACTTCGTACAGATCCCGCGGGATGGCTTGCAGCCCGGCCAAAAACAGGACCATGTGAAAGCCCGTCCATTTCCAGATGTCCACCGTGATGATGGCGCCCAGGGCGGTGGCCGGGTCGCTCAGCCAAGGCCGGACCAGGTTATCAAGCCCGAGCAGCTCCAGGCCGGCGTTGAGCAAACCGAAGGCCGGATTGTAAACCCAGGACCAAAGCAACCCGATCACCACAAAGGATAAGGTGACCGGCAGGAAGAGGGCGGTGCGAAAGAAGATCACGCCGCGTATCTTCTGGTTGACAAGCAGGGCCAGGAACAGGCCGAGCAGATTTTTGACCAGCACCACCGAAATGGCGAAGATAATCGTATTGGAGACGGCTTTCAGGAAAATGTCGTCGCGTTCAATCAGCCGGATGTAATTTCTCGTGCCGATGAAGACGGGCTCATTGAAGCCGTCCCAGCGATGAAAGCTCAAGTAAAAGCCATAGCCGATGGGGATGATGACGAAGATGACCAAAAGAACAACCGCCGGCAGCAGCATGAGATAAGCCGAGAGATGCCGGTAGACGCGCGGGACTGTTCGCCGGCCGGCGAGGGGTACAGCCGCTTCGGAAGCTCTTGTTGAGGTCATATTTGTCAATAATTGATGACGTTCCGCCAGCTGCGACAAGTGCCTAAGCGATGTTCAGCTGCAGGCCCAGGTCTTTCACGATGTAGTCGATGCTCTCGAGGCAGCTCTGTTCCGCCGTTTTGTGCGACGCGTCCAACTCGATGATCGCCAGGCCGTCGTAATCGTTTTCCAGCATAATCTCGACCATGGCGGGAAAATCAACCACGCCGGCGCCCAGCTCGCAGAATGAAAGATAACGCGCGTAGCCTTCCAGCCCGGCGAAATCTTTCGCGTCCTTGAAATGAATGTAATCGATGTGCTCGATATAGGCGCGCATGATGTCTACCGGATCCGTGTCTTTGATGACCAGATGGGCGGGGTCAATGCATAGCCCGACCAGATCGGTATCGACGATCGCCATGAAGCGGTCAAGCTGCGCGCGCGTTTCGATGAAGCAGTCGAGATGCGGATGATAGACAGTGCGAATGCCGAGCTTGTTGCTGAAGGCGCCCAGTTCTTCGAGCGCATTGGCGAAACTGCGGAAGTCCTCGTCCGTCTGCGCTTTGCGCCCTGCCGGCGGGCCGCCGCCGCAAACCAGAATCTTTGAGCCGAAGCTATGCAGGAAGCGCGTCACCGCCATGATGCAATCCCGCTCAAAGGGCCATAATGCCGGATTGGTGTATTCGGCGTTGGCATAGAGAGACGAGAGGCGCAGCCCGTAATCTTCCTGCGCTTTATTGAAGAGATGCAGCCGGCGCAAGAGCTCGGTATCGCTTAACGCGGGCGGGAGGCCGACATCGTCCAGCGTCATGAAGCGGCGGGCGAAATCGTCGCCCAGGCTGTTGAATATGAGCGCTTCGTACCAAACGAAGCCGACATCGGCCAGGAAGGGAAAGCCTTCTTCCGGCCGGCCTTCAAAATCCCATGTATTGAGATGATAGCCTATCTCGAATTTCTGCTCTTTAGGCATGGAAACACATCCTCTGCTTTGGGGAGAATCCGGGAAAGGGTTGGTGGACCCGGCCGGGAAATCGGGCTGGATCCACCAGGAGTCCCTCGCCTTGAAATGATGCCCCTCACTCAGTCATCGTAGGAGTAGCCGTCGAAGACGAGATCATCGTAGACATCTTGAATGGCTGCCATGCCTTCTTCCGCTGTGATCGTCCCGCCGACGATGCCCTGGATGGCGCTTTGGAAGGCATCGTTAATCTCGGTAGGCCAGATCCAGTCGAGGAAGCGGGCGGTGTTGGGGAAGTGGTTGGAGCGCAGATCATCGGCGATGGCCGATTCGACAACGGTCACGCCCTTGATGGAGGTCGCCAGCGGTTCCATGATGCCGAGGTGCTTGTCGGCGATCTCGGGCCGCGAGAGGTATTCGAGGAAAGCGACCGCATGCGGCAGCGCTTCATCATCGATCCCGCTGTAGATGCAGTAGCCGGAGTCGGGGCCGCCGCCGTGACCGCGCGTGCCGGGTACATCGGCCAGCTGCGGAAACTCAAACACGCCCCACTCAAAATCAAGGACATTGGCTTCGATCCAGGGCAGCTCCCAGGTGCCGCCGTAGTAGACGGCCGACTGCTGGCTGGCGAAAGCGCTGCGCATGCCATCCCAATCCACCGAAAGCGAATCGCGGTCGAGGATGCCATCATCAACGAATTGGCCGATCCGCGCCAGCGCTTCGACATCGGGGGCGTCGGTGAATTTGGCTTCGCCGCGCAGGTTCTGCACCGTCTTGGCGATGGAATCGCCCATGGTTTGCGCGGCTGTCTCGAAGTACCACATCGGCCACATCCAGACATTCTTGCCCTGGTGCAGCACCGGAATATAGCCGGCTTCGTCCAGCGCGCCAGCCACTTCGATGAAGTCCGCGTAAGAATCCGGCTCCGCCAGGCCCAGCTCGCTGAAGACTTCTACATTGTAGAAGAACGAAGAGGTGGAGACGGGCGATACCGGAATGCCATAGACGCGGCCGCCGATGGTGTAGGCGTCGAGCGACGCCGGCTCGAAGCGGTCGACCCAGGGCGCAATATCATCGGTGATATCGCGCAGGACGCCGCGCCGGACGTATGCGCCATTGGTGGGATTGGCTGCGCAGCCGATCACATCCATATTCTCACCGGCCAGGTGGGCGGTCAGCAAGCGCGTCACGCCGCCATCAATCGGGCCCTGCGCGTCCCAGGTCACATCGGCGACATCCGGGTTTTCCATCAGGAAGCCATCAATGACCTCGCGCTCCACCTGCTGCTGAATATCGTCAGGCGCCATGGAGCCGAGGTTGTCGAGCGAGGTCGGCCCGAAGACATGCAACACAAAGCCATCTTGCGCGGCGACACTGCCGATTGCAAGCAATGTCAAAACGAAGGTAAGCGAACACAGGAAAACTCTCTTTATCATTTTTCCAGATCCTATCCACTAACTGAAGCATTTGCGCAAACTTCTCGCGCCACGAATATAACGAACGCTGCGCGCGAACGCAAATCATATCTCGCCAAGCTCAAGGCAATCGCATCAAATTGAAATGGCGCTGAAATCAACTACTTTCCGGGCAACTTGCGTAATCTGTAGGGTCGATTCTGTGAATCGCCCGCAAAATTTGGCAGGATATAGTGGGCGTCTCAGCGAGACGCCCCTACAGTCATTTGAGAGGATTGGTTCATAAGAAAAGAGGACACAGAGGATTATTTGGAGCCTGGATATGCTGGGCGCTGCAGCAGGACCAACTCTGCTTCTACGCCCGGATGGATGCGACCTCGACGCGGCGGCCGGTCTCGTGGCTATGCGCGGCCGCGCTCAAAAGGCGCTGGATGCGAGCGCCGTGCTCAAAGTTGGGGCTGACTTCCGCGTCCTCGACAATGCCGTTGATGAAGGCGCGGATCATGAAGTCTTCCGAGCGGAACATATCGCGGTAGGTGTTGTGCACCGTATCGCGGCGGGCGCCGCCCCAGATGTGATCGGGAATCGGCAAGTCGCGGATCATGCCTTCGCCGACGCGCGCGCCCTTGACCTGCTGAATCTTGTCCCAATCCGTGAAGCTGTAGAGCGTGCCATCCGAGCCGTGGAATTCCATGTGATGCGTTTGGCCGAAGGGCGTATCTTCGTAGCAGAGCGCTGTGCAGTGGATCATGCCGTGGGCGCCGTTGGCGAATTCCAGGATGAGCATGCAAGCGTCATCGCCCACTTCGTAGGCTTTGCCGGCGGGGTCGAGCGGCGGGCGCGGCACGGTAAAACCGAGACGGCAGCTGATCGCCCCGATCTCCCCAAAGAGCCACTCGGCGATGTAAAGAAAATGCGAGCCCAGGTCGCCAAGAATGCCGGAGCCGGCGATCCGGCGGTCGAAGCGCCAGAGATAATCGCCATCGCGGGCGAAGCCGGTGTAATAGCGCATGTTGAGATGGTAGGGCGCGCCCAGGTATGCGCCGTCGATCAATTCTTTGAGATAGCGAGCTGCCGGCATGAAGCTGTAGGTGAAAGGCACCAGGGTCTTGAGGCGGCGCGCCTCCGCCGTTTCCGCCATTTCCCGCGCCTGGGCGTATGTCAGCGCGATCGGCTTTTCGCAAAGCACGTGCAAGCCATGCCGCAGCGCTTTCATGGCGATGGGATAGTGCGAGTCATTCGGCGTGGCGATGACGATGGCGTCCAGCTCGGCGCTCTCGATCATCTCGCCATAGTCGGTATAAACTTGGGGGATATCCCAGACTTCAGCAAGTTTCCGCGCCTTTTCCCGAGTGCGGCCGCAAATGGCGACGGTTCTGGCCCCGGGGTGGCTGGCGAGGGCGGGCAGGTGCATGGCGTCGGCCCACCAACTGCTGCCGACCACAGCCACAGAAACTATGTTGCTAGTCATCGTCATCTTCCGTAGAATGTGCTTGGACAAGCGTAGGCGCATTGTAGTTTTTCGCGAGTCAATCGACAACTGACGCTTTTGAGGACGGTTTTATGCGGCATGAGTTTTACACGGGAATCCTTGACCGCTTGCTATTCACCGCGATTATCGGCGGGCTCTTGCTGGCCGGCTATGCGGCGCTGCGTTATGTGGACCTCGCCAATCGGCTTTCCGGCAACATGGCGGCCCAGATCCACGAGAGCGGCGACGAGGTCAAGCTGGAGAGCAAGGGGCAGGCGCAGGGCTTGATGGCCTCTGACATTGAGCGGCGGCGGCTGGTGGCGGAGCAATTCAACATGATGGTTGTCGGCGGCGTCGGTTTGGCGCTGCTTGGATTGGGCTGGCTGGGCGCCGATGTCTTGCGCGGGCGGCGGAAAAAAGCCGAAACAGCCGGCTCCAACTCGGGGACCGCCCCTCCTTAGCGGCGCGTTCGCTGGCATTCGCGTCTGCTTATGACCCATTCATCTCCGTCTGGTCCCGACGAATCGAGCTTGAGCGCCGGCATTCGCCACGCGCTGCAGCCGGTGGTCCTGTTGCGCAGCCTGGGCGCCAGCGCCATCATCTGGCTGCTCATGGCGAGCGCGATGCCGTCCTATGCCGGGTTGATCTTCCACGGCAAGGTGTCTGGTTATTTTGCCGCCGGCCTGGCGATGGTCCTCGTTAGCGAAATTGTCACGGTCTTGATCACATCGATTTTCAGTTCGGATCATGCGACGCAAGTCGTGCCGCAGAGCCCGACGGCCGTGATTCAGGGCTTGGTCGCTGGCAGCGTGGTCGAGGCGCTGCCGGCCGATATGCCGCCGGAGGCGCTGTTTGCGACGGTGTTTTTGCTTGTCGCGCTCTCTTCAGCGCTGGCCGGCGTTTTTGTTGCGCTGCTGGGCTTGACGCGCGCGGGCGGCCTGATTCGTTATATCCCCTATCCAATCGTCGGCGGCTTTATGGCCGGCCTGGGTTGGCTGATATTGGGGGCCGGCTTCAGTGTGTTAGTGGGTCTTAGACCGAACGTGGCCTCCTTGCCCCTTTTGCTGGAGAGCGAAACCTTCTCGCACTGGCTGCCGGCGATGACATTCGCTTTGTGCGTCCTTGGGCTGCGGGTTCGCATCAAGACGACGCTCGTCATGCCGCTCGGCATCGTTGCCTCCCTAATCCTGTTTTACTTTTGGGCATACGTCCTCGTCGGCGATGTAAGCCGGGTCGCGGAGGCCGGATGGCTCCTGCCAAACGTGTCAAACGCGCTCCACTGGACATTGCCCGATCCATCCGCCTTCGCTGCGATAAGCCCGGCTGTCGTGTTGGCAAGCGCCGGCGATGTGCTGACCTTGATCGTCGTTTTCACGCTGAACTTGTTTCTGAGAGCCAGCGCGCAGGAGATCATTGTTAAGCGCGAGTTGAATTTGAATCACGAATGCATCGTCAATGGCGTCGCCAATGTCGCCTCCGCCTTTTCCGGTGGCGGCGTTGTGGCTTATCACGGGCCCATTTCCGTCTCGCTGGTGGAAGCGATGCGGGTCAACGGCCGTCTGGTTGGCCTGCTCCTCGCATGCATGTTCACGTTGACGCTCTTGGTTGGCGGCGCGGTCTTTTCGCTTATCCCGCGATTTATTCCCGCGGGCTTGCTGATGTTCTTCGGGCTGCAATTCATGAAAGAGTGGCTGGTCGATAGTTGGTCAAAGCTGCCGCGGCAAGATTACCTCATTGTCGTCATCATCGCGCTGGCAACTGCGGTTCTGGGCCTCTTTCCCGGCATCGCGGTCGGCATCATGGTGGCGATCTCGTTCTTTGTGCTGGAATACAGCCGGATGGACGTCATCAAGCAGGAATTCTCCGGCAGCTTCCATCGCAGCAATCTCGACCGCTCCTTCGCCCAGAACCAGTTGCTGCAAAGGGAGGGCGGCAAGATTTTGATCCTGCGTTTGCAGGGCTTCATCTTTTTTGGCACCGCCTACCGCTTTTACGAACATGTGAAGGCTCGCATCACGGCCGCCGCAGGTGATGAGCTCAGGTTCATCATTCTCGACTTCAAATCCGTCCGCGGGCTTGATGTGTCGACGATAGTGGACTTCCAGAAGCTGAAGCAGCTGATGGATGGCAAAGGCATCGAATTGCTTGTCTCGAGCGCGACGCCGCGCTTGCAGCCGCTGCTGGCTGATGGCGGGATCGTCGTAAGCCGGCCGGACAAGCCGCCGCTGTTCGACGATCTTGACCGGGCGCTGGAATGGTGCGAGAGCATTTTACTGCGCGAGGCCAGCCAGCTGGATGAAGAGCGCGTCACGGTTGAGCGGCAGTTGGCGCAGCATGCGATTATTCGCCCGCTGGACGCGCGCGCGGCGGGGGAGTTTCTGGAACAGATCGAGACGAAGGTCGGCGATACCATCTTCAAGCAGGGCGACGAGTCGGATTCGCTGTATTTCATTGAATCCGGTCGGGTGGATGTGCTTTTGCAAGTTGAGGGCGAGCGTGAATTGCGCCTGCGCAGCATGACCGCTGGCGCAGTCATCGGCGAGGTCGGTTTTTACCTGGGGGTTGCGCGCTCGGCGTCGATTGTAGTGACTGAAGCCGGCGTCTTGCAGCGGCTGAGCCACGAAGCGCTGCGCCAAATGGAGGAGCGAGCGCCGCAAACCGCGTCGTCGATTCACGTGCTAATCGCCAGCATGCTCTCCGACCGGCTGTCGACGACCAACCGTCTGGTTCAAGAATTGATGGATTGATGGCGCGGCGGCGTGTGAAGCGCCGGCTTCATCATTGCGGGCCAGTCATAGGCGAATCAATTTCTGCAAGAAATCCCTACTCGCGGGTCTATTAACATAATTGTTTGGAGATAGAATTAGCTTGTTTAGCGTAGAGCCTTGAAACTGAGTTACTCCCCTCGTATTGCGTCCTGCCCAATGTCTTAAAATGATAGTTGAATTCATTAAGTCTTCTTGAAACATCGAGACCAATACCTGATTGATGATTTTGTCCGGCTCAATTCCAATAAAGTAAAACATGAATACCGATTTGTCTTTCGACAGGAATTCCAGGAGCTTGTCGATATTGTAAGCTTTAGGGTTAGAATTCAGCACCATAATCTTGGTTTTGACGTCCGTTGCCGTCTCAAATTCGTCGAATACTCGGGTATAATCACCAAGCTCATTTGAAGTCCTGAATTTGAGTATCTCCCCATTACTGCGAATTACAGCATCGACGAGTTTCTTTGTTGACTCCTCATCCTCACTGGTAATCATGGATTCGATTAGCCTGCCGCGAACATTAACATTCTCGATAAGGCTGGCCGCCACTATCGCATCAGTGACCCGGCTAACTCGCGAGTCCAAGTCCGATTTCAAGCGGCTGTATTCCGACGATTGGATAAATTCGGAAGCTCGCGATGGCGCATTCAGAATTGCTTCCAATGCGATATCCGAAATGGAAAACTTGCTGCCGAACGGGACAATATTATTCGTCGCCTCTACCAGTCGAGGCAGATTCTCGCTAAAGCCTATCGCGGCGTGAATATTGAAGAGATCTTCAAAGTATTCCGGCTCATTCGGCAAATCATTAAACGTTCTAACAATGTCAGAACCGTTTATGCTACCTTTGATGTTGTCAACGCGGAGATCTTGAGAGGAGTGACTTATCTTTCGTAAGAATGTTGTATTTGCCAAATAGAGATTGTTTTTTGCAGGCGTAACTTGGCAAGCGATGAAAGGTAATTCGTCATATTTTTGTAGAGTGGAAAGCGCTACGACTGTATTCGAAAAACTGTTTGAACGGGTTGAACTGAAGCGAATCGCGTAATGCGACGAATAGTATACCGACCGATCCTTTATGAGTGCGAATTTCTGCTGCGTCTGCTTTGACAGAGTTGCCTTGTTTGCGATTCCGTCATGTGCCCTGATGTAGTCAATTAACTCAAACACAGCTCTGTTCATAGAAGATGCCTTGTTTGTGGTTTCTTCTCAAGCTCTTTGCTTGCGTCCGGATTCAAGTTTCTCTCCCAGAAAACGCCATTTTCATATCCTTGGATTCGTTTGTCGTGTTCAGCAATCTCTATCCTCTTCTCAGCCAGACATGCGTAGTGCCTGTCGATTTCAATCCCAACAAAATGTCGTCCCAGTTTCTTTGCTACCGTTGAAGTCGTCCCAGAACCCAAAAAAGGATCAAGAATGACGTCACCCGGTTTTGAGCTTGCGAGGATAATCTTGGCAACAAGCTTTTCGGGCTTTTGCGTCGGATGCCGGGTGTTTTCTGGCATGGACCAGAAAGGTACAGTCAGGTCTGTCCAAAGATTAGACGGATGTGTAAGCCGGAAGTTTCCATTGGTCTCTTCCGACCAGTTCTTGGGTTTACCGTTTTCATGCCGATAGGGAGCGATCACCTTTTTCTTCAGTTTTACTGCTTCCACGTTAAAGCAATACTCATCACTCACTGTCGCAAACCAAATATCTTCAGACGCATTTTTCCAGTTCGCTTTTGCGCCGCGTCCTTTTTCCCTTTCCCAAGTGATTCTGTTTCGTACATTGACATAATCACACAAAACTCTGAACAGAGGCGATGAAGAGCGCCAATCGCCGCAGACATATATTGACGCATTCGGCTTAAGCTTCAATAGAATCTTGCTGAACCACGAACGCACCCAACTTTCGTAATCACCGTTTGACATTTTCTTGAAAGATGTCTTTCCGAAAACTTTGCTCATGTTGTACGGCGGATCAACAAATAGCATGTCCGCAAAGCATATGGGAAGGTAATCAATGACTTCGAGCGCATCACCCAAAATCGTTTTGTCTATCACGTCCTTCTCGTCCAACCGAGAATGTACAGTGAGCAATCTTTTTTCCAGAAGTCGAATTTCAGATTCGGTGACTGTGATGGTCTTATTTCTTGACGATCTTTTCGTCATCAGCCGGACTCCTTGACTTGACATTATTCTACATGGCTTTGGCTTTAATTCTCGTAATCCTTGCCATAATCCATATCGGGTATCGGGCTGGTGCTGGTCCAGCCGCCGTCGACGACGATCGCTTGACCGGTGATCTTGGCGGACTCGGGCGCCGCCAGGAAGAGCGCGGCATTGGCGATGTCGGCCGTTTGGATGGCCGCCCCGACCGGAATCAGATTTCCCCAGCGCGCTTCATAATCCGGATCATCGTCCAGGTTGCGCGGCGTGATGACGGCGCCGGGGGCGACGCAGTTGATGGTGATGCCGTGAGGGCTGAGCTCAAGCACGAGATTGCGGGCCAGCATTTCCAGCGCCGCCTTGGTCATGCCATAGGCGCTGAGGTAAGGCACGGCGCGATGGCCGGTGACTGAAGACATCAGCACGATGCGGCCGCCTGTGCCGGCTTCGCGAAACTGGCGGGCGGCCGCTTGCGCCAGAAAATAACTGCCGCGCAAATTGACGTTCAGCACGCGCTCAAAATCGGCCGGCGCGTACTCGAAGAAATCTCCCCAGGAGGTCAAGCCGGCGTTGCAGACGCAGACGTTCAAGCCGCCGAAGGACGCGACTGCTTGTTTCACGAGCGCGCGCACGGTGTCCACATCGGCGACATCGCCGGGGCAGGCGATGCACTGGGCGCCGGTCTCGCCGGCGATCGCCTCGGCGGCGGCTTGCGCGCGCTCAGGCAGGATGTCATTCAAGAGCGCCGACGCGCCTTCCGCGCAGAATTGCCGCGCGACTTCATAACCGATGCCTTCACCGGCGCCGGTGACGATGACTGTTTGATTTGAAAATCGCTTCTGTGTCATAATCTGTCCTGCATAGTGGAAACGGCGCTGATATTTTAACTACAGAGGTCGCAGAGGACACAGAGAGAATCCGCCGCAACCCGGGAGTTGTAGGGGCGAGCCATTGGGTCGTCCTAAGGCACGCACTTTCACACGCTTGGGGGTTTCAGCGAAACGCCCCTACACAATCCTAGAGAATAACCCTCGGCGCGCTCGGTGGTAAGAATGGGAGACATGATTATGCAAAATGACGTGTACGGCGGGGCGGAGCTGCTGCGGACGACGCGAACACGCGGCCAGGGCCGGGAAGGGCAGCTGCCATTCGATGAAGATATGCTGCTCAACGAAGCGAGCGGCAACCTCTTCGCCATGACGCAGAATGTGGCGATGGGCTGGCATCCGGAAGAGGTCAATCGCGAGCAATACGTGATCGTCAGCACCAAGGGCGGCTTGCGGGCTGAAGATGGCAGACCGGTCGCCTTGGGTTATCACACCGGGCATTGGGAAATCAGCCTGCTGGTCAAAGAAGCGGCTGAGACGATCCGCGCCCGCGACGCCATCCCCTTCGCCATCTATTGTTCTGACCCCTGCGATGGCCGCTCGCAAGGCACGACCGGCATGATGGACAGCCTGGCTTATCGCAACGACGCCGCGCTGGTCATGCGCCGGATGATCCGCTCCTTGCCGACGCGGGATGGCGTGATGGGCGTCGCGACTTGCGACAAAGGGCTGCCGGCCGCCATGATCGCGCTGGCCGGCTGTGGCGATCTGCCCGGCATCATCGTGCCCGGCGGCGTGACTCTGCCGGCCGAAGGCGCTGAGGATGCCGGCACGGTGCAGACGATTGGCGCCCGCTTCGCTCATGGCCTGATCACGCTGGATTACGCGGCCGAGATGGGTTGCAAAGCCTGCGGCTCATCCGGTGGCGGGTGTCAGTTTTTGGGCACGGCGGCGACCTCGCAGGTGGTGGCGGAAGCCCTGGGGCTTAGCTTGCCCCATTGCGCGCTCGTGCCTTCGGGTGAAGCGGTCTGGCTGGATAACGCGCGGCGCTCGGCTTTGGCGCTGCTGAATATGAAGGCGGCCGGGACGACGCTGGCCGATATTTTGACGCCGGATGCTTTGGAAAACGCCATGCTCGTGCATTCGGCTTTTGGCGGCTCGACCAATTTGCTGCTGCATATTCCCGCCATCGCCCATGCCGCTGGCTTGAAGCCGCCGTCGGTCGATGACTGGATCCGCGTCAACCGCAGCACATCGCGCCTGGTGGATGCTCTGCCCAACGGACCGCGGAATCACCCGACGGTGCAAGTTTACATGGCTGGCGGCGTGCCTGAGGTTATGCTGCATTTGCGCGCCCAAGGCCTGCTCAATACCGATGTGCTGACCGTTACGGGGGACAAGCTCGATACCGTGCTGGATTGGTGGGAGAGCGGCGAGCGGCGGCGCCTGGGCAGAGAGCGATTGCGCGCCAACGATGGCATTGACCCGGATGACGTCATCATGCCGCCGGAGCGGGCGCGCGCTCGCGGTTTGACGAGCACGGTCGTTTTCCCCAGGGGCAATATCGCGCCGCAGGGCTCGGTCATCAAGGCGACCGCCATCGACCCCTCGGTGGTTGACGCCGACAACATTTACCGGCATCGCGGGCCGGCCCGGGTTTTCACTTCGGAACGCGCGGCGATACGGGCGCTGAAGGGCTTGGAAGGCGACGCGATCAAGCCGGGCGATGTGCTGGTGCTGACGGGAATCGGGCCGATGGGCACCGGCATGGAAGAGACCTACCAACTGACCTCGGCCTTGAAATTCATCCCCTGGGGCAAACAGGTGCCGATCATCACCGACGCCCGTTTCTCCGGCGTATCGACCGGCGCTTGCATCGGCCATGTGGGGCCGGAGGGCTTGGCCGGCGGCCCTATCGGCAAGCTGCGCGATGGCGACCTGATCGCCATCGAGATCGACCGCGACGGCTTGAGCGGTTCCGTGGCATTGGCGGGCACGGCGGCCGGCGAGCTCACGGCGGCGGAAGCGGGGGCGCTGCTGGATGCGCGCGAGCCGCATCCAGCTTTGCAGCCGCATCCTGACTTGCCGGCGGACACGCGCTTGTGGGCGGCGCTGCAGGCGGCCAGCGGCGGCGTCTGGGCCGGCAGCGTCTATGACGTGGACAAGATCACGGAAGCGCTGGAGGCTGGATTGCAAGCGGTAAAGGATAAAGAAACAGCGACAGAATCATGATGGACGGATGATGATGAACGCAGAGTTGAATCAAAAGAACAAAGAAGCCGTTTGGGACTTTTGGCAGAAGCTGAATTATGTCGGCGCGGAAAATGTGGCGGAGACGGCGCGGGCGGCGCTTCACGCCGATGTCGACTGGAATGTATCGGCGCCGATCGATCAGCTGCTGGGCGCGGAAAACGCGATTACGGGATTCTGGACGCCCCTGTTTCAGGCTTTCCCCGATCTCAAGCATGAGCCCTACGTCTTTATGGGCGGCATCGACGAAGGCTCCGAGCTCTACGCGACTGAGCCGAATGAAGAGTGGGTGAGCGGCTGCGGTTATCTGACCGGCAGCTTCGCGGACGATTGGTTGGGCATCCCCGCTACGGGGCGGAAGACTAATATCTGGTTCGGCGTTTTCTACGTCATGCGCGAAGGGCTGATCGCCGAAGCCTATCTTCAGCTTGATGTGCTGGCGGTGATGCGGCAGGCAGGTTATCAAGTGCTGCCGCCGGCGCCGGGCGCGGAGGGCGGGCTGATACCCGGGCCCGTCGCCAAAGACGGCTTGCTGCTGACCGAGCAGGATCCCTTAGAATCGCGCAAGAGCCAGCAGTTGGTGCAGGCGATGGGGCGGGGCATGCGCCGCTATCTGCGAAGTCGAGACGGCGGCGATTTGCGCTCGATGGAGCAGGACAAGTATTGGCATCCCGATATGAAATGGTATGGGCCCAGCGGCATCGGCGCATGTTTCAGCAAAGAAGAATATGAAGATTTCCATCAGCGGCCCTGGCTGGAGGGCTTCGGCGATCGCAATATCTCGCGCGCCGGCAGCGGGCGGCGGATGGGGCGCATCGGCGAGGGAAAGTATTGCGCCGGCGGCATTTGGGATACCGCTTACTCGCATCACAACGGCACATACGCTGGCGTCCCCGCGACGGGCAAGTTGATGACCCTGCGCGACTTTGACTGGTGGAAGCGCGAAGGCGAATACTTGATAGAGAACTGGGTGCCGATCGATATGATTGACCTCTTCCGTCAGATGGGCGTCGATCTGATGAAGCGGCTGCGCAACCAGGTCGAGGCGAGGCGGCGGGGCGAAGTCGCTTGGTGGTAGACCGGCGAGATTTTCCCGGAGAAAGCGGCCCCGTTCGCGCGCCAGCAGAGCGCAGTTGCGGCGGTTCGTTGGCAAACAAAGTCGATTTTGTTATTCTATGCAGGGGAGCTCGGCGTTGCTTGAATTGACGAGCGCCTTTGTGAGAGTGTGATGATGTGATGGTGAGTGACTCAGCGAGTGGAGGGAGGCGCGTAGACAATTGTCGCAGAAGAACGATCGCATACGAAGTAGAAGTTTTGCAGGAGAGATAATGATGACGAAACGAATCCTGATTACAACGCTGCTCTTGCTTGCCTTCCTGGTGCTGGCAGTACCGGCGCAGCCGCAGGATGCAGTCGAAGGCGGTACGCTGATCATGATGCAGTCGGCCGATGTGATCGCCTGGGATCAGACAAGAACGACCTGGCCCAGCATTCGCAACGTGCGGCCGCTGTATGACACCTTGCTGACAGTGGATGACAACGACAATCTGATGCCATTCTTGGCCACTGACTGGGAGATTTCCGAGGATGGCTTGGAATACACCTTCCACTTGCGCGACGACGTGATGTTCCATGACGGGACGCCCTGGAACGCCGATGCGGTGATCTTCAATTATCAGCGCCAGCTTGATGATCCCGATGCGCGCGGTCATGTGCGCTTGAGCAAAATACAACGGATGGAAGCCGTTGATGATCACACGGTCAAGATTTGGATCGACAAACCCAACGGCGACTTCATCTATGTCGCAGCGGTTGGCACCGATGCCTATCAGATCAGCCCAACGGCTTGGGGCGATGACGGCTCGACCTTCCACGAGAATCCGGTCGGCACGGGCGCTTTTATGTTCAAATCGCATGAACCGCAGAGTGAGATCCAATATGTGGCCAATCCGAATTACTGGCAGGGCGCGCCGCTGCTTGACGGACTCACGATTCGCATTCACGGC
This sequence comes from Chloroflexota bacterium, assembly GCA_028875245.1. Taxonomy (GTDB): domain Bacteria; phylum Chloroflexota; class Anaerolineae; order Aggregatilineales; family Phototrophicaceae; genus UBA6055. The sequence goes on from JAPPEU010000019.1 coordinate 64,542, forward strand.
GATACCACGGTGCGCTTGATCGAGGTTGAATCGGAAAACGTGCATTATGTCGATGGCATCGAGCCGGAAGATGCGGTGCGCTTGCAGAATGAAGGCAGATTTGTGGTGAACACGCCTGTTGGTCCCGGTGTGACCATGATCAGCGTCAATACATCGCGCTATCCGATGACCGAGCTGTCGCTGCGCCAGGCGCTGGCCCACGCGATCGATTTCGATGCGATCATTGAAGAGATTCTCTTCGGCTTGCCACAGCGTTCGCGCGGCGGTGTTTCGCCGAATTCGCCCTATTGGACCGATGATCTGCCGCCGATTGCGCCCTATGATCCGGAGCGGGCGGGAGAGATTTTGGACGAAGCGGGTTGGCTGCAGGCCGATGACGGCTTCCGCTATCGCGATTGCAATGAGCGGACGGTAGAGTGTGTGGACGGCAAAGAGCGACTGGTCGTCAACATCATCTCCGCCGATTTCGTGCTCTGGGGGCTGTTCAACGAGATTTACCAGCAATACCTGACGGACATCGGCATCGACGCCCCGATCAAGACGGCGGAATGGAACGCCATGCTGGATGAATGGCGGGAGAACCAGGGCAACTGGACCTTCGGCCACCACTCGCAGGGCTCGTTCTTCGCCGTAACATCGGCAATCGAAGCGGCCTGGGCGCCGGATTCATTCTGGTCGATATACCAGATTGACGACGCGACCGATCCCTATCTGGTTGAGGTGGCGGCGGAACTGCAAGCGACATTCGACGCCTTCTCCGCGACGACCGATCTGGAAGAGCGCAAGCGCTTGTCACACACGGCGCAGCGCATCTTCCTGGAGCAGCAGTTGACGATATGGGGCTGGCACTCGCCCTGGATCAATGTCATCAATCCGGCGGTTGAGGGCATCGAATGGGAGTTGGGCGGGCGCATCCCGCTGTTCCACAAGGCCTGGCTCAGCGAGTAAAACCCCTGCCCCCACCCTAAACCCCTCCCCCCACTTAGCGGGAGGGGCTTTACGGGTCTCGCATCCCTTCCCTCAATATGGGGGAGGGGCGGGGCGGCGCAGACCGCTGCGGGCAATGTAGGCGAGGATGATTGAGATATGCGCCAATATATCGTCAAGCGTCTGTTGCTGTCGATACCGACTATTTTGGGCGCGATCACACTGTTGTGGTTTTTGATGCAGCTGGCGCCGGGCGACCCGGCTTTGATGTTTGTGCCGCCGGACTTCCAGGGCGAAGAGGCGGAAGCCTACCTTGCGAAGGTCAACGAGTTATACGGCTTCAACGATCCGCTGCCCGTGCAATATCTGCGTTACATGCGCAATACGCTTCAGTTCGATTTCGGCACATCCTTGCGCACGATGCGGCCGGTGTCGGAGGATCTGTTGCGCCGCATTCCCAATTCCTTGCGCCTGGGGGTGTCGGCCTTCATGGTGTCGACGGCCATGGGCATTGCCTTGGGCGTTCTGGCGGCGATCAAGCGCGGCACGTGGGTGGACAGCGCCTTGATGGTCTTCGCATTGGTGGGCGTCTCCATGCCCAATTTCTGGTTCGCTTATGTGCTGATATTGCTCTTCGGCTTGTATTTGCGCATTTTGCCGCCATCGGGGCTGGGCGGCCTCAAGCACATGATCTTGCCCACCATTGTCCTGGGTTATACCAGCGCCGGTTATCTCACTCGCTATGTTCGTTCCAGCATGCTTGAGGTGATCAACCACGATTATGTGCGCACGGCGCGCGCCAAGGGCGTAGCCGAACGCAATGTGCTGATCAAACACGTCTTGCGCAATGGGCTATTGCCGGTGGTGAACGTGCTGGGCATTAATGTGGCTTTCATCTTGGCGGGTTCGGTCATCATAGAAACTTTGTTCGCCTGGCCCGGTGTCGGCTTGTACCTGATTGATGGCGTGGTCGGGCGCGATTTCCCGGTAGTGCAGGGAGCGGGATTGCTGATTGCCACATCTGTTGTCTTGGTCAATCTGCTCACGGATGTGATGCTCGTCTATGTCGATCCCCGCATTCGTTATGAATAAAATCAGTGCAGGTCCGTTTCGTTCTCCAATGGTTTGAAGGGGAACCATGTCATGAGTATGGAGCAGCCGGTTCCAGATCCGGGTCTACAATTCGATAGCGCAGTCGATGTCGGGCTGGGCGTCGCCTATCTGGCGGATGACGAGTTTCGCCGCATGTCGGGCAGCAAGCGCGCCTGGCTGGAATTCCGCCGCAACCGTTTCGCCCTGGTTGGCGCGGCGTTCATGATTTTCATCACCTTTATGGGTGTCTTCGCCCCGATCGTCGCGACGCATGATCCCTACGCTCAGTCGCTGCGCAAGCGCATGAAGCCGCCGTCAGCGGAGCATTGGCTGGGCACGGATGAAGTCGGCCGGGACTTTTACTCTCGCCTGGTCTATGGGGCAAGGGTCTCGCTCTTTGTCGGCATCGTCGGCACGGCGGCCGGCGTCACACTCGGCACGATCGTCGGCTTGATTTCCGGGTTCTTTGGCGGCTGGACCGACACCTTGATCATGCGCGTGATCGACATCATGTATTCCTTCCCGGGCATTGTACTGGCAATCGTCATGGTGGCGGCGCTGGGTCCAAGCTTGTTCAATTTGATCCTTGTGCTGGTGTTCTTTGCCATACCCACCCTGGCCAGAATTGTGCGCGGCAATATCTTGTCGCTTAAGGAACTGGATTACGCCGAAGCCGCACGCGCTATGGGGGCGGGCCGGCTGCGCATCATGTTTCATCATCTGCTGCCGAATACGCTGGCGCCCATCATCGTCTACGCGACCTTGGCTGTGGCCGGTTCCATCCTGGTGACGGCGAGCTTGGGCTTCCTCGGCTTGGGCGTGCAGCCGCCGCAAGCGGAATGGGGCAACATCCTCAGCAACGGGCGGCAATATCTACGCAAAGCCCCGATGCTGATGGTTTACCCGGGCGCGCTGATCTTCTTGACCGTGATGTCAATCAACCTCATCGGCGACGCGCTGCGAGACGCGCTGGACCCCTATCTTCAAAGTTAGCGCGGCGCGAGCGCAATGTGTGACTTGCAGGGTAGCGCTGCCAGGCGCTTTGACTCGACGTCTATGTTTGTTTGTTCTTATGAGGATTTAAGATGGAAATCAAGCTGAATTTAGCGCGCGAGCAAGAGCCCGCCGCTTCGCAAGCTATGTGGCAGCGTTACGTCCGCGCCGAAGGACTGCTGGCGGCCAATGCGCTGAACCTGACTTCCGATTTGCTGATCCGGCCGAACTGGATCGGCGAATCCGATCGCTTTTGGTATCGCTGGAAATCGCTCGCGGGCGTCGAGTTCCTGCTGGTTGACCCGGCGGCGGGCGAACGAAAGCCGGCCTTCGATCACAGCCGGCTGGCGGCCGCGCTCAGTCAAGCGACCGGCTCGCCTTTTAATGCCGCGCAGCTGCCCTTCGGCGAGATCGAATTCGTTGACGATGGCGCGAAGATTCTCTTTGAGATTGAACTTGACGGAACGAGCGAGCGCTGGTCCTGTGATCTGGACAGCTACACCTGCGCGCGCATCGGCGAGCCAACTGCGAGAGCGGGCGATGGCCTGCGCTCCCCTGACGAAAAGTGGGAAGCCTTCACGCGGGGCCACAACATCTGGCTGCGCTCGCTGGGCTCCGGCGAAGAGCGCGCGATCACGACTGATGGGGCGGAAAAGAATGATTATGGCGAGAATCTGCCCTCGCCTTTGACCAACGCGGGCATTGACGATCCGCCGCCGTCTTTCATCAAGTGGTCGCCCGATAGCGGCAAGCTGCTGTTCTGCCGAGTTGACCAACGCGCGGCGCCGCAGTTTCATCTTGTGCAGTCGGCGCCAACGGACGGGAGCATTCGGCCGCGCTTGCATTCCTTCGCGTATCCCTTGCCCGGCGATGAGGTCCTTCCGCTAGCGTACCTGTACTGCGCCGATGTGAATTCGGGCGCGGTCACTGCGGTTGATATCGACCCCATCGAAATTCAATATCATGGCCCGCCCGTGTATGGCGATGGCCTGTGGTGGTCGCCCGATTCCAAGACAGTCTATTTTGTACGGCAGGGGCGCGGTTATTTTCGCATTGATCTGCTCATAATTGACGCGGAGACGGGGGCGGCCCGCAGCGCCATTTCGGAGGAGAGCGGCACCGGCATTGATCCGTCAGTCTGGCGGGGCGCCTCGAATGTGCGCATTTTCGCCGATGAAACGCGCGTCATCTGGTATTCGCAGCGTGATGGCTGGGGACACCTTTATCTCTACGATGCCGAAAGTGGTTCTTTGATCCGCCAGCTCACCGCGGGCAGCTACGAAGTGAGCAATGTGGAATCCATCGATGAAGCGGCCGGGCAGCTCTACTTCACGGCGATGGGCCGCGAAGCCGAGCGTGATCCCTACTGCAAACATCTTTATCGCGTCAGTCTTGCAGGCGGGGAACCGGCGCTGCTGACGCCGGAGGACGCCGATCATACGGTCGCCTTCGCGCCGGGCGGCGGCTGCTTCATCGACAACTACTCGACCCTGGATCAGCCGCCGGTGGTTCTGTTGCGCGCCGCCGACGGCTCAACGATCTGCGAGCTTGAGCGCGCCGATATCAGCGCCTTGGAAGCGACCGGCTGGCGCAGCCCGGAGCGCTTCCAAGCCAAGGCTCGCCACGGCGGCAGCGACATTTACGGCGCGCTCTTCCGCCCTTCGGACCTGGACCCGGAAGCGCAGTATCCAGTCATTGACTACATTTACGGCGGTCCCCAGGCGATACAAGCGCCGGCCGCATTCGCCGACGCCGCGCGCGAACGCGAAAAGAATTTTTGGGAGGCGCAGTCGCTGGCGGAACTGGGATTCCTGGTCGTGATGATCGATGGCCTGGGCATGCCGGGCCGTTCTAAAGCGCAGCACGATCACAGTTATCGCAGGCTGCAGGACAATGGCTTGCCCGATCATATCGCCGCTATACGGCAGCTTGCCGACCGCTACGAATACCTTGATGTTTCGAGCGTCGGCATTTTCGGGCACTCGGCCGGCGGTTACGCCTCTTGTCGGGCGATGTTCGCCTATCCCGATTTTTTCAAAGTCGCCGTGTCGTCGGCCGGCAACCACGATCACCGGCTGGACAAAGCCACCTGGGTCGAGCGCTACATGGGGCTTCCGGTTGGCGAGCATTATGTCTTTTCCGCCAATCAGAATCATGCGGGGAACCTGCAAGGCAAGCTGCTGCTGATCCACGGCGATATGGATGAGAATGTGCATGTGGCGTCAACGCTGGTTGTTGTCGACGCGCTGATCAAAGCCAACAAGGATTTTGACCTGCTTATCATGCCCAACCAGCCGCATTCTTGCACGGCGCATCCCTACTTTGTGCGCCGCCGCTGGGATTATTTTGTGCGGCATCTGCTCGGCGTCGAGCCGCCGGCGGGATATGAGATTCAGTAAATCGGGAAGTTGCTTTGTCGATGCATTCGCTAATCGCGCCGCTTGCGAGAACCGGTGATTGGAAGAGGACAGAACGATGTTGGGAAAACTGAATTATCCCGTGACGCGCCGCGTCGACGTGGCGGATGACTTTTTCGGCACTTTGGTCGCAGACCCTTACCGCTGGCTGGAAGAGGCCGACGATCCCGAAGTGCTGGAATGGACGCGGCAGCAGCACGAACTGGCGATGGAAGCGCTGAATGGCTTGCCCGGGCGCGCTGCGTTTGAAGGTCGGCTGCGCGAGGTATGGGGCTATCCGCAACACGGCATCCCGCGCAAACGCGGCGACAAGCTCTTCTACATGCGCAATGATGGCTTGCAGGCGCAGCCCGTCCTCTATGTGCAAGAGGGAGACAAGCCCGAACGCGCCCTGATCGACCCCAACACATTTAGCGAAGACGGCGCCGTGGCGATATTCGATTGGCAGCCGACGGGCGACGGGCGGCTGGTGATGTACGCCCTCTCGGATGGCGGGCTGGATTGGGTCCACTTTCGCTTTCGCGATGTAGAAAGCGGCGAAGATCTGGCGGACAAACTGGCCAGGCTGAAGTTCTCGTCGGTGGCCTGGCGCAAAGATGGCTCGGGCTTCTTCTACAGCCGATACACCGACGGCGCGCCAGACGAAGGCCCCGAGAATCCAACCGTGTCTTACCAGGTCTACTACCACAAACTTGGGACGCAGCAGGCCGACGACAAACTGATCTATGCTGATCCGCGGCGCAAAGGCATCCAGTTGGCGGCCGCGGTCAGCTCGGATGATCGTTTTCTCATTCTCGATATCACATGGGAATCGCGGATTGCCAATCGCCTGTATTACCGACCGATTGACGATGAAGGCGATTTTGTTCGACTCTTTGACGAGCTGGATGCGGAATATCGTTTTATTGGCAACGATGGCGATATCTTTTACATCCTGACGACGAATGGCGCGCTGAATTGGCGCGTGGTCGCGGTGGATATCAAGAATCCGGCGAGTGACAATTGGGTGGATGTGGTGCCGGAAAGCGAGGAAGCCATCGCCGGCGTTTCGATCGTTAATCAGCAGTTTGTGGTTACCGCGATGCGCCTCTCCCGACATGTGATCAAGATCTACCGCAAAGACGGCTCACTTGATCGCGAGCTGCTCCCGCCGGGGATGGGCGCTGTGGCCGAGCGCGAGCAGGCCGGCGCTTTTGGCGGGGCTAAAGATGACAAGATGTTCATCGCCTGGACCTCGTTTTTGCAGCCGACGCAAATACTGCAATATGACTTTGCCACCGGCGATTTGGCGCCTTTTTTCAGCGCGACCGCGCCATCGTTCGATCCCGAGCAATACGAAACGCGGCAGGCATTCTGCCCGTCTCAAGATGGCGCGAAGGTTCCAATTTTCATCACCTGCAAAAGGGGGTTGGAGCTGAATGGCGACAATCCGGCCATCATGTATGCCTACGGCGGTTACAGCTTCAGTCAAACGCCGAGTTACCGCGAATGGCTGCCGGTCTGGTTGGAAAACGGCGGGATATTCGTCGTCGCCAATATCCGCGGCGGAGGCGAATACGGCGAAGCCTGGCACCGCGCCGGCATGTTCGCTGGCAGGCAGAGGACCTACGATGACATTCACGCGGCGGCGGAATGGCTGATCGAGAACAGATACACCTCGAACCGGAGGCTGGCGATTGAGGGCAGGAGCAATGGTGGCTTGCTGGTGGCCGTCTGCATGCTGCAGCGTCCCGACTTGTACGGCGCGATTCTCTGCCACGTGCCGACCATTGATATGCTGCGCTTCAAATACTTTACATCCGGGCGCTATTGGACGACCGAATATGGCGACGCCGAAAAGAGCAAGGAAGCCTTCGAGTATCTGACCGCCTACGGTCCGCTGCACAACATCAAGGCCGGCCAAGCCTATCCGCCCATCCTGATTCTGACGGCCGATCATGATGATCGCGTTGTGCCGATGCACTCGAAGAAGCTCGCCGCCGCCTTGCAGCAGGCGGATGAGAGCGACAATGTCATTCTGCTGCGCGTCACCACCAGAGCCGGCCACGCGCTGGGTAAAGCGACCTACAAGTTGATCGAAGAACAGGTGGATATCTTTGCTTTTCTCAATCACGTTTTTGATATGGGCGTGGAATAGAGGGGGTGGGGACTCTTCAAAAGCTCAGGTCAGTTTCCTTTTCGCCAGTACCAATACTCGCGTAGATTCTTGTAGGGTACGCTAGAGTCTATGGCACGAGCCATATCCTTAGTCAAATAGTTTCTCCAGTAGTGATTGAAAATCGGCTCTCCCAGTTTCGCGAATACTCCATCGCCATTGACCAGAGCTTTTATGTTCTTGATTGACCCGATATTCTTCGTATTTCCACTACCAAGTTTGTCAGAGGCAATTTTCCATTTTTCGTGCAGCAAAGTTTCAAAGTCATGCGCAACGGATTGAATATTCTGCAATTCCTCAAGTTCAAAAATAGACTGCTCATCAATCCGGTCTTTGTTTCGCGAGTATATGATACCTAATACGTAATGATTCTTATATTCGTGGTAAGGGAAAGATATGTTTTTGGTCGAGTCTCGTTCTCTAAAATATCCAGTAAATGCTCCTAGTGTTAGTCCGCTCACAGACCTCTTGTTGGCTCGGTAAGTACTTTTCAAGTCGAAAGCTATCATGTCTCCGCTAGATTCGATGAACGTAACGTCGGGATAGTGGTTCTGATGCTCAGCCAAATGCAGTTCATAATCGTAGCGTCGTGCAAACTCTGAGATAAGCGGGAAAAGCATTAGCTCGATCAGTTTCGATATAACTTTGGTGTCAGCGGAGATAGTGTAGATGTTGCTATATGTATCAATGAATCCCTTTATGACCCAATCTCCGATGTCGTTTGCTAGAGTAGCTTCGATCATCGGCAGGTATTCGCGCATCTGACGTTCAAAATCTGACATTGGCTACTGACCTATCAAGAGGATCTCATTCGAGACCTTGTTCTTTGAAAGCGCATATTGGTAGTTGCGAAAGCGTTCAACTCGCACATCAGATTTGTATCGCGCGAGAAGTCTTATCAATTCCGACTCGGATGGGATTCCATCACTCCTGTACGATACAACTAGAATGCTGTCCGCGTGCCTTTCAAACACAGTCTCAAATGCCCGGTAAATCCGACGTTTGTCAATCCAGTCGTTTGGTATTCGGATGAGCCGCCGGTGCTTAGATGACATGTCTATCATTTCCAACCATCGGTCATAATTTGCTAGACCTTCCAGAAAGTGATAAAAGTCTCGAAAATCCACGCCAACGCCCTTACCTGATATATACGGCGGATCAAAATAAACCAAGTCAAAATTGCCTTCAACACAGTACACATCTACATTTGTCGCCGCGCACGATTTTCCGCTAGAAAAAACTGCCTGATTGGCTTCCGTTACAAAGTGTCTGAACCACGCTTCGAAGGGTCGATCCCAACTGGTTTTGTTGCCAAAGGAACGCTTTACATCGGCAGTACGGACATATAGATTCTTTCTATGAAAGAGATTGTAAGGCCTCTTAATGATGCAGGATTGGGCTAGGGCGAAAAACGCGAGCGATCGCTTATACTTATTCTCAAGTTTATGGATGTTTGTGATTATCTTGTCGAGCCACTTGTTTTCCTCCTCCAGAAAGTAGATGTCCGCAAAGGTATCGGCGATTAACGTTGGATAAGATTTGTCGTATGAGTTGAGAATCCATTCAACGTCGTTGTCCTGCAACATGACATCTGAATTCTCTATAAGCGCCTGTCCAAACCAATAATTGAATTTGAGAGAATCGTTATAAGTTACTTGTTTGAATTCTCGCTTGAAACGATGTGAGATTGTCCCAGTACCACCGAAGGCATCAAGGCAGGTTTCGAATTCCAGATTTGAGATTTTCTCCCAAATCCAATTGCTTAGTTTCGCCTTGCTGCCCTGATACCTGGTTTTAGGGAATTTGGTCTGAACCTGTGGAAAGAGCGAGAGTTGGTCAGGCATAAGGCTGGTCTTCGACATCGCTTGAGAACGATACAAGTATAGCAACAAGTCACAATTTCTCGCAGTTGCACGTGCGATTCTCGTCTTCGCCTCCACGTTGTCAGGGCGGGGCATATCTTCTATACTCTGCTCCAAATTCACGTGAGGGGCGCCGAATTATGTTAACAGCGGAAGAGGTCGACTTTTATCACGAGAACGGCTATATCGTGGTCGAGGATGTGCTCAGTGATGAGGAACTGGCGGCGCTGCGGCGCGTCACCGACGAATTCGTCGAGCGCTCGCGCGGGATCAGCCAGAGCGACGATGTCTTCGACCTGGAGTCAAACCACAGCGCTGAGCGGCCGCGTCTGCGGCGCATCAAAAATCCCATCATGCAGCATGAAGTGTACGATCAAATCTTCCGGCATGATGGCATCCTGGACATCGTCGAGCAGCTCATCGGTCCCGGCCTCCGGCGCAACACGACCAAGCTGAACATGAAAGAGCCCGACCATGGCAGCGCGGTGGAATGGCATCAGGATTGGGCTTTCTATCCGCACACCAATGACGATGTTTTGGCGGTCGGCGTATGCCTGGACGACATGACCGAAGAGAACGGCTGCATGTTGATGGCGCCCGGTTCACACAAAGGCAAGCTGTACAGCCATCATGAGAACGGCGTCTTCGTCGGCGCGGTGAGCGAGCCGGGTTTCCAACCGGGGGAGACGGCCAAGTGCCTGGTCAAGGCGGGCGGCATCACCATCCATCACGCCCGCACGCTGCACGCCTCGACGCCCAATCACTCGGCGAACCCGCGACGTCTGCTGCTCTTTGAATACTGCTCGCTTGATTCCTGGCCGCTGATGAATGGGCCGACCTTTGAAGAATACAGCGCCACCGTCGTGCGCGGCGAGCCGGGTGTAGCGCCCCGGCAAGAGGCGGTGCCGGTGATCATCCCCTTGCCCAAGCCGGAAAATGCCGGCTCCATCTTCGAGATTCAGGAGTCCCTGAAGAACAGGGAGATGGCGAGGCGATAACCCCGCCGAGCCGCTCGCCAGCTCCGGCGGCGAACGTAAACTGAGCCCGCCTCCATGTCGCCGTTTCTCCGTCACAAGCTGCGCGCCGCCTTGCGCATTGGCGCTTTCCTGGCGGGCATGACCTGCCTCTGTCTGGTCGCGATCCAGCCATTTGCGCGTAATCAGATGCCGTATTCGGCCGATGGCCTGCTGCAGCTGTATCGCAGCGCCGCCCTCGAGCATTCGCTGCGCGTCGATCACCCGTTTTGGCCGCGTTTCTCATCCGGGCTCGTCCACGGCTATGGCGCGCCCCTTTTCAATTATTTTCCGCCGCTGGCTTATTTTCCGGCCGTTCTCGCCCATCATCTGGGTTTGAGCTTCCTCAGCGGCTGGCTGTTGACGATGAGCTTGTACACCGTCATGGCGGGGGCGGGCATGTATCTGCTGGGGCAGCTATGGACGCGTTCCGCTTTGGGCGGCTGGATGGCCGCGGCCGCTTATGTTTATTCGCCTTATTGGCTGTTTGACAGCCTGGCGCGGGGCGCGACCGCCGAGTTAGCGGCTTTGGCGGCGCTGCCTTTCGCCTTTTATGGGCTGACGCGCCTGGCATTCAGCGGTCGTCGGCGGGACTTTTACTGCGCGCTGGTCGCCTTCACGCTCTTTATTCCCTTGCACACGGTGGTCACGCTGCATGGCACGGCGCTCTTGGCGCTCTACTGCCTCTTCTTGGTCTGGCGCGCCCCCGAAAGACGAGCGGCATGCATTCGCCTCGCGCTGGCGGCGGCGCTCAGCCTGCTCTTGACCGCCTTTTATTGGCTGCCGGCCTTGGCGGAACGCGACGCCATCAAGCTGCCGCTAATCGCCGAGCAGTTGGGCCATATTGATGTCACGCGCCATCTGCGTCCGCTCGCGGAAGTCCTCGCCCCGCCGCAAACCGCCGACCCAAGTCAGCAGAATCAAGCGCTGCCCATCAGTCTCGGTTGGCCCCAACTGATCCTGGCGGCGATTGGCACAGCGTTCAGCTGGCGCGCTCGATACCGCGGATATCGCTCGCTCATGCTCCTGTCCTGGCTCGCCATCGCCTTTTTCATATTTCTCAATACGGGGCCCTCAGCCTGGTTATGGCGGAACATTCCGCTAATCGGCTTTACGCAGTTTCCCTGGCGGACGCTGGGCTTGGCCAGTCTGTTGCTCGCGCTGATGGCTGCGGTGGGCGCGCGGCTGCTCTGGCTCAGCCTGGGCGGCGGGAAACTCTCAATGGCTGCCGTCGGCGCATTTGCCTTGGCGCTGCTGCTCTATGGGCTGCCCTGGACTTATACGCTGTATCTTGACGATGTCGCTCTGCGGGACATCCGCGAGGTGCTGCGCTTCGAGCGCGAGGGCGGTCAACTGGCGCTGTCCTCCTATGCCGAGTATTTGCCGGTCATCGCCGATGCGGGTCAGCTCGACGCGAACAAATTGCTGCCGCGCTTCGACGATAGGGATAGTATTGCGCGCCTCCTTCCTTCGGAGACATTGGACATCATTGCTCAAGAGTGGCGCGGCACGTCCGCGGCGCTGCGCCTGGCGTCGGTGGAAGCGCAGACGCTTATATTCGACTGGTTGTATACGCCGGGCTGGGCGGCTTATCTGGACGGGCGGCCGATCGATCTGTTTCCGGCCGCGCCGGCTGGATTGCTTGCGCTGGAGATTCCAGCGGGCGAATTCGATTTGCGCGTGACGCTTGAGCCGACGGCGGCGCAGCGGCTGGCCCATGTGTTGAGCGGGCTTGGCCTGGCCGCTGCCATCGCGCTCCTGCTGCTCTGGCGCAGGCTGGCATTCGACTCGGATTTGCCGCCGCCATCACTTGAGCCCGAGCCGACCTGGCTGGTCGCCGTTGCGCTGGCGGGCGTCTTTGCCCTCCTGCTGAAATCGGCCGCGCTGGATGCAGCGAACACGCCTTTGAAGCGCGCTCGCTTCGGAACCGTTGAACAATCGGCGTCGGTCGCGAACTTCGGCGACCGGATCGACTTGCTCGCCTTTGAATTGCCGGGCGCCGAAAGCGGCGGGCCGGTTCTGATCTTCAAGCTCTATTGGCGCTTGCGTGGCGCCCCCCTAGAACGCGATTACGCAAGCATCATTCGCATGCGGGATTCTCAAGGCCTGGTCCTGGCGGAAGCGAGTTCCTTCGCGCCGGGCGGCCTGGCGACGAGCAACTGGCTGCCGGGCGCCTACATTGAAGACCTGATAATGCTTGAGGCGCCGTCCTTTACGCCACGGTCGCCACAGCCATACGCTTTCGATGTCGGCTTGTACGATGTTGAATCGCTGCGCGCCTTGAGCCTGATGAATGCGGCGGGCGACCCACATGATGTGAAATTCCCGCTCGGGGCGTTCCCGCTCCGCTGGAGCAATGAAGCGGTCGACGCGCCACCCATGCGGGCTGCCGATGAGGCGGACCTGGCGCTGCTGGTTGCGGCGCCTGCTTTGCCGCCTTCAGCGACCGCTGGCGACAGTCTGCAATTCAGTTGGGTCTGGCAGAAGCTGGAGGAGAGCGCTGGGGAGGCGCTGGCGCAAGTGATCTGGCTCGATGAAGCCGGCGCTGAAGCCGCCGCCGCGGACGCGTTGCCACTGGTCTTCGGTTATGACTTTGCCGAGTGGCGCATCGGCGAAGTGAATCGCGGTCATCACCGCCTGATTGTGCCGCCGACCCTGCCAGCCGGCGCCTACCGCCTGGGCATTCGTCCGCCGGGCGAAAGTGGCGGGCGGCAGGCAGCCATCGCGCATCTTGAACAAGCCATGACCGTCGCCGTCCCCCCGCGTGATTTCCGCGCGCCCGTGCTTGCTTATGAATCAGGGGCGGAGTGGGGCAACGGCATCATCCTGCATGGCTACGATTTGCGGGCGAGTGGCGACATTGTCCTGGTCTGGGGCGTCAAGCGGCGCCAGAAGGAGAGCCTGCGTCTCTTCCTGCACGCCCTGGACGGCGAAGGCAAGATCGCCGCGCAGTGGGATGGCGTTCCGGTTGATTGGACGCGGCCGACGACCGGCTGGCTCGAGGGCGAATACGTGAGCACGGCGCACCGCTTTTCCCTCTCCCCGGGCGAATATCGCCTGCGCATGGGTTGGTACGGGCCGGCGACGGGAGAACGGATCAGCGTGGCGGGGTCTGACGCGCTGGAAATCGAGCCCATGTTTGTGATCGAGTAATGCCCTTTGCCAGATCGGTTTTGCCGCCGGCAAAATCAATTTTGGCGGACGATTCGCAGAGCCGCCCCCACATGGCTCCAAAATAAGGCGAAGGCGAAAAGCCGGTAGACGCTAACCCAAGATCTAGGTTGTCCGAAGGCGGGATTGTTGGTTACCATAGCCAAAATTCAGCGCTCTCGCATACCTGCTGAATGGGCGTTTCGCTGAGTCAGGCGCGAAATCATGCAAGTTTGTTGCCAGCATCTTCTGTTCATTTGATGAGAGATGTCGCATGAGTATCATTTTGAGAAGTTTCCGCACTTGGTGGCAGCGGCCGCGCAATATCAGCGAGCGTTCTGAACATCGGCAGGTCTCTTTCTTGGAGTTGTTTTATGATCTCGTGTATGTGGTTTTGATTGCCGAATTGACCCACGCGCTCGCCGCTCATATTGATTTGCAGCATATCGCGGAATTCTCTTTTCTGTTCATTATTACCTGGTGGGCTTGGTTAAACGGGACGGCTTATCATGATCTTCATGGCAACAATGACATCCGCACCCGCGCATTCACCTTTCTGCAAATGTTCACCGTAGCGGCGATGGCGGTGTTCGCTCATGACGCGCTGGGCGAGACTTCTTCGGGATTTGCTTTATCGTATGCCGGCTTTCAACTCATCTTAACTTTTGGCGATTATATCGCAAACTAAACAGGCGCTTGAAAATCACCTGCGCTTCTGCGGCTTGTCTGCATCCTTGAGGTACTGCCACTCGAAGCCCGGCTTGTTGGGATTCAGCTTAAATGCCGCCTTAGCTACATCCGCAGGGTCAGCGTCTATCAGATCGGGAAACTGGAGCGGCGGACGACCTACCGGCCGCTTCGACTTAGGCTTCTTGCCTTCGCTCATTGTTGTAACCTCTTGTTGCGAATAACGATACGAGAATACTTCTCTTTACCAGCAATCCAAAAACAACTTACCTTGCCGGTTAATTTGGTCATTATAGGTCGGTCCAGCCCAATAATCTCAAATTGTTCTGGGCTATGTTTGTCTAAGAAACTAATCGGTACGCCCATTTCGCCAGTCCAATCCATCGGAATCTCAGCAATCTTCGACACCTCAATCGCGTCGTAGTTGTCGTAATGAGGATATTCACCAAAAGAATATCGCTTGTATAAAATCAAGTCTTCATGTCTTTGCCTATAGTCAAGATTCGTAAACCACCTAGCATTGCCCATCTTGCTAGGTACGCCCGCAGGTGTATCAAATTGCATGACACCTCTATTAACACCAAGCCAAAGCATCGAGTTCTCTATCACTGGGAAAATATCCCGATACTTTACGGCGTTCAAAGGGGCAATAACCAAAAATTGTTTCTCGTACTCAACCAGTTGCGCGACATATTCGCGGAAGAGCGAAAAGGGCGGATTCGTCACAACTATGTCTGCTTGCTTCAATAACTCAACACATTCTGCACTTCTGAAATCTCCATCGCCTTCGAGATAGTGAATGCCGATGTCCTCGACTGAGGGTACGCCGGTCTCGTTCTCCGTCCCATCGTATTCCAGCCAGATCGCTCGCTCACTATCATGCTGGCTAAACATATCTATTTGCTGATTCTTGTAGCAGGTGGTAATTAGCTTCTTCAATCCGAGGACGCGAAAGTTATAGGCGAAGTAATGAAAGAAGTTGCTCACTCGCGGGTCATCACAGTTGCAGTAGACGACCTTTCCGCGAAAGTGGGCGGTGTAATGGCGGAGTTCATTTTCAATATCGACAAGCTGCGTATAGAACTCGTCTCGCTTGTTTGCTTTGGCTTTATGCAAGTTTTGATTCGCTGACATAACCTAGTCCGCAATCAAGTCCTCGTAACGCAACCGCTTGCCTGCGCCATTCCGAGCAATGCTCGCCATCTGATGCCGCGTATCCAAGCTCCGCGCATTATGCCGCCCAGAAAACTCATTCACGTACCTTTGCAGGTGTTTATCGCTCATTTTGTGGTAAGTGCCATGATAGCCGCGCTTCATCAGGCTCCAAAATGATTCCAGCCCGTTTGTGTGCGCTTGCTGACGAACATACTCGCCGACTGAATGGCTAACCGCCCTGTGCTTGCGAGCCATGCCCTTATATGCCCGCGCTTCGTCTGTGTAAACGATAGCGTTCTCGGTCGTGTTGTCTTCGATTATGCTGTGCAAGGTCGGGCGGTCTACCGCTTCTACCACCTGCGCTTGCACATTGCCACTGTCGCGGCCTAGGACACCGACTACAGCCGTCTTGCCGACAGTGCCACGTCCGGCGTGCAACTTCTTGTGCGCGTGCTTGTTACCCTCTTTGCCACCGATATAGGTTTCATCTACCTCGACTTCACCATAGAATGGCTCGCTGTCCAAGTTCCACGCTTCGCGTATCCGGTGCGCCATGTGCCAAGCCGTCTTCTGCGTTACGCCAATATCCCTGTGCAACTTCATGCTGGATACGCCCTTGATGCCAGTTGTCATTAGGTAAATCGCTATCAGCCACTTTTGATAGCCGACTTTGGAACTGTGCATGAATGAGTTGGTCTTGACACTGAAATGCTTGCGACAATCGCGGCAATGAAAGGGCATTTGCGGATGCGTGGATTCGCTGACATTATCGCCTTCGCAATGGGCGCAACGGATGTTGTCGCCCCATCGGTTCTCGATAAACCATGCCTCGGCGGTCTTGTCGTCAGGGAATTGCTGAAACAATTGCATCAACGTAATGCCCTTGCGGAAGTGCTTGCCCGGTGCGTTCTGTGCCATTGCTAATCCCTATCGCTTAATATATGAACAATACTAAACGATTTCGCAGGGATTGTCAAGCGCGAGTTTTACTGATTTTCGAGGCGCTCTAAGCGTTTGATGATCTCTTTATGCGCTGTAGCTGACGCATTCAATACCTCATCAAAGCGCTCATTAAGTTGCGGCATGATTTCATCCTCGAATACTTCGCGCACAACTTGCTTGGTGTTATACCTTTGCCTTTCAAGGAACTCCTTAACTTCGACGTCAGACAGCTTCTTGCCGGGGCCGCCAATGTTTTGCATATCTAGCTCCTTTCGGATTAGACTTGTCAAGATTGTAACCGTTTTGAGATCGGGCGGCTAATAAAATCGTCTATAGTGTTTCTCAAGTATGTCAATCCTTAGACGAGATTACCTGTCGCCAGTTTCATCCTCCCGCTGTTTAGTTTGCGATATAATCGCCTAACTTTTTTATGGTGGCGCACCGGCGTCCATGATCCGGATCATCGGCCCTTGTCGCGCCCCTACGCGCTTGCCTTTCTCATCACCACGCTGTTATTTGTCGCCTCCGTCTTTATTGAGCCGCCCCACAGATTTTACATCTGGATTGCCGCTACCTTGATATCCGTTGTGCTGCCGCTATATCTCCTCCGTTTGGGGCGCAAAACTCCGGCCGTGCAAACGCAGATTGAATTGAGCATGACGGTGACCGCGTCATTGGTGGAGCGTTTTGGGCTTTTTACGATCATTGTGCTTGGCGAGGTCATTGTTGGCGTTGTTCACGGGCTGGCGGGGCGCCACGACTTACATTGGCGGGCAGGCGGCATTGGCGCCTTGGGCATGACGATCGCCTTCGGCACATGGTGGCTGTATTTTGACTTTGTATCTCATCGCATTCCGCGTCGAGGTACGATGTGGGTTTATTTATGGTCTTACGCGCATTTACCGGTGACGGCCGGCATCGCTATGGTTGGGGCTGCTATCGTGAATGTCGTCGAACAGGCCACCGAGCCACTGCCGGTTGAGGTCCGCTGGCTGCTGGTCTGCGCGATTGGCATGGTGCTTGTCGGCATCACGCTGATGATCCGCTCGCTGCGACCGCCGCAAACGGGTTTTGAGCAATTGCGCCGGCTGAGCCAAATGGTGATTTTCCTGGTCGCCATCGTCATTTTCGCTCTGGGTTTCTCGACGCTGGGGACGATTCCTCTGCTCGCTGCCATTGCCGTTTTGATGCTGGCGCCGGTCGCATTCGGTCTCATTCACTGGATAAAACGCATTGAGCCGTCTTCTTGATCATCGGCCAGCTCGGCTTCGGCGGCGCAAACAGAGGGCTGCGGAAATAGCGCCCTGCCATTGACAAGTCAGCGGCTTGCGCTTAGCATACGTGATTGAACAGATTTTCTATAGGAGCGAGCTACATGTACAAGGTGAGCAAGTACCCGGCGGGGACCTTCAGCTGGGCGGATAACACATCAACAAATGCCGACGCAGCAAAAGCCTTTTATATGGATCTGTTCGGCTGGGGCGCGCTGGACATGCCGATCGGCGAAGACATGTTCTATACCATGTTTCAGAATCAAGGCGAGCATGCGGCCGGCTTCGCCGCGATGATGCCTGATATGCAGGCGCAGGGCATGCCTTCGCATTGGACGAACTACGTGTCGGTCGACGATGTGGATGCGCTTGCTGAAGTCGTCACCGCGAATGGCGGGACGATCTTGTTTGGTCCCATGGACGTATTCGACAGCGGCCGCATGCTGCAATTTATGGACCCGACTGGCGCGGCGCTCGGCTTGTGGCAGGCGAAGAATCATATCGGCGCGGGCATCGTCAATACGGTCGGCGCCATGTGTTGGAACGAGCTGCTCACGCGGGACGCGGAAGCCGCCAAAGCCTTTTACAGCGCGCTCTTCGGCTGGGAATACATCACTGACGAGAATGGCTACATCATGATTCAGAATCGGGGCCGCAACAATGGCGCCATGATGCAGATGGATGAGAGCTTCGGCGAGATGCCATCGATGTGGCAGCCCTATTTCACCGTTGGCGACATTGACGAATCGATCGGGCGCGCGGCAGAATTGGGCGCGCCTATCATCATTCCGAAGACGGAAGCGCCCGGCGCCGGGCACTTCGCCTATATGGCTGACCCGGCCGGCGCTCACTTTTATATCATTCAGCTGATCCAGGCTGAGCCTTGGGGCGAGTAGGGGGCGGTTTGTCGGCGTGACCAAGTTGGCGCCAAAGGGCGAGTCACCGCCTCGCCCCTACGAAAGCTAGCAATTGCGACGCCCGCGTGGCAGGAGAGCGACTTGTACACAGTAAGCAAATATCCTCACGGTACATTTAGCTGGGCGGATAACTCTTCAACCGACTCGGCGGCCGCCGGGCAGTTTTATATGGATCTCTTCGGTTGGGGAAAGATCGATATCCCCATCGGCGAAGGCATGACCTACACCATGTTCCAGCACCAGGGCCAGCATGTGGCCGCGCTGAGCCATGCGACGCCGGCGGCGCTCGCGCAGAACATCCCCTCGCACTGGTCATGCTATGTGGCTGTCGATGACGTCGATGCGCTGCTGCCGCAGGTCACGGCGAATGGCGGCCAGATCGTGTACGGGCCGATGGATGTCTTCGACAGCGGACGCATGGCTTTCTTGCTGGATCCCGAAGGAGCGGCGCTGGGCTTGTGGCAGGCGCGCAATCACATCGGCGCGGGCATTGTCAACACGGTCGGCGCCATGTGCTGGAACGAGCTGCTCACGCGCGACGCCGAGGCCGCCAAAGCCTTCTACGCCGCCGTCTTCGGCTGGGAGTTCCATGACCATGAGCATTACATCGACATCCGCAACCAGGGCCGCGGCAACGGTGGCATCATGCAAATGGATGACAGCTTTGGCGATACGCCGGTCTGCTGGATGCCCTATTTCAACATCGGCGACATCAAGGCGGGCATCGCGCGGGTCAATGAGTTGGGCGGGGCTGTGCATACAGGACCGCATGAAGTGCCGGGCACGGGTTATTGGGCGCTGGCGACAGACCCGGCCTGCGCGCACTTTTATATTTTGCAGCCCTTCAAAATCGACCCTTGGGAAGAATAGCTGGCGCCACCGCAAAACTTAATCTTTGCAGGGGCGAGCCGGTGTCTCGCCCGCAGCCGGGACAGAGAATTCGCAATTGTGAGTCTAGCATCGCGCCGTCAGATTATCAGGAGACAAAATATGTACACGGTAACGAAGTATCCTCATGGCACATTTAATTGGGCCGATTCCAGCTCGACAAATTCGGAGGCAGCCAGGCAGTTTTACATGGATCTCTTCGGCTGGGGCAAGATCGATATCCCCATCGGCGAAGGCATGACCTACACGATGTTCCAGCACCAGGGCCAGCACGTCGCCGCGCTGAGCGACGCGACGCCGGAGGCGCTCGAGCAGAACATCCCTTCGCACTGGTCATGCTATGTGGCTGTCGATGACGTCGATGCGCTGCTGCCGCAGGTCACGGCGAATGGCGGCCAGATCATCTATGGACCCACGGATGTCTTCGACAGCGGACGCATGGCTTTCTTGATGGATCCGGAGGGCGCGGCGCTGGGCTTGTGGCAGGCGCGCGACCACATCGGCGCGGGCATTGTCAACACGGTCGGCGCCATGTGCTGGAATGAGCTGCTCACGCGTGACGCCGAGGCCGCCAAAGCCTTCTACAGCAAACTACTGGGCTGGGAATATTACGGCGATGAGCATTACATCCACATCAGCAATCGCGGCCGCAACAATGGCGGCATGATCGAGATGGACGAGAACTTCGGCGAGATGCCGCCCATGTGGATGCCCTATTTCCATGTCGCGGATATCGACGCGGCGATGAAACGGGTCGAGGAGTTGGGCGGGCGCGTCGTCACACAGAAGATGGAAGCGCCCGATACCGGCTGGTTCACCGTCGTCGAAGATCCGGCCGGCGCCGTCTTCTATATCATGCAGCTCGTCAAGGCGGATCCCTGGGAAGAATAGGCCGAGACCGATCAGTATAACGTAATTTGACGGAAAACGCCCCGTTAACTTTGCGTTTGCTCCCCTCCCTGACTTGTCGGCTGAGGGGCCGGGGCTGGGGTTTGGCGCGCTTTCAGGAAGCGTCTCGAATGTACACAGTGACAAAGTATCCGCACGGGACCTTCAGCTGGGCCGATAACAGCTCGAGCGAGCCGGACGCGGCCAAAGCCTTTTATATGGCGCTTTTCGGCTGGGGGGTGACGGAGTTCCCCCTCGGCGGCGGCATGACCTACACCATTTTTAATCTGGCGGGTCATGACTGCGCGGCTTTGAGCGGCATGGCGCCGGATCAGTTGGGGGCGGGCGTCCCCTCTCAATGGAACAACTTTGTCACTGTGGATGATGTGGATGCCCTGGTTGATGTGCTGCGTGCCAATGGCGGCGAGGTCATCTATGGTCCGGAGGATGTCTTCGATAGCGGGCGCATGCTGCATATTCAGGATCCAACCGGGGCCCGGCTCAATTTGTGGCAGCCCTATGACACGATCGGCGCCGAGATAGTCAACACGGTCGGCGCGATGAGCTTGAATGAGCTTTGGACGCCCGATGTCGCCCGGGCGAAAGTTTTCTACCATGCCCTCTTCGGCTGGGAATACGAGTTGGATGGCGTCTTCACACGTATCTTCAATCGCGGGCGCTTCAACGGCGGCATGCTTGAACTGACGGACGTCGAGCCGATCTGGCTGCCGCATTTCCACGTCGCCGATGCCGGCGCCGCCATGAATCGCGTCAAAGCCCTCGGCGGCGCGATCGAAATCCCGCTGCAAGTCGACCCCGACGGGGCGCGCTGGTCTGTTGTGGCGGACCCGGCCGGCGCTCTCTTCTACGTCATGCAGCTCGTAAAGGCCGATCCCTGGCTGGAGTAATGTTAGCGTCAGCTAACCTTGGCGATCGACCGGAAGCTGTTGAAGAACCGCCCAATGTCGAGAATCGCGCAAATTGCGCAACCACCCCTCGCCGGTCACGACTTGGCTCACGCAAAATAACGAGCGCGCTACAACAGAGGTTTGTAGGGGCGTTTGACCCGCAGTGTCTACGCGCGGCGCTGAGACGCCCTTTCTTGCGATAGCGCGCTTTAGGATGATTCGCCGAGTCGCCCCTGTTTACGTTGCGGGCAGTCAACCAGCACAGACTACCAAGCCACCCTTACATGTCGACAGTTGGAGAGTTGTTCTAATGCAAACAGCTGAGCCGCCAGATATGCTCCTCGCGCTCGAGCAATTCGTCAGCGGCCGCGGGGCCCCATGAGCCTTGGCGGTAGCTGTGCATGGGCGGCGCGGCTGGATCGCAAGCCCAGCCGTCGATGACGGGGTCGACGATTTTCCAGGCGCTCTCGATCTCATCGCCGCGGATGAAGAGGGCGGCGTCGCCATTGATCGCATCCAGCAAGAGACGCTCGTAGGCATCGGGCAGGTCTTCCGCCACGAAGGCGTTTTCGTAGTGCAATTCCATATCGACGGACTTGGCGATCTGCTGGTCAGGGATTTTCGCTTCAATGGTGAGGTGAATGCCCTCGTCGGGCTGAATGCAGATCGAGAGCATATTGCGCGAATAATCGCCGCTTTCGGTGAGCTCGAAGATGCTGTTCGGCGGCCGTTTGAACTGGATATTGACCTGGGTGGTTTTCTGGCGCATCGCCTTGCCCGAGCGCAGATAAAAGGGGATGTCCTTCCAGCGCCAATTGTCAATGAAGAGCTTGAGCGCGGCGAAGGTCGGCGTTGCGGAATCGGGCGCGACGCCCTCGGCCCGGCGGTAGCCATCGTACTGACCGCGCACCGTATCTTCGAGCTTGACGGCGCGCGCGGCTTGCAAGACCTTGACCTTTTCGTTGCGCAGGGCATCGGCGTCGAATGCCGACGGCGGCTCCATGGCAATCAGCGAGAGCAGCTGCAGCAGGTGATTCTGCACCATATCGCGCATCACGCCGGAACTGTCATAGTAGCCGGCGCGCGTTCCCACATCGACCGTCTCGGCGACAGTGACCTGGACATTGCTGATATGGCTGCGGTTCCAGATCGGCTCAAATATCGTGTTGGCGAAGCGCATGAAAAGGATGTTCTGGGCTGTTTCCTTGCCCAGGTAGTGATCGATCCGATAGACTTGCGATTCGTTGAAGACTGAGTGCACAGTCCGATTCAGCGATTGCGCGGTCTCCAGGTTGTAGCCGAAGGGTTTCTCGATGACGGCGCGGCGCCAGCCCCCGTTTTCGCGCGCCATCCCCAGCGCGCCCAGGTTGCAGATGACATCCTGGTAAAACTCTGGCGCGATCGACAGATAATAGAGACGGTTGCTGTTTCCCTTGTCCAGCGCATCCAGGTCGTCTTTGAGGTTGGGGTAGGTTTCCGGCTGCGGCAGGTTCACTTTGCTGTAGGACAGCGCTTGACGGAAGCAGTCCCAGGACCGCTCGTCATATATCGGCGCGGCGTAATTCTTCAGTGACTGATGCGCGTGGTCGATGAGGGTGGCGTCGGTCCAATCGCGCCGGCCGACGCCGACGATCCGCAGCGGCTCGGGCGTACGGCCCTTGATGAAGTTGCTGTAAAGCGCGGGGATGAGCTTGCGGCGCGCCAAGTCGCCGGTTACGCCGAAAATGGCAATTACAGTGGGTCGATCGCTCATCGTCCCTCCTGCTGCATTAGGAATTGGCGGGTATTGTAGCGTATATTCGCCGCTGCAACGAATTTGGAGAGGCTGGCGCAGGCGATGTGGAATTGACGGCGTTGCAGATGGTAGAATAGTGGCAGCGAGGGACGGAGAATGGGATCGTGACAGTATACGAACTGCTGGAGAAAGCGAAGAAGCTCGATCAGCCGCAGCAGATAGAGTTGATCAAGCTGCTGGTCGACCATTTGGCCAGCCAGCCGTCAAAGCCGAAGCGCAGCTTATCAGAACTTCAGGGTTTGGGTAAAGAAATCTGGGAAGGCGTTGATGCGCAAGAATACATCAACGAATTGCGCGGCAAGTAGGATAAGCGGCTTTGAAGCGCATAGAAACAGAACTTTTGGTAGTACAACGGCTGTATGTAGATACTGCGCCGCTCATCTATTATGTGGAAGAGAACTCAGCTTACGTGGAAATGATGCGCAAAATCGTAAGAACTATTGATGAGACCGATCTGGTTGCGTACAGTTCTGTACTCACATTGGCTGAGGTCCTTGTGATGCCGTTTAGAGAGGGAGATCAGCGCCTCATCCGCGCATATCAAGAGATTCTAATCGCAGGCGATGACTATGAGCTCGTTGCCGTTACACCTGAAATTGCTGTTACAGCAGCGGAGACTCGCGCGCGATACGGTCTGGGCACACCGGACTCACTTCATGTCGCCACGGCAATCGCTACCCATTGCGATGCCATGCTCACCAATGACAGCGACATGAAGCGCATAAGTGAGCTTTCGATTCTAATGCTTGATGACCTTGAGCCTTAGCCGCTACTTGGTCTGCCTTTCAAATTCTTGAAGGCGGTCGATTCGAGCATACCTGGGCCATCATTCCCGCCCCAGCGCGCCGGAATTGCGACGACTTCCCGCTCCAGCATTTGATGCGTCTCCATGTCAACATGCTGCACGATGTAGCTGCCGCCCGCGCGGGAAGTCAGGCCGACATGTTCGCCAGCGCTGTCGAGCGCGATCAGGTTCATGCCGCCGATATAATCGCCGCCCAAATCACGCAGATCGAGCATGGCCTGGCGCGCCGCTTCAGCGAGGGGCATGCCCATCTTGAGGTAGAGCACGAGGCTGCGCGCGGTGCCGGCGCGGATCGCCATTTCGCCCATGCCGGTGCAGCAGCAGGCGCCGTAGCGGTTGTCGGCGTAATTGCCGGCGCCGATGATGGGCGAATCGCCAATGCGCCCCGGATACTTCCAGGCCCAGCCGCTGGTGCTAACGCCCGAGGCGATGTCGCCGGCGCTGTCGATGGCGATGAAGTTGACCGTGCCCGCGACGCGCTCCGGATCGGTGGCCAGCTTGACCAGATCGAGCATGGGCGACTCGTCGGTCAACTCAGGGATGTCGTCGGACCGGCGGGCGGCCGACTGCGTAGCCCCTACAGCCGCCAGGCGTTCACGCCATACCGCCCTGATTTCCTCCGTCAGCATTTCATCCCAGGCTTCCGCGCCGACCTCGCGGGCGAAACGCTCA
Source organism: Chloroflexota bacterium (assembly GCA_028875245.1). GTDB lineage: Bacteria > Chloroflexota > Anaerolineae > Aggregatilineales > Phototrophicaceae > UBA6055. The sequence goes on from JAPPEU010000019.1 coordinate 89,079, forward strand.
GCGCCGGCGCCAGCCAGCAGCACATGCGGCAGCTTTCGCTCCATGACCTGGCGGGCGACGGAAATGGCGTAGGGGAAGCCGCGCAGCAACGCGACCGCGCCGGAGTTGAGCGCGCTGCCGTCCATGATGCTGGCGTCTAGCTCGAGCTCGCCCATGATATTTGGGTAGCCGTTGTAACCGACGCTGTGTTCTGCGGGATTGGCTTCGACCGCGCGGATGCCGATTTCGACGGCGTCGAGCGCGCTGCCGCCCGCTTTCAAGGTTTGCAGCGCCCGGTCAATGCCAATGGCGCCGTTGCTGCTGGCGATGATCAGCATCGGGGGCGACCTCCGTATTTGCTCATGTCACCGCAACCCCGCGCGAGTCACAATTCGGCTCGCACAAAATAATGAACTCTGCACAGCGAGAACGTGTAAGGGCGACCAACCTGGTCGCCCGTCGCAGCTAAAGGATGCGCTTTCGGGCGACTTGATAAGTCGCCCCTACAAATATCGCAATGATTGCAGATGAAATTTGGCAGGTTCATAAATAAGAGAACGCAGAGAGCGCGGAGAACTGCGCGTCCTTTATGCGCTCACTTGGAATTGAAGCGCGTCGCCCTTTTTGAGGGTCCGCCCCTGCGCAAATGAGACCGCGCCCAAGCCAGTCAAGGCGAATTCGCGGAAGCTGATTTCGCCGCCCGCAACAGAAAAGGCCACATCGCAACCGCCATCGTCGGTCGGGCTGAGCGCGCAAGTTCCCCAAGCATAGCCGCTTGACCAAAAGTGTTGGCGGCTTTCGCTGGGCGCGGCAAAGCGGATCCTCCGGTCGACGGCGGAGAAGTGGAAACCCGTCAGCGCCAGGATGGCCGCCCAGCTCGCCATCGCGCGCGCATAGTGGTGGCCGCATTCGGCTTCGTCGAAGGGGTTGCGACGTTTGCCATCGTAGCGGTCGCGTATGGCGCTGATGCACTTCAGCCCGTTGTCGATATCGCCTTCGTAGAGCATGCCGACGGCGGCGGTGTATTCGAAGCCGGTCATCACCTCGTTATAGTAGGGGAAGGGCCGGGCCGGCCTGTCCCCGCGCGGATAGGTGGCCATCAGCAGGGCTGATTCATCGTTGAGCACGTAGGAGCGCATGTGGTTGAAATGACCGTACATATTTTCCTTGAAGTTGAAGCGCATGATGCTGCCCAGGGTCTGCTTGACATTATTTTCGTCCAAGAGATAGCCGAGGCCGCAGACGTGGGCCAGGAATTGCCCGACCAGTTGATCAACCAGGCAGCCGGCGCCCAGTTGGAGAACGGGCTCGCTCGGGTCGGCGGCGCCCATCGTGCTCATCAACATGCCGAGCACGGCATCGACGCCTGAGGCCGGGCGAATCTCGTGCTCATAATAATCGCCGTTGAAGAGATTGGCGTCGATCCAGGCGCTGCCTTGTTCATAGAGACGGCGGCAGTCAGCGGCGAAATCGCCGTCGTCCAGGTGGCGCGCCATCTCTTCCATCGCTCGCAAGGCGCCCAGATACCAGATGCCCATCTGCGGGTTCGGGCCATAATACTCGACATCCATCGTATTGTGCTGGCAGCCTTCCATGACGCCGTCTTTATCGGCGTCCCAGCCGCCGGGCAGCCAACAGAATTCCAGCGCTTTGCGCGCGTTGGGCCAGATCCGCCGCAGCCCCTCGCTATCGCCGGAGAGCTGCCAATCGCGGTAGAGCTTCATGATGCAGCCCATCTGCCCGTCGGCGGCCGCCAGCGACCAGGATTGCGCATGTTCCAGCGGCAGGTCGACGCGAAAGCTCATGCCGCCGTCGCCGCGCGTGGCATAGTTGAATTCGACCTCGCGCATGCCCAGCGCCAGGTCCCCAAAGAGGAAGCCGGTGGCTTGCTCATAATTCCATACATGTGTGCAGGAACCGAAGCAGCAGCCCGCTGTATCGTCACAGCCTTCCCAGCCGAACATGAAGCCGTCCGGCGTGCGGAAAACCGTCTGCGAGCGCAGCGTGCTCAGGTTGAAGAGGGCGGCTTCCTTGACCACGGCCGGCAGGTCGCTCTCGCAGACGCCGTTCACAAAGGCCTTGGTATCCGCCTCCAGCCAGTTGAGATTCTTGGCGGTATAGGCGGCCGCTTCCCAGGCATCGGCGTATTGCGTCGCGTAATAATTGCCGATGCGCGCACCGGTTTGAATCGGGCTTTGCGGGTGATTGACGCCGGCTTCTTTCCAGGTTGTGCGATTGGGGAAATGCCAGCTGAGGAAGAATGTCACCGATGCGGCGCCATTTGCCGGGACGCGCAGGGAGACGCAAAGTGAGCCGGTCGGGTCGTCCTTGTTGTCGCGTTCTCGTTCTTCCAGCCGCCCGTCTTCGCTGAAGTCGTCCCAGAAATCAAGCAGGGAGTCTCCCCAGCTGTAATTAGCCCAAGCGGTGCGATGGGTGATGCCATCCTCCCCATCGGGATGGGGAACGACACCCCCCTCAGTCCCCCCATCGGGATGGGGAACGACACCCCCCTCAGTCCCCCCATCGGGATGGGGGGAAGCTTGACTTCCGCGCGGGCGAGGTGTTGTCAAGGCGAGCGTGCCCCATTGCGGCGCGTCGGCGTCGACGCCGGCTGAGGCCATGAGGATGCCGGCCAGCCCGTCCGCCTCGCGATAGCTGTTGTGATTGTCCTTGGCTTGGCCGCTCGTGCCGTCGGCGCCGATGAAGTTCTGCAGGTTGCCACAGACAGCCGCTTCGATGTCGGCGTCGCTGTCATTGATCAAGCTGTAGCGCAAAATGGCGACCGGGATGCCGCTGTTGTCGCTGTCCGCCGGGATCAAAGGGTTAAAGGCTTGCAGCTTGATGTTGAGCGGGACGTCTTCGTCGCTGAGCGTGACCTGGCCAAAGGGGTAAGCCGCTTCAAAGCTGCACTGCCGGAAGCGGGGCAGGCCGTGATTAGGCATGGTGGCGCCGCGCGCGCCCTCATAATCCGCCGGTGGAATGACCCCCTCAAGCGCGTGAGCCGTCTTGGTCCCGTCAGCCGACCGCGTGTACAGGCAGAAGAATGTCTGCTGCAAATCGAAGCCCTTGGCTGGGCGGTTGACGATCTCCCAGTCATGCAGGTTGCCGCGCCCGCCCAATGAGACGACGCCGGCGCCGATGCCGCCGAGTGGCAGGCCGATCTGGCGCAGATGATCTTGATCGTACTTAACTAACGAGGGATAGTCAGCGCCGTTCAGTTCTGTCATTTCGTCCAGACCTCTATTGTGAATGAAGCGATTTTCTTAGCCTTTCAATCCGCTGCGCGTCAATGCCTCGATGATCCAGCGCTGGGCCGCGAGGAAAACGAAAAGCACCGGCAGGATCGCCATGGTGACGGCCGCCATGACCACTGATGGATTGCCCGAGCCCATGTAGCCGGTCAAGAGGGCGATGCCTTGGGGCAGGGTCATCTTGTGCCATGAATTCAGGAAAACCAGCGGCAGAAAATAAGCGTTCCAGGTCGCGTTGAAGGTGATGATGCCGAGTGTGGCCATCGCCGGGCCCGCCAGCGGCAGGGCGATTTGGAAGAAGGAGCGGACATGACCGGCGCCGTCGACGCGGGCCGCGTCGAAGAGTTCCTGCGGCATCTGCTTGAAAAACTGCCGCATCAGGAAGACGCCGAATGCGCTGATGAGCCCGGGCAAAATGATCGCCAGCGGGTTGTCAATCAAGTTCAGATCGCGCATCAGCAGGAAAATAGGAATGATTGTCACCTGAAATGGCACCATCAGCGAGCCAAGCAATAGCAGGAAGAGCAGGTCGCGCCCCGGAAAGCGCAAGCGGGCGAAGGCGTAACCGGCGAGCGAGCAGGTGACAAGCTGGCCGACTGTGACCGCCACGGTGATGCGCATGCTGTTGATGAAGAGGTCAACAAAAGGCACGCTCGATTCAAAAGGCGCGACATAATTCTCCCAGCTGAATTTTGTCGGCAACCAGGCGGGCGGCAGTTGGAAGCTTTCGTGCGTCGGGCGCAGGGAGGTGGAAAACATCCAAGCCAGCGGCATCAAGACCAGGATGGCGGCGATGGTCAGAATCGCGTAAGAGAAGATATCGCCGATATTGACAGGTTTCCTGCCTTTTGCCGGCGATGGCTTCGCTTGCTTGAAGGCGGGCGCTTGCGTCTGTGCCATAGTTCAGTCCACCTATTCGTAATGAACCCAGCGGCGGCTGATCCAGAATTGCAGGGCGGTCAATATCAGGATGATGGCGAAGAGGGTCATGGATACGGCGGCGGCGTAACCCATATTGAAGGTTCGGAATGCGATTTCGTATACGTAGAGCACGACGCTTCTGGTGGCGTCGCCGGGGCCGCCTTGGGTGAGCACGATGATCGTATCGAAGACTTGCAGCGCGCCGATCATGAAAATGACGAGGATGAAGAAAATGGTCGGGCTTAGCAAGGGAATGGTGATGCGGAAGAAGAGCTGGCGTTCGTTGGCGCCGTCGAGCTGCGCCGCTTCGTAGTATTCGTTGGGGATGCTCTGCAAGCCGGCCAGGAAAACCAGCATGGCGAAGCCGGTATTCTTCCAGACATCGAGGATGATGATGGCCGCCATCGCCCAATGCGCGTTGCTCAGCCAGGGTATCGGCTCGACGCCAAAAACGCCGAGGTAATAATTGATGACGCCGGTATCCTGCTGATAGAGGAAGCGCCAGATGACCGCGATGTAGGTATGCGCGATGAGCACGGGGAAGAAAAAGACCGAGCGATACAGGTTGCGCATCAATATGGGCAGACGCCGGTTGAGCATAACGGCCAGGATCAAACCGATGCCGGCGTTGAAGAAGACGGCGAAGAGGGTGAAGATGATGGTATTGATATAGGCGATCCGCAGGCGGGCATCGGCGAACATCTGGACATAATTTTCCAGGCCGACGTAGGTCGAGCCGCGCAACAGGCTGAATTCCTGAAAACTGATGCGCACGGATTCGATCAGGGGATAGAGTATGAAAATGCTGAAGCCGATATAAGTAGGCAATATGAACATGTAGCCCACGAAAGCCTCGCGGCGCTTGGGCGTCAATTCGGGCAAGAGACCGCTCTTTTGCATATTCAATCTGTCGTTCGCGCGAATTCAGCGCGACCTTTCCCCATCCCCGGCCCCTTCCCCCATGAGAAGGAAGGGGCTGCCATCAACTGTCGTCAATAATGCAACGAAAGCCCCTCCCTCTCAATGGGTCGCGTAGACCAGACCGCCGACACTGACCGCCGGGGAGGGCTAAGGGGTGGGGGTGTTGTGGTCGATTTCGTCGGTTGCTCTATCCGTCGGCCAGGCGTTCAGCCAGCTTGTCCATCGCGGCGGACAACTCGATATGAGCCGCTTCGAGACCCTGCTCGGCGGTCACGGAGTTGGCCATGATCTGACTCATGTGCCGCATGAAGATACTTTCGACCTCGGCGAAGTTCGCCGGCGACGGCACGGGCTTGATGTCTTCCAGGCTGCCGAAGAAACGGTGGGCGTTGGCCGGGAAGCTGTTGAAGAGCTCGTTCTCGGTGGCGCTGCGGCGCGCGGGCAGGGATGTGCCGACGGCGACCGCTTCCAGATCCGTTTCGAAAGCGGCCAGATCCTTGATCAATTCGAGCGCCAGCGGGACGTTCTCGGTCGTCTTGGAGACGGCCCAGCCGCCGGAACCGAAGACGGTCGTGCCCTTCCTGTTGCGCGGCCAAGGCGTGATATCGACATCTTTGTAGCCGGTGGTGACGTAAGTGTCGAAGGGCCAGCGCCCGGCGCCGGTCATGGCGATTGTGCCGGCCGGGAAGAGCTCGTAAGGGTTGACGCCTTCGACCGACGGGGCGACGCCATGCTCATGCACCAGCGAGTGCACGAACTTGACCGATTCCAGCATCTTGGGGTCGTCCAGGTTGGATTGCGACCAATCCGCTGTCAAGGTTGATGTATCGTTGGTGTGCCACCAGGGCGTCAGACCGAAGTTAAAGAAAGGAATGGCGAAGCCGAATTGTTTGTCGCCGCCTTCACCTGTGGTGAGGATGGATGCGGTCTCCAGGAAGTCTTCCCAGGTCCAATCCACCGCTGGCGGATCCAGGCCCGCTTCTTCAAACTTCACCGGATTGTAGTGGATGATCATATTGTTCCACTCGCGGGTGAAGTAGTAAGTCTGGCCGTCCGCGCCTTTGAGCGCGTTATGCAGCACCGGCTCCACCTCATCGACGATCGCCGCCAGCTCTTCATCGGCCGCGATGGCGTCGTCCATCGGCAGGACGAGGTCTTCAAATATCGTTTCGCGCGTGCCTTCGATGGCGATGGCGATGATATCGGTTTTCAGGCCGCTGGCGGCGCGCAGCTTCAGGTTGGTGATGTAGTGGCCCCAGCCTTCGGGCCAGGGAATGTAGAGGTCTTCAACGAGGACGTTGGGGTAACGCTCGTTGAAGCGGGCGATAGCGTTGCCGAACATGCGCTGCTGCTCGGTTCCGCCGAAGTTGTAGATGACCAGGTGGCCGGCGGTATCGCCTGGCGGCGCTTGCGCGAGCGCCGTACCGAGCGGCATGCCGTAAGTGGCGGCAAAGGCGGCGGCGCTGCCCATGCCGGTGTACTTCAAAAAGTCTCGCCGAGAAAGCTTGCCCGACATATCTTTACTCCCTCTTGCTAATAGAAAACGATGATAAGCGTACTCTCGCAATTATATCGCGGCGATAGCATGTTGCAAGCAACTCATTCTGCGGAAGTGTATCCCTTTCGGTGGAAACAAAAAAACTTTACCACCGAGGACACCGAGAAACGTAGACTATATGCAATTTCTTTGTGTCCTTCTTTCCTTTGTGGTGAAAATGAATTTCAACCGAATTCGATACACTACCCATTCTGCGATTGCCCTGTCCTGTCATCAATTTGAAGCAAGGCGCGGGTTTCGAGATGAGAGGCCTATCGTCTATAATAGCGGCGTGAAAAGGAATCGGGCGCGACCCTAATGCCTGACTTGAAGGAGCTAATGATGGCTGAACAAGGTTTTACCCCCCCGACCAGCGAATGGTATCGCCCGGCGGCTGACATCGTGGAAAAGGCAAACCAGCCGGATTATGACGCGGTCTACAACCTGGCGCGGCAAGACCCGCAAGCCTTCTGGGCGACCCAGGCCGACAAGTTGGATTGGTACCAGAAGTGGGACAAGGTGCTCGACGATAGCAACAAACCCTTCTACAAGTGGTTCGTCGGCGGCAAGACCAACATCGCCCTCAACGCCCTTGATCGCCATGTGACGACCTGGCGGCGCAACAAGCTGGCCATCATCTGGGAGGGTGAAGACGGCGAAAAAATTACCATGTCCTACTGGCGGCTCTGGCAAGAGACCAACAAGTTCGCCAACGTCTTGCGCGCGATGGGCGTCAAGAAGGGCGACCGCGTCACCATCTATATGGGGCGCGTGCCGGAAATCGCGATTGCCATGCTCGCTTGCGCCAAGGTGGGCGCGGCGCACAGCGTCGTTTATGGCGGCTTCTCGGAGCAGGCCCTGGCCAGCCGCATTGAAGACGCCCAGAGCAAAGTCTTGATCACCTGCGACGGCGCCTGGCTGCGCGGCAAGATCGTCCCGCTCAAAGACACGGTCGACGAGGCGGTGATGCGCTCGCCGGTTGTGGAGACGGTGATCGTCGTCAAGCGCACGGGGCATGACATCAGCATGGAGCAGGGGCGCGATTACTGGTATCACGATCTGATGACGCTGCCCATCGCGAGGCCGATGGCCGAGACGGAAGTGATGGATGCGGAAGACCCGCTCTTCATCCTCTACACCAGCGGCACAACGGGACGCCCCAAGGGCGTTCTGCATACGCATGGCGGTTATCAGGTTTATACATCGACCACGCTGTCCTGGGCTTTTGACATCAAGGAAGAAGACCGCTGGTGGTGCGCGGCTGATCCCGGCTGGATCACCGGGCACAGCTATATCGTGTACGCCCCGCTGATCCTGGGCGCGACGAGCATCATCTACGAAGGCGCGCCGACTTACCCCTACCCCGACCGCTGGTGGCAGATCGTGGCCGAATATGGCGTGACGATCCTGTACACGGCGCCGACCGCCATCCGCGGTTTGATGCGCTTCGGCGAAGCCTGGCCCGCGCGGCACGACCTAAGCGGCCTGCGCCTGCTGGGTTCGGTGGGCGAGCCGATCAATCCGGAAGCCTGGCGCTGGTATCACCGCGTCATCGGGGGAGAGCGTTGCCCGATCATCGATACCTGGTGGCAGACGGAGACGGGCGGTTTCATGATCACGCCATTGCCGTCGGTCGCCTTGAAGCCGGGCAGCGCCACCCGTCCCTTCCCCGGCATTGAAGTCGATATCGTCGATGACGATGGCGAACCGGTCGGCGCCAATGAAGACGGCAACCTGGTCATCAAGAGCCCCTGGCCCAGCATGATCCGCACCGTCTACGGCGATGACGAGCGCTTCATCAGCCAATACTGGCAGAAGTACCGCGACAAGGGCTGGTATCTGGCCGGCGATACCGCGCGCCGCGATGACGACGGTTACCTCTGGGTCATCGGCCGCAATGACGATGTGCTGAAAGTCAGCGGTTATCGACTGGGCACGGCGGAGGTCGAATCGGGCCTGGTCAGCCACAGCGCGGTGGCCGAGTCAGCCGTGATCGGCGTGCCGGACGAGCTGCGGGGCAACAAGATCTTCGCTTATTGCATTCTGGTGGAAGGCGTCGATGGCTCGGACGCGCTCGAGGCGGAGCTCAAAGCGCACGTGCGACATGAGGTGGGGCCGATCGCGGTGCCGGCGCAGATCGAGTTTGTGGACAACCTGCCCAAGACGCGCAGTGGCAAGATCATGCGGCGCGTGCTGAAGGCGCAGGCCCTGGGTCAGCCGCTGGGGGATTTGAGCACGCTGGAGGATTAGGGGGAATTCACCACAGAGGCACGGAGGGCACAGAGATAATGTAGGGGCGTCTCGCTGAGACGTCCGATTTGTCGCACGCAGAGAGGGATAAATGAGGAAAGTTCAAGCGCAGACCAAGTCCGTTCGTGAACTGCTATCCGGAGTCAAATATGGAATTGACTTCTATCAGCGCGAGTATGTTTGGACACGGCGTAACATTGAAGAACTGCTCAATGACTTCGAGGGCAGATTTCTAGCCTGCTATGATGAATCGCATGAGCGGACCGAGGTGAGCAAGTATCGGCATTACTTTCTCGGCAGTATCATCACTATCGTCGAAAGCGGCATGCGCTACGTCGTTGATGGGCAGCAGAGGCTGACTACACTTACGCTTTTGCTCATTCATTTGCAGCATGAGCTTGAAGATATTGATGATGTCATGCAGGTTCGCCCATTGGTGTTCTCAACCAAGTACGGCGTGAAAGCTTTCAATCTGGATATCCCCGAACGACGTGATTGCATGGATGCGCTCTTTAGCGGAAAAGGCGCTGGCGCAATCGAAAGCAATGATGCGTCCGTAAACAATCTCATCGAATGTTACGGCGACATTGAAGAGCTCTTCCCTGATACGCTGAAAGGGAAGGCCCTTCCCATTTTCGTTGACTGGCTCATCGAGAATGTCAACCTAGTGGAAATCGAAGCGCAGACCGATGATGACGCCTTTACGATATTCGAGACAATGAATGATCGCGGCGTAAACTTGAGCCAGGCCGACATGCTGAAAGGTTATCTGCTAGCGCATATCAACGAGACTGATGCGCAGTCGATGCACAAACGGAAGGCAAGCGCGAACAGCGACTGGCGCCGGCTGACAGGAGATCTGAACCAACTGTGGCATGGCGAAGACGAAGTCTTCCTCAAGCTGTGGCTAAGAGCCAAATATGCCGAGACGATCCGCGACCGCAAGAAAGGCGCGACCAACCGCGACTTCGAAAATATCGACAAGTTCCACCGCTGGGTGCGCGACAATCGCGCGCGCCTTGGGCTGAACGGCTCTGACGACTTTTACGATTTCATCACGCGCCAGTTCGGCTATTACTCCAAGCATTATATCGCCATGCACCGCGCGGCTTGGAACTTCACCCCCGGCCGCGAGGAACTCTATTACAACATGTACAACAGCTTCTCTTTGCAGTACTTGCTTGCGCTGGCGCCGTTGACGCTGGAAGATGATAAGGAATCGGCGCGGGAGAAAATCCGCCTTGTCACGACATTCGCCGACATCTTTCTTGCGCGGCGCATGGTGAACTTCCGACGCAATGGCTACAGCACGCTGGCATACGGCATGTTTAACCTGGCGAAACGCATACGCGACAAAGACGTCGCCGCTTTGCGGGAGTGTCTCATTGACGAATTAGCGAAGATGGGCGATACCTTCGCTGGGATAACAGGTGAAGGGCAGTGGGGGCAGCCATACACCTTGAACAGCTTCACCGGCCGTTCTATCAAGTATCTGCTCGCGCGCATGACGGCGTGGATTGATAAGCGATCAGGGATCAACACAGATTTCGATACCTACGCGCGCGCAAAAAATGAATCATTCGATATTGAGCACATCTGGTCAGCCAACAGCTACCCAGAGCATAGAAACGATTTCGCCAGCGAAGATGACTTTCACCGCGAGCGCAATCTGTTCGGGGGGTTGCTTCTCCTGCCGAGATCGGTCAACAGAAGTTTGAGTGATAAACCCTATGAGCACAAAATGAAGAAATATGTTCAGCAGAATCTCTTGGCGGCTTCGCTCAATGAAGCGAAATACCTCAATGAGCCCAGTTTCAAACGATTCCGCGAGATTAGCGGCCTCCCCTTCAAGCCACACGAGCAGTTCAAGAAAGCCGACCTGCTGGAGCGCCAAGAACTCTACCGCCAAATCTGCGAGCAAATCTGGAGTCCCGACCGCCTCTTGGCAGACAACTAGGCGAAGTGGCAAATTACGGCGACATGAGCACTCCGCCGCGAAGAAAAACCTTTGTGCTCTCTGTGTTCTCTGTGGTGAAAAAAACCTATGCTGTGTTCGATAAAGGGAATATATCCCCGATGCTTACAGTCCGCATTTTGGCAAGTTTCCCGCCAAGTCCTCCGCTTTGCGCTATAATCTGCAATTGTGTGCGCAGCCGCCGCAGTAGAGCGGGGCGCATCTATTCTCACTTAGTGATATAGAAAGGAACAGTCTCATGTCGAAGTTAAGTCGTAGAGATTTCTTGAAGGGCGTCGCCGCATCGGGCACGGTCGCGGGCATGGGCGGCTTGCTCACTTCTCTGCCCCTGGCCGCCGCGCAGGATGTGGCCCAAGTGACATACGCCACGCCCGGCGGCGCCGTGGAAGACGCCGCCTGGGAGCCGGTTTGGGAGGCCTTCAACGAAGAGAACGACGCGATCCAGGCCAATTATCTCGCCGTCGGCGGTGGCTATGGACCGCAGTATTTGCAGCTGCTCCAAGCCCAGTTGGCGGCCGGCACAGGCCCCGACGTCTTCTTTGTCATGGACGGCTTCACCGTCGGATTTGCCGCTCGCGGTGTCCTGGTGCCGATCGACAGCTATGTAGACGCGAACCCGGATGTCGACCTGGAAGACAATTATCCGGGTCATATCGCGGCGCTCCGCTGGCAGGACCAGCTTTGGGGTTTGCCGCGTGATGGCGCGCCCTACGCCACCTGGTTCAATGCCGATATCTATGACGAAGCGGGCATTGATCATCCACATGGTTTGACCTGGGACGAGTATCTGGAACAAGCCATCGCGTTAACTGACCGCGATGATCGCGGGCGCGCGCGCGTCATCGGCGGCGGTCGCGGCGCCTGGATCGATTGGATCTGGCAAGCGGGCGGCGATGTGCTGAACGAAGAAGGCACCGCGTGTCTGATGGGCGAGCCGGAAGCGATCGAAGGCTTGCGTTTTGCGCAGAGCCTGGTTATTGAACACGAGTGCGCGCCATCCGCGTCGGACTTGGCGGACCAGAGCGAAGGCGCGCTATTCACTTCCGGACGCATGGCCAGCTTCACGATTGCGCGTGGCTTCCTGGGCGCGGTCTGCAACACGCCATTCCGCTTTGACGCCGCGCTGCCGCCGGCGGGCGCCGTCCGCGTGGGGCGCACCAACGTTGGGCCGACGGTCATGTCGTCGGATACAGCCGACAGGGACGCCGCCTGGGAGTTGCTCAAGTTCATCAATAGCAGCCGTGGTCAGACATTGAAGATCAGCTCTGGTTACGCCTATCCCTCGCGCCGTTCGGTCGTGCAGGAAGACTGGTATGTGAACTTCACTTGCGGCAATGCCATCGGGACTGGGCTCAACACGGTCTTCAACGACATCATGGAGAACGGCTGGGCGCGCACCTGGCCGCAACACCCACGGTGGCCCGAGATCAGCACTGTGATCAACAGCGAGCTGGACGCGCTTTACAGCGGCGACAAGTCGGCGGAAGCCGTCGGCACGGAAATTGCCGCCCAAGTCAACGCGATTCTGGGCGCTGAGTGATTTCGACCCCTCCCCGGGTCCAACTCGTTGCACATTCGATTTAGGGGCGGCCTATCAGGTCGCCCGTTGATTGCCTGATGCAAATCCAAAATGTCTTCAAACCCAAACGCCTCAGCTTCTGGGAATCGCTGAACGCCTGGATATTTGTGTTTCCCTGGATATTGGGTTTCTTTTTGTTCACTGGCGGGCCAATCCTCGCCTCGCTGGTGATCTCCTTCACCCATTGGGATATCGTCAATCCGCCGCAATGGGCGGGCCTCACCAACTACGAGACGATGTTTAGCGATCCGCTATTTTTCCAATCGCTGAAGGTGACCACCATTTACGCCCTGGTGGCCGTGCCGCTGCAAATTGTGGTGGGGCTGTTCATCGCGATTCTGCTGAACACAAAGATACGGCTCATCGGCTTGTATCGCACATTATTCTACCTGCCGGCCGTGCTGCCCATCGTATCGGTGGCGGTGATGTGGCGTTGGATCCTTTCGCGCGACTGGGGATTGGTCAACTGGTTCTTGTCGCTCTTCGGCGTTTATGGGCCCGGCTGGCTCTCCGAGCCGGAATGGGCGCTGCCGGCGCTGATATTGATGAGCCTTTGGGGCGTCGGCGCGGGCATGCTGATTTATCTGGCCGGCTTGCAGGGCATTCCCACTGATTTGTATGAAGCGGCCAAGGTCGATGGCGCCGGCCGCTGGGCGCAATTCCTCTATGTCACCTTGCCCATGATTTCGCCCGTGATCCTCTTTCAACTGGTCGTCGGGTTGATCGCCGCCTTTCAAGTCTTCGCCCAGCCCTTCATCATGACGCAGGGCGGGCCGCAAAACGCCACGCTCTTCTACCTGTTGCATCTCTTCCGCAACGCATTTGAATTTTTCCGCATGGGTTACGCCTCAGCTTTGTCCTGGGTGCTCTTCATGTACATCGCTATTTTGACGCTGCTGATATTCCGTTTTTCCGCCGCCTGGGTCTTTTATGAAGGTGAAGTCAGGAATGAGTGAAGGCGCTATGACGGCGGCAGGGCAGCCGCTCCATGCCAAGCGAAAGGGGTCCCGGGCGGCGGGCATTGACTGGGTCAAGGTTTTGGCTCACATCATTCTCCTGGCCGGCTCGGTCATGTTTCTGATGCCCTTCATTTACGTCCTGTCGACCTCGCTGAAGACGGCCGGCGATGTTTATACCTTCCCGCCGGAGTTCATCCCCGATCCCTTCGCCTGGGAGAATTACCCCGATGCGCTGACGGCCATGCCCTTTGATGTCTTTTTCATCAACACGATACTGTTGGCGGTGGGGCGCATCGCCGGCCTGACCTTGAGCTGTTCCCTTGCCGGTTTCGCCTTCGCCAAATTGCGCTGGCGCGGGCGTAACACGCTCTTTTTCATCGTGTTGCTCACCTTGATGATCCCCACCGAAGTCACGCTGATTCCCCGATATATTCTGTTTGCCAAGCTGGGTTGGGTCGGTTCTTTCGCGCCCTTGCTGGTGCCTGGCTTCTTCGCCGAGAACGCTTTCTTTGTATTTCTGTTTCGGCAGTTTTTCATGACGATGGGTCAAGATCTCATTGATTCGGCGCGCATCGACGGCTGCAGCTTCGTTGGTCTGTTCTGGCGCATTATCGTGCCGAACGCCAAGCCGGTCTTCGCCGTGGTCGCGATTTACATCATACAGAACAACTGGAATTCCTTCCTGCTGCCCATGATTTATTTGACCGATCGGGCGAAGTATACGCTGGCGCTGGGCCTGCGCCTTTTTAATGAGCAGTATTATTCGCAGACGCATCTGTTGATGGCGGCATCGGTCTTCGTGGTCGTGCCCATTGTCATCCTGTTCTTCTTTATGCAGCGTTACTTCATTCAAGGCGTCGTCTTCACAGGGTCGAAGGGCTAGCGCCAGTGCCGGAAAGCAGACCGCCTATCATCCTCATCACCTGTGACGAGCTGCGGGCGGATGCGCTTGGCTGCTATGGCAATCGCGTGATCAAGACGCCGAACCTGGATGCGCTGGCGGCGGGCGGGACGCGTTTCCAACGCGCCTATACAAACAGCCCCTGGTGCTTGCCGAGCCGCTGCTCGCTGGCGACCGGCCTCTACCCCCACCGGAACGGCTCCTACAGCAACTTCCGCGATATCCCGCTGGACCCTGACATGCCGAATATCTACTCACTGCTGCGCGGCGCGGGTTATCACAGCGCGCATATCGGCAAATGCCACTACAAGCCAGTGCCTTATGAGCAAACGCGCCCCGATGCAACATTGCCCTACGATGAATTCCGCGATTATTACCTCAGTTTGGGCATTGATCATCTGGCGCTGCAGGATGACAAGCAGGTATCGGTTTGGTTCATGGATGACTACGCGCGCGAGCTCGACGCGGCTGGTTACCTGGGGGCTTATCGCGACGCGACCTGGGACCGAAGCAGAGCCAAGGTCTTCGCGTTTCCCGGCCCGGCGGAGTGGCATCCCGACAGCTGGGTCGGCATGAAAGCCGCCGATTATGTCGCTGAGTACCGGGGCGACCAGCCGCTTTTTCTCTGGGCCTCCTTCAGCGGACCGCATTATCCCTTTGACGCGCCGGCGGAATACTACGACAGCGTGGATATGTCCGTCGATGCGCGCTTCCATGACGCAAGCGAGTTTGACGACCCATCGCGGATTCATGCGGCCGCTTTTCACGGCCGACCGACCGGCGCTATAGATGGCCTGGGCGCCGCGCCCGGCGGGGCGACGAAGCATTTCAGCGAAGCATACTGGCGTGAACTTAGACGAAACTACTTCGCGAATGTCGCGCAGATTGACGCCTATATCGGGCGCATCTTGACCGAGGTTGAGCGGCGATTCGGTCAGGATGTTCTCGTTATCTTCACGGCCGACCACGGTGAGATGCTGGGCAACCACGGTTTGTGGGGGAAGAACAACTGCGCTTATGAGGATGTTTGGAAGGTGCCGCTCATCGTCAAGTACCCCGGCGAGGGTCAGGCGCGGGTGAGCGATGCGTTGACCATGCTGGTCGATCTGCTGCCGACCTGTCTCGATGCCGCCGGCCTGGGGCATGACTTCTGCGATGGCCTGCCGCTGCGCGAGCGAGAGGCGACCGGGGGCGCCGCCTGTGTTTTCGCCGAGGGCGAAGGTTTTCTGGCGGTCAGCGACGGTCGGCACAAGCTGACGCGCGTGGCGCAGGCTGAACGCCGGCATGCCGAATTGATCGACCTTGAGGCGGACCCGCATGAGCTGGTGAACCGGATCGACGACCCGGCATGTCAGGCTGAGTCAGCGCGGCTCAGCGCTCAACTGCTGGATCATTTGATGAGCCATAGCTTGAAATAGGTCGGCGGCGAGGGCGCTGTGCCAAGTGCAGTTTTCTGACGATTTGCAGAATCTTCGCCGATTCCGCGTTATAATTCAGCATAGGCGCAAATCGCTTTGCCAACCGGAAAGGCCGAGCCATGATCGCAGCCCCGCCCGTGCTTGAAGTACGGGGCATCAGCAAGCGCTTCCCCGGCGTGCTCGCCAACGACAACGTCAATCTAACCCTGCGCAAGGGCGAGGTTCTGGGCTTGCTGGGCGAAAACGGCGCCGGCAAGAGTACGCTGATGAATATGATCTACGGGCTGTACAAGCCGGATGAAGGCGACATCCTGGTGAACGGCGAGGCGGCTGATATCGCCGGACCCAAAGACGCCATCGAACTCGGCATCGGCATGGTGCATCAGCATTTCCAACTGGTGGATGTTTTGACCGTCACCGAGAATGTCATGCTCGGCAATGAGAGCGTCAGTGGTCCCTTCTTGCGGCGCGATACGGCGCGGCGCGAGATTGAGGCGCTGTCGCGCGAATACGGCCTCGATGTCGATCCGGACGCCTTGATTTCGGATCTGCCGGTCGGCATTCAGCAGCGGGTGGAGATCATCAAGGCGCTTTATCGCCATGCCGACATTCTCATCCTCGACGAGCCGACGGCGGTGCTCACGCCGCAGGAGACCCGCGGTCTCTTCAAGATCATGCGCACGCTGCTGGACAAGGGCGTCAGCATCATTTTCATCAGCCACAAACTCAAGGAAGTGCTGGAAATCTGCGATGATGTGGTTGTGCTGCGGCGCGGGAAAGTGGCCGGCCATGCCGACCCGAAGCAGTCCACCGAGCAGTCGCTGGCTTCGCTGATGGTCGGCCGCGATGTCATCCTCGAAGTCGACAAGGCGGCGGCCAGCCCGGGCGACGAAATCCTCAATATCGTCAACCTGCATGTGCATGACGATCGCGGCTTGCCGGCGGTGGAAGGCCTGAGCTTCGGCTTGCAGCGCGGCGAAATCCTGGGCGTGGCCGGCGTGCAGGGCAATGGCCAGACGGAGCTGGTCGAGGCGCTGACGGGCATGCGCCCGGTTGCGGAGGGCCGCTTCTACATCAAAGGCGAAGACTTGACGGATGCCT
This sequence comes from Chloroflexota bacterium, assembly GCA_028875245.1. Classification (GTDB taxonomy): domain Bacteria; phylum Chloroflexota; class Anaerolineae; order Aggregatilineales; family Phototrophicaceae; genus UBA6055. The sequence goes on from JAPPEU010000019.1 coordinate 105,871, forward strand.
CGCCGCGCCGGGTCACGGAACGAGGCGTCGGGCATGTGCCGGAAGACAGGCAGCGCGACGGCCTGGTGGCGAGCTTCACCGTGATGCACAATCTCGTGCTCTGCACCTACTACCAGGGCGCCTTTTCCAGCTCTATCGTGGTGGATGATCGAGCGATTGCGGATAACGCGCGCGAATTGGTCGAGCAGTACGATGTGCGGCCGCCGATCATCAACAATATCGCGGGCGGATTATCGGGCGGCAATCAGCAGAAGGTGATCGTGGCGCGCGAGTTTTCCCGCGATGTCGACCTGCTGATCGCCTCGCAGCCGACGCGCGGCCTCGATGTCGGCTCCATCGAATTCATCCATCGGCAGATCATCCGCATGCGCGACGCCGGCGCCGGCATTCTGTTGGTGTCGTCGGAATTGGACGAAGTGCTCAGCTTGGCCGATCGGGTGGCGGTCATGTTTGAAGGCGAGATCATCGACATTTTGGATATTGACGAGGCCGATCGCGACACGGTCGGTCTGCGCATGGCCGGGGTGCGCGAAGGCGGCCAAACGGTTGGCGCGCCATGAACGAATCGCCTGAGACGCGGCGGCGCGGCGGTTTCATCGGCTTGTGGGCGGGCGTCTCGCCCAGCCTGGTGCCGCTATTGGCGGTGATCACCGCTTTTCTGGCCGGCATCCCCTTAATCACGATTACCGTCAGTGATAACGCGCTGCAGCCGAATATCGCCGAAGGCTTGCGCGTCTCATCAACGGCTTATGTGGCCTTGGTCGAGTCGATCACCGGTTTGACGATCAACGATGTCGCCGGCGTCGATGACTTCGGTGAAATGCGCGCTTATGCGGCGCAGCACGAGATTACTATGCGGCGCAGCCTTTCGCGGCAGGCGCGGCCCTTCGAGCGTGTGCTTGAAGTTGGCAGGGAAGAGGCGCGCGCCTTTGGCGATTTCTTCGCCCGCGTCGATATCAGTGAAGAAGCGGCGACCGCCATCAGCGAACGCATCCCGACGATCATTGAAGTGGGCGAAGAGACCCTGCGCGCGCTCAAGCCGCTGCTGGATGAAGTGGGCGAGCTCAGGCGCTCCGATGCGCGCGCCCTGACGGAATTGGCTGCTGCCACCCCCCATCCCCCGGCCTCTTCCCCCACAAGCAGGGAAGAGGAGGACCAAAGCGCAGATGTGGAAGACGATGCCGAGTTTGTCACCTTCGTTTTGGGAGATGAAAGTCCCTCCCTCATTTTGGGCGAGGGATTTCGGGTGGGGGAACGCGCCCTGGCCGGCTTGAAGCTGGTCGACGATTACGGCCAGGTCACGCTGCTGCGCAGTCACGGCGCTTTGATGCAGCTGGACGCGCTGGGGATTGCCCCCGACAGCCCGGAAGCCGCGACGATACAGGACATCGTGGCCGCCGACTATGAAGATGTGCGCGAAGCGATTGAAACGCTGGCTGCCCTTGACGCGCTTGGCATCAAGGATCCGGCCGCGCTGGGCGCGCAATTCCGCATTGTCGGCAGCATGTATGAATCGGAATATCTGAGTGGCGCCTCGGTGAATGCCGCGCTCGACGAGCAACTTGACGCGGCGCTGCGGCAGCATCTCGTGATCCGCCGGCCCGGCAATCGTGTGCTGAACGCTGATGACCTCGGCGGCGTGACCTTCGGCATCCTCAAGAACGACCAAGACCTGGAGGTGCTTTTCCTGCGTCTGGGCGATCGGGTGCTGCTGTTCATCCCTTCGAACCTGGAGAAGACGATCGTCCGCGCCATTCCTTTCATCATCGCCGGCCTGGCGGTGGGCTTGGGTTTCAAGGCGGGCTTGTTCAACATCGGCGCTGAGGGGCAGCTTTATGCCGGCGCGATCGCTGTGGCCGCTTTGGGCGCTTTCGCCCCGCCGGCGAGCTCGCCGCTCTTCCTGCTGCCGGCGGTGATATTCTTCGGCATCCTGGGCGGCTTCTTATGGGGCGCCATACCGGGCGCGCTCAAGGCATTCACCGGCGCGCACGAGGTCATCACCACGATCATGTTGAACTTCATCGCTATCCTGTTCGTCGACTGGTTGATCAAATCGGTCGATCCGGTCATCCTGGGCGATGTGAACGCCAGCGTGCCCAAGACGCCGGTCATCCTGCCCGCGGCCATGCTGCCGACGATGGACACGATCAGGACGCCGCTCGCCTTGATCCTGATGATGGCGGCGGTAGCGGTCGTCGCTTTCCTGCTCAACTACTTGCCCGCCCGGCGCGATAATCCGCGGGCGGCAATGCGCGGCGGCCTCATCTGGGCAGCGGTCATGAGCGCGCTGCAGCTCTTCCTGGTGCTGATCGCGGTCGGCGACCAATCCAAGCTGCATTTTGGCTTCTGGCTGATGATCGCGGCTGTCTGGCTGACGGACTGGTTCCTGACGCGAACGACGCTCGGTTTCGAGTTGCGCACGGTGGGCGCCAATCAGAACGCGGCCAAATACGCCGGCATGAGCGTGCCGCGCAATGTCGTGCTGGCGATGGCGCTCAGCGGCATGTTAGCCGGCTTGGCGGGCGCCATCGAAATCAGCGGCGTCGAGCATGAGATGCTGCCGCGCTTCTTCGCCGGCGTCGGCTTTGACGCGATTGCTGTGGCGCTGCTGGCGCGCAACAACCCCAAAGGCATGGTCTGGGCCGGGCTGCTTTGGGGCGGGCTGCTGAGCGGCGCCGCCTTGATGCAGATTCGCGCTGATATCTCCATTGATCTGGTGAAGATCGTGCAAGCGCTGATCATCATGTTTGTGGCGGCCGATCAGATCATACGCTTCCTCTGGCGCGTTCCCAAACGCAGCGCCGAAGAAGAGGGCGAGCTGGTCTTCTCGACCGGGTGGGGCAGCTGATCATGACCGCAGCGGGCAAGACGAAATCCGCGCGCCGGCTGGCTTTCAAGCTGACGCGAAAACGCATTATCGCGATCCTGCTATTGATTTTGGGCGGCTTTATTTTCTTTGAGTCGGGCAGGCTGGACAGCGAGCTCGTCACCACCTTGACATTCGAATCCAGGTCGACCGGCGAGGCACCTTCCGTCGCCGATATCCCGGTGCCGACTGCGGCTTATCTGCTGCTCGTCGGGCTGCTGTTCATCGTCAGCGGCGCGCTTAATTTGTATGAGTTTGAGGCGGTCCGCTGGCGTCGGGGCAGCCTGGTCTTGTTGGCGCTCTGTGGCGCGCTGTTCATCCCGACAGTGATCATCGCGGCGGCGGCCGGCAACGACACCAATCTGACGACGATCGTCGCTGAAAGCCTGCGCCTGGCGACGCCCCTGGCCATCGGCGCTTTCGCCGGCATCTGGTGCGAGCGCGCCGGCGTCGTCAATATCGCCATCGAAGGCATGATGCTCTTCGCCGCTTGCTTTGGCTTCACGACGCTCTTCTTCCTGCGCGGCACGGCGCTGCCACTGGAGACGGCGCAGCTGCTGGCGGTGATCATCGGGCTGCTCGCCGGTGGGTGCATTGCGCTGCTGCATGGCTGGCTGTCGATCACCTTCCGCACCGATCAGATCGTCAGCGGCACGGTGATCAATATCCTGGCGGTCGGCGTGACAAGCTTTGTGCGCCGCGAGTATCTGCTATCAACCGAGGCGGGCGCCGCCAAGCTGGGCAACTTCGCCATCCCGATTCTGAGCGACCTGCCGGTGGTGGGCGAGGCGATTTTCACCAATCAGCCGATCTTCTTCATGATGTTCGTCATGCTCGCTTTCACGCATATCGTGATGTTCTATACGCGCTGGGGCCTGCGGACGCGGGCGGTGGGAGAACATCCGCACGCCGCCGATACGCTGGGCATCAACGTCAATCGGACGCGCTGGATCAACGTATTCATCAGCGGCATGATCGCCGGTTTGGCGGGGGCCTGGTTTTCGCTGGAAGCGACCGGCAGCTTCAACGATGGCATGACGCGCGGCGCCGGCTTCATTGCGCTGGCGGCGATGATCTTCGGCAAGTGGACGCCCATCGGCGCATTTGGCGCGGCCTTGCTCTTCGGCTTTTCCGACTCACTGGGCATCCGCTTGCAGATGGTCGGCGTCGGTTTCCCGGTGCAATTCTTGCAGATGGTGCCTTACGCCGTGACACTGGTCGTGCTGGCCGGTTTCATCGGGCGCGCCTCGCCACCCAAGGCGGTCGGCCAGCCTTATGTCAAGGAGTGAGCTCGACTATACTAGAATGGGACTATTGTAGCATTTGGAACGTCTGCCATGATGATTGATATTCCTAATGATGTCGCCTCTCGCTTGCAAGGCCTCGCCGAAGAACGCGGCTGTTCAATTGGCGAACTGCTAGAAAACCTGCTTGATCGCGGCGCAACAGAATCTGGAGGCGCGAATCCGGGCAATACTGTGGCAAGAGAGCGGAAAGACGCGAGTCTGAAGGTAGCGCCTGCCGATGATGACGACGCGGATTGGCCGCCACCGGGGTCCTTGGCTGCGCTTGCATTAAACGCCCACAAAGCGAATCTGGGCGGAGGCAAGTTCACCGATACTGCCGCGCGTAGCCGCGAGATCCTCAAAGCGGAATTCCCTGACTACATCCGGCGGCATCAAGCCGAATGAGCATCATTGCGGATACGAGCTTTGTCTTTGCGCTGTACAATCCCATCGACGCCTATCATCAGCGGGCAATGGCGTTCGCGTCGGACGTCGCCGAGTCTGTATTATTGCCGTCCGTTATTCTGCCTGAGTTGGGATTTCTTTTCGAACGCGATCTGGGTTATGCAGGTGTGGTACAGTTTTTCCAACAATTTAGATATACAGAATCGCACCTTGAACCACTTCTGAATTCTGACCTGGCGCGCGTATTTGAAATAGCGCAACAGTACGCGAACGCCGAATTTGATGTGGTGGATTGTTGCATTATGGCTTTAGCGGAGCGCCTGCAAATCACAAAGATTGCGACATTTGACCGGCGGGATTTCCACATCGTTCGGCCGGTCCATACGGACTATTTTGAGATTGTCCCCTAAGGCTAACGCTGGTCGTGCTGGCCGGTTTCATCGGGCGCGCCTCGCCACCCAAGGCGGTCGGCCAGCCTTATGTCAAGGAGTGAGGGGCGCAATATTCACCAAAATAGCGGGAACGCGGCTATTGCTGCTGCTTGAAGAACTGCGCTGCATCCACAAAGCCCACTATCTCCTTGATTGACTTGGATATTCTGTGCTGGTAGCGTTCTGTGAAAGGAACTGCGCGCTTGTTGTTGAGAGTTGACCTTGATCAGTGATATAGTGGGGATATGGGATTGCAGTTAACGTGGCGCTGGCAGCGACCCAGCTCGCGAAACCAACGCGGAATACCAGGCAGGTGGCGATGAATAATGAGACGGAAGCGCAGGTAACAGGCAGGGGCGGCATCAGTATGTTGCGTGGCGGCTCGGCGCTTTCGAGCAGCAATGTCGATGCTAAAGGCATTTCGATGAAACTCGCTGTCATCTCGCCCGGCGCCGTTATTCCCGCCCATCTCCACGTCGATTTTGAGACGATGATCTATATTCTCGAGGGGACTGTGCGGCATGAGTATGGAGACGGATGCAAACTGGTCATGGAGAACCAAGCGGGCGATTTTCTCTTTATCCAGCCCGGCGTGCCGCACGAGGTATTCAATTTAAGCGATACCGAGCCTGCTGTGGCGGTTATCGCGCGTTCGGCGTCGGACGAACGGGAGCAAACCATACCCTATGATCGTGCTGCCGCGACGGGGGCGGCGGCGGAGGAGTCAGCAGAAGAATCCTAGCGGCGCAGTAGGGGGCGGTTCGCTGAAATCGTTTATTCACCCATGTCTAATTGCGCTTTCCGGCATGAATTCGCAATCTTCATTTGGCTTGGTTCTTCGGGCGCGCCTCGCCACCCAAAGCGGTCGGCCAGCCTTGTGTCAAGGAATGAGCTGCCCGCTGCAATCCCTGCCCGGCAATCCTCGATAGCGATGGCCAAGAGCCATTTACGCGAAACGCCAAGTTCCGACGCCTTCATGAAATCTGTAGAGGCGTTTGACCGGCAGTGTCTACGCGCGGCGCCGAAAAGCCCACAGAATCTGGCTCCGAAGCGCGGGCATCTCAACGAGAGGCCTCTGCAATGTGCCTTGTTGTGGCGAAAAAACTGTGCGGCGGCGGGCGAAAGTGTTAAAGTTTGGCATGCGCAATTGAGAAGATTTTGCAATAGAAGGAGAGCTAAAAATGGTACGCGCCGGATTATCCAGTTTTTCTTTGCATTTGCCGGATGTCTTCCTGGGGGACCCCTGGTTTGAATTGGACGAGGGCGGCAAGAGCGTCTCCGGCTCCTTCCGTGGCGCGCCGGCGCTCGATCTGCTTGATTTCCCGGCCAAAGTCGCCGCGCTCGGGATCCACTGCGTCGACCTCTGCATCCAGCATATTCCCAATATCGAGCCGGGTTACCTGGCCGAACTGCGCTCCGCCTTCGAATCGGCCGATGTGGAGTTGTATCAATTGCTGATCGATCTGGGCGAGGTCGCCAGTTCCGACCCCGCCGAGCGCGACGCCAGCATCGCCCTGACCAAGCGCTGGATGGAAATCGCCGCTGAACTGGGGTCGAGCGGCGTTCGCTACGTCCCGGGCGATAGCAAACCCAATCCCGAGAATACCCGCGCGGCCGGCGACGCCTTCCGCGAGTTGTACGACTACAGCATTGCCTGCGGCGTTGAGCCGGCCACGGAAAACTACAAAGCCTTCAACAGCGAGGCCGATGATCTCTTGGGCGTGCTCGATATCGCCGAGCGCGATTATGGCGTTGTCGCCGATTTTGGCAACGCCAAAGGTCCCGGCAAATACGACAACCTGGAGAAGCTGATGCCGCGCGCGACCGCCATTCACCAATGGGTCATGGTCGACGAAGCGGGGACGATCAATCTCGATGATTCCAGGCGCTGCTTGAATATGGCGCGCGACAATGGCTTTGAAGGGCCTGTCATGCTCCTGGGCGGGCACCCCTACGATGTCTACCGCGGCAGTCGCGATCTTGGCGCGGCTGTCGACGAATTGCGCGGCCAAGTGCGCTTTGTGTTTGGCGCCGATCTTGACGGCTGAGCGGGCGCCGTCCAATGGCTCGGCGTCTCGTTCGTTCCGCTGGCGATCGCTTCAGCCGCGCTATGAGACCACGCTCCTAAGGCAAAACAGAGGCGTTAATGGAGATCAAAGGCAAGACCGTCATCGTGACCGGCGCTGCCCGCGGCATCGGGCGGGGCATAGCGGGGGCATTCGCCCGGGAAGGCGCCAACATCGTGCTGGCGGATCTGGGAGGGCTGGCGGATAAAACGGCGGGGGATTGGAATTACGCGCTGGCCGCCGAAGCCGACTTGACAAGCGCGGAAAAAGATATCAAAGCGCATGGCGGGAAAACAATGACGATTGAAGTCGATGTCTCCGACCGCGCTTCCTGTCAAAATCTCGTTGACAAATCGATTGCGGCGTTCGGGCGTTTGGATGTCATTGTGAATAATGCCGGCATCATTCAGACGGGACCGCTGGTGGGCTTTGCCGAGCGCGATTGGGACCGCATTTTCGCGGTTAACGTCAAGGGCATTTTCTTGCTGTCGCAAGCGGCGCTTCCCTATTTGATGGGAAATGGCGGCGTCATCATCAATATTGCCTCCGTCGCCGGCAAGAGAGGCTTCCCTCACATGGGCGCCTACTGCGCGTCGAAATTCGCCGCGATCGGCTTAACCCAGTCGATGGCGGCTGAGCTTGCCGAATACGCTATCAGAGTCAATGCCATCTGCCCGGGCAATGTCGATACCGCCATGTGGTTTGATCATTTATCCAAGGCCGAGCGGCAGCGGCATTTGCACAGTACAAATACTGTTGAAGACACTTTTAATGCCGTCATTGATGCTACTGTCCCTTTAGGTCGTGAACAGAGCCCCGACGATATGGCGGAAGCGGCGCTGTATCTGGCGCGCGCCGAGAATGTGACCGGCATATCACTGACCGTAGCGGGCGGCTTTGTGATGAATTAACCGGGTATGGACAAAAAGCTGTCTGGAGCTGTCAATGCAATCAGCAGATGAATTTGATGTCATCATCGTTGGCGCCGGCATCTCCGGCCTGTACATGCTTTATCGCATGAGGCGGCTCGGCTTGTCGGTCCGCGTCATTGAGGCCGGGGGCGGCCTTGGCGGCACCTGGTATTGGAATCGCTATCCCGGCGCGCGTTGCGATACGGACACCTTGGAGTATTCCTACAGCTTTGATGAAGATCTCCAGCAGGAGTGGGAGTGGCCCGAGCGCTACCCCACCCAGCCCGAAATACTCAAGTACCTCAATCATGTCGCCGATCGCTTTGAGCTGCGCCGCGATATTGTTTTCGACACCCGGGTCGAAGCGGCGCATTATGATGAAGCCGGCAGCCGTTGGCGGGTCGCCACCGATGACGGCGCTGAAATGGCGGCCCGATTTCTGGTGATGGCCACGGGCAGCATTTCCGCGCCCAACATACCGGCCATCGACGGGATGGACAGCTTCCGCGGGCCCATCCACCATACCGCGCGCTGGCCGCATGAAGGCGTAGACTTGAGCGGCAAGCGGGTGGGCATCATTGGCACCGGCTCGTCTGCGGTACAGGCGATTCCGGTCATCGCCGAGCAGGCGGCGCAGTTGACGGTTTTTCAGCGCTCGCCGCAATGGTCTGTGCCGGCGCATAATCGCCCGTCTGATCCCGAAATGGTGGCCGAGATCAAAGCCGATTATGCCGGCTTTCGCGCGCGCAATCGGCTGGAATCGGGCGCGCAATTGTCGCACATCCCCGCCAATGATTTTTCGGCGCTGGAGCTGAGCGAGGAAGAACGGGAGCGCGTTTTAGAGGAGCGTTGGGAGCTGGGGGGCTTTCCCTTCTTCGGCGCCTTCAATGACATTACGGTCAATCCTGACAGCAACAAAGCGACAGCGGACTTCGTGCGCGGCAAAATCCGCGCGATTGTGAAAGATCCCTCTCTTGTTGAAATGCTAACCCCCGACTATACGATTCATTGCAAACGCCCCGTGCTCGATAGCGGTTACTTCGAGACATACAATCGAGCCAATGTGTTGCTCGTCGATATTAATGCCGCGCCCATTCAGGCGATCACGCCTGATGGCATCCGAACCTCTGACGCTGATTATGACCTCGACCTCATCGTGCTCGCCACCGGCTTCGACGCTATGACCGGCGCCTTGCTTCGGATTGACATCCGCGGTCGCAATGGGCGGCCCCTCAGCGAAACATGGGCGGCCGGGCCGGTCAATTACCTCGGCCTGCAAGTGTCCGGCTTTCCTAACCTCTTTACGATAACGGGGCCGGGCAGCCCGTCGGTGTTGACGAATATGGTGGTGGCCATTGAGCAGCACGTCGAATGGGTGACGGACTGCATTGCCTTTATGGTCGAAAACGCCCATGCCAGCATCGAGGCGACCGAGGAAGCGCAGAATGCTTGGGTCGCGCATGTCAATGAGGTGGCGAATGCGACCTTGTGGGTGTCCTGCCAGAATTGGTATCAGGGCTATAACATTCCCGGCAAGCCGCGGGTTTTCATGCCATTGCCCGGCTTCCCGCCCTATGTTGAAAAGTGTGAGGAGGTCGCTGCCAAGGGCTACGAGGGCTTTACTTTGTCCTAGATTGGGCAGCGGTCTTGAACAGGTTCACGCTGAGTCAATCCGCCTTATTCTCGCTTGCTTGATCGTCTGCCTTGTCAGATAGGCGAACTAAAGTTTCGCGTTGATCCCGATTTTGCAGGAGACGTACGCTGTCTAATTCTAACAGTGCCTTGTAAATCTCCGCCCGCACTTCGTTACTAATGTCTCGACGAAGCTGTTCGTGCTTGGCGTTGTCCTGATCTTCAGCCCACTTGTAAAATACAAACAGCGCTGACAGAAATGCGGCAATGGATCCGACCAAAGCTGCGAGTGTGCCAAGATCTAAGTTCATTTAACCTGTCAGCCGGACCACTACAACGCTCATCAGGAATAAAGCGATGATAAGCATTGTACTTGCCCACACCAACACAAAAGCAGTTGAGAATAAACGACGCCGCCCTGGTGAAGCCTTTTCAGAGTTTTTCATTGTGTGACTTCCTTTCAGGATACGGAACCACACGACGCCTCGCAGAACGATTGCATGGCATGTGAGAATAGCCTGCAGTGCTGTACTCAATGCTGTCTGTGTCATCTCTGCACCACTACAATATCATAACGACACTGTTTGTTCAAGAATTCGCTGCTGTGGAAGTGTATCCCTTTCGGTGGAAACAAAAAAACTTTACCACCGAGGACACCGAGAAACGTAGACTATATGCAATTTCTTTGTGTCCTTCTTTCCTTTGTGGTGAAAATGAATTTCCACCGACTTCGATACACTACCGCTGCTGTTTCCCCACTAACAGGCCAGCAGCCAGGCAATAAAGGTGTATAGTTCCAAAAAGCTAACCGGCAGATCCGAGATAGAGTATATGATCGAACAGACAACCCCCGAAGATGTCGGCTTATGCGCCGAACGCCTGGGCAGAATCGCCGCTCATTTCAAGCGCTACGTCGATGACGGGCGGCTGCCAGGTTATCTCGTCCTCGTCGCGCGGCGGGGCAAAGCGGCATATCTGCATCATTATGGCGCCCGCGATGTCGAAGCCGGGCTTCCGGTCGAAGAAGACAGCATCTTCCGCATCTATTCCATGACGAAGCCGATCGTGTCGGTCGGCCTGCTGCTGCTCTACGAGCGCGGCCTGCTGCAGTTGGATGATCCGGCGTCCGAGTACTTGCCGGCGCTCGCGCAGCTGGATGTATTCGAATCGGGCGACGCAGATCGTTACCAGACGGTCCCGGCCGAGCGCGAGATGACCATCCGCGACTTGCTGACGCATACGGCCGGCTTGACCTATGGTCATTTGCATGCGCATCCAGTCGACGCCATGTATCGGCAGCGCAATTTCTTCGCCGATCCGGCCATGACCCGGGCTGATTTCATCGGCCAGCTTGCTGAGCTGCCGCTTTTGTTTTCGCCGGGAACGCGCTGGAATTACAGCGTGGCGACCGATGTGCTCGGCTGCATCATTGAGGTCGTCTCGGGTCAATCGCTGGCTCGCTTTTTGACTGACGAGATCTTCGCGCCGCTGGGCATGGCCGATAGCGGCTTTTCTGTTTCGCCTGCGCAAGTCGGACGCTTCGCCGCCAATTACGAGCGCGATAGCGCCGGCTTCCGCCTCATTGACAAGCCCAGCGAAAGCACATACCTGAGGCAGCCAGCGCTCTGTTCCGGCGGCGGCGGGCTGGTCTCGACGGCGAGCGATTACCTCCGCTTCAGCCAGATGCTGCTCAACGAGGGCGAGCTCGATGGCGCGCGCATTCTGGGGCGCAAAACGGTCGAGTTGATGACCGGCAATCACCTGCCCGGCAACTGTGATCTGTCCGGCATGGGTTACCTGCTAGCCAGCGAAACGCGGCCCGAAGGCATTGGCATGGGTCTCGGCGCGCGTTACAATTTGCGCCGTGGCGGCCGCCGCGCGCGGACAGTTCACGATGGCGTCGGCTTCGGCTTGGGCGGCTACGTCTTGCTCGACGCGGCCGCGGCTCAGATCCTGGGCTCGCCCGGCGAGTTCGGCTGGGGCGGCGCGGCCAGTACAACCTTCTGGATCGACGCGCGCGAAGAGTTGACAGCCATTTTCCTGACTCAACTGATGCCCTCGTCATCCTATCCTATAAGGCGCGAGCTGCGCGTACTGGTGAATCAGGCGGTCGTCGATTGAGCAGCTCAAAGTAAGCATTTGAGATCTTGCTATTCAGCGAATTGTAGGGGCGTTTGATCCGCTGTGTCTACGCGCGGCGCTGAAACGCCCAAAGGGTAGATAGATCTGATTGGGCTTTCTCTGTGTTCTCTTATTTAATGAACCTGCCAAATTCCATCTGCAATCATAGCGAAATTTGTGAGGGCGAGAGACGGTCAGTGTCTACGCGACCCTTGTCTCGCCCTAAACCTCGCGCTATCGCATGGACGGGCGTTTCAGCGAAACGCCCCTGTTTTCTTTGCCAAGATGCACATTTGAGTCTAACTTTAAGCTCGCCACTGTGCAAAATTGACGAGATTCCTTGTGAGTTGTCACGAGATTCATTAGACTCATGTTGGCAGTGGAGAACACCTCTCGCTCCTTGAGATGCCGATGAAACTGAAGCGGCAAGCTCCTTCTGTAGACTGTGTCATCCGGAGAATTGTCGTCACGCATGCGGCTGAGACCGCCCAAAACAGGTTAAGCCATTGAGCTGACAAAGCCGGTGCGCTGCCATATCTAAAGTCGTGACGGGAAGTGCCAGAATGGATAGCAACCAGCGTGTCAGCGCTGCGGCATTGTTCGTCGATGAGGTGACGTACGAGGTAACTGCTGGTTGTGATGTCGACAACGGGCCGGGTACAAACGCGCCACGAATGCGCTCGCCCATAAGATCGCAAGTCGCTGTGGTACATGGGGCGGGCTGGCGGTCAAATGTATTCTCCTCACGGACTCGCTCAGATACCGAACGCATCCACCGAACAAAGCCACAAGTGAAACAGGCAAAGGCTTTTGCGTGGGCGGCGGCATCGTCGCGCGTGTGTCTACAGATTCCTGTTTTTGAGGGTTCGTAATTTTGTGTGAGCCGAGTTGTCACTCGCGAGCGGCTGTAGCTAGTTTTGGCGCATGACTAACCTGCAACCACTTGACTTCTACTATTTATCAACGCGAAATAGATCTTTGTCAGCTTTGCACTGGAGAAAAAACGATGAAAGTTACCGGCCTTGAAACCATCCTCGTTCGCAATATCGAGCCCTACATCGGCGGGCGATACTGGTTGTTTGTACAGCTCAAGACCGATGAAGGCATCATCGGCTTGGGCGAACGGCCGACGATGCACGCCGTCGACCTGGGCCCGCAGATCAGCATGATCGAAGACCTCTGCGAGCAGTTTGTCATCGGTCAGAATCCTTTTGACATCGAACGGATTTGGCAGACGATCTACGCGTCGCGGCATGACTGGCGGCATCCCGGCCTGTATATGACGCCGGGCCTCAGCGCCATCGAAATGGCATTGTGGGATATCGTCGGCAAAGCGACGGATCAACCTATTTACAATCTCTTGGGCGGGAAAATGCGCGATCGGCTGCGCGCTTATGCTTATATGCCGACCGAAGGCGTTTGGGAGAATCCGGAAAAAGCGGGCGAGATCGCCATCAAGCTGGTGGAAGACGGCAACAGCGCTTGCAAGCTCGATCCTTTCACGCCGCTCTTTCCGCAGCCGCGCGATTTCTCGCTGAAGACGATTCGCCATGTCGCCAAGATCTTCCGCGCGATACGCGATGCCGTCGGCGATGAATTGGAAGTTGGCATCGGGACGCACGGGCAGTTCAGCACCGCCGTCGCCATCCGCGTCGCCAAAGAGCTGGAGGAATTCAGCCCCTTCTGGTTTGAGGAGCCGGTCCCGCCGGAGAATATCGATGAGATGGCGCGCGTGGCCGCGCATACCAGCATTCCAATCGCCACTGGTGAACGGCTGGTCACCAAATTCGAATTTGCCGAGCTGCTCAAAAAACAGGCGGCGCAGATTCTGCAGCTTGATGTGGGGCAGTGTGGCGGCATCCTGGAGGCGAAGAAAATCGCGGGCATGGCCGAGGCCCATTACGCCATGATCGCGCCCCACATGTATTGCGGGCCGGTCGCCGCCGCCGCTGCCGTGCAGCTTGACACCTGCTCGCCCAACTTCCTCATTCAGGAGTACAACGGCGCGGGGCTGCACAGCGATATCCTCAAAGAGCCGATTCGCTTTGAGAAGGGCTTCATCACGCCGCCGACCGGGCCGGGCTTGGGCATCGAATTGGACGAGGCGGTTGTCAAGAAGCGACTGGCTTAAGCCATGCCGAGGGGAAACCGCGGGAAGCAATGATGTTTGCTGACAGATTTCAAGGACAGGCCGCCATCGTAACGGGCAGCGGCAGCGGGATTGGCCTGGCTGTCGGCACGCGGTTAGCGCGAGAAGGCGGCAGCGTCCTGTTGGCGGATAAGGACGAGGCGGCGCTCGCGCTGGCCGAAGCGGCCTTGGGCGGTGTCCCCGGCCGGGTCGAAATGATGCGGGCTGATATCACCGAAGAAGCCGATGTGCGCGGCTTGGTTGAGACCGCTGTCGACCGGTTTGGCGGCTTGGATGTGGTCGTGAACAGCGCCGGCATCACGGGGAAGACCGGCGTCGACATCCTGGATTATGATTTGCCGTCTTTCCGCGCGGTCCTTGATGTCAATTTGATCGGTTCCTTTCTGGTCACAAAATATGCGCTGGGAGCGATGTTGCCGCGTGGCTATGGGCGCATCCTGCTGCTCGCCTCCATCGCCGGTAAAGAAGGCAATCCAGGCATGGCTGGCTACTCGGTCTCCAAAGCGGGCGTCATTGGCTTGGCGAAGGCCATCGGCAAGGAATACGCCCATACGGCGATTACGGTCAACGCATTGGCCCCGGCCCTCATCGCCACCCCGCTGATTTTGGGCGCGGCTGAAGAGTCGCTCAATTATATGACCAGCAAGATCCCGATGGGACGCTTGGGAACTGTGGAGGAAGCGGCGGCCATCGCCTGCTGGATTGTCTCCGGCGAAGCTTCGTTCAACACGGGCGCCGTGTTTGATCTTTCCGGCGGCCGCGCGACCTATTAGCCGCCTGTTTAGACGCGCTCACCCGCCCGCTTCCATTAGCGATCCCACAGGCCGTGCTCGGGCCGTCGATCTTGGCCGCCTCGATCAGCTCGGCCGGGATGTTCTGCAGACCGGTGTAAAGCACCGGAGCGACGAAGGATGTCGTCAGCCAGATATTGGCAAAGCCACCGAAAATAGCACGATATCCCGATCGTCCAGCCAGGAAATATCGCTCGCGTCGGCGATGATGCCCAGCGTCTCCAGTATGTGATTGACGATGCCGATGTTGTCGATCAGCATGAAGCGCCAGAGCAAGCCGGCGACGATCGGCGGGATTATCAGCGGGAAGGCGAAGATCGTGCGCAAGATTTCGGAGCGCCGCCCCAGCGCGTTGAAAAGCAGCGCCGCGCCGAAACCCAGGACGAATTCCGCGCCCAAAGCCATGATCGTGTAGTTGAGCGTCCGCCCGGCGGTCGCGCGCACGCGAGAGGAAGACAGCGCCTTGGCGTAGATGCTCGGCGGATAATACTGAGCGAATCAGTGGCGATCCCGAGTTAGGATGGGAGCGCAGCGGGCTGGGGCAGGTTGTAATTCGACGTGATGGCGCGGCGGCCCGCGCGAACTATGCGTTTGAGGGGAGTGGTGAATATTGCGGATATGAATAGACTGGGTTTATGATTAAATGTCCGCATTGCCAAGATACAGAGCAGCAAGTCAAAGCAGGCTTCAATCGATCAGGCAGCCAACTTTACAAATGCAAGCCCTGCAATCGTCGGTATACACCTGCCCCCTACGTGCCAATACCAGTCAACTGCATATCCTGCAAAATAAGCGTCATAAGGTATGTCGTCTGAAATTGAAAGTCGAATTCCACGCTGTCTGCCCACAAGACGCGGTCGCCACCTGGCGCCATTAGCTAAACGGTCGCGGTGTGTACGCGCCTCTCGGCCTCGAACTCCGCCGTCCAGTGAGACACTAAGAGAGCTGGAGGATCAAAGAGAACCGACTCTGTATCCTCAAAACGACCAAAAGGGCTCGTCACTTGTAAGGTCGAAAATACATTTTCCAATCCAATCTCGCCGGAGTCATGAGGATGAACCTCAGTACATAGCAACGTCCAGTCATGACGCATCGGTGTCGTCCCCGTCGGCTCAGGTCATCGTTGCCGTTCAAGTTTACTTGAGTATGAAGATTCCCGGCAAATTAGACAGCAAATCGCAAACCAGCCCACTCATTCGCGCAGATTCCGATAATAGATTTCGGCGTACAAGCCCGATTTCCGCAGCAGCTCCTCATGCGTGCCGGCGGCGGCGACGCGGCCACCTTGCAGCACGAGCACCCTGTCCGCCATCCGCACCGTGCTCAAGCGCTGCGCGATGATAAAGGACGTGCGGCCCAGCATCAGACGCTCCAGCGCGATCTGAATCAAGCGCTCCGTCTCGGTGTCGACGCTCGATGTCGCGTCGTCCAGCAGCAGGATGCGCGGGTTCTTCAACAAGGCGCGCGCGATGGCGATGCGCTGCTTCTGCCCGCCGGAGAGGGTCACGCCCCGTTCGCCGACTTCGGTGTCATAACCCTCCGGCATCGCCATGATGAAATCATGCGCCTGCGCCGCCTTTGCCGCTTCAATCACCGCGTTGTCATTCACATCTTCCAGCCCGAAGGCGATATTCTCGCGGATGCTCGCGGCGAAGAGCACCGTCTCCTGCAGCACGATGCCGATCTGGTCGCGCAGGGAGTTCAGCGTCACGTCGCGCAGGTCTATGCCATCCACGCTGATCCGCCCGTTCGTGACATCATAAAAACGCGGGATCAGGTTGATGATGGTGGATTTGCCGGAGCCGGTCGCGCCCAGCAGCGCCACCACTTCGCCCGGCTCCGCCTCGAAATTGAGCTTGTCCAGCACGACGCGTTGATTGAAATAAGAGAAGGATACATCCTCAAAGCGGACGCGCCCGCTAATCGGCGGAAGTTCAGTCGCGTCGGGCGAGGCAGTAACTTCCGACTGCGCGTCCAGGATGGAAAAGATGCGCTCGCCCGCCGCCGACGCCATCGCCACAGCGGGCACGATCACGCCCAGGCGCCGGACGGGCGTAATCAGTTGACCCAAATATGTGGTGAAGGCGACCAGTTCCCCAAGCGTCAGGCCCTTTTCGATGACGAGACGCCCGCCCAGCCAGATGATGAACACCGTACTCAAGCTGGCGATGAAATCGAGCAGCGGAATATGCTTCGTCGATGCGACAACCTGCGCCTGCGCCAGCTCAAACCACTTTCCATTCTCTTTTTCGAAACGCTCGATCTCGGCGTCTTCCTGGGCGAAAGCTTTGACAATTTTGGCGCCGCGCAGATTCTGTTCCAGCACACTGGTCATCTCGGCCAATTGATGCTGCAGGTCAAGCGACAGCGGCCGATAAATGCGCCCGAAGCGATAAGCGATATAAAGCAGCAGCGGTATCAGCATCATCGAGAGCAAAGCCAGCTGCGCGTTCATCAAGAGCAGCGCGACAAAGGTCAACAGCAACAGCGTGGAATGTTGAAAGAGGCGCAGGATCCCGCGCCCGGTCAAGAAGCGGATCCGTTCCACATCGGATATCGAACGGGCCAGCAGCTGGCCAGTCTGGGCCCGGTCGTGATAAGAAAATGACAGGGCGCTCAGTTTTTCGTAAATGGCGTTTCTTATGTCATAGGCGACGCCCTGCGACGCCATTTCCGTCCCGCGGCCCAGCACAAAATCGACCAAGCCTTTCATCACCGTCAGCCCAAGCAGACCCAGTAATGAAGCCCCCAGAATGTGCATATTCTGCTGGATGATGCCCGCGTCAACGATCCAGCGAATCGTCTGTGGAATGAAGACCGCCAGGCCGTTGCTCGCCAAAGCCAGCACATAAACGCCGGCGGCGATGTGACGGTATTTTTTCAGGAAGGAAAGACTGCGCAGGAGGGAACTGCTGGGCGCGCCTTTCTGAGAGAGCGGAATCCTTGCTGCGATTTTTACCATAAATCAACAATGACGGGCCTAGCGCTCCTGAAATCCACTTAGAGACCTCTGTTGTTCCCGGTATGTTAGAGCAAAACAGCAGGAACATTGCAGGGGCGCCTCGCTGAGACCCCGCCGTTAGAGTTACATTTTACGGGCGTTTCGCCAAAACGCCCCTACCGACCTCATTTGCATGACCAACTGGGCATTACTGCCGCTTACCATACTGCTTTTTTCAGGCGCGAAAAAGTGCGAGTTCAAATCCGCGGCCGCTCAACTGCCATCAATCGCGGTCGCCCTTCGTCTATCTCAGGCGATCTTAATACCGGCGCGGCAGCCAGACGGTCATCTCGTTAATGCCGCGGTTGTTCCAGGCGTAGTAGGGAATCAGCGTGATCTCTAGATCTTCCTCCCGCTCCTGCCCGGCTTCCATATAGAGGGCTGGCGACCCGTTTCGCTCGGTGATGTGGCGGGCGACGCCTTTGATCGCCATGACGCCGCCCAGCATATCTTCTTCCAGGCTCGCGGTCAAAGCCATGTCGTCGGGCGCGTAAACATCCAGAATTGAAACCTCGGCGGGCAGGTCAAGGCCTTCCAGGCAGTAGACGATCGGTCCGCGCATTACAGCGACATGATTGCGGATCTCTTCCGCTTTGGGGTGCGCCTTGATCAAGCGCGGGCGCATGGGCAGGCTCAACTCGATGACATCCCCCGCCTTCCAGCCACGCTTGAGTTCAACATAAGTCCCGGGGGGCGGCGGCTCCTCCCGCGGCTCGCCGTTGATAGCCAGGCCGGCGGCGTCGCACCAGCCGGGAATCCGCAGCATCAAAGCGACATCATGCGCCGGCGCCGCGTCCACCGTGATGCGGACCGCATCATCCCAGGGGTACTCGGTCCGCTGCGTCAGCGCGATTGCCGAGCCATCGACCAAGGTCGTCTTAACGCTGTTGCCGCTGTATAGATGCAGCCACAAACCTTCATCGGATATGCTGTAGAGCCAGTTGTGCAGCAGGGCGATAGTGCGCGCGGTGTTGGTCGGGCAGCAGTAACAATACAAGAGATACCAGCGTTCATAGGTGTCTTGACTCAGGAGCGGGTGCTCCGCGCCATACCAGCGCAGGGGATTGGTATAGCAAAATTTGATTCCGTCCAGGCTCATGGACGAGAGCATGCTGTTGTAAATCACAAGTTCCACGATGTCGCTGTATTTGGCGTCGCCCGATAGATTCAGCATCCGCCAGTTCCACATGGCATGGGCGATGTTGGCGCAGGTTTCGTTGTAGGCGGTGGCGTTGGGCAAGGAATACTCATAACCGAAGGCCTCGTGCACTTCGCCGGCGCGCCCGCCGAACTCGGGCCGCTGGGAAGCGCCATGATGCTGCGCCGAGGTGCCGCCGGTGATGTACATCTTGCTCTGCACGGCGTTGTCCCAGATGCGCCGCAAGCCGGCCAGCAACTCCTCATCGCCCGTCTCCGCCACAACATCGGCGGCGCCGCAATACAAATAGCCGGCGGTCACCGCATGGCCCACCGCCCGCGTCTCCTCCCGCAGCGACACCAACGACTGATTCAAGTCCTTCCCGCCCGGCTGGGAGCCGCGCATGTCGACGAAGGTCTGCGCCAGCTCCAGGTATCTGGCGTCGCCCGTGACGCGGTACAGATCGACAGCGCCCATGGTATTTGACGGGTTGAAGCCGAAATGCGCCAATTCCGGCGGGCAGGGAACAAACACCTCGCAGAGATAATCGGCGAGCTTGATCGCGACAGCCAGGAAGTTGCGCTTCCCCGTGATGCGATGATGCACTGACGCCGCCGTGAGCAGATGCCCCATATTGTAGAGTTCGTGGTCATGCAGATTGCTCCAGCGTGCTTTGTCGGCACTCAATTGCATCGGCGTGCTGATATAGCCGTCATCCTCTTGCGCCGCCGCGATCTGGTTGATCAACTCGTCCAACTGCTCCAGGATGGCGCCTTCCTTGGTAAGGCCATAAATATGCGTCAGCGCTTCCATGTACTTGTAACAATCGCCATCGCTCCACATCGTGCCCTTGCGCTCGCCATTGGTCCGGCCGGCCGCGATAGCGAAGTTGCTGAAGACGGCGCCGTTCTCCGGCTCGTCCAGCGCCCGCCGCATGCTCGGCAGGATCGTCTCGCGGCACAGCTTGTGCAGCCGGCCCCAGAAGCCATCCCCCCAGGTTACGGCGTCGTATTCGAGCGAATGAAGTTTCTGATGCTTTGACATGGTATGCATGATTTCTGTTCGTCCTTTTCAATCGGCCTTCTACTGACCGGGTAAACCAAGTAACTGCAATAGTGTCTTGCAAAGGATAAAGAACATTGTAGGGCTTGAGACGACAAGCCCGACAAGCCGGAGTAGCGCGCCCGCCATTACTTGTACCCCGTGAAGACCACGCCCTGGATGAAGATCTTCTGCGTGAAGAAAAAGACGACGATCAAGGGCAGCATGACCACCAGCGACACCGCCATCAGTGAATTCCACTCCGTGCCATAGGTGCCCTGAAAGAAGCGCAGGCCCAGCGCCAGCGTATAATTCTCCTCGCTGAAGAGGAAAATGAGCGGGCGGAAAAAATCGTTCCAATGAAACTGAAATGAGAAAATCGCCACCGCCGCCAGCACCGGCTTCGACATCGGCAACGTGATGCGCCAGAAAACGCCAAAGCGAGAACAACCATCGATAACCGCCGCCTGGTCCAGCTCCCGCGAATGCGTCAGGAAATACTGACGCAGCAGGAATATGTAAAATGGATTGCCGAACCAGGACGGCAGAATCAACGGCCAGAAGGTGTCGATCATGTCCAGTTCTTTGAAGATGATGAATTCCGGTATCAAGGTCACCTGCCGCGGCAGCATCATCGTCGCCAGCACCACGATGAAGAGCGCGTTCCGCCCGCGCCAGCGCAGCCGCGAAAAAGCATAGGCGACAACGGACGAGACGATGACTTCGCCGAGCAGGCAGAAGATCACGATGAAAACCGTATTGCGGAAATAGAGATCAAATGGCAGCTGCGTTAAGGCGTCGGCATAATTCGTCCATATAATCTTTTGCGGCCAGAATTCGGGCGGAAAGCGGAAGACGTGGGAAAGCGGCTTCAAGGAGGTCGATATCATCCATTGCAGCGGCATCAGAATGATGATCGAACCGACGCCCAGCAGCAGGTAGACGATAATTTTGCTGATAATCTGACGCGCGCTCAAGCTGACGCCTCGGCTGCTCATCAGTCTTCCTCTCCCGATTCCGCTTCGTAATAGACCCAGAATTTGGCTGTCGCGAAGAGAATCAAGGTCAGCAGCAGGATCGCGAGGAAAAAGACCCATGCCAGCGCCGAGGCATAGCCCATCTTGAAGTTTTGGAAGGCTTGGCGATAGAGATAGAGCAAATAAAAGAGGGAGGAATTCGCCGGGCCGCCATCGGTCATGATGAAGGTTTCGGTGAAGATCTGCATCGTGAAGATGACGCCGGTGATCAACTGGAAGAAAATAGTCGGGCTCAACATCGGCAAGGTGATGCGAAAGATGCGCTGCCACCAATTGGCGCCATCGATCTCGGCCGCTTCGTACAGGTCTGTCGGAATGGCTTGCAAACCCGCCAGGTAGATCACCATGCCGCCGCCGACGCTCCACAGGCGCATGATCACAAAAGCGGGGAGCACCCAGACCTTGCTCCCCAACCAGGCCGGCCCTTCAATGCCGACGACGCGCAGCGCCGTATTCAGCAAACCGAAATCGCTGGAGAATATCCACTGCCACAAAATCGCCACCGCCACGCCCGAGAGGATGGCCGGCAGATAATAGATCGTGCGAAATACCGCCAGGCCACGGATATTCGTGTTCAGCAGCATGGCGATGGCCAGCCCAAAGACGATGTTCAGCGGAATCGAAGCCAGCGAGAAGAGCACGGTGATCTTCAACGCATGCATCGGCAGCGGGTCGATCAGGAAGAGTTTCTCGTAATTCGCCAGGCCCACCCAGCGCGGCGCCGAAAGAATATCCCACCTAAAGAATGACAGCGCCAACGAGGCGACCATGGGAAAAGCCGTCAGCAGAAGGAAGCCGGCCACCCAAGGCGACACCATCGCCCAGGCCAGCACGGTCTCGCCGCGCTGGTAGCCGATGTTGAATTTCGCAAAAGCGCCCTGCTTCTTGACGAAAGTCGCGAGGCTCACGGGAAGATAGCCTGAGGTGATCTCAAATTGCTAGGCAGGAACATCGCAAGTTAGAGCGTTTCTCCCAACTTGACCGCCTGGAAGATGCGCATCCGCCGCAGGATGACCAGCAAGATGAGCATTATCAGCAGGAAGGTGCCCAAGAAGAGCGCCACAATCTGCGCGATCTCCGTCCAGGCCATGGTCACAACATAAGGCGGAACGACCCCCTCCAGGCTGCTGACGAACTGCATATAGGGAATGTACAGCAGGCTTACCAGCAGGCCGATGCCCAAGCCCAGCGCCAAGCCTATGATGATGAGCAAGCCCAGCTCCCAGGCCACCGAGACGATCATTGATGCCTGAGACAAGCCGATGGCGCGCAGGATGCCCAGCTCGACATAACGCCGCTGATACGAAAAGACGGTGTAGAGCAGGAAGCCGATCATGGTGGCCAGCGATGAGGTGATGAAACCGATCGAGAGCAAACCGAAGAGCCCTTGCCGCTCCGGGCGGGATTGCTCTCGGTTGATACGCGTGAGCGGCTCTTCCGTCAGCACGCCGGCCGCGCCCCGGTCAAAGACATCGCGCCTGAACTGCCGTTCGTCAAATTCGGGCTCCACGCGCATGATGACGCGGTGCGCCAGCTCGATCTGCGCCTGCTCGAAGAGATAATCGAGATTGCCAACGAACAGCGCGCCGTCCTTCTCCGGATACCAGCGCGGAAAATAGTCCAGGGCGCCGACGATCTGCAAATTGACCTTGAAGACATCTCCGCCGCTGCGCACGTCCAGCTCCAGCAAGTCGCCGACATCCAGGCCGCGGTTTTCCATGAACTCGCGCGATGCGAGCACGGAATCCTGCTGCAGCGCCAGCGCGTTTGTCAAATAACCCAGGCGAACAGCGGCGAAATCCGGCCGCCAGAATACGACCGGGCCCAGGTCGGCGCGGTCAACGCCGACGAAGCGCCCCTCGACGCTGCCCGACGTCAGACGCGCCTTGACCGTATATTCGCCGATGCGGGTCGCGCCGCTGACATGGGGCATGGACCTGAACTCGGAGATGTGCATATAAGCGGGCGGGGCATCGCTGCCACCGCCACCGCCGGGCATGGAGTTCGGATTCAGGCTGAAGACGCGCACCGACACATCGGCCGAGACGCGATAATACTGCTGCTCGTAAAGATAGCGGTCGATTGTGCGCGCGAAAGAAGCGGTGTAAATGCCCAGGCTGATCGTCGAGACCAGCAGAATAAGGGGCAGGTAATAGGCGCCGGGCGAGCGCTCCAATTGCCGCGTCACAATCAGCAGGCCGACGCTGTTCGTCCATTGAATCAGCCAGGCGATCACGCGAAGCATGGGCGCCAGGAAGCGCAGCATGAAAAGCGTCAGCGCGAAAATAGTCAACGGGGGCAGCAAGAAAATGAAGGGCTGATTATAGGCCTCGTCGATGTTGCGCGCGCCGCCCTCGACATCGATCAGCCCGCCCTGCTGAATCACCTGATAATAAAAATAGCCGATCACAAACAGCAGCAGGATGTCGACGCCCAGGCGCTGCCACCAAGGGCGCCGCAACAGGCGCGACTGGTCCATCTTGTAGCTGATGATCGTGTGCCGCGCCGCGCCGATCGTGGGCAGGACGCGGATAACGACGGTGAAGGCGATGGCCAGCAGAATAGTCGAACCGATGGTCGGCGGGACGGAAACAATGAAGTGATGCCCCCAGCGAAAGTCCATGAAGCTGCGGGTAGTGCCGATCAACTGCGTGAAGGCCAGGGCGAGCGCGCCCCCGACGACCAGCGCGATGAGGCCCATGATGAGGCCTTCCACCGTGGTCAAGCCGACGACCTGGAATGCCGATGTGCCCCGGCTGCGCATGACCGCCGTCTCGTTGCGCTGGCCATCCACCACCAGGCCGACCAGCATGACCAGGAAGATAATCAGCAGGATGACGATAGGCAGGCTGAAGATGGTCAGCGTCAGGGTGAGCACGGTGACGATGCGCTGATACGGGCGCAGCTCTTCGACCGGCGACGCCTGGATGTAGGTGCCCGGCAGGTATTGGTCGGCGATTTTCTCGGTGTCGTTGTGGCGGCGGATTAAATCGTCGACGCGCGATGTGTTGACGCCGCTGCCATCGGTGACCAGATACCAGACCGCCAGGTTGATTTCGGATTCCGTGTAAGGCGCGAGGCGGTTGCGGTAGGTCTCTTCGTTGATGAGCAGGATATCTTCAAAGACATTGGGGCGGTAGAACCAGTATTCATGGTCTTCATCGCGCGGCCGCCAGATGCCGGCGATGCGGATCAGCGTGATTTGCATCGGATCATCGGCTTCCAGGCGCCAGTTGTAACCCTGATAATACTCACCGACCTGCATGCCGAATTCGGAAGCGAATTCCTCGTGAACGATGACATCGACATAACTCTCTGACGACGGATCGCCGGGGCCGGGATAACTGCCTTCGACCACCTCGATTTGCTCAGCGATATTCTCCGTCGTGCCAAAACTGACATAGTCGAGCGAACGATTCTCATCGCGATAATTGGTTTCGCCGGCCGGGTACAGGCGGAAGTTCTGCGTCTCCAGGTGACGCACGACCAAGGTGCTCGTCAGCCCGAGTTCAGCGCCGCCCTTCTCCCGCAGATATTGATCAAGGTCGAGCGTCGCTTCCCAATTGACCGGCTCATTCCAGGAGCCGATATAACTGAAGAGAAAGGAAAAGGGCGGACGATTGATGCGGTCCGGCCCTTCGGTGAGGCGCTCGGTGAGGACGCGAAAAGCCACCGACTCGGAATAGATCGGAATGGTCAAGACAAGGGCCACGGCGACCGTCAAGCCGATGATTGTCGCCAGCGACAGCAGCGGCTGCGCCAGCAGGCGTTTAACGGCGACGAGAAAAATGGCGCGTGTTCGGAAGTACCAGCGCGTCATGGGCCGATTACCGTCTGGCCCGCTTCCGCGCCCTCAAGGATCTCGACGCGTCCGTCGCCCTCCAAGCCCAAGCGAACATCAACGCGCCGCTGCAAGCCTTCATTCTGCACGACAATGAAATTGCGGCCGCTGAATTGTCTGATGGCCGACGAGGGCAGCCAAAGCACATCATCGCGCTCTTCAATCACCACCGTGAAGTTCATGCGATCGCCAACTTTGAACTCATCGGCGGGCGGCTGCTCGTCAAATGCGACGTGGACCAGATCATCCGTCGCCAACCCATACGGGGCGGGCAAGCTCGCGATCGTTCCGCTGTAGACATTGCCCGGCAGCACCGCGCGCTTTATGAGCAGCGGCATGCCCTCGGCCAACTCGGACAGATCATCGGCGTCCATCTCATCCGTGATCTCCAACACAGACAAATCGGCGACCAGCGCAATCGGCTCATAGGCGATAACCGGCTCGCCCGCGTCCGGCCAAAAGCTGACCAGGCGCCCGGACATCGGCGCGATCAATTCCGCTTTGGCGATCGTCGCTTCGATCTCATCCACGCGCTTTTGCGCCCGTGTGACATCAAAGCGCAGTTGTGGATCGACGCCGCTGGTCAATTCGTCAACCGCAACCTGCGCCAGGTCGCGCTCCAGCCGCAGGAGCATGATGGCGAGTTCATCGTCGTCGCTCGCTGCTTCACCTGCCTGCGCCAGCGCGTGATCCAGCTTCAACTGCGCCATCTCAACAGCGATCGCGGCTCGTTGGCTGTCATAGCGCGCCTTGCTGTCGGCGCTTTCCAGGATCGATGTGGCGATTGCCAGCTCCTCTTCCGCGTCCAGCAGTTGGTTTTCCAGGCCGGCCGTATTCAGCCGCGCCAGGACATCGCCTTCGCTGACGTCGACGCCGGCGTCGACAAGGACCTCCAGAACGCGGCCGTCTATTTCAAAGGCGATGGCTTCCGTGACCAAGGGGCTGATCCGCCCGAAGAAGCGGCGCTCATACACGATTTTCCCGCGCTCCACCTGATACACGGGTTTGCTCGGCACTACGGGCGTGGGAATCGCGGTTGGCTCGCCCTGCGTAATCGCATCGCCGAAGGTCGCCTGGGATGCGCAACCCGTCAGTGCAAAGAGCGCCAACACCATTAAGAAGACAGCTCGCACGGTAATCCTTTCCTGGCTCATCTGTTTTTCAAAGATGAATCCTCACTAAAAACTGTAGGCCTCATCACCGTTTCCGGCGATTCGCGTTATTGTACAACATCTTGCCCCAGTCTCCACCCAGGATTGAATAGAGTGATGCGGCAATTTAATCGGGTTTTCGTCTTTGCAAGTGTTGTACAGATTTATTCACCACAGCGGAAAAAGAGGAACGCACGGAAAGCGCAGAGTGGGACGGCGGGCGACCAACCCCACCCCCGGCCCCTCCCCGACGAGTCAAGGAGGGGAGCAACGACGCGCCGAGATGCAAGGTGTTTTGCGTGGGCGGCGGCATTGTCGCGCGTATGTCCACAATTGTCAACTGTCCGCCAGCTCAATCGCCGCCGGCTTGACCTGCGCCGCGCGAATGCGCTCCATATCGAACTTCACGCCACGGTCAAACTTGTAGATGCCATTCTGTTCCTGGTAGATATCGGTCAACTGCGTATAACAATATCCAAACATATTGACATCATCGAGCAAGATGGCGCAGAGTTGCTCAAAGCGGTCATAGAATGCCTCTATGCTGTCCGGGCGCGTGCCGTAACCCCAGGAGTCTTCGTCCTCTCCCACATCCGGGTTCCACCAGATACCGCCGAACTCGCTGACGAAATAGGGCTGTCCATCATAGGGAATTGACCAGCGGATATCCCCGACCAGGCGCGCGGGGATCCCCCATTGACCCCCGTCATTTTCGTAGGGCGCGCCTTGCGCCAAGCCGGCGTGGCGCTCGCGGAAGACCGCCGGGTCTTGCGTGTAATCATGGCTGTCGTAGACATCGGCGCCCGCCACCCGATGCGAATAACCGGATGCATCGAGCACCGGCCGCGTGCCGTCCATCGCCTTGGTCGCCAGATACAAGCCATGCGTGACATCATCCAGCGCCGTGATCCGGTCCGTTATCGATTGCCAGGTCTCGTTCAATGGGCACCAGCCGACGATGCTCGGATGCGAATAATCGCGCTCCAGGCATTCCAGCCACTGCGTGATGTAATCCGGGCCCGGCCGCTGATGCTCGCCATCGACCGGTCCCAGCCCGCCGCAGCCCCAATCGCCAAACTCGCCCCAGACAATGTAACCCAGCCGGTCGGCATGATACAGAAAGCGCTCTTCAAATACCTTCTGATGCAGGCGCGCGCCGTTGAAACCGGCCGCCATGCTCAGCTCGATATCCTCGATCAACGCCGCATCGCTGGGCGCGGTCATGATGCCGTCCGGGTAATAACCCTGGTCGAGCACCAGACGTTGAAAGACGGTCACCCCATTGATTTTGATCGCCTTGCCGTCGATCGATATGGCGCGCATGCCGGCATAACTTCTTGCGCTGTCAATCGTAGCCCCGTCCGCGTCAATCAGCGCGATATCAAGATCATACAAATGCGGATCGCCAACATCCCAGAGCTTGAGCCGGTCCGCGGGGATTGGCAGGTCAAGCCGGGGCGACAAGTCAACTCCGGCAGAAGTATCGGCGCTGATGACCTCGCCGCCAGCGTCAGACAGCGTGGCGCGCAGGCGCAGGCCCGGGGCGTTCCCGCTGATTGGCTGCTCCAGTCGCAGCGTCTGATTCGCCAGATCAGGCGTGATGCGCGGACGGCGCAGCGCGATCTGAGGCGCCGGCTCCAGCCAGACAGTCTGCCAGATGCCGGTCGTACGCACGTAGATGGCGCCTTCCGGTCCATACTCGCGCGCCTGCTTGCCGCGCGGCTGCGGCTTCTGGCCCTCATCCCGCGCCCGCAGCACAATGGTGATGTCGTCTCCCGCCGCCGCCACGCCGCTCAGATCGCAGCTGAAGGGCGAGAACCCGCCCCGATGACGGCCGACCTCTTCGCCGTTGACCCAGACGGTGCTGTCATAATCCACGGCCTGGAAATGCAGCAAAATCCTCCTGCCCGCCCAGGCTGACGGTATCCTGACCCGGCGGCGATACCAGACCGCGTTGTAATAATCGTGGCTGCCAATGCCGGACAAATCCGATTCCGGGCAAAAGGGCACGGTGATGCTATCTTTCAGTTCGCGCTCAAGCAGGCCGCGCTGAAGACCGCTGTCGCCTTGATCAATCTCAAAACCCCACTCGCCATTCAAGCAGAGCCAATCTTCACGAACGAATTGCGGGCGGGGATACTCGCTGCGGGGGATGACGGTCATTTTGCGCTCCTGCATTCAAGCCTGTCACATTATAGATGCCTAAAGTAGCTGTATTTGGATTTTCGTCAATAAGCGGGCGACCCAATGGATCGCCCTCTCTGAGATTATGTTAAACGGGCGACTCACAGAGCCGCCCCTACAGAACCCTTGGTCGCGGGCTCTGGCTAGCCCCGGTCGCTTACTCGAACAGCGCGAAGTCTTCCAGACGGGTCTGGGCATCGGCCAGCGCTTGCTCGGGACTCTTCTCGCCGATCATCGCCGCCGACAATTCCTCGTCCATGACGGACTCAAAAGCAGTGCTCCAATTCTCGCGCGGCGGAATGACGGCGCTGGGGACAAATTCGGCGTATTCCTGCCGGTGCGGATACTCGTTGTAGACATCGCTGTTCACCACCGAAGTGTTGACCGCGGAGTGACCCGTGCGCGCCCATTCGATGTTGTTGTCATTGAGGTAATTGAGGAAGGTCAATGTCGCTTCAAGCTTCGCGGGGTCCGGGTCGTCGCCTTGCGGAATGATCCAGGCGTGGCTGCCCGCCCAGGCGGCCGGTTGGTCGTACACCGTGGGGAAGTTATGCACGTAGTAATTCTTCAGCGCGCCTTCCGGATCAGCAACCTGGTTGTCGTAGAAGTTGACCACCCAGGTGCCGTTGATATGGCCGCCATTCTCGCCATTCAGGAAGATTTCCTCCGACGAAGGATAATCGACATTGTCGGTGATGTGCCCTTCGTCGCGCAGCATGATCAGGAAGTTCAGCGCGTTCAAGCCCGCTTCCGTGTTGATGTCGGGCATTCCGTCCTCGGCTTCCACGGTGCCGCCTTCTTGCTGATAGACCAGCGCCATCCAGTTGCGGCTCAAGCCATTGGTCCACATGCCAAGGAAGGGCAATCCGGTGGCTTCTTTGAAGGTCTCGGCGTGCGACATAAACTCGTCCATGCCATAGGGGATGTCCGGGCTGCCGTCATCGTTGGTCAAGCCAGCCTGTTCCCACAAGCCGACATTGATGTGCCAGAGGTGGCCATGCAGATCCAAGGGGATGCCATAGAGTTCGCCATTATATTCGACGAAGCCGCGGGCGCTGTCGGTCAAGTCGCTGGCGTCTATGCCGGCGCCAGCCAAGACATCACCCAGAGGCGTCAGCAGACCGCGCGAAGCGTAATTGGGAATGCGGCGGCCGTGCAGCACCATGATGTCAGGCGGCGTGCCGGCGGCCAGATTGGCGTTCAGCTCGGTGACGCCGGGCCAGTCAACCACCACTGTATTGACATGGATTTCGTCTTGCGTCGCATTGAAGGAATTGGCCAGCGTCTGAATGATGCCGCACTCGCCATAAGCCTCGGACAAATCGGTGGTTTCGCCGAATTCGTCAGCGCACTCGCCGAAGAAGCGCATAAAAGTGACTTCGACCGCATCCTGCGCGGCGGCCGGCGCGGCGACCAGCACGAGCAGCATAGTGACAACCAGTAGAGCTTTCATTGCTTTCATTCTGTACATGATCTGCATCCTTTCAGGATTGCTATTTGAACGTAAACAAAAGTCAGGATAGGCACGATTCGATAGATTTTCCTCTCTACTTGATGCCGCTGTTAATGGCGATGCCGCTGATGATGCGGCGCTGGAAAACGAAGAAGAAGATGATGATCGGCAATGCCGTGAAGACAGCCGCCGCCATGTCGCGCCCATAGAAATTGACATCTCCCCAGGCCTGGTTCAGTTTGCGCAAGCCAATAACAATGGTGTAGACATCGCTGCTCGTGGCCGAAATGATGGGCCACAAATAGCTGTTCCAGTTGCCGAGGAAGGTGAAGATCGCCAAGGCGGTGATGACCGGCGTCGAAAGCGGAACAATGACAATGAGGAAGATGCGAAAGCGGCCGGCGCCATCCATCATCGCCGCTTCTTCTAATTCCAGCGGGATGCCGCGAAAGAACTGCGTCAACAGGAAGACGGCGAATGAAGACGCGATCCCCGGCAGTATCAGGGCGATCAGCGTGTTATGCAGTTTCAAATTGGAGAACAAGAGATAGACGGGCAGGAATGTCGCCTCAAAGGGCACCATCAAGCCAATCAAAACCAGAATATAGAGCGGACGCTTAAAATAAAAATCCAGGCGCGCAAAGGCGTAAGCCGCCAGCGAACAGACGGTCAACTGCGCCAGCGTGTGCGTGGTGGAGACGAAGGCGCTGTTGCCCAGCCATTTCCACAGTTGGCTGCTCTTGAGGATGAAAGCCCAATTCTCGGTGGTGAATGGGTAGGGAATCAAGCTCGCCAGATTGCGCTGCAAAGCGGCTTCGGGCCGGAATGACGTGACCAGCGTCCAAATCACTGGCAGCATCCAGGCCAATGCGAACAAACCCACCGCAAGAATATAAATACTGCCCCGCCGGCGTTCAATCTGCTGACGTTTGCGTTGCAGTTCCGCGCCAACAGCCGTCACCGCTAGCTCCCTACACCGTGATCGCGAAATAGCGCCAGCTGAAAAAGTGAAATGACCAGCAGCACCGCGAACATAATCACAGCCATGGCCGTGCCATAGCCCACTTGAAAATAGAGAAAAGAGGTCTCAAAGATGTTGTAGACGATCGTGCGGGTATTGCCGGCCGGTCCGCCGCCGGTCATGACATCGACCTGACCGAAAATCTGAAAGGACGCGATCACCTGCAAGATGCACAAGAAGGCGAAGGGCCGGCGCAAACCCGGAATCGTGATGTGGCGGAACTGATGCCAGCTGTTCGCCCCATCTACCTTGGCCGCGTCATAGAGCGCCTGCGAGATATCCTGCAAGCCCGCCAGGAATACGAGCATGCTGAAGCCCACAGTCCACCAGAGCGTGGTGAACGCGACAACCAGCGTCGCCAGATCCCCTTGATCCAAAAATGGAATCGGTCCCGCATCGAAATTCTCCAGGAAGGCATTGATCAAACCGCGCCCCGATGACGCGAAGACCCGCCCCCAAATTAAACCAATGACCGTCACCGCGATGATATTCGGCAGATAAAAGATGGTGCGGAAGATGCCGATGCCCCGGACCGGTCGGTTGAGCATCAGCGCGAAAAAAAGACCGACAAAGATGATAGGAATCGTTAGCGCGACAAAGAGGATCGTCTGCTCAAAGGCTTGGTGGAACTGCGTATCCCGCGTTAGCAGGCGCTCGAAGTTTTTCAACCCGATATAGCGGATATTCGTGCCCATGATCTCCCATTTGTGCAGGGAAATATAGAAAGTCTGGAAGATAGGCAGGATGGTGAAGATGGCGTAGAGAACGCCGAAGGGCAAAATGAACGCGAAGGCGGTGACGGTCTGCTGCATTTTTGGCGGCAGATTCTGGTGGAAACGGCGATATGGCTCTGCGATGGGGTCAAATGCCTCAAGGAGACTCAAACAAGCCTCGACAGCCCTGCCGACGTTAAAACCAGTCATCGGCGCGCGTTCCGCTGAATTATGAGTTCGCCCCGGCGGCGGACCCGCGCGCGGGACATGGCGCGGGCAGCAAAGTTGCGGCGAAAGCATTGGACCATGACCAAGACTAAACTCGCATTTGTCCTGAAATTCCCATGCCAATATATCTTGCTTCGCTCACATGTCAAGAGATCGGCGAATATATCTTGATACCTGGCATTTGCTTTTACATCATTCCGAAATAAAATGCGCGGACATTGTATGTATTCATGAAGGAATTAAGCGGAACATGCAGGAACATGATGGTCCGCTGCATGATCTTCTCCGGACGCTTGTCGTCAGCGATGACTTGATGCCGCCTGAGCGCGGGATTGCTATCGCCAAAGCCCTCGCTTCCGCCCCGCGATTGCGCATTCTGCAGTATTTGGCGCCTAAAGTCGCCAGCCTTTCCGAAATCGCTCGCGACCTCAACATGCCCATCGCCACCGCATCGCTGCATCTCAAGAAACTGGAGAGCGCCGGGCTCATAAGCTCCCAGACCGCGCCGGGCAAACGAGGGCAGCAGCGCATTTACACCCGCCTCTGCGGCTCAGTCATCTTCCACCTGCCGGAGCCGGAGCCGATCGCGCCAGCCGATCATTTGGAATTGGTGATGCCGGTCGGCGCATTCGTCGATCATCACGTCAGCGCGCCCTGCGGCATGGCGGGAACCGATTCAATCATAGGCAAAGTGGATGATCCAGGTCTCTTCTACGCGCCCGAACGCTTTGAAGCGCAATTGGTCTGGCTGTCACAGGGCTGGCTGGAATACCGCTTTCCCAACCCGGTCCAGGAAGGCAAGCAGCCCAAGAGCTTGCAGCTCAGCCTGGAGCTCTGTTCGGAAGCGGCGCCATCCGCGCTGGACTGGCCGTCGGATATCGGTCTGGAGATCAATGGCCTGCCGGTTGGCGTCTGGACGTCGCCATCCGACTTCGGCGACCGGCGCGGCAGCTTGACGCCGGCCTGGTGGCCTAGTTGGAACAGCCAGTATGGGCTGCTTACAGTCTGGCAAGTTGATGGCGCCGGCACATCAATCGACGGGCGCGGCGTCACCGCTGTGACGATCGCCGACCTGAATCTGGACGCCCGGCCCTTCATCGCCGTTCGCATCGGCGTCGGTGAGGAGGCTGTAAACAAGGGCGGCATGAATCTCTTCGGCCGCGGCTTCGGCAACCATCGCCAGGATATCTTGCTCCACATCGATTACTGAGCCCGCTGCCAGTTCAGCAGCAGCGCTGCATTTGCGCAGCCAGGGGATTGCCGCTACTATTGGCGGAATTGCCGGTTTCCATAGCGCCATACGCTCGCCCCGCGAGCTTATGGCAGAGGGATGCATAAATGCAGATTCTGGTCACGGGCGCTACTGGCCGCATTGGCGCGAACCTCGTCACAAGATTGCTGGACGCCGGGCATACGATTCGCAGTTTCGTCTTCCCAGCCGACGCCAGCCGCGCGCGCAAGCTCGATGCCTACGATGGCGTCGAAACAGTTTTTGGCGACCTGCGCAAGGCCGACGATGTAGGCGATGCCGTCGCCGGAGTCGATGCGATCTATCATTTGGCCGCCGCCTTCCAGGGCCCCTTCGACAATCGGCAGTATCTTGACATCAACGCGATGGGCACGCTGAACATCCTGGAAAGCATCCGCGAGCGCAACCCGAATCTGCATCGCCTCGTCTATGCCAGCACCGAAGGCGTCTACCTGGACGCGCGCGTCAATGGCCGCTATTCCCCGGCGCCGAACCGCGAAGACAGGCGGATCACCTATCCGGCTATGGGCTACCTGATGACCAAGTGGCTGGGCGAAGAATTGGCGATGGTCTATCACTACCAATATGGCTTGCCCGCCTGTGTCATGCGCTTCTCCACCGTGATCGAGCCAAGTGAATTCCTCAACGAAGCCGGCCTGCCATCCATGTTTCTTTACAGCGAGACATACGCAAACTACAGCGATCCCAACGCTTACCACCTGCAAAATATGCCGGACAAAGACGACCCGGATGTGCAAGCCATGATCGAGGCATTGCGCGCGGGTTGGGACGGGCATGAGAAATTGCTGCTGAGCCTGAACCCGGATGGCGTTCCCTACCGCCAGCGCTTCGGCGATGTGCGCGATATCGCTGACGGGCTGACGCTGGCGCTGGAAAACGACGCCGCCGTCGGCGAAATCTTCAATCTCTCCGGCGCCGCCCTCTTCGATTGGGGCGAAATCGTGCCGATGCTGGCCGAGCGCTACAACATGCCCTATGTGGAAGCGCGCATCCCCTTCATAAACTTCATTGACCATGACTTGAGCAAGATCAAGACCAAGCTCGGTTTTCAGCCGCGCCACGACTTCGATAGCGTCCTGGCGACGGCGGAGGCGATACGGCGTGGCGAGAGCACCGATGTCATACCGACCGGCGTCATGTTCGGCGAGGCGTAAGCGCGCCCACGAGGATCACAGCTGATGGAAAACGCGATAATCGACCGAATCGAATGCGCCACACTCATCGGCAGGCGGCCGCGCCTGGCCGGCCATAATTCGCGCATCCCGGTGCATGGGCTCGAAGTCGAACTGCCGCTCATCCGCCTGAGGACCGCTGACGGCGCCTCGGGCTTTGGCGCGGGACGCATCGGCGCGGAAGCGGCAAAGGCTTTTCTGGGGCTGCCCCTGGACGACTTGCTTTCGCCCGCTGGACGCGTAAAGGCTGAGGCGGGCGAGCTCGAATTCCCGCTCTGGGACCTGTTGGGGAATCTCAGAGGAACACCGGTTTATGCGCTGGCGGCGCCGGCTGACGCAGAATTAAACGAGCCGCTGCGCGTCCCTTGTTATGATACGACGCTGCTCATCGACGATCTGCATTTGGAGGCGAACGAAGCGGCGGCCGCCCTCATCGCCGAAGAAGCGCGCTACGGCTACGAGAACAGCCACCGCAGCTTCAAGATCAAGGTCGGGCGCGGCGCCCGTTGGATGCCCCTGGAAAAAGGCACGCAGCGCGACATCCTGGTCGTCAAGGCGGTGCGCGATGCGGTCGGCCCGGCAGCCAAGATCATGATCGACGCCAACAACGGTTACAACCTGAATATCGCCAAGCGCGTCCTCGCCGAAACCGCCGACTGCGACATTTTCTGGCTGGAAGAAGCCTTCCAAGAGGACCCGGCGCTTTATGAAGATCTACAGGGCTGGCTTGAGCGCGAGGGCTTGTCCGTGCTGATCGCCGATGGCGAAGGCGGCGCCCCGCCCGAGCTCATGGACTGGGCGCGAGACGGGCTCGTCGATGTGATTCAATACGATATCTTCAGCCACGGCTTCAGCAATTGGCTGGGCACCGGCGCGCAGCTCGACGAATGGGGCGTTCGCGCCGCGCCGCACCACTATGGACGCCATGTCGGCAATCATGTCGCCGGTCATCTGGCCACCGCCATCGCCGGCTTCACCTTTGTCGAATGGGACGAAGTGACGACGCCCGGCCTGGATGCCTCCGCTTATCGCGTCGAGGAGGGACAGGTCCGCATTCCCACTGCGCCCGGCTTTGGGCTCAAGCTGGAAGAAGCTGTCTTCCGCGCGGCTGTTGCGGCTGGTGGCTTTGAGCTGACTTGTGATGTCACTTGAACTCCATCACCCCGTCGTTTAGGCGGCCGAAGCGCATCAGCAGCAGATCCTTCAAGTAATTCTGATAGACCTTCCAGGGACGGCGCTTACCCTGCTTCGGCAGCTCAGCCAGCGCCCGCCGCACATAACCCGAACTGAAATCGATGTAGGCTTCCGTCTCCAGCGCCCGCCCGTCCAGCCGCGGCCTGCATTGCGCGTAACCGCGTCGCGCCATCATATTCAGCAGCCGGCAGACGTACTCGCAGATCAACTCGCGCTGCGCTAAACCAAGGTTCGCGCCTGCCTCGCCACTCCGCCCTCGCCTTCGTCATGGCAACCGCCGACGAGGTCGCGGACGGTGAGGTCAAGCTGTTGGATATTCATTGTCTATTCACCATCTAACAGACGCCATGACTGCCAGTGGTTTATTTCCCTGTCAATATCGTCATAAGAGTATTCCATTTCTTTTAGGAAAATCGAACGCAAGATCACATCAATGTATGCGTAGACTTGCTGTAGAGAAAACTCACATTCCTTGTTGCTTTTTGGATGTATACGGTTGTGGCGAAAGTTCGCAAGCTGTTCGGCAATATGGGCTATTCCGTCTCTCGGGAAATGTTGGGCATAGACGGGACTGGATTGAAAATAATCAGCGTTGGAGTTAATGACTGCGCTCAAGATGTCGGACATGCTTTTCATATTCTTCTTCGCTACCCTTTCGAGTACGTAGGTTTCAATGGCAGGGTAAATCTGCAGTATGTTAGTTATGGTGGATTGATCAACCATCTGCAAGTAGCGGAATGCCCAGTCTCCAACAAATTCGAAATTCGTGCGCCACTTAGGAAATAAAGTTGCGAACTTTCTCATGTTCTCTTCACTGCCAATCATGAGTGCTTGCAAGAAAGAGTATTCGGTTTCTTGCGCCGCGTGAGCAATATGCCCGTAGTTGAGTTCAATACTCAATGTGCCAGTGCCAAGTTGATTCGAGTGTATTGTAATGTTATGGTTTTCAACATATTCACTTCGCCCTGTCATTATCGAAAGAAATGATAACCACTGAGAGTATATTAGTGTGTTGACCTCAGCCTCTGACGTAGGACTCGCCAGACTAATTTGAATCCCATAGTGAGATGATATGTCTCTGGATGATCTTGATTGCCCTAGATATATTGTGATTGTCCCGATATCAATTTCAATTTCGATTGGGTCTTGTTGATTATAAACAATTCTTTCAAGGTCGCTGACAAGGTACGGCCTGTCGTCTGGAATGTTGTTTTTCCAAACATCTTCTATAGCGTCTACTATACTGTATTCATCTAAGCCCGGGCAAGTCAAATATATGTTCTGAGGAAATTGCAACTGCGCTATCTCATCATCATCAAGATGCATACCTATAGCAACACAGTGAGCATTTACAAATCCTTGTCTATAAATAAACGCGCCTACGACGAGCATTCCTTGAGGTTTTTGTGATGTACATTTTAATAACGTAACCGCCTGGATTTTCTTGGATTCTCCAAACACGTTTCCAAAGATTGTACAATTATTGGGAACAGGTCGTTTCTTTAAATCATATTCCTTCAGAAGTATCTCTAATGCAGGGGCATACCCACCACCATACCTCAATATGCCCATAAACTTCTTATCCTCGTTGCCTTTAACCCACCACATTCCCTTCAATATTGTCTTCTTTTCCATCTTCATCCTCGTATCTGGACAATCGTCTTACGCCCTACGCCGAATGACAATCCTGCGATATTTCCTCTTGCCATTAATTTTGAACATACTTTCACCAGCCCCCATGTCTCTTAGCAACAGCCAACATAAGCCGCCAATCTCAAACTGCTCGGGATTGTGCTTATTCAAGAACGTAATCGGCACACCCATCGCGCCATCCCAATCCATCGGAATCTCGGCGGTCTTCGACACCTCAATCGCATCGTAGTTGTCATACTTGGGATATTCTTCAGGCGAATAGCGCTTGAATAAAATCAGTTCTTCATGCCTTTGCCGGTAGTCCAGGTTCGTATACCAGCTTGCGCTTCCCAGCCGGCCATAAACGACGCCATCGACAATCCTGTAAGCGCTGCCTTCTTTTTTCGTGGCAACCAGTTCTTTCGCGTAGTCCTTCGGCACATCAAACAGCATGTCTTTTCCGCGCGGCGTAATCCCCAGCCACAATTTGTCCTCTTTAATCAGCGGGAAAATCTCTTTGTAAGTAATCGCGTTCTGATGACCGATAATCAGAAACTGCTTATCGTACTCTATCAACTGCGCGACATATTCGCGGAAGAGCGAAAACGGCGGGTTGGTCACCACGATGTCCGCCTGCTTCAACAGCTCGATACATTCCGCGCTTCTGAAATCGCCGTCGCCTTCGAGATAGTGGATGCCGATGTCCTCGACTGAGGGTACGCCTGTCTCGTTCTCTGTCCCATCGTATTCCAGCCAGATCGCCTTTTCCGCGTCATGCTGGCTGAACATATCCA
>JAPPEU010000052.1 GCA_028875245.1 Chloroflexota bacterium
CTTGATGATTCTTTCTTATTGCAACTACTCTCTCAAATTTGAAGCGATTGCCCTGTCTCTGTCCTCGGTTTACGCGGTGATAATATCCCTCTGTGACCTCTGTGCGTGCCTCCATTCCGCTTATTTAATGAACCTGCCAAATTCCATCTGCGATCATAGCGAAATTTGTAGGGGCGGCTTATCAAGTCGCCCGAAAGCGCATCCTTTAGCTGCGACGGGCGACCAGGTTGCTCGCCCCTACAGGTTCTCGCTGTGCAGAGTTCATTATTTTCTGTGAGCCGAGTTGTCACTCGCGAGCGGCTATGGTGAAAAAATATCGCATGTCGTACAATTCCCGGCATGAACAGCACCACGCTCAAGCGGCAAGCGGGCGAATACGCCGCCGGCTTCGTCGAATCCGGCATGACCGTCGGCCTCGGCAGCGGCAGCACCGCCATCTTCGCCACCCGCCGCATCGCACAGCGCATCCATAGCGGCGCGCTAACCGACATCGTCGCCATCCCCAGCTCGCTCGCCACCGAAGCGGCCGCCAAGGAACTCGGCATCCCACTGACGACCCTCGCCGAGCATCCGCGCATCGATATCACCATCGACGGCGCCGACGAAGTTGATCCCGACTTCAATCTCATCAAAGGCGGTGGCGGCGCCCATCTGCGCGAGAAGATCGTCGCCCAAGCCAGCGAGCGCCTGGTCATCGCCGTTGATGACTCCAAACTGGTCGATCAGCTTGGCACATCCTGGGCCGTCCCGGTCGAAGTCATCCCCTTCGGTTGGGAATCCCAGGCGGCTTACTTGCAATCCCTCGGCGCAAATCCAATGCTGCGCATAGACGGCGGCGCCCCGTTCAGTACCGACCAGGGCAACCTCATTCTCGACGCCGACTTCGGCCCCATCGCCGACGCGGCCGCTCTCGACCAGACCCTCAAGTCCCGCGCCGGCATCGTCGAGCATGGGCTGTTTATTGGGATGACGCGCGATGTCGTCGCCGCGGGGCTGGATGGCATCCAACACCTGCGCCGCTAATCCCAAATGCTGACGGCGACGCCCGCCATTCAACTCAATTCCCACTCTCGCCCAAAAATCCCCAACACATCACAATCCCTCTATGCCTCGGTGTCTCGGCGGCAAATGAATCTTTGTGGCCTTCGTATCTTTGTGGTTAAATCAGCGAAAAAGGAGACAGCCCATGACCAAGGCCCCCAACTGGCGCGACAACGGTGTGCGCATCGTGCGCAGCGGCGAGCTGGACAGCAACACGCCGCAAACACCGGGCATGACGCGGGCCGCCGCCATCAACTACGCCAAAGCCGGCGCCGAGAAACTCTGGGCCGGCACCGTCAACATCGAGCCAGACGCAAAAACCGGCGCCCACCACCACGGCGAGCTTGAAAGCGTCATCTATGTGCTCAGCGGACACGCCCGCATGCGCTGGGGCGACAAGCTGGAATTCGTCGCCGAAGCCAGCGCCGGCGACTTCATCTACGTCCCGCCCTTCGTGCCCCACCAGGAAATCAACGCCGACCCGAATGAACCACTCGTCTGCATCCTCGTCCGCAGCGACCAGGAAGCCATCGTTGTCAATCTCGATATCGAACCCGCCGAAACATCGGAAACTATCTGGATCGGCCCGAATCATCCGGCGGAGTGATAATCCTTTACCACCGAGTTCGCCGAGGCAATTGGAGGGGGCGCCAGGGTTGCGGGGTTGGGGTTGGCAGGCGGGCGACTCACCAAGTCGCCCCTGCAATTCCTGTTTTGGCGAGGTTGATCAGGGTATTAGCAGCACCTTTGACACGTCGCCGGGCGCCTCGATCAAGCGCTCGAACCAGGCGCCGCCTTCAGCCAAAGGCGCTTCATGAATCCAGGGGTCCAAGCGGATCGCGCCCGCCCCCAGCAACTCCAGCGCCCGCGCGAAATTGGCCGGCGTATAAGCAAAAGAGCCCTGCGCCCTGATCTCGCTGCGGATCATCGCGGCGACCGGCATCGCGCTGCTTTCCTCGTGCAAGCCGCTCAGAATCAGCCGCCCGCTGGTCTTGGTGGCGGCGACGCATTGCTCGCGCGTCAAGGCAGTGCCGACTGCGTCCACCGAGACAGCGACGCCGGCGCCATCTGTTGCCTCGCGTATAGCTGCGACCGTATCGACCTCGCGCGGTTGGATTATGATGCCGCCCAGCGCCGCGCCCATCTCCAGCCGCGCCGCGTCGATTTCGGCGATGAAGACCCGCGCCGCACCCTGGTGACGCAGCATCTGCAGCGACAGCAGCCCGATCGGCCCCGCGCCGATGACCAGGCAATCGGCATCAGCCACATCGCCAGCAAGCTCGGCGATCCGCACGGCGCAGCCCACCGGCTCGGTCAGCGCGCCAGCCCGCGTGTCCATGCCCTCAGGCAGCAGCAGCGCCAACTTGGCGGGGACGCTGATGAACTCGGCGAAGGCGCCCGGCCGATGCGCGCCCAGCAAACGGCGATTCGCGCAGAGTTGGTTGACGCCGGCGGCGCAGGGCTCGCAGTCGCCGCAATACCAGAGTGGATTGACCGTCACCAGCGCGCCGACCGTCAAGTCCGGGCGAAAAGCAGGAACCAGCGGCCCCATATCGACGATCTCGCCGGCGAATTCATGCCCCATAATCAGCGGCGGGGCGCGCAAGGCGTTATGCCCCAGGTAGCCGCTCAATTCCGAGCCGCAGATGCCCGCATGCCCCACGCGCACCAAGATCTCGTCCGCGGCCGCCGTCGGCGCCGTTTCATCGCGCAGCGACATCGTCCGCGCCGCTTCCCATACCAGTGCTTTCATCGCCTCATCCCCTGTTCATTTGATAGGCATTGTAAATCATAGAGTATTCGCCATTGGGCAGACAGGGCACGGTTATTTCACCAGCGAAGGCGCCGAGTTTTATAGAGGGCGCGGAGAGCTCTTTTATGTTTAGCGAAGTCCTTGCGTTATCGAAATCAACAAGCGACCGATCACGGCCCGATTTGCCTCGCGTCGCGCGCCTGCATTATACTCGGCCGCATATCACAATCCACCAGCCAGGGTGAGCAAGCCGCATGAAGATCAAGAGTATAGAAGTCGTCAATGTCAACCTGCCAGCGCGAGAATACAGCGTCCCGCCACGCCGCCCAAGCTGGAACGACACCGATGAAGTCGCCAACCCAATGTCCTGGTATCCGCATGTCAAGCGCCACCGCAGCATGTGGATCGACACCGGCTGGGGGCAAGTCTTCGTCAAGGTCACGCTCGAAGACGGCGCCTGGGGATTGGGCTCCACCATGCATGGCCGGCCGGCCGCCGTCATCATTGAAGACCACCTCGCGCCCAACCTGGTCGGCCAGGATGGTTTCGCCATCGAGCGCCTGTCCGACATGATGTTTCGTTTGACCAAGTATTACGGCTCAACCGGCCTGGCATCCTACGCCATCAGCGCGGTCGATTTGGCGCTTTGGGACGCCAAGGGCAAGGCCCTCGGCCAGCCGGTTTACAGCCTCATCGGCGGTAAAGTCAAAGATCGCATCTATTGTTATTCCACTGGCAACGACATCGACTGGTATCAAGAATTGGGCTTCACCGCCCACAAGCTCGCCTGCGCCTACGGGCCGGCTGACGGGCTTGACGGCTTGAAAAAAAAACGCCGAAAACATGGCCCGCGTCCGCGATCATGTCGGCGACGATTGCGAGATCATGCTCGATTGCTGGATGGCGCTGGATGTCGATTACACGGTGCGGCTGGCCGAGGCCATGCGCCCCTCGCGCGTGAAGTGGATTGAAGAATGCCTGATTCCCGAAGATTTCGCTGCCCATGCCGAGCTGCGCGCGCGCCTGCCCTGGCAGACCTTGGCGACAGGCGAACACTGGTACAGCCACGTCCCGTTCCAATACGCCCTCAAGCACAATCTGGTTGATATATTGCAGCCGGATATTGAGTGGGTCGGCGGATTGACCACCTGCATCAAGATCGCACACACCGCCGACGCCGCCGGCAAAAAAGTCATCCTGCACGCCGGCGCCCGCACGCCTTACGGGCAGCATTTCTCCTTCGCCATGCCCGCCGTGCCCTGGATCGAATACTTCATCGGCGCGCCGCCCGGCGTCCCTCTCAGCGAATCCACCTGGCTGCCCGGCATGGCTAGCGCCGTCGACGGCTGGCTGGAAATCTCGGATGAACCCGGCTTCGGCTTGGGCATCGAGGAAGACTGGATCGAGCCCTTCTGGAACAGTTCCAAATGAGTGGCGTAGGGGCCAGACGCGTCTCGCCCTCCCGCCAGCCCATACGCCAACGGGCGACCCAATGGAATTTGTTGAAGAATGTGCTCTGTTGCAGAATTGCACACAATTTCACCACAGAGGAAAGAAGGAAACACAGAGAACACAGAGACAATTTGCTGCGCTTTGTGTCGGTTTTTATTTAATTTCTCTCGTAGAAGCAGAGTTTTCCGACACCATCGAAACGATTCTATTCAAACAGAAAACTCTGTGCCCTCTGTGAATTCTCGGTGTACTCTGTGGTAAAAGCTATACGGTGTCCGCTACAGGGAAAATCTGCGTGATTTTCAACAGACTCCAATGGCTCGCCCCTATAATTCTTGCTTTCACGGTTCGTTATTCTGTGTGAAGCAAGTCACCTGCAAGCCCATACGCGTTTTGAACTATCAGACATTCAAGCCCAGCCGCTCATACTGTTCCGCCGGCGCGTCGTTGGCGCGCATCAGAGCGACCAGCTTCTCGATCATTTCCGCTTCAACCGCCGCGTCTTGCATCGGATTCAACTGCCCCGGATCGGCCTCCAAATCAAAAAGCAGCGTCTCGAAACCGGCGGGTGCGCGCAATGGCGCCCGTTCAGCAGAAATCTTCATCGTCCGGCAGCCCTTGGTGAAAGCGAAAGGCGCCGCCAGCTCGATGTCCTGCAGCTCTTCTACGTCGAAGCGATGGCGCATGTGCGTCGTCATCAAGGTGTAATTGTAGATCGGCTGATTGTCCGCATTGGCCGCCGCCCGCATATAAACATGGGTCCCGTCCGTGACGTTGACGTGCCCGCCATGCGCCCCGAAAAGCGCCGCCTCTCGCACCGGCGAATCATCCGCCACCGCCCCGCACAAGGGAACGCCCTGCATATCCGCCGGCCGCTCGACGCCGAAGTAGTCGAGCAGTGTCGCCGGCACATCGATATTCTGCACCAGGCTATCCCGCCGCTCCCCCGCGACCTTCGATCGCGGATCCCAGACGAAAAACGGAATATTCGCCAGCTCGTTGTACCAAGGCATGCGCATCTTGCCCCACCAGTCATGCTCGCCCAAATGGAAGCCATGATCGGTCGTAACAATCAGCAGCGTATCCTCCCACAGATTCAGCTCATCCATCGCATCAAGCACGCGGCCCAGATAATGATCGCACATGCTCATCAGCGCCGCGTATTCATAACGCATGTGCCGCACCTGCTCCGGCGGCTCCGTGATGCGCGTATACGGCGGCCAATCAAAGAGCGGCCCATCGTATTCATGCGGGTAGAGCTCCTTCCAGCCCGGCTGCGTGAAAAATGGCTCATGCGGGTCAAAGGTCTCGATCTGCAAATACCAATTGTCCGTCCCGGCGTTCCGGCGCATAAACTCTAGCCCCTTGGCGAATGTCTTCGCTTGCGGCATCAATGCCTCTTCCTTGAGGTATTCGCGGTTCACTTGATCCTGCAAACGCGTGCGGAATCGCCGGTCGGCGTCCTTGCTGGCGACGCCCGCCTCGACCACCCCCTTCCAGGGGTCGCCCTCCTGCCCGCGCGAGAATTCATGCGTTGTGAAGCGCGTATGATAGGTCGCGCCGCCATCCTCCCAGTAATGCTGATGATCGGTCACCTTGTGCGAATGAATGCCGTTCTCGTCAAGTATCTGGGGCATGGAATCGTCAAAAGGCTCCAGCGGACCCCAGCCGCGATGCAAAAAATTGTAACGCCCCGTATGCAGTTCCCGCCGCGCCGGCATGCAGGGCATGCTGCCGATGAAGGCATTCTCGAAGGCGGCGCTGCGCTCCGCCAAGCGCGTGAAGTTCGGCGTATGCACCCAATCGCAGCCATAAGGCGCCATCAGCCGCCGGTTCAGCGAGTCGAACATGACCATAATCGCTTTCATAATGACGCCCTCCTGAATTCTCGGTTGAATAGCGATGGGTCTGCGCCGGTGGTAGTGTATCGAATTCGGTTGAAATTAGGTAATTTGCATCCACCTAGGTAGTGTATCGAATTCGGTTGAAATTCATTTTCACCACAAAGGAAAGAAGGACACAAAGAAATTGCATATAGTCTACGTTTCTCGGTGTCCTCGGTGGTAAAGTTTTTTTGTTCCCACCGAAAGGGATACACTTCCTCCATCTAGCAGTCTGTAGGGGCCAGCCTTGGCTCGCCCGTCGGCGGTTTGACAGTGGGCGGGTCAAGAGTCGCCCCTACAAAATCTTAGGTATTTGGGATTGATGAAATAATTCGAGGACTGGCTCAAAGAATTTCAACCGAAAAGGGCACACTACCGGGCCGGGTTGGCTTGGCAATTGACCCGTCATTCTGATACGATATAGTGTGTGAGAGAAGCGGGAGCAGCAAATGGCGGCGATTCCAAACCAGCAGCGAATGCCCAGCATTTCCATGGATGGTCTGGTAACGATTGTCGGAGCAGTGCTATTGCTGCTTGCCATCATCTATTTCAACAATGATTTGCACTATCGCTTGGATACCAAGATCGACACGGTACGCACAGAACTCAAGGCGGATATTGACAACGTGCGCACAGAACTCAAGGCGGATATTGACCGACTGGAAACGGACATTGAATCGGTGCGCGCGGAACTGAAGGCAGACTTTGAATCGGCGCGCATGGAATTAAGCGCAGACATACAGCGTTTGGATGATCGACTCTTCGCCGTTGTTAATCCCGCGGCGCAACATGAAGAATCGGAATCGTAACTCAGTCTCAAGGCGCGTCAGCCCTTAATGCCGCTGGTGATGCCACCGCTGACCAGGAAGCGCTGAAGGAAAATATACAAGAGAATCACCGGCACGACCGCCATGACGGAAGCGGCCATGAGCTCGGCCCAGGCGGTGCCCTGCTCTTGATCGAAGACGCTTAGCCCAAGCTGAATGGTCTTCAGGCTGTCCTCTTTCACCACGACGAGGGGCCAGAGGAAGTCGTTCCAGGACCAGAGAAATGCGAATAGCGCCATCGTGCCCATGACTGGCTTGGAGTTCGGAACAAGGATGCGCCAGTACACGCCGATCCGCGAGCAGCCATCGACGATCGCCGCTTCTTCGATCTCTTTAGGGA
This sequence comes from Chloroflexota bacterium, assembly GCA_028875245.1. Classification (GTDB taxonomy): domain Bacteria; phylum Chloroflexota; class Anaerolineae; order Aggregatilineales; family Phototrophicaceae; genus UBA6055. The sequence goes on from JAPPEU010000052.1 coordinate 7,297, forward strand.
AGCTCAGATAAAACTGGCGGAAGAGGAAGACGCCGAAAACCGAGACGAAATTAGGGAACATGACGCCGCCGAGGGTGTTGATGAGGCCAGTCCCGCCTTGCCCCAGGATGTCGTTGCCGCCCGCCAACGGAAAAAACTTGATAAGCAGAAATACCGGGATAATCAGCACCTCGAAGGGCACCATCATGGTCGTCAGCAGGGCGAAAAATATCAGCATCTTGCCGCGGAAATGCAAGCGCGCGAAGACGTAGCCCGCCATCGAACCGAGCAGCACCTGCGAGGCAACAGCCACCGCCGTCACCACGATCGTGTTGGCGAAGATTCGCGGCATATTGGTTTGCTTGAAGGCATCGCTGTAGTTCTGCAGGTCCAGTTCGGTCGGTATCCAGCGGATCGTGTCGCCGAAGATTTCGCGGTCGGGTTTTACAGAAGTGGAGATCATCCAAACAAAGGGCATGATCATGACAATGGCGCCGATGATGAGGAAAACATAGGTGATAATCAGCGGCAGGCGCGCTTCCCGGGTGGTGAAACTGCCATGTGCATTGCGCGCCAAAGACAGGTCGGCCATGATTCAGGCTCCTTGCCGCTCACGCAGAACGCGGAAGCTGATCAGCGTCAGAGCGAGTACGATCACCAGCATGACGACCGAGATGGCCGCGCCGCGCCCCAAGCGCAAGTAGCCAAAGACGTTTTGATAAACTTCCCAAACCATCGTATTGGTGCGGTTGAAGGGACCGCCTTGCGTCAGCATGAAAATCAAACCGAAGTTGCGGAATATGCTGATGGTAAAGGTTACGACCACGAAGAGAATAACCGGGCGCATCAAGGGCACGGTGATAAGCAGGAAACTTTGCACCGGGTTGGCGCCATCAACCCGCGCCGCCTCGAGAATGTCCTTCGGGATATCTTGCAGGCCGGCCAGGAAGATGACCATATTGCTGCCAATGCTGCCCCAGATGGTAACGATGACCAAACTGATGAGCGCCAGGTTGGGGTCGTTGAGCCAGTTCTGTGGCGGGATGCCAACAATCCCCAAAAGATAATTCAGCAAGCCGTGCTGCGGGCTGTAGATCCAGCGCCAAATCATCGCCGAGACGACAACCGAGCTCACCACCGGCAAGTAATAGAGTGTGCGCAAGAAGACGCGCCCGCGTATCGATTGATCAAGCAGCTTGGCGATGATGAGGGCCAGCGCCGTGCCGATCGGGACGGCTTCGATGGTGAAGAGCAGCGTGTTAATGATCGATTGAAACGCGGTCTTGTTGCTGAAAACATAATTGTAATTCTTCAAGCCGACGAAGCGCGGCGGCTCGAAGAGTTCATAGCGCGTGAAACTGAGATACAGATTGTAGAATACGGGCCAGATCTTCAGCGCCGCCAGCAAGAGCACGGGCACGAGCAAAAACAAAAAAGCGACGAAGGCCTGGCTGTTATAGAAACGGTAGAGACGATCACGCCAATCAACCGACCCGGCAACGGCGACCGTGGCCTTTCCAACTGCATGGTTCATTGAGTTTTCACCGTTTTCCGCCCCGGCAATGCGCGATGTCAACCGAAGGCAAGGGCCCCTCTCCCTTGCGGTCGCGCAGGCGCCGACCTTGGGAGAGGGGTATGGAGATGAGGGTGTTCCCCCAGTCTAGTCGTCCGCCAAGATCTCGTTGATGGCAGCCGTGGCGTCGACTAGCGCATCGGCCGGCGCTTTGATGCCGCTCAGCGCCTGTTCAAGCTCAGCCGCGATCGGGCGGAATAGCGCGATCAGATTGTGATGCTGCGGGAAAGTGCGCGCGTAAACGGCTGATTCCAGCACGACCTTGTGCTTCTCCGACATATACTCAGCCTCAAGCAGTGAAAGCCGCGGCGGCGTATTGTTGTTGGACGCGGAGTACACCTCGAGCATGTCTTTGCGCGTCATGAAGCGCAGGAAGCTCCAGGAGGCGGTCGCGTCGGATGTCTGCGAAGAGACAAAGAATTTGTTCACCCAGGAGTGCGTCGCCTGCGCCCGGCCGGTCAGCGGGAGCGCCGGATAAATCGACTCTTTTTCATCGGGCGCGTAGAGATTGATCACGCGTTCCATATCGGCGCTGGAGAGTTGCATGGCGGCGTTCCGGGCCGCGAGCACATTCAGGTCACCCTGCGGATCCAAGCCCGGATACGAGGTCACCGCGTGCTCGTGCACCAGCGCAACCAGCCACTCGAGCGCTTCCAGCGCTTCCGGTTGATCGAGCGCGCAGGTGGTCAAGTCGTCGTTGAGGAATTTGCCATCGGCCATGTGCACCCACATCAAGAAGGGCTGCCAATCGCGCTGCCAGTTGCCGCTGCCATCGGAGAAGTGGTATCCCTCAACGTCGAAACCGGCGCCATCGCGAACGGTGGTCGCCTGGGCGACGGCGAGGAATTCGTCCCAGGTCGCGGGCGCTTCGTCAAAGCCGGCTTCGGCCAGCATCTCCTTGTTGTACCAGAGCGTACGCAGATCCTGCCGATAGGGTACGGCGACAATATCGCCGCGGATGGTGACATCGGCTTTCAAGCCGTCGGGGAAATCGTCCCAGTCCCATTCCGCGTCTGCGCTGATGAAGTCGTTAAGCGGGACGGCCCAACCGCGCCGCGCCATCTGCGGCGCCCAGACAGCGCCGCCCTGGAAGACATCAGGCGTCACGCCCGAAGCGAAGGCAGTCGTCATCTCTTCGTTATAGCGTCCCCAATTCGTCCAGTTAATGGTCACGCTGGATCCAGGGTTCTCTTCAACGAAGCGCGGAATAATGGTCTCCTCAAAAGCAGCCTGGACCGGATCGCTCCAGTCCACCATCGCCAGCGAGAACTCGCCGCCGTCGGCTTGCGCGGCGATCGGCTGCACACCGAGAACGGTGAAGCCTGTTGCGGCGCCGGTGATCGACGCGATCTTCAAAAATTCACGTCTTGAGAGTTTGGTGCTCATTTTCCAGTCTCCTGTATATGGCCTCGGGCGCGGCCAATCGATTTGCGCTGAAGTTCGGCAGCGCAGGAAAAGTTACCACAAAGCAAGCGGTATTCAAAGATTGAAGGCCGAGGCTAAACGCCGCTCGCCTTCAGCGCCATCACGGCCGCCTCTTCCGCATCACGAACCCGCAAGACCTGATCGCGAATGCCGGCGCGCAGGTCGGCAATCTCCGCCTCACTCAGCGGGAAGTCATCCTCCGACGCCGCTTTCAGCGCTTCCAGCCGGTCGCGCTGGGCGATAATCTCGTCTAAGCGCGCCGCGCCGCTCTCGATGAAAAGCTCTGTCCGATTGTCGATCGCTTCACGGGCCTCCCCCAGCATGGGCGCATCATCGGGCAGCAGGCTGTTAAGCAACCCGGCCCAAGCTTCGCCCGCGATACGATAAGCGGCCGCGACATCTGACAGCGCCGTCACGCCAAGGGCCCCCGCCGCCTCGTCAAGAAAATCGGCATAGACATCGCGCTCGGCTTGAACGGTCTTGCCAAAGGCCGGCCCCAAAAATGTATACGCGCTGGTCAAGGCAGCCAGCAGCGGTCGCCCGCCCGCGTACTCCTTCGCCCAGCTGCCGCGGCCCGTCTTTTCCAGCATCTCCGCCCAATGCGCCAGCGCGCGCAAACCGAAATTCTTGGCCGAGCCCTTGGGCGGCTTTTCGGTCATCAGCTTCACACAATCCTCAATCCCGCCTCTGATCGCATCTTCCAACATGCCGTCGGCCGGCGCGCCCAAGAGCAGCAGACGATGCCGCTCCTTTTTGATGCGCGCCCGCGCTTTATCAAGGTCCTCAGCGCGGACCGTCAGCGGCGCGCGGCTGCGGTCGGAAATGTAAGCTTCGCCTTTTTCCGGTTCGTAACCATAGATGACCAAGGGCATCCCGCCCCACATGCCTTCGTCGTAGGGCAGCGCATTGTACGGCAGCAGCCACATATCGGGGCTGGCGATGGGCGCGTAACCCGCTTCCAGCGCCTCAATCAGATGCCCCCGGCCTTTGTCGGCGCTGGCGCTTCGCCGCAAGTCACGCGGGATTTTCAAGCGGTTGAAGATCGTCTCCATCGGGTCAAAAGTGTTGCGCGTCAGCAGGTTGACCTGCGGGTCGTAGCCTTTGTAGTGGAAGGTGAAATAACCGAAGGTGATGCCGCCGCTGAGCCCGAGCAGCATCGCTTCGCTATAGGGCGCGCCCGAATGCGGCGCTTTGACACCCTGATAATCCAGCGCATTGCGGACGGCGGCTGTGTCCCAATAGCGTCCTTCAAATTGGGTAAAGTTGGATAGTGTGGGCATGGGGTCGCGCTTTCTGTCGTTCTTTGTCGGTTCTTTCCAGTTTAGATTGAAAAGCGTCCTGCTGGCAACGAACTGCGACATAGTCTGCATCACAGCGCTCCCCGCGCGACGCCCCTCCGTGCTAGCGGCGAGCGCAAGCAAGCAGCGGAACAAAACCAAAACAGAAGTAGTTCCAAGAAAGTAATGAGAATGATCGCAGAACAAAAGATATTGCCATAACAATCGAAAGGTGTAGGGGCGAGACGGTGGCTCGCCCGTCGAATACCTAGATATTTGGACGCGGGCGACTCACCGAGTCGCCCCTACAGACAACTTCCCGGGCCGGGTTCATTAAATAAGAGAACACAGAGAAAGCCAAATAAGGTGTTTCTATTTTTCGGGCCTTTCAGCGCCGCGGGCAGGTCGCGTAGACACTGACCGCCGTCATTGCGGGTCAGAGACCCGTCTTTATCAAGCGTTCCTTATGATGTGTGAGGCGAGCCGACACTTGAGAATTGACAGCTTGGCGATATGCTTCATCTATATTGAAGCCTCATAGAAGCGGCGACCCTCGGCGGATGAAACGCTTGCGAAAGCGAGAACCACTCTACTACGGCTGGACTATTGCGCTCGTCCTCGCCATCACCGAGACCGTTTCTTTCGGTGTGCTCTTTTATGCCTTTCCCGTTTTCATCGCGCCGATGGAAGCGGAATTCGGCTGGACGCGGGGAGAAATATCCGGCGCTTTCTCCTTGTCCCTGCTCATCACCGGCTTGGTCGCCCTGCCAGTGGGTTACTGGCTGGATAAACATGGCTCGCGGCTGCTGATGACGGCGGGCTCAACCGGCGCGGCGATCATGGTCCTGCTCTGGTCTCGCGTGAACAGTTTTCCCGAGTTCATACTTGTCATGGCGGCGATGGGCTTCTTTGGCGCCGCGATTCTCTACGAGCCCGCCTTCACCGTCATCGCGGCATGGTTTAGAGAGAAGCGCGGCCGGGCCATGGCTGTCCTGACCTTCATCGCCGGCTTCTCGAGCACCGTTTTCACGCCCCTGTCCCATGCCCTGCTGGAAGCCCATGGATGGCGCGGGGCGATTATGATTTTGGGCATCATTCTGGGCGCGATCACGATTCCATTGCACGCCCTGTTCCTGCGCGGCAAGCCGGCCGATCTGGGTCTGGAACTGGATGGCGACGCCGCCGCCCAACACGGCGACCACCCGGCCATCAATATGCGCGCCGTCCTGCGCTCCCGTTACTTCTGGCTGCTCACGCTCGCCTTCGCCCTGTCGACGCTGAGCATTTCCGCGGTGCGCATCCACTTCATTCCGCTGCTCATCAGCATCAATATCCAACCGGGCAGCGCCGCCCTGGCCAGCGGCTCCATCGGCGTCATGCAAGTCATCGGGCGCATGATCTTCGCGCCGGTCGAAACGCGCTTCTCCAGCCGCGCCATGGCGACCGGCGTCTTCATCCTGCTGACCGTCTCATTGACGATCCTGCTCCTGGGCAGCGCGCCCCTGCTGATCGTCTTGTTCGTCGCCCTCTTTGGCATGGCCATCGGCACGCATACACTCACACGGCCGCTGATGGTCGCCGATACCTACGGGACCAGCCACTACGGCCGCATCAGCAGCTCAATGGTCATCTTTCTTACGCTGGCCGGTACCACGTCTCCCTTTGCCGCCGGCCTGATTTTCGATGTTTTTGGCTCCTACAGCCCCATGCTGATGTTGGCTTGTGGATTCAGTCTGCTGTCCATCGTATTGATCTGGCTGCTGCCGAAGCGGGGGCCGGAACATGTATAGGCGCGACATACCGCGCCGCCCGCTGATGAACGGGCAAGACCGCGCATGTTTGGCAGGGGAATCTAAATCGTCGTCCAGCCGGCGGCGATGCGCGCTTGCGTCGCTTCCCAGCTGCGGACGCCGGTGGTCGCGTCGGCCGCTTCTATGTTGCAGGCGGCCACGGCGCAAGCAAACCGCGCGCAGGCTTCTGGCCCCAGCCCGCGAATCAAAGCCGCCAGCAGACCGGCGTAAGCGGCATCGCCCGCGCCCGTCGTCCCGGCGACCCTTACCTGGAAGGCGGGATGCCAGGTCTGAACGCCCGCCCAATCAGCTGTTGATTGGCCGATGGACGACAAGAATGCCAAGCGCGACCGCTCAGCGGCGCAGCGCAGGAAAAGACCGCGCTCGCCCAGCTTGAAGCCGGCGATACCGACGCCCAGCGCCAGGAGCTCATCCGCCAGGCCTTCGAGGTAGTTGGCAGTCAATGAATCCAGCAGCCGCTCGCCCCAGGCTGCGAGATCAGCGGGCCGCAGCATGAACATAATCTCTTCAATACTGGGCACGAATATATCAATCAGCGGCAGGCAGCGGTCCAGAATCACCCGCCAATCGGCGCGCCCGCTCGGCGAATCGGGCGGCGGCAGCGACATGTCAATAGACGTGATGACGTCTTGATCTTTGACGGCGCGCAAGACATCCCGCAAGCGGGCGCCATCGTCCGCGAACAGGCGGGGCAGCAGCGTCGGATAACCCAGGTGAAACAGCTTGCAGCCGGCGACCTTGTCGAGGTCGATATCCGCCAGCGAATATTGGTTGTAGACGCCCGTGTGGGTCAGCAGGGTGCGATCATGGTTACCCGGTTCGATGACGACGGTGTAGGGGCTCGCTGCGTCGGGCACGGTCCTGATGTGATCGGCGAGGCGCGGGCCGAAACCGCGCACGTAGTCAATGATGGCGCGGCCGACCCAGTCATCGCCGACGACGGCTTGCAAGCCGACATTCACGCCCAGCTGATGGAGAGCCAGCCCGGTGTTGGATACCGCGCCGCCGGTCGAATACGATATGCGCCCGATTTCATACACCTTGCCGGGGCCGATGACCTGTTCGGGCGTCAGCGAAGCCATATCCGGCAAGATATCCAAGGCGATATGGCCGGCGACGATCACTTCGGGGGGCATCAGCCGCCATCCAAATCCGCCAGGCGGACGGAAGAAGAAATAATGTTTCCATCGACAGCGAAGCCTTGATGATTGTTGGCGTAGAGGGAGACGGTCAGCACTTCGGCGTCGGGCGGCAGCGTGGGCAGATGATGCCACTCGCCGTAGAGCCGCGCCAGCTTGACGCCGTCGACATACAAGTGGGCGTGCCCCTCGCCAATGACCGGCGCCATATCAATGTTTTGCGGCGTAAAGGTGAAGTTGCTGGTTTGAATCCGCAGATTGTAGCCGCCGTCGGCGAGGGCGTAGACCTGCAAGTCGATGGTTGGCGCGTCCGCCACTGCCAGGTTAATGACGCGGCTGGGGTCATGCATCAAGTCAGCCATCGGCGTGTCGCGGTAGGGATTGGCGCCTTCGATAATCGGCGTCCAATAAACATTGTAGGCCATGAAGCATTCGAGATCGCCGCCCCATTCTTCGCTTTGGCCGATGACGAAGGTGTAGCGCCCGATCCGCCTGTCGGGGTGCCAGAGGGCGACGGTGTAGCGGCCAACATGGGGGGCGCGGAAGAAGTCGTCATCGTAGTTCCAGAAATGGACGCGCCCAAAGCGTTCATAAAAATAGCTGGGGGCGTCCCCCAGCGCGACCATTTGCGCGCCCGCGCCAGCCGGGACGTTCAGAGCTTCGGGCAGCTCCGGCGGCAGGTCGCCGGGCAAGCCGGGACCAATCACGGCCATCAAGGGCGCATAGATGTCCGCTTCGTTCTCATCGTTGGCGGGTATGCTCAAGCTGAGCAAGATGGATTGCCCGGCTTGCGCGTCGAAAGCGAAATAATCAATATCCCACGCCGGGTAAACATTGCCAAAGTAGGCGTAGGAGATCGCCGGGTTGGGAACCTGCCAAGGCGCCTCCGCCGTCAGATCGGCAAATTCGCAGAAGGGCTGGTGGGCGCTGACAACAGCCGGCAGGCACGCCATCAGCAAACACACGGAAGAAATCATGCTAAGTAAGTGTCGAGAATTGTGAATAATCATTTTTCCAACCCCACCCCCGGCCCCTCCCCGAAGCATCAGGGAGGGGAGTCTTCTTGGCCAACTTGTTCTTTGCGTCAGCCAGTTCCTTGAGCTGCCGCGCCCCTGTCAACCCGAGGGCGAGCAATCCATCTCCCGCCAGGTGATTCGACAGCGCTGATTCAGCGGCACATTGCTGTACTCGTGAAACTCGCCATTGAGCCAGCTGACGATGACGCGCGTGATTTCCGCATCGCCCAGGCCGAAATGCAATACCAGTTCGTTGCCGGCGCCCAGGCTTGAGCCCGACTTCAACTCCCGCGTCTGCGACAGGCCGTCATCGGTGACAACCCGCACCCGCGCGCCAATAGCGTCACGGTCAAGCGGCCCGCCCCCTTCAAGCTCGAAGGCGACCCAGTTATTGGTCTTGCCGGCGTAGGAAGAGTTGCGGAAGAGGGCATGGCCCTCGTTCCACCAGGTCAGGGCGAAGTCGACGCGGCCGTCCCGGTCATAATCGGCGGTGCTGAAGCCCATAGTCGCCTTGCTTTCAGCGCTGAAAAGATTTTGGTCGATCGCGCGGAAGCTGCCATCGCGCTCGTTGTGATAGAGCATATCGGGATAGGAGAAGTGCAAACCGCCCGAGGTGTATTCGGGTGGCATGCTGTAGAGCTCGTCCGGCGTCTCCGGCCAAACGGCGCGGGCGTTGGAAACGGCTGTGATGCCGGTGGCGGCCAGGTATAGATCCAGCCAGCCGTCATTGTCGTAGTCGAGGAATGCCGTGCCCCAGCCGACCGATGTGCCAGTGCGATAAGCGACGCCGGCCTTGTCGCTGCTGTCATCGAAGGCGCCGTCGCCTTGATTCTCCAGCAGAACCATGGCGCCAACCATGTTGGAAACGTACAGGTCCAGGTCGCCATCGTTGTCATAATCCCCGGTCGCCAAGCCCATGCCATGCACGACGGAATCGGCGCCGGCGAGCGCGGAGACATCTTCAAAGCACCAACCGCCGCAGCCCGGCCCATCGTTGCGCCACAACCGGTTGCCGACCGCGTTGATCACCTTGTCGTTCACCACGTACAAATCAAGATCGCGATCATCGTCATAATCCAGCCAGCTGACAGCGAAGCCGGCGCCTAACAAAGGCTTGAAATCCAAAAGGCCGGTGACATCCGTAAAGCTGCCATCGCCATTGTTGTGATACAAGGCATCGCGGCTGCGGGAAAAATCCAGGAGTTCGCACTCCGGGTAGCATGACCAGTTCGTCACATAGAGATCGAGATGGCCGTCTTCATCGTAATCGCCCCAGGCGGCTGACGTGCCTTTGCCGTTATCGCCCAGGCCAGCCGCCAAGGTCACATCGGCGAAACCGGCGCCCGCGAGATTGCGAAAGAGCTTGTTGGGGCCCATGTTCAGCACATAAAGATCGCGCCAGCCATCGTTGTCATAATCGGCCCAGACCGCGCCGCCGCTCGGAATCCCGGGGGTGACGAGCTGCCCGGAGTAATCTGAAACGGTGAAACTGCCATCGCCATTGTTTCGGTAGAGGACGTTGGGATCAAGGTTGCCGGTGACATAGAGATCGACCCAGCCGTCCTTGTCATAATCAGCCCAGGCCGAGCCGGCCGCCATGTAGCCGTCGTCATAAGGAACCGGCACATCTTCGTACCAGATGCCGCGATGCGTCGCCTGAATGCCGGCCTGCGCGCTGACATCGCGGAAGAGGGTCGTGTCATCAAAGGCGTGGCAGAGCTGCGCGCCCAGCAGAATGATGACCGGGAGCACACTAAACTTGAGCGCGATGCAGCTAGCCCGCCCGCTCATTGATCTGACCGTCGACAAGATCTATGACGCGATCGGCATAGTCATCGGCGATGGGGTCGTGGCTGGAGAGCAAGATGGATAAGCCTGTGCGGCGCACAAAGTCTTGCAGGACGGACAGCACGTCGTGAGTCGTTTCGCTATCCAGCTCGCTGGTCGGCTCATCCGCCAGGATCAAATCCGGCTCGGTGACCAAAGCGCGGGCGATGGCGATGCGCTGCTGCTGCCCGCCGGACATCTCATAAGGCCGGTGGTCGAAATAATCCCGCAGGCCAACCCGCTCGAGTGTATCGAAGATGCGGCGGGGCCGGTCGCGGCGCGGCACATTGCCCAGGCGCGCCATCACATCCAGGTTCTCATAGGCGGAAAAGCTATGCAGCAAGCCCATCTGTTGGAAGACGAAGCCGATGCTTTCGCGCCGCCAGCGCGTGCGCTCCACCTCTTCCATGGCGGCAATGTCCGTGCCTTGAATGAGAATTGCGCCGCTGGTCGGGTTGTCGAGGCCGCCAAGGCAATTCAACAGCGTGGTTTTGCCGCTGCCTGAACGCCCGCGCAAGGCGACAAATTGCCCGCGCTCGACCTCAAATGAGACGTTTCGCAGCGCGTACACATCGCCGGAATCCGACGGGTAGACGCGCCCGACATCTCTTGCGGCTATTGCTTTATCGGTCATGTATTCCTCCGCTGGGCGGGCGTATGCGAGGCAAAAGCAGCTTCACTTCTTCCTCCGGAAGCGGCTGATGAGGCCGTCCCGCGTGCCGTTCTCGCCTGTGGGAATTTCACGTTCAAGCTGGATTTCGCCTTGCGATGAGGTCTCGTCCAGGTTTTTGGCCGGTCGGATGACGATGCTGTCTTCGCTGACTTCCATTTCGACGCGGTTGTCGAAGCCCAGCTGCTCACGATATTGCTTCGGGATCTGCAGGCGGCCGGCCGAATCCAGCACGATGAGTTCTTCAAACTGTTCATCCCAGCGTTCGCTGTGTTCGGCGCTCCGCTTCTCCGCATTCGGCGAGCGCCGCTTGACCGTTTCGCTGGCCAGCTTGCCATCGCGGATGGCGACCACGCGGCCGACATGTTCTTTGACGTCAGGATCATGGCTGACGATGCAGATTGTCAAACCCAGGTCGCGGTTCAGCTTCTTGAAGAGCGTGTAAACCTGATCGGAGGTGGTGGAATCGAGTTCGCCTGTGGGTTCATCCGCCAGGAGCAGCTTTGGCCCGTTGGCCAAGGCGACGGCGATGGCGACGCGCTGCTGCTCGCCGCCGGAGAGTTGGATGGGATTGTGGTCGTAGCGATCGGAGAGATCGACCAGGTCCATCAATTCGCGCGCTCGTTTATCGATCTGCCGCCCGGCGCCGCCCGCCAGCGTCATCGGCAGCTTGATGTTGTCCAGCGCGGACAGATAGGGGATGAGGTTGCGGCTGCCCTGCTGCCAGACGAAGCCGACTTCAACCTGGCGATAGGTGGTCAAATCGCGGGTGCTAAGCTTGAGCAGGTTCTTGCCGTCAATGATTACCTGGCCGGCGGAGGGGCGGGTCAAGCCGCCCAGCACATTCATCAGCGTTGTTTTGCCGCTGCCGCTGGCGCCGACTACGCCGACCAGTTCGCCTTGCTTGACGGTCAGGTCAAGCCCTTGCAGCGCCATGACCTCGATATCGGCGACCTTGAAGATCTTGTACAGGTCATCGCAGATGAGGAAGGCGCCGTTTGTTGCCATGTTTCGATTCTCCCGCGTGCTTCGTTATTTTTGGCAGGCTCGGCGGTTGAGTGTTGCGCCCGGGCGCGGGCGACTCACAGAGTCGCCCCTACGGTTTTACAATTTAGTGTTAGCCGGAGCGCCACTGGCCTTCCTGGATCAATGGGTTGACTTGTCTGACGATCTCGTCGCAGACGACTTGGGCGTCGCGTTCTTCGCCGATCAAGAGCAGGTCAATCTGCGCCGCCATGATGCTGGTGATCTCGCCCCAGTTGGTCAGGACAGGATCGGGCGCGACAAAGTGCCGGGCCGCGTCGAGCATGACGTGCTTGTTGGCCGGCGGCAGCGGATCGGTGACGAACCATTTTTCCTGCGCCTCGAAGGTTGTGCCTTGCAAGCCGCCTTCCTTGATGATGGTTTCCATCGCCGGGCCGTTGAAGAACTTCAACAGATTCCAGGCGCATTCCGGCGCCTCGCTCGTCTTGGGGACGACCAGCGGGAAGTAGTAGACGTAGTTGGCGCGCCCGCCGGGCCCGGCCGGGAAGTGGCCGAGGGCGATGTTGAAGTCAGCTTCGCGATAGCTGGGGAAGCTCCAACTGCCGCTGACGAACATGCCCAGGCGTCCCGTTTGCATCAGCGCGCCGGTGCCCATTTCCGCCAATGCCTCCGGCCGGGGCGCGAAGCCGTATTCCCAGCGCAGGTCGGCGAAGAATTGCAAGCCTTCGACGGCGCCCGCTTCGTTCAAGGTGCATTCGGTCGGGAAGAAGGGATCATCGACCACCTGCCCGCCGAAGACGCGCACCCAGGTCTGCCAGTGCTTGTCCCAGCCGTTCACATCATAAGCGAAGTGAGTCGTCCGGCCATTGGCGTCGACTTTTTTCAGTTTCTCACAGGAGCTGAAAAAGTCATCAACGGTCCAGCCCTCGTCGTCCCATTGGGCGGTGGGCAGCATGGCGCCGTTCTCTTCAAACATATCCTGGTTATAGTAAATGGCGAGCGCGGCGACGTTATCGGGCACGCCGTAGATGCCGCCTTCGTGGGTGTACGCTTCGATGGCCAGGTCGGGGAATTGCGACAAATCGTAGTTGTCCGCATCAATATAGGGTTTGAGGTCGACCAGCAGATCGCGATTGAGGAAGCCGGGCAACTCGCCGATTTCGATGATGAAGACATCGGGTGGAATGCCAGCCGCCAGACTGGTGAAGAGTTTGTCGTTGTAACCCTGGTTGGGGCCGCCCGGCACCGATGTGAAATTCAGCTTGCAATCCGGATAGGCTTCATCAAAGGGCGCCAGCGCTTTTTCGCGGATGCCGATCAAGGGCGGGCCGTCCCAGAACATGACGGTCACTTCTTGCGCGTCTTGCGCGATGACCTGGCCGACGCCGGGAATGGTGTACACGCCGGCCGCCAGCGAACTCATGCCGGCCATGCGCAGGAAGTCACGTCGGCTAAAGCTCAGTTTTTTTGACATTCTATCGCCTCCAAAATTCTTGTGGGATCAACAGGCACAACGCCGCGATTACCAGCGCGGTGGACTTCTCAGGCGTCGATAGCGGGCTCCTTTCCAAAATGCGTCGCTTGAATCTGGCAGTCAACAACCAAGGTCAATCGAATACCTAAAATATCGCAAGTGCGGCGTTTTGCCAATGCTGCAAACACTGGGGCGCCGTGGATTGTAAGGGTGTCATTAATTCTGTCACCATAAAGACTCGAAGGACACAAAGCAATCGGCAGATTTCGCTTGATTCTCGGTGCACTCGGTGTACTCGGTGCTAGAGTATTTGCTGTTTCAACCGGAAGGGATTCATTGCCACAATAGACCTCTATCATGATTATCAAGCCCTTGTGTTAGAATACGCGCCTCAGGAATCCCGAGGCGGGCGCTTTGCCGTCGGCGGGGATTCTCTTTGCGCAAGACGGTTAGCCGAGGATGCTCTCATGGCCGACATCACCGTTATTGGCAGCGGCGTATCCGGCCTGAGCTGCGCGCGCAGTTTGCAGTTCGCCGGGTACGATGTGCATATTGTCACACATGAACTGCCGCAGCATACCACCTCGATCGCCGCCGGCGCTGCTTGGTCCGGCTCGGGCCTTGATAGGAGAAGTCGAGCCTGGGCGGCGGTCACGCTGGAGCATTTTCAGCGACAAATCGAAATTGCCGGCAGCGGCGTCACGCTGCAGCGCATGCGCGAGGTCTATGGGCATAAGGTTCCCGATCCCTGGTATCGCGAGCGCCTGCCTTTTTTCCAGCGCTTGTCGAAACATGAATTGCGCCCCGGTTTGATAGACGGTTATCTGATGGATGTGCCGATGGTCGCGCCGCCGATATATCTGGAATACCTGCGCGAGCAGTTTCAAAGCGCGGACGGGCGGATTGAGACGCGCGGGGTTGCATCCCTGGATGCAGTGGCCGACGAAGCGGCGGGGCTGCTGGTCAACTGTACGGGGGTCGGCGCCAGAGACCTGGCGCAAGACGAGCGCGTCTACCCCATTCGCGGGCAAACGCTGCTGCTGGATGCGCAAGGGATTCGCGTCGGTTACATGGACAACGAAGCGGTGGATCATATCTTCCCGCGGGCGGATGGCGTGTTGATCGGCGGCGTCAAGGACGCGGGGAATTGGAACCAGGCGCTTGATCCGGCGCTGTCGGACGATATTATCGAGCGCTGCGCGCGGATTGATAGACGCCTGGCGGATGCGGAGGTTTTGCGGGGATTCGTCGGTTTGCGCCCGGGCCGGGATGAAGTTCGCCTGGAGGCGCAAAGGCTGGCAAACGGGGCGACCGTCATTCACAATTACGGACATGGCGCGGTCGGTTATACCTTGTCCTGGGGCTGCGCGCAGGCGGTGACGGCGCTGGCGCGGGACGTTTTGAGTTCCTAAGGATCAGATCGGCCAATGGTTGGGCAGTGAATCGAATTCAAGGGCAAATCTTTTTCAACACAGAGGAATTGATGAAACACAGCCGCTCGCGAATGACAACTCGGCTCACACAAAATAATGAACTCTGCACAGCGAGAACGTGTAGGGGCGAGCAACCTGGTCGCCCGTCGCAGCTAAAGAATGCGCTTTCGGGCGACTTGATAAATCGCCCCTACAAATTTCGCTATGATCGCAGATGGAATTTGGCAGGTTGATAAAATAAGAGAACACAGAGGATTCCTCGATACATTTCCGCTATATATTCGGTACATATCGGTTCACTTGAATCTCCACCGAAGCGAATATTTTGCCAGTAAGTGAAAGCAGGCCGCGGAGCATGGAACGACAGAAGATCTCATCGGGCACGGAATACGAGGCGATCGCCGGTTATTCGCGGGCGGTGCGCTTGGGGGACGTTGTGCATGTTTCGGGCACGACGGCCACGGATGGCGCGAACGCCGTCGTTGGCATTGGGGACAGCGCCGCGCAGACCGATTTTATCATCCGCAAGATTGAGCGCGCGCTGCAGGAGGCGGGCGCCCAGCTCAGCGATGTGATGCGGACGCGCGTCTACCTGGCGCCGAAAGCAGATTGGGAAGCGGTGGCGCGCGTGCATGGCGAATATTTCGGCGCTATCCGCCCGGCCAACACCCTGCTTTATGTGCAGGCTTTGGTCGGCGATGATTACCTGGTCGAGATAGAAGCCGAAGCGATCGTAACTTCCGCGGCAACATGAAATTCAGCCTGCGCTTTAATAACGACCTGCCGGTCCAGGATTACGTTACTTATGCGAAAGCGGCGGAGGCGGCCGGTTTCGACCAGTTCTGGGTGAGCAACGATCTCTTCCTGCGCAGCGCCCCCGTGATCTTGTCGGCCATCGCGTCCGCCACCGAGCGCATCGAAATCGGCAGCTGCATCCTCAACCCCTACACGATTCATCCGGCCGAGATCGCCATGTCCGCCGTCACCCTGGACGAGCTTTCGGGCGGGCGCTTCAACCTGGGCATTTCAAGCGGCGCCGGGGAATTCATCCGTTGGCTGGGCATGGAATACCGCTATCCGCGCACCCGGGTTCTGGAAGCGGTCAGCGCCATCAACAAGCTCACATCCAACCGGAGCGCGGCTTCACGCGGCAAGACCATGCAATGGACCGAAGAAGCCTGGCTGCGCTTCGAATCAAAACGCCGCGTGCCAATCTACCTCGGCGCCATGAGCCCAAAAATGCTGGAGGCGATCGGCGCGGTGGCTGATGGCGGCTTGCCGCTGCTCTTCCCGCCGGAGCATTACGCCAATGTGCTGCCGCATGTTCAGCGGGGGCTGGAGCGGGCGGGGCGCTCTCCCGGCGATATTGATCTGGCCGCCTGCATCTGGTGCTCGATTTCAACTGACCAGAGGGCGGCGGAAGCTGCGCTGGCCGACAAGATCGCCTATTACGGTCATTCGATGAGCCCGCTGCTGCTGGCGCAGCTTGGGCTGGAGCAAGCGGACTTCGAACCGCTGCGGCAGGCTTATCATGTCGCCGGCGCCCCGGAGAAAGCGCGAGCTATGGTGACGCCGCAAATGCTGCGCATCGGCATCGCCGGCACAGTCGAGACCCTGCTGGAGCGCTTGGAGAGGCTGACTGCGCTTGGGGTGCGGCATATCAGCTTCGGCCCGCCGCTGGGTCCCGACATTTTGGCCGCCATTGAAGCAATTGGCCGCTACGTCATCCCGCAGTTCCCGCCAGACTGACTTGCGGGACTGCGTCGCGCCTGTACACTACAGCATTGAAGCTAGTGATTGCAAATCACTGCGGCAGTGCTATCGCATGCGTGTTTGGGACGCAAGATGACAACAGTTGACCAGCGGCGAGTTGGAAAGGGCTATCGCCGTCTGCTGATTTTCGCGCTTATCGCATTGATGAATCTGGC
This sequence comes from Chloroflexota bacterium, assembly GCA_028875245.1. Classification (GTDB taxonomy): domain Bacteria; phylum Chloroflexota; class Anaerolineae; order Aggregatilineales; family Phototrophicaceae; genus UBA6055. The sequence goes on from JAPPEU010000052.1 coordinate 23,833, forward strand.
GCCGCCGCTGCGGGCGGACGGTCATCAGATGCCGATTTGCACCGATGGCGAGTTTCGGGCTTATTTCAATTTGATCGTCGAGTATCAGACGGCATTCGATGGCGCGATCACAAATGCCAACGATTTGCAGCTTGTTAGCCGGGCGCAGCTTGAAAACCGCGATAGCAATCTGTCGCAGCTGCCCACATGCGCCGATGCAATTTCCATACAGCGGCTTTTGATTCAGCTTGTCGGGGATTCCCTGGCGCGCGCCGCCCTGCAATTGGCCGACACCCCCGCCGATGAAAATCCCTATCTGCAGCATATCCCGGGCGATCAGGAAAGAATCGGGAGCTTGGTCTCGGTCATGCTTGGCCTGGACCGGAGCGATGCGGCGCCGCCTGCGCAGCGGAGCCTGCCCCCATGCGCGCCGCCAGATCTGTCGCTGATTGATGACGCGGCGCGCAGTTTTCTGGAGATTTACGAATCGACAAGCGCGGGGTCAAGCGCGGCGGAATCGCTCGACGCAGTTGACCGGCTCCTGGTTTGGCGGGAAGACAACCTGCCTCGCCTGCTGCCGGACTGCGCCGAAACCGTCGATCTGATTCTAGCGCTCAGCGCGGCGGCCACGGATGCCGCCGCCTACCAGGCCTTCAAATACGCCGGCGTCTCCGCCGCTCGAAATCCCTTCGCCGATCTCGCTTCAGCCGCCAGCGACAAATTGAAGCACTGGCAAGAGGGACGAAAGCTCAGGACAATGGTGCAGCCCGTCTCGGCGGTTCGGCGAGAGCTGCCGCGCTGCAGTCCTGCCCAGCTGTCAGCGGCGGAGGACAGCGCGCGCGCATACGCCGATCTGATCGGCCGGGCCGAGGCCGCCGGCGGCATCGTCGACCTGCTCGAATTTGCCCGGGAGGAGGCTGCATTTCGCCAATCCCGGCTGGCGCAATTGCCGACCTGCGCCGAAGCCTTCGACGCGCGCTGGTGGATGGCGCAAGCGCTCGCTGATGTCTTTCTGCAAGTTGCCGTTGCCCCGGAGGAAGCGCGCGCGCAGCGCCCAAGCGGCATCATGAGCGCCAGCCAGGCAAGCGCGAGGGACGCCTTGGCCAACCTGGAACAGGAAATCACTGAGGGCGCGCCCCGCGGCGAGACCGCCCCCGCTTGCAGTGAAGGCGAGCAGGTCTTCCTGTTCAGTTACTTGATCCCGAAGTTTTGGGCTTTCAGCGAAGCGGCGCTGAAAGTTTCCGGCACTGAGGAGGCGCTCGCTCTCATCGAGCAGTCATATCGCTTTCGTCAGTTGCTCTGGGAGTATCTGCCGCGCTGCGACGACGCGCTGGAGCTGGGCTTGATGATGCGAACAATCGCCGCCGACGGCGCGTCCATGCTGGCCCTGGAGATGGCGGGCGCGCCTGTCTTGCGGATTCCCTATGTGCGACGCATCAGTCAAGACATTGAGCTGTTCTTCAAACGAATCAGCGGATACTACTCCACTTGCGGCAACATCAACGGTGGCGCGACGACTTATTTCGTGGTGGCGGATAATATCGCCAATATCCGTTCATGTGAATCCACCAGCTGCTACATCGTAACCACAGCTGCTCGCGGCGAACGCCTTACGGTCGTCGACGATATGAATTCCTGGTACAAGATCCTGCTGCCAAGCTGCGAGACGGCTTATATCGCCGGCTTCCTGGCGAGCCGGACGCCACCGCCGCGATGAGCTGCTTTTGTGGGCGTGTTTTCACGCGGCTAGCCGGACAGGCGTCGGCTCATCTCCGCCAGGGCCGCGCCTAATTCGATGTTGCGGTTGGTGCCGGTGCCGCCGCCGATATGCGGGCAGAGAATGACATTATCCAGCGCGCAAAGCGGACTTTCCACCGGCAGCGGCTCATAGGTAAAGACGTCCAGCCCGGCGCCGGCGATGCGATTCTCGCTCAGGGCTTCAATCATCGCGTCTTCGTCGATGATGCCGCCGCGGGCGATGTTGACGATATAGGCGCTTTCCTTCATCAGCGCGATCTGCTCGGCGCCAATCATGCCTTCGGTTTGCGGCGTATGCGGCGTCGCCACGCAGACATAATCGCTCTCCGCCAGCAATTCCTCCAGGTCGGCATAGGACGCGTCAAACTCGGCTTCGAGCGCGGCGGAAAGCGGCCTGCGCTTGTAGTACAGATTGCGCATGCCCATCACGCTGGCCCGGCGCGCCAATTCACAGCCGATCTCGCCCATGCCGATGATGCCCAGGGTCTTGCCGACCACCTCATGCACGCGCATGTTGTGCATCCAGTGGAAAGCGATTTTGCGCTCGGCGGTGAGCTCGGGCTTGAGGCCGCGATAGCGATAAGCGCCCAGGGTCACGGATTCGTTGGAGATGACGAGATCTTTGCTCAACGCCAGGATCAAGGTCATCGCTAATTCGGCGACGCAGTTGGGTCCCTTGCGCGGGACGCAGGCAAAGCTCAAGCCGCGCGCCTTTAGGGCGTTGACATCAATGTTATAGTAGCTGCGCCCCAGCTTGAGCACGGTGCGCAGGTTTGGCAGGGCATCCAAGAGCGCTTCATCGACGGTCGCCGCGCCCGCGATCAGACCGAGCACTTCGCCGCTGGCCAAGGACATGGCATCGGCGGAATCATCCGCGCAAATCACATGCAGATCGGGGTAATCGTCCGCTAAATCAGCCGCCGCAGATTCATAGCCGGCATCCGCCATTAGTACAGTCTGTTTCATGTCGTTCGGCTCCGTCATTTTTCACTCAACCCTTTGTCGTTTTGTCGCCGGATCATCGTGCCATTGTACCAAACCCGCGCAACGCCGCACCACCTGACAAGCCTTGCGCGCGATTTGTCATTGCGCGGACGATATGTTACATTCATGCTTTCAATTTTATCGACAATTTCCGGATCTTCGCGCGCGGTTCAATACTTGCAGCGAACGAATTTGGCGCGCGGCGGAAAACAACAGGATGAGGAGAAATTTATGGGATTAGCAACAAATGCCGAGCAGCTTGTGGAGATGGCTGTTGTCGGCTACGTCAGCCAGCCCACTGTTCGCGGTTACATTCCGCATGCTTCGGGCGAAGCGATGATCTTGCCCGGCATGTCGGGCTTCATCTACAATGCGCGGGTCGGCGACAGCGCCTTTGACTGGGCGGCCGACCACCTGGAACCAGGCGCGTCCATCGCCCACCCCGATCTCGATGCCGATTACGCCATGCACTATTTGACCTGTATGGGCAACCAGGCCTTTCTCATGAGCGGACTGGCGCAGGGCGCCGAAGGCATCGTCACCGGCGAACACGCGCGGCTGCTGGTTGACTTTCCGCCGGACGCGGCCGAGCTCATCAACGTCGGTGATGCCGTCCAGATACGCGCCATCGGCCAGGGCTTGCAGCTCGCCGATTATCCTCATATCACGCTGAAGAAGTGCAGCCCGCGCCTCATCGAAAGCCTGCCGATTGAAGCCCTTGACGAGCGCAGGATTCGCGTCCCGGTGACGATGGAACTGCCGGTGCGCATCATGGGCTCGGGCGCGGAACTCAATCCCGACTTTGTGGATCAGGATCTGATGTCCGGGGACCGCGCCTTGATGGCCGAGCTGGGCATCGACCAGATGCGCCTCGGCGACCTTGTTGTGGTCAACCATGCCGACCACCGTTATGGCCGCGGTTACAAACCGGGCGCCGTCACCATCGGGCTCTGCATCCACGGCGACTCGGTCATGACCGGTCACGGACCCGGCATCCTCACGCTGATGACCTGCGCCGAACCTTGCATCGAGTGGGTGATCGACCCGCAAGCGAATATCGCCAATTATCTGAATATACGAGAGGCATCATGAGCGCAAAAAACAACGCCGATCAAGTCGTCAGCGTTTCGGTTCAAGGGGTGATCACGCCGCCGCGCATGCCGCCGCTGCCGGCTATGCCTTATTCGCTCGCGGCTGACGGCAGTCCCTTTTTGCTGCCCGCTTATGGCAGCATCGTCTACAATGTCGCGGTGGGCGATTCCGCTTATGGCTGGCTGGCGGATTGCGTGCATCCGGGCGTCAGCGTCATGATGGGCGAGGCGACCGGCAACCGCGGGCTCAATGTGCTGTCATGCGTTGGCAACACGGCCATCGTCATGACCGGCAACGCCCAACGCGCGCGCGGCACGGTCACCGGCAAGACGGGCCGCTTCTCCGAGCATGTCATCATCCACTTCGAAAGCGATGTGCTTGAACAGTTGGCGATCGGCGACAAGATCGTCATCAAAGCCAAAGGCGTCGGCCTGAAGTTTGATGACCATCCGGATGTGATGCTCAAGGGCTGCTCGCCGGAGTTGGTCGACGCGCTGGAAGTCACGACGGACAGCGATGGCAAGCTGGCTGTGCCGGTGGTCGCCGCTGTTCCGCCGCATCTCTTGGGAGCGGGCGCCGGCCTGGTCAGCGATGGCGGCTCCATTCACATCCAGACGGCGGACAAGGACGCGGTCAAGGAAGCCGGGCTTGATGGGCTGCGCTTGGGCGATGTCGTGGCGCTGACGGATTATGACAGCAGTTGGAATCACGGCTATTTGCGGAATGCGGTCGGCATCGGCGTCATCGCGCAGGGGGACAGCCCGCGCGCCGGTTACGGGCCGGGCATCACCCTGATTATGACCTCGGCCAGCGGCGACATCGCGCCCATGGTCACGCCGGGTGTGAATTTGCGGGACTTGTTGCTGTAAGCCCAACCCCACCCCCCAACCCCCCTCCCCGAAGCATCAAGGAGGGGGGCTAGCTTAGCGCGACCTGTGATAGTAAATGGATAACTGTTGTGTCACAAAGTTCATCATAATGCTCAATGCAATTCTCTAGCGTACTGTGTTCACCCCTCTCCATTGCGATGGGGAGGGGCCGGAGGAGGGGTAAGTAAAGTTTATGTCAACCATCAAACACATGGCGTTCGCCGTGAAGAGCGTTGACGAGACGCTGAACCGTTATCAGAGGTTGCTTGGCGTCGGGCTTGAGGCGCGCGTCGTTGTCGCCGAGAAAGCGCGCATCAAGGTCGCGATCTTCAACGTGGGCGACATTGAATACCAATTGAACGAGTCCCTGGACGCCGACGGGCGCTTCAGCCAGTGGATCGCCGAGCGCGGCACTGAAGGCTTGCACCACATCTGTTACGCCGTGCCCGATATCGACGCCGCGCTGGAATCGGCCCAGGCTGAGGGCGGCACGTTGAAGGAATGCAGCTCCTGCAATGTGACGGGCTCGCACCCGCATCCGGAGGGTTATGTCGCGTTTCTTGAGCAGGAGACCGGCGGCATCGAGCTTGAGCTGATGCAAGTTTATACGCCAGAGGAACTGGAGCAGTACAAGTCGATTCGCGGGATATGACCAATGCGTTTGCCTTGGTAGGGTCTACCCATTGGCGCACGGTAGACATTGCGTTTCGGCCGCCCGCAAACGCAGCGGACTGTAAGGCTTGTCCGGTACTCTAGCGAAATTGCTGCTTTTTCTACCCCATCCCCCGGCCCCTTCCCCGAATCATCAGGGAAGGGGAGCTTTTCTTGGCGAATTAAGTAGAAATCTGTCGCCCTTCGCAAGTTAAGCCCGCATTTTAGTTTCGTTTTGGTATAATTTCAGTTGTTGTTGCGTAAGAAATACAGTACCGGACAAGCCTTGTAGGGGCGACACTTGTGTCGCCCGCTGGCCTGCCGCGAACTCGCAAAATAGGGAAACTGCCCCATGCCGATTGAATTGATCCGCGTTGATGTCGACGCGCTGGACGCCTTCGTCCGGCGCGCCTTCCGCGCCATGGGCCTCAGCGCGCGCGAAGCCGATATCTGCGCGGCCGGGTTGATGGACAGCGAGCTGCGCTGCCTGCCCGGGCAGGGACAGGGCGTGGGCCGCTTGACCGGTTATCACGAGCGCATCAGCAAGGGGCTCTATCAGCCGGGCGCGGAAATCAAGATCATCAAGGAGTCGCCCGCCCTGGCGCTGATCGACGCGGACATGGTGATGGGCTCGGTCGTCGGTCATGACGCGATGGACATCGCGATCACGAAGGCGAAGACCTGCGGCATCGGCGCCGCCTTCGTCTACAACAGCACGCATTTCGGCTCCGCCGGTTTTCACGCGCGGCGGGCGCTGGCGTCGGACTGCATCGGCATCGCCATCAGCAACGCCGGCCCTGAGATGGCGCCTTGGGGCGGGCGTGAAGCGCGGGTCGGCACCAACCCCTGGGGGCTGGCGGCCCCAACCGGGGGCGGATTCCCCGCCCTGCTCGATATCGCGCTGACGACTGCCGGCAAGGGCATGATGCGCTGGCATGAACGGGAAGGACGCAAGATGCCGCGCGATTGGGCGCTGACGCCAGACGGGCGCGTGACCGACGATCCGACAGCGGCGATGGCGGGCGCTCTGCTGGGCATAGGCGAGTACAAGGGTTATGGGTTATCAATGTTCAGTGATGTTTTGACCGGCGTCATCAGCGGCGGCGGCTTCGGCCTGGCGCCCTATCAAGATCGGTCGATCGCGAAGCTTGATGTGGCGCATAACTTCATCGCCATCGACATCGCCTGGTTCATGCCGGTCGCGGCCTTCAAAGCGCGCATGGATGCCTTCATCGCCGAGATCAAGAGCAGCGCCCTGCGCCCCGGCTTCGACGAGATTCTCGTGCCCGGCGAAATCGATTACCGCCGCGAGACGACCTATCGGCGCGAGGGGGCGCAACTGGACGCTGAGGTTTACAAAGGACTGCGTGAATTGGCGGGGACGCTGGGCATTGACTTTGACATCTGACGCCCTTTCGCTCGCAATCCGTAGGGGTGATTCTGTGAATCGCCCGCCAAAACGCAAACTGTAGGGGCGAGGCGGTGACTCGCCCACGCCGAAGGAAGCGTATTTGATGAAAACCCCACAGACACTAAGCAGGCCCCTAGCGCAGCGCGTGGCCGGGCTGGATGATCCCCGCGCGCCAATCGCCACCGCGCCCGACCTGCCCGCGTCGGTGCTCGACGCCGCCTGCTCGGCCCTGGACCGCGGCGAAACACACTACACCGACCGGCCGGGCATCCCCGAGTTTCGCGCCTGGGTCGCCGATCACTTGCGGGAGCGCTACGCCATAAGCGTCGATCCCTCCGAAGTCACCATCACCTGCGGTTCGACGGAAGCCCGATTCGTCTGCATGACGCGCTTGGCGCCGCCGGGGAGCGCTGTGCTCTGCCCGGGCGATGCCTCGCGGATTCGCGGCGCCGCAGATCTGGTTGGCGCCAGCATTGTAGATTCGATCCAGGATGACATCAGCCTGCTCTACATAACCCCGGATGACTATCGCGAAACCAGCATCGAGCTGCTGCAGCGGGCGGAAGAAAACGGTTGGTGGATCGTCTATGACCTCAGTTTCGCGGCAACTTCGGCGCCATTTCACCCGGCGCAGAACGAGAAACTGGCCTCCCGCGTGGTCACCATTAACGCATTGTCGGGGCGCCTGGCGGGTTGGCGGCTGGGCTGGATGGCGGGCTCGGAGATGGCGCTGCGCCTGCGCGCGGGCAAGCAAGCCATCACCATTTGCACCACCGCCGTTTCGCAATGGGCGGGGCTGGAATGGGTGAGGACGCAAATCTAACCCCTCCCCCGGCCCCTCCCCGAAGCATCAGGGAGGGGAGCTTTAGTTGCGAGATAGATTTCTGCATGATCACGTTGGTACATCTCGAACTGTAGGACATCGCAATGACGATAGAAGCGAACCCGAATATTCCCGAAGAAGTCCGGGCGGCTGCCGCCGATGGCACGCAGCTGCGTTATGCCTTGATGGAAATGGCGAAGGGGCTGGACGACATCATCGCCCTGGGGCGCGGCGACCCCGACCTTGATACGCCGCGGCACATCGTCGAGGCCGCCAAAGCCGCCATCCGCGATGGGCGCAGCGGTCCGACGCCGGTCAAGGGCATGGACGCTCTGCGCGCCGCCATCGCCGGGCACATGCGCGCGGTCAACGGCCTGCCGGTGGACGCCGAGAATGTGATGGTCACCACCGGCGGGCAAGAAGGCCTCTTCCTGGCGATACAGGCGCTGATCGACCCCGGCGACGAGATCCTCGTGCCCGACCCGCGCTACACATCCTACGACGATGCGATTCGCCGCGCTGGCGGCATCATGGTCTCCGTGCCCACCAATCGCGAAGACGCCTTCAATTTGGAAGCGGAAGCGGTCGAAGCCGCCATCAGCCCGGCGAGCAAAGCCCTGCTCATCGTCACGCCCAGCAACCCCACCGCCGGCATCGTCACCGAAGACCGCCTGCGCGCCATCGCCGAGGTCGCCATCCGCCACAATCTGATCGTCATTGTCGACGAGATATATGGCAAGATCGTCTACGAGCCTTGGCGGCATTTCAGCATCGGCTCGCTGCCTGGCATGGCGGAGCGCACGATCACGTTGGACGCCTTCTCCAAAGCCTATGCCATGACCGGCTGGCGCTGCGGTTATGTGGCGGCGCCGGCGAATGTCATCGACGCGATGGCGCGCGTCAAACAGGTCACAACGGGTCCGGTGGCCACGATATCGCAATGGGCGGGCTTAGCCGCCATCAACGGTCCGCAAGACTGCGTCGGCGAATATCTCAAGGTTTACAGCGCCCGGCGCGCCGTCTTGCTAGACGGGCTGGATCGAATGGGTTTCGCTTATGGCGAGCCGCGCGGAGGTTTGTTCGTCTGGGCAGACTGCTCATCAACGGGCATACACGCAACCGAGCTCTCTTACCTGCTGCTGAAAGAGGGCCGGGTACTGGTGTTCCCGGGGACCGCATTCGGCGAGAAATGGCGCGAATATCTGCGGATCACGATGCTGGAACCGATCGAAACATTGCAGGAGGCGGTAGAGCGCATGCTGCCCGTGCTCGAGAGATATCGGCTGTGAAACCGGGCGGCGCATGGCATTCCCGGTCGGTAGTGTATCGAAGTCGGTGGAAATTCATTTTCACCACAAAGGAAAGAAGGACACAAAGAAATTGCATATAGTCTACGTTTCTCGGTGTCCTCGATTTTCTCGGTGTCCTCGGTAGTAAAGTTTTTTTTGTTTCCACCGAAAGGGATACACTTCTTTCCCGGTCCCCTTTTCGACAACGACGGTTGAATGCGTTATATTCGTTGCAACCGCCTGTCGTGTGAGAAAGGAGCGCGAATCGAAGAACTGGCAAGTATCGTAAACCGTTCGCAATTAGTTTAGGAGTAAGACATGAACAGGAAAATCCCATTGCTGCTTTCACTGCTGCTAATCATCGTTCTCGGGCTCGTGCCCTTGATGAGCAGCGCCCAAACCGTGCCGACGCCGGATGACGATACGCTCGTCATCGCGATCAACGGCGAACCGGGCTCGATGGATCCAGCGCAAGTCGGCGGTTCGACCGGCGGCAGCAACTTCCGCATCATGATGCACACCTTCGCCACGCTCTACGAGTTGGGCCAGGCCAGCGGCGCGATTGACCCCTACCTCGCGCACAGCTTCACCGTCTCTGAAGACGGCACGGAGTGGACCTTCCACATGCACGAAGGTTTGACCTGCGACGATGGCGAGCCGCTGACGG
>JAPPEU010000036.1 GCA_028875245.1 Chloroflexota bacterium
CCCCCCCCCCCCCCCACATATCACGATAAGCCTTCATCTCAATGATTGAGGCTTCCTTCGTAAAATTCTCATCGCCCACCTGCGCCTGAAACGAAAAATCCTGCCCGGTGGCAAAAGGCGGGTCAATGTAAATCAAGTCCACCTTGCCAGCAAACTCGGGCAGCAGCGACGGCAGTACATATTTCTTGTCGCCCCAGATCAGCCGGTTGCGCCATTCGGCGTCGCGCCCGGCGGCGAAGAGGTCGAGCGTTCGCTGGCGCTGCTGGGCGCTCTCGTTGACGGTCTCGACCGTCTGAAAGGGCAGAGCCACTCGTAAAGGCGCGACGCGCTTCCCGTCTTTGTCGTATTTGCCATCCCATACCAGTTCGACCACGGCGGCATCCTCGTCTCAAATTCATTCGCGCCCTTATTGTAGCGGTATCGCGCGCTATTTCAACAGGTCAAGCGCGCGGCGGAAGTGTATCCCTTTCGGTGGAAACAAAATAACTTTACCACCGAGGACACCGAGAAAATCGAGGACACCGAGAAACGAAGACTATATGCAATTTCTTTGTGTCTTTCTTTCCTTTGTGGTGAAAATGAATTTCAACCGAATTCGATACACTACCCGCGCGGCTCAATCCAGCGGAAAGACCGGGCGCTTGAGATGACGATAAGGAAAGCGTGACAGGTTGGCGCTGCACAAGCCGGCCGTATCCATCTCGATGACGGCGGCGGCGATGGGCTGGTAAGCGGCGCGCCAGGCGACCGCCGATTTGACCACGATCATGCGCTGCCTTTCCGGCATGATGCCGATGTGGCGCAGCTGCGCGAGATCGAGCGGGGGCGTCTTGCGCTCGGTCAAGAGTATGTTCACGCCGGCAGCGCGCAGCCAGGCGGAGCGGCCCATCTGGACCCTGTCGCCATAAAACGAAGCGAAGTGATTGTCGGGCAATTCACAGTCGAATTCCCCGTCGGATAAAGCGCGCACCGTGCCGGTCACGGTCACCGGCCGCCCGTGCCAGTCATCAACTTTGCCGCCGACCGCGAGCCTGACTTCGGCCGCCTCGCCCGCGTCCCAGCAGATGGCGACCGCTTCCGGGTCAGCCAGTACGATCGCCCCGTCGCGCACGTCCTGCGCCAGCATCGCGGCCAGCGCCTCAGCGCCGTCGCCCGCCGTCCCGCCGCCGATATTATCAGCCGAATCAACCAGGATGACCGGACCTCGTTCCAGTTGCTTCGCCTTGGAGACCGCCTCTTCCGGCGAGAGGAAACGGGGCAGCGCCTCGCTCCGGCGCGCATACAGGATGGCGCTCAATTCCTCCGCGTATGAAGCGGCCAGCGCCGGCTGCGCATCGGTCGTGACGATGATGCTCGGGCCCGAATACGGCGTATCGGCGTAAGCGAAGCCGGCCATCACCGCGATGGCTACGACCTCATCTTCGGCTTTGATGTCGGCGGCGCGGGCATGTACCGGCGCGAGCGGGGCGGCGTCAGTGCCGGTGCTTTGGGCCGGCAAGAGCAGGGCGGGGCGGGCGTAAGCGGCCGTCGGCTGAATTTCTCGCCGCAGCAGGCGCGCCAGTGTCTCCGCCGCTTCCAGGCCGCGCGCATAAGCATCAATATGCGGGTTGGTATTGTAGGCCAGCAGCACATCCGCCAATTCGACCAGGCGCGGGCTGATGTTGCCGTGCATATCCAGCAGGACGACGATCGGCGTTGCATCGCCGACGATGGCCCGCGCTTGCGCGACGATATCCGTCTCGGCGTCCAGCTCGCCCTCGGCCACCATCGCGCCATGCAAAGCCAGCAATACGCCGTCGACGGGCCTGTGCTGCGCCAGGCGATTCATCAGCTCGCCGAGGAGCCGGCGATAAGCGGCCTCGGTGACGATGCCGGCGGGCATGGCGGCGGCGTACAGCGTCGGCAGCAGCGTCCAGCCGTATTCGCTCGCGCGCTCGATCATGCCGCCGATGCCGCTGCGCGAAGCCCGCATGGACGAGAGCATGTCTTCGCCGACATGCAGCGATTGCGCCGCGAAATCCGCCAGCGCCGTCCCGCCCGTCATAAAACTATGTGTTTCGTGCAGGATGCCGCCGATAGCGACGCGCGCCCCAGCTGACCTGCCGCTGCTTGACATGCCCTCGCGAACCTCGACGCTCATTTCGGCGAATGATATGGCTGAGTGATGTGCGCAATGCCATCGCCGGCCTGAACCGGCGGGATGCCGCGCAGCATGATGACCACGCCATCTTGATCGGCGTCGACCCGCGCCAGTTCCGCGCCGGTTGCGTCCAGGATTGTGCCGAGACGCCGGCCTCGCTTGACAGGCTCCAGCAAGGAAACTTCCCGCTGGAAGAAACCGTCGACGGGCGCATGAATGACCGTATTCAGATTGCCATCGCCGACCAGATGATGCGTCAGCCGCCGCCGGCTCGGCGCTCCCGTGATCATGCCCAGGCGCCTCATCACGTTCATGACGCCATCGCGAAAGCATGCGACCACGTCAGGATCGCATCCGCCGCCACCGCGCGCTTCAGTATACAGTGACGGAATGCCCATCGACGTCGCGGCTGAGATGCTGCGCCCGGCCGGCAAGGGCAAAGGATGCCCCCACATGACAGGCGCGCCAAAAGCCGCCGCTGCCGCCAGCGAGGCTTGGCCCAATTCGCCGCTGTCTTGCACATAGCCGATCAGCGTTGGCAATTCATAGGCGATGCCGCCCGTATGCAAGTCAATGAGAAAGTCGGCTTGGCGCAGCAGTTTCTGGGTCAACCACCAGGCAATCTGTCTCGTGATGCTGCCAGCAGCATCGCCAGGGAAAACGCGCGCCAGGTTTAGGCCGTCGATCGGGCTGCTGCGCTGCACCGCTTCGCATGCGGGCATGTTGCAGATGGGCGCCATGACCAGCCGACCGCGCAATTCCCGCGGATTGATCAGGCGCTGCACTTGGGGAATGGCGGCGATCCCCTCGAATTCATCGCCGTGCACGCCGGCCAGGACCAGCAGCGTCGGCCCATCTTGGGCCCCGATTGCAGTCAAAAGCGGCAGCCGCCAGTTGCCGCCGTCCGCTCGCCCCGTGATCTCCAGCCAGGCGGACTGCTTCTCGGCGCGCCGCAATTCGTCTAATTCAAAGTCGTGTATGTGCATGCAGCGTCTCAATCGCTCAGGCATCAGCGCGGCTTGACATGAAGTATCTCGCTCGCTTCTATCAGCGGCAGCGGCTTGTCTTCGCTCATTCTTTGCACGGCAGCGGCGTCCTTAAACCCGATGCCGGTCAAAATGCCGACGAGTTTTTCATCGCCGCGCAGGCGCCCGCTCTCCAGATCCGCCTTGATCGCAGCCCAGACGACAGCCGCCGCCGGTTCGACAAACAGCCCCTCCTGGCTGGCCAGTTCGGCTTGCGCCCCATAGGTGACCTCGTCGGCGATCGAAAGCGCCCAGCCCTCCGACTCGCGCAAATCCTGCAGCACCAGGTCGCCATCGGGCGGCGACGTCAGAATAATGCCGGAGACGGCGCTGGTACAATCGTCCAGCGGCTCAATTTGGCGGCCCGCCTCCCAGGCTTGCGTCACCGGGTCGCAGCCCAGTGGCTGCACAGCGACCATCCGCGGCAGGCGCTTGATACGCCCGGCCCGCCGCCACTCTTTGAAGCCCTTCCAGATCGAACTCAAGAGCCCGCCGCCGCCGACCGGCACATAAACCACATCGGGCGCTTCGCCATGCAGCTGCTGGCAGATTTCATAGGCGATGGTCTTGGCGCCCTCCATGGCGTGCGGACTGTTGCCGCGCGCGGTAATGAGCATGAGCCAGTCCTCCGCGTCGCACAGGGCAGCTATGTTTGCCCAGGTCGCTTTCTCCGCCGCCGGGTCATAACCCAAGCCACTGACCGACATCACCTGCGGGCCATAAGACATGATCTGCGCGATCTTCGCCCGCGGCGCCCGCTCCAGCGTGAAGAGATAACCGTCGACTGCCGCGCGCGCGCCATAAGCCGCCAGGGCGGCGCCGGCATTGCCCGATGAGGTGGCGGCCCAGGCGCGCCGTCCAAGCTGCCGCAGGTAAGTGATGCCGACCGATGCGATGCGGTCTTTGTAGGAGCCGGTTGGGTTCAGCCCTTCATTCTTGAAATAGAGCCGCTCCATCCCGCTGCCGGGGCCCAAGCGCGACGAGGGCAGCAATGGCGTGTCGCCTTCGCCCAGGCTGACGATGTACTTGCTGTCGGTCAATGGCAGGCGCGCGGCGTAGCGCCAGATGCCGGGCAGCTGCGGCTGAAGCGAGATTTCGGCGGGCTGGTAACGCAGATCCAGGACACCGCCATCATGCGGGCAATTGGCCACGGTCATGTCGTCGCAGCGCCGTCCACAGGTCAAGCATATCAACTGAAACATAGACGCCATCATCCGCCTGTTGCAGTCAGTTTCCATTGTATTTCTCGAAAGTCTGGCGCGCTACCTCTCGCCGGCGCGCTTGGCGGTCGCTGTCAACAGGACCCTGTCAATCGCCCAGGACGTTAAAGACAGACTCTCCGCGTCGGATCGTCGATGCCCACGCGCTTGAGCAGCCAGTCAATTTCTCGCTCGGCGCCGGCATCGATTGGGTTAAAAGGCTCTCTCGGCGTCGCATTGGCGATGGCGCCCCGGCGCTTGAGAATGGCCTTCCGTATCGTCAGATTGATCAGCGGCTGATTCTCATAGCGAATCAGCGGCAGGTACTTGTCAAAGATCGTTTCCGCATCCTGTCGGCGGCCGCCTTTGAACGCTTCGTAGATCGCCACCAGGATCTCGGTGAAGGCGAAGCCGGTCATCGTGCCGGAAGCGCCGCGTCCCAATTCTTCCAGCAGGAACATGCCGCCCAGCCCGCCGAAGATCTCAAACTTGTCTGTGCATTTGCGGATGGCGTCAATCTTCTGCATCAACGGGGGATCTTCCAGCTTGAGCGCGCGCGCGTTGGGAATCGCTTCGGCGATCTGCGCCAGAACGGCCGGCGACATGATGACATCGTTGACCGGCGGGAAATCCTGCACCACGATCGGCCCGCTGACCGTCTCGGCGATCTCGCTGTAAAGCGCGAGGATGGCGGGGTCGGACTTGTCCTCCATTGGCGGCGGCGCGATCATGACGCCGTCAGCGCCGGCTGCGAATGCCGCCTCGCTGAGCGCGATGCAGGTGGAAAGCTGGCTGTGGCTCGTGCCCACGACGATGGGGATGGCGCCATTCACTGTGCCCACCACCGTGTCCATGACCGCTCGCCGTTCGTCCACGCTGAGCTTGGCCGCCTCGCCCATGACGCCGAGGATGGTCAAGCCCTGCGCGCCAAGGTCCATCTGGAAGCGCACCAGCCGCCGCAGACTGTCGTAATCGAGCGCGTAATCCGCCCTGAAAGGCGTCGCCAGTATATTGAATATGCCGCTAATCTTGCCCACGTATCACGCTCCTGTCATTTGCTTGCCGGCGACATAGACCGCCTTGATCTTCCCCAGCGCGTCGAGATCAGTCAGCGGGTCGCCATCGATTACGATGACATCGGCCGCCTTGCCCGCTTCCAGGCTGCCCAGGGTATCGCCCAGATTATTGACTTCGGCCGCCACGCTCGTGGCGCTGCGCAAGGCGTCGTAGCTGTCGCGCTTGATGCCCAGCTCAACCATGAACTTCAGCTCCGGCGCCACCACATCATGCCCGACGACCGGGCTGCCGGCATCGGTGCCGAAGGCGATTGTCAAGCCCGCCCGCGCCGCCCGCAGCAGCCCGTTGAAGCGTTCGCGGCTCTCGACGGCCGCCTGCCGCTCGGCGATTTTCCATTCCGGGATATCGTATTGGCGCGCGATATCAGCCTGGGCTTGCATGAGCAATGGCGCAAATGTCGTCACGATGGGAATCTTCTTGTCCAGCAGCAGTTGAATCGTCTCGTCGCTCATGGCGCCGCCGTGCTCGATGACATCGACGCCGAACTCGGCGACCCGCCGGATGACGCTGTCGAAGGTGGCGTGCGCCGTGATGGTCAAACCCATTCGGTGCGTTTCGTCGATCACGGCATGCAGCTCTTCATCGGTGAATTCAATCGTGTCGTGGCTGCCCATGATCTTGATGAGGTCGGCGCCGCCCTTGACCTGATCGCGCACCGCCCGCCGCATCTCGTCCGCGCCGCTGGCTTCGCGGCAGGCCCAAAAGGTATGCCCGCCGGTTTGGATGATCGCTTCGCCCACGATCAACAGGCGCGGGCCGGGGAAGATGCCTTGCTCCACCGCTTGCTTGGCGAAGAAGTTGCTGCGCTTCATGCCCAGGTCGCGCACCAGCGTGATGCCGGCGCGCAGGCTCTTCAGCATATTGCCGGCGCATTTGTAGGCGCTGATCTCAGGCGGGTCATCCAGCGATTGTCGCGCCAGATCGTGCACGCCATCCCAAGCCAGATGGGCGTGCGAGTTAATCAAGCCCGGCATGACCGTCTTGCCGCGGCAATCGACGACCGCAGCCTCCCCCGCGTCCAGCGCGCTCATGGGGCCGACCGCTTCGATTATGCCGTCCTTGATTTCGAGGAAGCCCTTTTCGATGACCTCATCGCCGCGGCAGGTCAACAGGCGCGCGCCGGTTAAGACGCGGTGCGGCGCCGGGATATCGAACATCGGCTTGATGATCTTTTCGAACCGCCAGGCAGGCGCTTCCGGCATGGAATGTCTCCATCTTCAAATTGACGGGCGAGCGAGCCAAGGCTTGCCCCTATAGCGATTCAGTAAGATTAGAAGATCCGCGTGACGCGCGCCTTATCCGCGCGTACAAATTGCCCGCCCCCCGCTGAGCCGACGATTTTTCCGTCTTTGAATACGGTCACCCCGTTGACGATTGTCCGCTCGACCCTGCCCTTGAAAGTCATGCCCTCATAGAGCTTGTCGCAATCCCGCGCCTGGGTGAAGAGCATGTCGCGCCCGATGGTCGTTTCAGCCTGCGGGTCGTAAATGACGAGATCGGCCGCCGCGCCAACGCCGATATGACCGCGCTCGGGATAGACGCCGAAGCGTTTGGCGCCATTGGTCGCCACCAGGTCCATCGCTTTGTTGATGCTGATGCGCCCGCTCAGGGCTTCGTGCATGACGCCCGGCAGCAATTCTTCCACGCCCGGCGCGCCCGGCGGCGTCGCCCAGATGTCCTCGCGCGCTCGCTCCTTTTCCTCCACCGTGAAGGGCGAGTGGTCGGTGGTGATCGCCATGAGCGCTCCATCAAGCAGCCCGCCCCAAAGCGCCGCTTGGTCGGCCTCCGCGCGCAAGGGCGGGTTGACCTTGGCGTAGGGACCGCAGCGTTCCAGGTCGGCTTCCGTGAAAAAGAGATAATGCGGGCAGGTTTCGGCGCTCACGGTCGAGCCGGTCGCCTGGAAGCGGCGGATGACCGCCAGCGCTTCCGCCCCGCTGACGTGGGCGATGTGCAAGTTGGTGCCGATGCTTTCGTTCAGCGTCAGCAAGGTGGCGATGGCCAGGGCCTCGACATGGGACGGGCGGGATTCGCCATGGGCGGGCACATCGTTGCGATTCGCCTTGATCAGCTGCGCCGTATGCCATTCCAGCAACTGGTTGTTCTCCGCGTGCACCGCGCAGACCAGGCCGGTTTCGGCGACCAATCGCAGCGCCTGATACAACTCCGGCGCATGGGGCAGGCACAAACCTTCGAATTCGTCATCGCGCCCTTTTGGCGCCGCCGTCATAAAAATCTTGAAGCCGATCGCCCCTTCGTCCACCATCTCGGCGATTGCGGCCCGATCAAGCAAGCCGGGCGCGCCATAAAGCCCGAAATTGACATAGGCGTCGCGTTCGCCCAAAGCCTTGCGCATGCGGAAGACATCGCCCGTCGCGCAGCAGGGCTTCGATATCGGCATCTCGAAAACGGTGGTGACGCCCCCGGCCGCCGCCGCTCGCGTCTCGCTGGCGAAGTCGCCGCGCTCTGGATAGGCGGGCGCGCGACAGTGAAAATGAATATCGATGGCGCCGGGCAACAGCAGCTTGCCAGCGGCGTCGATCGTCTCGCCGGCGCTGATATCGGCCGAGTCAGCGACCAGGGCGACGATGCGCCCGTCGCGAATGCCGACGTCAAGCGCGGCGATACCCGTCTCCAGCGCCACATTTGCGCTCTTGATTAGCGTATCTACTCTCATGGCGCCTCCTTCAAAAATGCGCCCAACAAGACATATAGAGGCGGCACTTGTGTCGCCCTAAACTTTGAACTGTTGACAAGTTGCGGGCAACCAACCCCAGCCCCCGGCCCCCTCCCCGAAGCATCAGGGAGGGGGAGCAAGACGCGGCGCGATGCAAGGTATTTTGCGTGGGCGGCGGTTACACCGCGCGTGTGTCTACAGCCCTCTGCGCTTTCCATACACCACCCGCCGCAGGAATTTGAGCAGGATCTCCGTGGTCGCTTGATAATCCCTCAGCCGCACATGCTCATCGGCGGCGTGGGCGACTTCGTAACTGCCCGGTCCGATGATGATCATATCGCCGCGCGCCACCTCCATCAGATGTTTGGCGTCGCTGCCGGGCAAATAACCGACCGGTCCCGGGTCGTCCCCGATCACCTCACGGACGCAAGCCATGAATGCGCTGGCGTAATCGGAATCGACGGCGGAATCGAACCAGGGCGAATAAACGAACTCGCCGATGTCTGCCGTCGCCGGCGTCAGATCGACCGCTTCGACGACCGCGCGCAATTCCGCTTTGACCGCCGCCGGCGCCTCGCGCGGGATCATGCGCCGGTCCAGATAAATCGCGCAGGCATCGGGCACGGCGTTGGCGGTGCTGCCGCCTTCGATCACGCCGATATTGCAGGTGGGCGAGCCGACCACCGGGTGGACGCGCGCCGCGAGTTCACGATGATAGGCTTGCAGCGCGCTGATGATTTTGGACATCGCCACGATGGCGTTGACGCCGCGGTCGGGGTTGGTGGCGTGGACCGAAACGCCGGACGCGCGGACGGTGGCGCGCATGACGCCCTTGTGCGCGATGGCGACCTTGTTGCCCGTCTGCTCGCCCACGATGATGAAGTCGCAGGCGGGCAGATGGCCCGAATCGGCCAGCCACTTGGTGCCCAGCTGACCGCCGACTTCTTCTTCGGCCGCCGCCACCAGGACGAGCGTGCCGGCCAGCGCTTCCTGCCTCGCCGCGTCCATCATCGCCAGCATCATGGAAGCCAGCGGCGCCTTGTCGTCAATGCTGCCTTTGCCATAGAGCGCGCCATCAAGCACGTCGCCTGCGTAGGGCTCGACGCTCCATTTTTCCGCTTCGGTCGCGGCGATGGGCACCGTATCGATGTGCGCGTGCAGCATGATGCGCGGCTCGCCCGCGCCAATTTCGGCGATGGTGTTCAGCGCTTCCGGCTTGGCTTCCGGCGCCAACTGCCGCACCTCACAGCCAATGGCGCGCATCCGCTCGGCGACGAAATCGGCGATGGCGCGGGTATCGCCCGGCGGGTTCGGCGACGGGATCTGCACCAGCCGCCGCAAAAGCGTGACGCTGTCCATCTAAATGCCCTTGACGGATTTATATTGCTCGAGCTCTTCCGGCGTATAAACCTGCATCAACTCCAGCTCGACGCCGCCCGCTTCCTGCTCCAGAAAGGCGACCCAGCCTTCGGGATGCACGTGGCTGCCTTTGACCTTGCAAGCCGCGCATTCCTTGAGCGTCGCGCCTTTGGCCTGCGCGTCAGCGAGCGCCTCGTCGATATCCGGCACGGCGTAGCAGATATGATGCAAGCCTTCGTAGCCGCGCTCCTTGATCCAGGCGTCATAACGTCCGCCGGCATCCATCGATTGGCAGAGTTGATACTCGACGGCGCCGACATTGAATATCGCCGTGACATTGCGCGATTTCTCATAATCATGGATCTCGGCGTCATGCCCGACGCCCAGGAATTCCTGATACTGCCGCAGCGATTGGCGCGCGTCATTCACGGCGAATGCCATGTGTTTAATATATCTTTCGTGCATAATGGTCTCCTGTTAATCTGTTTGAATTGTGGGCGAGTCACCGCCTCGCCCCTATGTACAATTGTTTGATGCGCACTCTGGTCAAGTCCGGTCAATCTGAATTGAAGCGTTCCCAATGCGTCAGGTCGCGCCAGCTGATTTTCTTCCAGGCGCGCATGCCCGGCTGAGCGGCCTCCGCCTTATGGCCGATGCAGATGAACATCTCGGGCGAATAAGCCTCCGGCAGGTTGAGGATCATCTTCACCGCTTCCTTGCTGTAAGAAGTAACCGGGCCCGACGCCAAACCGAGGGCATGCGCCGCCAGCATCATGGTTTGCGCGGCGGTGCCGATGTCAATCAACAGCGCGCGGTCGGTCGGCGGCAGATGATGCTCGGCGGCCACCTCCCAATTGGTGCAGATGAGGATCAAGACCGGCGCCTTCTGAAACATGCCCGGCGAAACTAGGCGGATCAATCGGCGCGTCTCCGCGTCTTCAATGACGATGTAGCGGTTCGGCCGCAGGTTGCCGCCGCTGGGCGCCCAACGCGCCGCTTCCAGGATGGCTTCGATCTGCGCCCGCTTGACCGGCTCATCACTCATCTGCCGCACAACCCGCCGCGTCCTGATATTCTCCAGCACCGCTTCGCTCATTCAGGCTCCTCCGATATGGAACTGTGACGCAGCAAACAGGCGGCGACCGCCCGGCAGCGCTCATCAAGCGCGGCGCTGTAGGCATCGACATCGGACATGACCATGTGCATCTCCGGGATGCGCTCGATGTTTTCTGTCAAGAACTCAAGAGATGCTTCCGAGGATCTTTCCGCGATCATGCTGCTCAGGCGCTCGGCCGCGGTCAACAGGCGCAAGGGACCATAATGCGCCGGCTCTTCCATTTGTATGCGCGCCGACGTAATCAGCAATGCCAGGAGCTCAACCGCCTCGCCCTCTTTCAGCACCCAGTTCTCGCTCATGGTCGATGCTTCCTTCCGCGCGCATTCGCTGGCGACAGCGGCCTGCTTGACAGCCACATTCGCCTCGGCCAACAGCGCGGATGATCTTCACGATTGTCTACAATCTACAGGTGGACAGATTATAAGAAGCGCCCATACCCGTGTCAAGCAATCCGGATACTGCCGCAGGGCAATCGCAGCAAAATCATTTCGCGCCCATCGCCACGAAGATAGCCTAAATTATGCGGGCGATTCACAGCCGCGCGTAGACACAGCGGGTCAATCGCCCCTACAGATTACGAAAGTTGTGGGGAAAGTAGTTGATTTCAGCGCCATTTCAATTTGATGCGATTGCCCTGTTTCATCCGCTGTGTCCTCTAAATTCTCGCTGTACAGGTGGTAAAATCTAAATTGCTTTCTCGAATCTATACCCGCGATCCTTGGCGACATGACGGAACTGCCACATCATGCTTAAAGTCATTTTGGCCGGTCTCGGCGTTCGCGGGCGGCACTGGGCGCAAGTGATTCAGCGCTCGAGCCGCGCCCAGCTGTCCGCTCTGGTCGATCCATCGGCGGAAGCCCTGGCTCGCGCGCTGGCCGAGTTCGGCGAGCGCCCCGCTTTCAGCAGCGTGGCGGCGGCTCTGGACGCGCTGGATGATGTCGATGCGCTCCTGCTTGCCAATCCACCGATGCGCCGCGAAGGCATCATCCGCCTGGCTTGCGCCCGAAAACTGCCCCTGCTCATCGAAAAGCCGCTGGCGCTGGAGCTGGAAGAAGCGTCCCGACTGGTGGCGATTGCCGAAGCGGCCGGCGTCTCGCTGATGGTCGGGCTGAACTTTCGTTATCTGGCGGTCACCCAGGCGATGAGGCGGCTGCTTGCGGAGCGGACCGTTGGCGCGGCCGAATTCGCGCGCTTCACTTACGAACGCTGGCGCGATGGGCGGCGCGCCGATCTCAACGATTATCCCCTGGTGATGGACCAGCCAATGCTATGGGAGCAATCGATCCACCACTTTGATTTGATGCGTTATGTCTATGGGCGGGAGCCGCTTTACGCGCGCTGCCAAACCTGGAACCCGTCCTGGAGCATGTACGCGGGCGATAGCAATGTGGCGGCGCTGTTTGAGTTTGAAGGCGGCTTGCGCGTGAATTATCAGGGCGTCTGGCAGGGAAATTGGGCGGCGCCCGCCTTCGAATGGCGCAGCGACTGCACAGAAGGTATCATTACCCAGCGGAAACAATTCGGCGCGCTCTTCTACGCCCGCCGCGATGAGACCGCGTTGACGCCCGTCGCGCTCCCGCCGCATGAACGCTGGATCAGCGAGACGCGGACGCTCTTCGACGCCTTCGTCGATCATGTCGTCAACGGCGCAGACCTGCAGTGCAGCGGCCGCGATCATCTGCGTTCGCTGGCCATGCTGGAGGCCTGCATTCGCTCCAGCGAGACGGGCAAGCGCGTGCATATCCGCGATGTCCTCCCCGGAACAGGGAAATCGTAAGGGCGATTGACGGTCAGCGTCGGCGGTCAGTGTCTGCGGCCTGCGCGACCCCATGCTTCGCCCGCCAGCAAGGGACGCAAGACTGCGCTTGCGTACAATAAATCGCTGAAGGACCAAACATGAGCGAAACATTCGTAGGCATTCAAATTGGCGCGATCAGCTTCATCGATGAGGGCGTCGAGACGGTGCTGGACATCCTGCAAGAGAAGGCCGGCGTCAACGCGCTCATGATTTCGGCCCTGAGTTGGAGCATCGGCAATGCCGGGCGCGCCGCCTTCGGTTTCCCCGATCATGGCCTTGCGGAAGCCGATAATCTTCGCGGCGGCGCCTTCTTTGAACCGGACCCGCGCTACTACCGGAAGACTTTCATGAAGCAGTTCGCCGCGCCCGACGAGCTTTACGCCGGCTTCGATGCCCTCGCCGATGTCATACCGGCCGCCCGCCAGCGCGGCATCAAGGTATACACCTATTATTGCGAGACATCGAGTTCCGCCATTCGCTCCATCTGGCAGCCTGGCTTTCAGCATTTCCTCGATCGCGATCATCGGGGGCGGATAGCGACGAGGCCGTCCTTGCTCAATCCCGAATACAGGACTTTCTGGCAGTCGGTATTTGCCGATTGGCTGAACAATCATGATCTGCGCGGCATCATGTGGGGCATCGAGCGCCAGAGCCCCTTGATGGATATCTTCCGCGGCGACAGTTCAACCGGCTTCGACGACTATTACATCGCTGAGGCGCGCAATCGTGGCATTGATGTCGAGCGGGCGATCAGCGGATACTGCGCGATAGACGATCTGCTGCGGCGGGCGCGCAGCGGCGACCGACCGAAAGATGGTGTCTTCGTCCTGCTCCTGCGGCAACTGCTGCGTTATCCCGAAGTCCTCCTCTGGGAGAAGCTCTGGCTGGAATCGCATCATGGCTTTTACCGCGAATTGTCAGGCCTGGTGAAATTCTATGATCCGGACTACGAGTTTGGCCTCGGCATTTGGCAGGTCATCAACACCTACAATCCGTATCTGAGGGCGCAGTACGATCAGTCCGAATACGCGCCCTACGCCGACTGGATCAAGCCGGTGCTGTATCATACGCCGGCCGGCGCGCGCTTCTCTGAATTTGCCGCCTCCTGGCAGGGTGGCCCGCTCGCCGACGCCTCGCCCGATGGCGCTTATGACGCGCTGGCGACGGCGCTCGGGCTGGAGCAGTTCATAGCGCCGCGCGACGAGGGCCCGCTGGCGGGTTTCAAACCGGCCTACGTCAAGGAATGGACCGCCCGGCTGATCGAGGAGACGGGGCTGCCGGTCTATCCCGGAATAGGCGTCGGCGTTGGGCATCAGGGCGCGAGCAAGGCGATCACGCCGCAGGAAATCCGCCAAGGGGTGCATGCCGGCTTTGACGGCGGCGCATCGGGCGTCATGATCTCGCGCAATTATTCGGAAGCGGAGTTGCGCAATCTGGCGGCGGTAGGCGCCGCTCTGCGCGAGCGTGGATTGATATAGGAGGCGACCATGACGATACGAGTGGGCATTATCGGCGCCAGTTTCGCGCGTGAGGCCTACCTGCCGGCCCTGCGGACGATTGACGATGTGGAATTGGTCGCCATCGCCAGCGCTAGAATCGAGAGCGCGCGCTCGGCCGCCCGCGAATATGCCATCCCGCATGCCTATGACGATTGGGAACGCTTGCTCGGCGAGCATGAATTCGACCTGGTTTGCATCGCCACGCCGACCGTCTTCCACGCGCCGATGACGCTGGCGGCGCTGAAAGCGGGCGCGCACGCGCTCTGCGAAAAGCCGATGGCGCTGAACAGCGACGAATCCGCCGCGATGCTGGAAACAGCCGAAGCCCTGGAGCTGCTGCATATCATTGGCCATGAGCTGCGTTTCAATCCCAACCGCCGCAAGATCAAATCGCTCCTTGACAGTGGCGCTATCGGCCAGCTGCGGCATCTGAATATACAGAGTGTTTCCGCCACCTGGGGCGACCCGGCTTCGCGGCCCGCGGGCGACTGGTGGTCGCGCGAGGAGACGGGCGGCGGGCGGCTGGGCGCCAGCGGATCCCATCTCATCGACCTGCTGCGCTTTTGGCTTGGCGATATCGGCGCGATCAGCGGGCAAGTGGCGACCATGGTTCCGCAGCGCGTCGACCGGGAAGGAGGCGCCCCCTGGCTGGCAACGGCGGACGATCAGTTCAGCTTCACGGCCGAGATGCGCAGTGGCGCGCTTTGCTCGGTCTTCGTCAGTGGCGCCGGCCGTCACGCCAGTGGCACGCAGACGCAAATCTATGGCAGCGAGGGCACAATCATGCTGGCGGACAGCGACGAAAAGCTGCTGGTCGCGCGCGCGGACGAGGACTTTGAAGATATGTCCCTGCGCGATCGCAATGCCGATCTGCCCGGTATCGGGCCGGGCATTTGGAACGTCTCCTTTGTCGCCTTGATGGAAGAGCTGACCGCGGCCATTCGTGAAGGCCGTCCCTTGGCCTGGGGCGCGTCCTTCGCCGACGGGCATCAGTGCCAGCTTGCCATGGACGCTTTGCGCCAAAGCAGCCGTGAACGGCGCTGGATATCGTTGTGACGCCATTCATGCTGCCCCCGCTTCACCTTGTTATAATAGCTTCTCAATAAGTTGCGCGAGGACGAATCATGGAATTGGAACGCGTCCGTCAAATGACCGTCGAAGAATTCCTGGACTTTGCGGAGAGAAGTGAATACCGGTATGAATACATCAATGGCGAGCCAATCAAGATGAGTGGTGGAAAGCTGAATCACTTTTTGATCATCGCAAACATCATGAATGCGATCGCGAATCTACTAGCTGATAGGGATTTCGATGTGCTCGGCAGTGGCATGCTTGTCAGGGTTGGAGAGGCGAGCCTGGTGGCGCCCGATGTCAGCGTAGTCTCGGGCCAACCCGAAACAGAAGCCGATACCCGTATTCTGCTCAATCCGATTCTGGTGGTGGAAGTATTATCGCCGTCGTCAATCGACCGTGACCGCGTCCTCAAACGCGAACTCTATGGCGATGTCGCCTCCATTCAAACCTACCTAGTCGTCGATCAACACCGTGTGCTTGTTGAGTTGTACACACGCGGCGGGACAGGCTGGACCATTCAGCGCTTCTCGGATCTGGGCGATGAAATTTCGCTCGAAGCGCTGGATTGCCGCCTGCCCTTGAGCGATATCTACCAGCGAATCGAATTTGGCGAGGCTTAGCCGTCTGTCCCGGCTGAGGGCTAGTGCTTCGGAGAGGGCGATTTCTTTAGAACCGCCCTCTCCTCTTTACTGTAACTGCCGCCCGCGATCGGCTCGCAGACGAACAATCGAGTATCCTACTCCGCTTCCAGCAGCGTCACTTCGCCCAAGTTCTCCAGCTGCTCCTTGATCTCCCCCGCGTCGCCGACCACGACGATGATGAAGTCCTCGGGCTGGATATAGCTGTTCGCGATATCAAGCACGTCCTCCGTCGAAACATCCTTGATGTAACCCAGCCACTTGTTAAGACGGTCGAGTTCAATGCCGCGAATCTTGTAGGACGCCACTGCTTCCACGAAGTCTTGATAGGTCTCCAGACCGAAGACGAACTCGCCGACGATGCCATCGCGGGCGTCGTTGATTTCTTGATCCGTGAGCGGCTCCGTTTGGATCCGTTCAATCTCTTTGAAGACCTCCTCCAGCGCAGGCCCGATGACATCGTTGCGGACGGCGGCGCTGACGATGAAGCGGCCGGTATCCGCCGGGTAACTGAAGCCGGAGCCGATGCTGTAGGTATAACCCTTTTCCTCGCGGATATTCTGAACCAGGCGCGAGCCGAAGGTGCCCCCTAAGACATGGTTCATCACGCGGGCCGGGAAGTAATCAAGGCTGGCGCCCTGTATGCCGATGTTGCCCATGATGAAGTTGGCCTGTGTGCTGCCGGGGCGGTCAACCAGCAGAATCCGCTGCCCGCTGTGTTCCGGCAGGCTCGGGTAGGCAACCGCCTCAGCGCTGCCCTCCCAATCGGCGAAGTGCTGCTCCGCGTAGGCCAAGCCGTCTTCGGTACTGATGGCGCCGGCAATGACCAGCAGCGCATTGTCCGGCTGACGGCGTGATTCGTAAAAGGCGACAATGTCCTCGCGATTAATCGCCTCCAGCGTCTCAAAAGTCACGGCGTTGCCATAGGGATGCCCCTCGTAGAGCAGGCGTCCGAATGTACGGCCGGCGACGAAACCAGGCTCGGCGAGGCTGGCTTCCAGGCCGCTGATGCGCTCCGCCCGCTCGCGCTCAACTTCATGGTCGGGGAAGTTCGCGTTCAGCGTCATATCGGCGAGCAACTCAAAGGCGAGCTCTGTATCTTCGATCAAGGCGAACACGCCAAGCTGCAGGCTGTCACTGCCGCCCCCGCTGCCGAGGGCGCCGCCGACCTGCTCAATTGACCCCGCCAGGTCTTGCGCGCTGCGCATAGAAGTCCCTCGTGAGATCAGCGAGCCGGTCATACTGGCGACGCCGGGCAAGTCTTGGCGCGCGGCGGTCGAGCCACCCGCGAAATAGACATCGAGCGAGATGATAGGCATGTTGGGCTGCTCGATGACAACAACTTCCAGACCATTGTCCAAAACGTTTTCACTGATGGTCGGAAAGTTGAATTCGTTCGAGTCCAATGGCGGCGGCGGTTCACTCTGCTCGATGACGTAGCGGTAATCCGGCTCTTGCTCGACGGCATCTTCGGCGGCGTAGGGTTCCACCGGCGGCGGCGCTTCCGCGTCTGTTTCCACCACATTGAAGACATGGCGGTCGGATTCTTCCAGGTACTCAAGCGCCACGCGCTGGATGTCCTCGCTGGTGACTGACTGGTAACGCCCGATGCCCGTGAACACGGTTTGCGGGTCGCCAGTATAATAGTTCGCGCTTTGAACGCTCTCTGCCAAACCCAGCGCCGTCTCCAAGCCGAGAATGCTCCTGCTTCGTATGCCGGCGGTGACTTTGTCCAGTTCTTCCTGCGGGACGCCTTCATCGATGATCGTCTGCAGCTCCTCATACGATGCCGCTTCAAGCTCGGCCAGGTCGACGCCCACGTTGGCGACAAGAATGAAGGCGAATATGCCCGGGCCGCGATTGTCGAATATCCAGGCGTCCGCTTGCAGCGCCTTGCCGGTATCGACCAGTCGCTTCGCCAGCCGGCTTGAATCGCCTACGCTCAACACACGCGAGAGTACATTTAGCGCCGGGAAGTCTTCATGCACCAGAGGCGGGATCTCATAGGCGACCAGCAGCGCCGGCAGGTTGATGAAGGGATCTTCAATGGTGATGTATTCCGCTTCATCCTGATCAACCGGCACGAATTCCGGCGGCCGGGGCGGGTCGTCCCCGCGCGGGATCGGGCTGAACAGATCGTCAATTAGCGAACGCGTCTTGTCGAAGTCGATGTCACCGGCGACGACCAGCGTGGCATTGTTGGGCACGTAATAGCGGCGGTGGAATTCTACGACATCTTCAATCTGCGCTGTGTTGACATCATCAATCGTGCCGATGGCGGGCCGTTTGTAGGGTTCATAGGAGTATGGCACGGTGATGAGCGCTTTCACCGCGGAGCCATAGGGTCGGTTGTCGTAGCTCCTTTGCAGCTCTTCAATGACGATGGCGCGCTGATTATCGAGGTTCTCCTGCGTCACCTCCAGGCCACCCAGGCGGTCGGCTTCAAGCCAAAGCGCCAGCGGCAGTTGATGCGAGGGAACGGTGTCATAGTAGGCTGTATAATCGTTGACGACATAGGCGTTCAACGAGCCGCCAACGCGTTCCAACATCTGATCCATCGTGCCGCCCGGCACATGGGGCGAGCCCTCGAACATCATGTGTTCAAAGAGATGGGCGAAGCCGCTTTTGCCAACGGGGTCGTCGGCGCTGCCCACCCGAAACCAGATGTCCACCGCGACGGTCGGCGCCGTTGTATCGCGCGCGAGAATCACTTCCAGGCCGTTGTCCAGCCAATAATGTTCCAGATCAAGTGATTGTTCCGCCTCGGCGAAACTGAGACCGCTGATGAGCAGCAGAACCAGGATTAACAACATGCGGCGCTTCATATCGATTCGTCTCCTTTCGATGCATAGTTTCACTGTAGCATGAAAGGCGGTCCTTACATAGTCGTTGCGCGGCGGTAAATCAACTGTAAACTAGCAGAGCTGAACCGGCCGGGCCGGAACGAGCGTCAGCGCCCGGGCGCTGTTACCGAGGGCTGTTTCACGGCGGCATCAGGCGAAAAGCGTTGAAAGTTCGAGCCGGAAACCGGGAAGAACAGGCTCGCCGGAGAGCTTGCCGTCCTCGCCCATGAACTCGGTTTGGATTTCGCCGCTTGCATCCAACCGGCAGACTTCGGCGCTCCGCTGGTCAGGTATGATAATCCAGACAAGTTGAGTGCCGTGTTGCAGGTAGATGGCAGCCTTTCGCCTCAACTCCGCCAATGTGTTGGTCGGCGATTTTACCTCGACCGCGATGTCGGGCATCACCGGGACCCAGGCCCTGGGAAATGGATCTGGCGCGCGTTCGATTCGTGTGAAAGCGGCGTCTGGCGCAAGCAGAATATCGCGCCTCGCTGGTGGATAGTATCCAGCCTCAACAGTTGGGATGCCCAGCTTATGCTGCGGATCAAAGCGCCGAAAAAAATAGTATATCCCGCCGGCTATCGTGCCGTGCTCTCCCCCTGGAGGCGCCATTTCGATAATCTCTCCCTCAATGAGTTCATAATGCGTATCGTCGTCACTTTCACAGACAAGCTGCCAGAGACTGTCAACGTCGTATACGCGCTGTTGGATTGCCATTGTGGCCCCCAGCACTCAAGGTTGCGTTAAGAGAATGATACCATAGGGCGACTCTATTGCTCAAAATCTATGCTGCTGGGAAGAAAGAAGGGCGACCCAACGGTTCGCCCCTGCAAAATCTCCTGCAACTGCATTCGTAGGCGTGAGCCAGCGCCTTGAGCCTAGAGCACCGGCGCCCCCGCCGCCCGCGGAATGAACTGCCCGGCGCCATTGCTGCCCAGCCACTGATCGCCGTCCACCAGCTTCCGGCCTCGCTGATAAACCTGCACCGGCGCGCCCGTGACCGTCATGCCCTCATAGCAGTTGTAATCGACTCGCATGTGATGAGTCGCCGCGCTGATCGTATGCGCCTTCTGCGGATCCCACACCAGGATGTCGGCGTCCGAGCCGACTGCTATCGTGCCTTTGCGCGGGTACATGCCGAAGATCTTGGCCGGGTTCGTGCAGCACAATTCGACGAAGCGCGTCGGCAGAAGCCGGCCGCTGTTCACGCCCGAATCCCACATGACCATCATGCGGTCTTCCAGGCCCGGCATGCCATTGGGGATCTTGGCGAAGTTGCCGAGGCCGAGTTCCTTGCCCGGGCGGCGATACGACGGATCTTGCTTTTCGTAGCCGACCCAATCCGCCCCGCCGGTCCGCTCGTTCCACTCTTGCCAGGGGCCGTGGCCGCCATCGTACCAGAAGTCGCAGTGATCGGTGCTGACAATCTGCAGACTGCCATCGCGCACCGCCCGCCACAAGACGCCGTGGTCGTGCACACTGCGTATCGGCGGCGAGCAGACGAATTTCGCGCCTTCAAAACCCGGCGCGCCCAGATGCTCATCCACCGTCAAGAAGAAATATTGCACACAGGTCTCGCCCATGACAGGGTAACCCAGCGCCCTTCCTCGCCGTATCGCGTCGACCGCGCCCTCGCAGGTGACATGCACGACATAGAGCGGGCAGCCGGTCAAGCCGGACATGACGACAGCGCGGTTGGTCGCTTCGCCTTCAATCTCGGGCGGGCGCGACGAGGCATGCCAGACCGGGTCGGTCTTGCCCGCGGCCAGCAGGGCCGGCGTCAGCGCCGCTTCAACATCGCCATTCTCGGCATGCACCATGACGATCATGCCGTTGTCCGCCGCCACCCGCATCGTATTGAAGAGCGTGGCGTCATCAATCATGAAGACATTCTTGTAAGCCATAAACAGCTTGAGGCTGGTGATGCCTTCATCAAGCATGGTCGGGATTTCTTTCATGACAGCGTCGTTGAGGTCGGTGACAGCCATGTGGAAGGCGTAATCGATTTGGGCGATATCGCGTGATTTCTTCCACCAGGTCTCCAAGCCGTCGTGCAGGCTGCCGCCGATGGGCTGGACGACAAAATCGATATGCGTGGTCGTGCCGCCGAACGCGGCCGCCATGTGCCCGACATCAAAGTCGTCATTGCTGATCGTGCCGCCGAAGGGCAGGTCCAGGTGCGTATGCACGTCAATGCCGCCGGGCAACAGGTACTTGCCGGCGCAGTCCACGACATCGTGGTTTCCGCTGTCGAGGTCTTGCCCGATCAGCGTGATGACCTCGCCTTCGACCAGGACGTCGGCGCTGACCATGTCGCTGGCGGTGATGATCGTTCCGCTTTTGAATAGTGTGCCCATTCTGTACTCCTCGGTTCGAAACTTCTGTTTGTCAAATTTCTGATGCGGGATCTTAGGCCTCAAACTGGATGCCGTCGTAAATCTCCTTCAGCGGCAAGTCGCAGCCCAGCGCCGGCAGCGGCAGGATGGCGTCCGGGCCTGAGAATTCTCGCCAGCGCCAGCCGTCATTTTGGCGCTCATACAGTTCGACCAGCGGCTGCTGCTGATCAATCACCATGTACACTTGCAACGAGGCGATATTCTGATAATAGCGGCGCTTTTCTCCGCGGTCACGATTGATTGATGACGGTGACGTGACTTCCCCTACCAATGTGGGATTCCGCAAATTAACAGCCCGTTCATCTGTTACCGGCTCGCCGCAAACGACGCAAAAATCGGGATAAACATAGCGCGTCGTTCCAACGCGGTTGCGCATATCGCTGCTGATGACCCGACAATCACTCCCTCTTAAGCGATACCAGAGCGCGCCGCTTGCATTTGCCATGATTAGGCCGTGGTAAATTGTGCCACCGGACAATGCGATTACCTCTCCATCAATGTATTCGTATCGGATCTCCGTCGCTTCATCAAAAGCGATGTATTCTTCGACCGTCATTTGGCGGATTCTATCGACTGCCATAGTCTGCCCCCTGTTTCAGACAATACTGAATAACGGTTGCGATCTGTCTTCTTCAATGCGCTAGAATGAAATGCCGTCATATATCTCCTTCAGCGGCAAGTCGCAATCCAGCGCTGGCAGCGGCACGATGGCGTCCAAGCCGGTGTATTCTCGTGTTTGCCAGTTTTCGTCAAGGCGCGTGTCCACTTCGACTTGCGCTTCGAATTGCTCAATGACGAGGTAGACTTGCAGCGAGGGGATGCTTTGGTACATTTCGCGCTTGAAGCCGCGGTCTCTGGCGGCTGTTGTGGGCGAGATCACTTCCGCGACCAACGTCGGATTGAAGAGGTTGACAGCGCCCTCATCAAGCGCCGGTTCGCCGCGGACGATGCTCAAGTCGGGATAGAGATAGCGTGTTGGACTGACGCTGTTGCGCATGGCGCTGCTGTAAACGTGAAAGCCGCCGCCTCGCAGTCGCAACCCTAGCGCGATTCCAAGGTTGATCATTATTTCCGCGTGATAAGCTGTGCTGCCCGTCATCGGATAGACCTCGCCGTCAATGTATTCATTCTTGTATTCGCTCGCTTCATCGAAGGCGAAGTATTCTTCGACAGTCATTTGGCGGATGCGTTCGATTGCCATAGCCTGCCTCCCTGAGTCAGATGAGACTGAGCGGCGTTTGCGATTTGAGTATAACCGATAATCGGACGAATAACTGATGCGTCTTCATCGCAGGCAACGGGCGACCTCCTACAATTCGCAGCATTGGACGACGCCTAGCGAAATGCCGGAATCACCTTCTCGCCGTACTCGGCCACGATGCGCTCTTCCTCGCCGCACATCAAGTAGATGTTGAACTGCGTGACGCCGGCCGCTTTCAGCGCTTTCAGCTTGGCGATGTGCTCATCGACGCCCCCCAGGATACCGAAGGCGTCAACGATGTCCTCGCTGATGAAATCGAGATGCTCGGCGTCTTTGTCGGCGTGTTCCTTATAATCGTATCCTTTGCGCCCCTCAATGTAAGCCGTCAGGCTGGCGGGGATATCCGGGCTGTCCATGCCGTAGCGCTCGACGATATCGGCGACATGATTGCCAACCATCGCCGGGAACCAGCGCGTTTGCTCGCGCGCAGTTTCGATATCGCCGACCCAAACAGGCGCCGCAGACATGATCTGGTAATTCGTCATATCTTTCCCAGCCGCCTCGCCGCCGGCGATCGCCTGCTCGCTGAACCACTTGACCAGCCCCGGATCCGCCAGTTGAATCACCAGC
This sequence comes from Chloroflexota bacterium, assembly GCA_028875245.1. Lineage (GTDB taxonomy): Bacteria > Chloroflexota > Anaerolineae > Aggregatilineales > Phototrophicaceae > UBA6055. The sequence continues at coordinate 22,671 of JAPPEU010000036.1, forward strand.
CCATCGCCACTGCGGCCCGCGCCGGCCAGGGCCTTGGGTCCGTAAGCGGCGATCCAGATCGGCAGCTCATAGCCGTTCGCCCAGGGGAGCTGCGCCGATGTGTCGTCGTAGGCGACCTCGTCTCCGCGCGCGAAGCCGCGCAGCGCATCGGCAAAGCGCTCCATATTGGCCACCGTCATCGGCTTCTTGCCCAGCATGCGCCGCGAACTGTCGCCGCGGCCGATGCCAATTTCGATGCGATTGCCGCTTTGCAGCGCCAGCGTGGCGTACATGCTGCCCGCCACCGACCACTCGCGCACGCCCGGGTTGGTCACCAGTGGACCGAAGATCATGTCATCGGTATGGGCCATGCACAGCGCCATCGTCAAATAACATTCGCGCCACAAGACATGCGAATCGAAGAACCAGCCATACTTGAAGCCGGCCACTTCCGCCTGCTGGCAAAGCGCTACCGTGCGTTTCGGGGAAATATCGCCTTTGAATGTGATGCCGAAGTCCATATTTTCTCTCCTGAGGAATTCGCCGTTCTATTTGGCGGGCGACTCACCGAGTCGCCCCTACAAACTAAGGAAATCTGTAGGGCTTAGCCGGCGGCTTACCCGCATTCAGGGGACAAATCATTAACTTGTCGAGACCGTATCCTGCACCAGCTCGCCATATTGATCGGGACGCCGGTTGAAATAAAAATGCCAGGTGTCGCGCAGCTCTTGAATCATGCTTAAATCGAGATCGCGCACGATCAGTTCTTCGTCGTAGGCGCTGCCCAACTCGCCGATGAACTGACCTTTGGGGTCACAAAAATAGCTCTCGCCGTAGAAGTCGTCATCGCCATGTTCTTCAATGCCGACGCGATTGATCGTGCCGACGTAATAGGTGTTGAAGATAGCGTGCGATGTCTGCTCGATGCGCCAAAGATGCTGGCTCAAGCCGCGCGATGTCGCCGATGGGATGAAGACCATCTCCGCCCCGTTCAAACCCAGGGCGCGCGCCCCTTCCGGGAAGTGCCGGTCGTGGCAGATGTAGACGCCGACCTTGCCAACGGCGGTGTCGAAAACGGGATAACCGAGGTTGCCCGGGCGAAAATAAAACTTCTCCCAGAAGCCGGGCAGATGCGGGATGTGCGTCTTGCGATATTTGCCCAGGTAGCTGCCGTCGGCGTCGATGACAGCGGCGGTGTTGTAATAGACGCCGACGCCATCGCGCTCATAAATCGGCACGATCAAGACCATGTCCAGCTCCCTCGCCAACTGGCGGAAGCGCTGTGTGGTCGGCCCGGCCGGTATCTCTTCGGTGAAGGCGAAGAACTGCGGATCTTGCACCTGGCAGAAATATGGACCGTAGAAGAGCTCCTGATAGCACATGATCCGCGCGCCCTGGTCAGCCGCCTGGCGCGTATACGCGATGTGCTTTTCGATCATTGATTCCTTGTCGCCGGTCCAGGTCGCTTGCAGCAGCGCGGCCCGCACGATGTGTCCGTCGCTCATGAAATGTCCTCTCTGTTACAACTGCCTAAAGATAAACCAGTCTGTTCTCCATCGATTCAGCCGTTTCCTTGCGATGTAGCTTCAGCAGCGCATTGACGGCGTAGCCGATCGACACGCTGCTATCAGGGAAGTAGGCAATGCCGTCGTGCTCAACCAACCAATTGGCTGGATTGGCAAAGTCCGAGTCCTTGGTACAGAGCACACGACCCTTAGACGCAGCGTAGCGCAGTTGTACATCATCAGAAACCTCAAGCAGGCTTGCATCGCGCGCCGATAAGGCATCTATTCCGCGCCGCCGCAATTGCTCAGAGATTTCCGGGTCCATATTCTCGTCCAGGTAGTAACGGAGCCTAGACTGGGACAAGCCCGGCCTCCCGCCTCTCCTTCAGATAACGCTCATATTCAATTTCAGCGTCAATTTCAGTTGGACGCTCATGATAATATGCCAAGGCGCCGAAGACCTGGCCAAGCGACAGGTCGTATTTCTCAGCGATGCGTTCCGGATATTTTTCTCTGTAGCGCCAGGCCACGACCACATCGGCGACGCGAACTGATGTGCCGTCAACGCAGGGGCTGCCATGATGGCGGTCCGTATCGCGGCTGATTAGCTGCAGGCTTTCAATGGTTGGCTCGTCCAACTCGACTGGCGGCGGCAATGACGCCACGGCGGCATCCGGTCCCTGCGTGTTCAGCAGGTCGTTGAAACGGTGATCAGCCGCAATTTCTTCGTCGATTTCGGGCTGGTTCTCGTAGTAGTAGGCGAGCGCCGCGTAGACCTGAGGCAGTGTGGCGGCATATCGCTGGGCGATTGTCTCGGGGCTAGGATAGTGATCTTCATCGAGATAGTCCGCCACGATGAATTTGACTTTGAGTCCTCTGCCAATCAGTGTGGCTCGGCCGCCTCTGCAGCCAGGCCGGCGCCAGATCAAGTTGATGCTTTCCATCGTTTTCATGATTGTCTCCTTGTGCGGCCGACCTGCTGGATCGACCCTGCAACCCCGAAATGCGCGGAGGACGGCCTATGCCCCATGCTCCCGGCCGCAGCGCTCGAGCGCCCGCTGGGCCGCGCGCACATTGATCTTCGGCGCCGCGTCAATATAGAAGCGCGCCGCTTCCCGCGCCGCCGCCGCTTGACCAGCCGCCGAGCCGTCGCTGAGCTCGAACGCGTAATCGTCCGCGTCCAGGCCCGCGATCGGCTCCAGCGTGATTTCGACCACATTCTCGCGCCGGACGCGCTCCAGCTTCTTCCGCCGTTTCTCCGCCGCTTTGGCTTTGGCCGCATCGCCCAGGCCATCGTAGTAGGCGCTTAGCCGCCCCTCCATCTCGATGGCGAAGGTGAAGATGGCGCCAAATGTGTTCAGGGATGCCATCGCGCTAGACCCAGCGCTCAATGACAATCTTGCGCTCGGTGTAGAACTCGATTGAGTCCATGCCTTGCCCGTGCAGGTCGCCGAAGAATGAGTCCTTCTGGCCGCCGAAGGGGAAGGAGGCTGAAGGCGCCGCCACACCGATATTGACGCCGATGTTGCCGGCGTTGACGCTGTACTTGAATTCGCGGGCGTATTTGCCGTTGTTGGTGAAGATGCTGGCGGCATTGCCATAGCGGCTCTGATTGATGATATCGACCGCGTCTTCGAAATCATCGGCCTTCATCAGCGAGAGCACGGGCCCAAAGACCTCTTCCGTCGCCATGACAGTATTCGGCTGCACATCGGCGATCAGCGTCGGGCCAACCCAGGAGCCGTCTTCGAAGCCATCAACGCTCAAGCCGCGCCCATCCACCACGACATCGGCGCCTTCGCCCTCGCTCTGCCCGATCATGGATTCAATGCGGTTCACCGCCGCGTCGCTGATGACCGTGCCCATCTGCGTCGTCTCATCCAAACCGTAGCCCACTTTCAAAGCCGAGACTTGTTTCGCCAGCTCGTCCTTGAGTTGGTCGTAAGCATCGCCGACGCCAACCGCGACCGCCGCCGCCAAGCAGCGCTGCCCGGCGCAGCCATAAGCCGCGCCCAGGATGTTCTTGACGCTGGCTTCGATATCGGCATCGGGCATGACGGCGATGTAATTCTTGGCGCCGCCCTGCGCTTGAACGCGCTTGCCGTTGCGCGTGCAGGTCTCATAGATGATCTTCGCCACCGGGCTGGAGCCGACGAAAGAGACGCCCGTAACATCCGGGTGCTCCATCAGCGCCGTCGCCGACGGCACGCCGCCATTGACCAGATTGACCACGCCTTCCGGCAGATCCAGTTCATCCAGCATCTCGAATAAGAATTCAGTCGCGAGCGGTGTCTGCGGCGATGGTTTCAGGATGAAGGTGTTGCCGCAAGTGATGGCGGTCGGCAAGAACCAGAGCGGCACCATGAAAGGAAAATTGAAGGGCGTGATGGCGGCGAAGACGCCGGCCGGCTGCCGCAGGGTCGTCTCGTCAATGCCCGAGCTGATATCTTCCAGCCCGTCGCTGCGCATCAGCACCGGCACACTCATAGCGAAGTCGATGCTTTCGATGGCGCGCCGCACTTCGCCCCGCGCTTCGTCCATCGTCTTGCCATGCTCCCGCACCACAATCTGCGAGACCTTTTCGAATTCCTCCTCCACCATCACCTTGAAATGGTGCATATACTGAGCCCGCACAAGCACAGGCGTACTGCGCCACTCCTCGAAGGCGACTTTCGCGGCTTCAACCGCAACAGCCACATCCTCCGGCGTCGAATCGGGACAATTCGCCAAATGCTCACATGTGGCCGGATCATGCACCGGCGTGAAGTTCGCTGCGCCTGATTCGACCCATTCGCCATTTACATAATTCTTGATCGTCCTGCTCATTTCTCGCTCCTTCGGGCGGCTCGTCAAGTCACAAGACTGCGGACCGTCGGTCGCCCCTGCATTTAGTTTCTGCGCATACTAATATCATACTCGAATCAATAGCAGATTTTGGATACCCGGCGCTGCTATTGTACAATTTGAATGGAGCGCCATTGTACAACATCGCTGTGCCGATTGCTTTCATCAATCGGCGGGACACAGGAGACCTTGCATGACAACTTCTGCCGAGATCATGGAACGCTATAAACAGGTGATGTTTCCCGCCGCCGTTCCTTATCACGGGGACGCGCCGCTCATCGCCGACCACGCCAAAGATCAATATATCTGGGACATTGACGGAAAGCGCTATCTCGATTTCTTCGGCGGCATCCTGACCGTGTCCGTCGGGCACTGCAATGACGAGATCACCGAGCGCGCGCTTGCGCAGCTGCGCAAGCTGCAGCATACCTCGACGATCTATGTCAATGAGAACATGGTGCGGCTGGCGGAAAAAGTGGCTGAACTCACGCCCGGCCGGCTTCAAAAATGTTTCTTCACCAACAGCGGCACCGAAGCCAACGAGACCGCGGTGCTGGCCGCGCGCATGTTCACCGGGGTTCCCGTCGTCATCACCCTGCGCCATGCTTACTCCGGGCGCTCGCAGCTGGCGATGAGCCTGACCGCGCATGGCGCCTGGCGGCTCGGCGGTGTGGTCGATCCCTACGTGAAACATGTGCGCAATCCCTACACTTTTCGCGCGCCGGCCGGCTTGAGCCCCGAGCAGGTCGTCGACCTCTGCGTGCAGGATCTCGAGGAGACCATCGCCACCACCACCGACGGTCGCATCGCCGCCTTCATGGCCGAACCGATCCAAGGCGTCGGCGGTTTCATCGTGCCGCCCGCCGATTATTTCCAGCGCGTCCTGCCAATTGTGCGCGCGGCCGGCGGCGTTTTCATTTCGGATGAAGTGCAGACCGGCTGGGGGCGCACCGGCGAGAACTGGTTCGGCATCGAGCACTGGGGCGTCGAGCCGGATATCATGACCTTCGCCAAGGGCATGGGCAACGGCAGTCCCATCGGCTGCACCGTCTCGACGCCGGAAATCGCCGATGCGGTGGCGGGGCTGACATTTTCGACATTCGGCGGCAATCCGGTGACGATGGCGACCACGCTGGCGACCATCGACTATATGGAAGCGCATGACACGCCTGCCAATTGCGCCCTTCAGGGCGAGCGCATGGCGGGCAAGCTGGCCGAGTTCGCCGCCGAATTTCCCATCATCGGCGAATCGCGCGGCATGGGGCTGATGCAAGCCCTTGAAATCGTCCAGCCGGGGGGCATCGAGCCGGACGCGGCCCGCACAGTCGCCTTCGTCGATGCCTGTAAAGAGAAAGGCTTGCTGCTGGGCAAAGGCGGTCTTTACGGCAATGTCGTGCGCATCGCCCCGCATTTGAATGTAGCAGCCGAGGACATGGACATCGCAATGGATATCGTCGCCAGCGCGCTGGCGGAAGTGTCTTAGCCCCTATAAGAGGTATTCGTAGGGGCGAGCCGGTGGCTCGCCCGCCGGAACGCAAAGATTGGTGGGAGGAGTCTTGGCTCGCCGATAGCTGAACACCGATGTCAACTATTGTTTGTCACTGAATACGACTCGATTCTTGATGACCGATTTCAGCGCAGAACCATCGTCCCCAGATACCCGCTTGCAGCGCTTGCGCAAACCGGTCCTGCTGGCTTTGACGCTGTTGGCGCTCGCGCTGGTCCTCAACGCCATGGGCGCCTCGGGCGGCTTGGAGCTGCATGAAGAAGCCCTGGTCGAGTCCACTCTGGGGAAACTGGCCATCTGGATGGCGGACCAGAGCGGCAACGAGCCGGATGAGATTCTGTCGCCGCTGGCGCAGTACGCTGACAACTGGGCGAATGAATTGGGCGCGGAGGAGCTCGACCCGGCGCTGCTCTTCGCCGGCATCCGCAACTTCCGCATCTTGTATTACGGCGCGATCATTCTGCTGCTCGTCTATGCCGTCATGGCCATCGTCCTGCGGCCAAATCGACTGCAGAAACTCTACTTCATCGCCATTTTGATGTTGGACGCGCTGCTGTTCCTCGTCCCCACAATCGAAGGGAGCGCCGCGCTGCCATTGATGGTCGCCGCGGTGCTGATCTTGTTGCTGGCGCTGGCGGCGGCGCCCGGCCGGGTCAGCCGAGCGCTTGGTTTCTTTCTGGCGCTGTCGTTTCTGTTGGCCGGCTGGGAAGCGAGCAAAGCCTTCGCCAATTCAGTCTCCTACAAAATCCTGCTGCCGCAGCCGAGCTGGACCTATCGGACGGAACCGACTATGGAAGCGGCGCTGGATGCGCTCCTCGCCGGCGACGTGGATTATGTCATCGCCGATCGCAAGGATCTCGACGATTTGATGCCGCCACACCCGGCCAAGGACGATGACAGCGCGGCGCTGCCTTACCCTGAACTGCGCTATTTGGCGAACCTCGACCGGCGCGAGGGCGTCGCTATTCTGCCGATCACGCCGGCTTTCCCCGGGCGCTTGAGCATCGCCGTTCGCCTGGAAGACCTGCCCCAAAGCGCGTCGGTGCAGGCCCTCTACGACGAGAGGATTGCCGCGGTCGCCGGCGAATTTGCCGATGCGAAATTCCTCAACCGGCCGCGAAGCCTGGTGCTATTCGATCTGAAGATCCTCAATGACTTGAACCTGCCGCATTTGCAGATGATCGCGGAAGCCTTCCTGCAGCCGGCGCGCCGCAACGGTGAATTGCTGCTTTTGCGCATCCTCGCCGACGCCGGCATCTATACCTTCAGCGAGGCGATCTTCGGTTTCATCTTCGGCGCTGTGTTGGGCTTTATGCTGGGCTCGGTCTTCGCCCATTCCCGCTTGATGGAGCGCGGTCTGCTGCCTTATGTCGTGGCGTCGCAAACGGTGCCGATCCTGGCGATCGCGCCGATGGTGGTGATCTGGCTGGGGGCGGGCCAGCTTTCGGTGGCTGTCATCGCCGCCTATTTGACCTTCTTCCCGGTGACCATCAATACCTTGCGCGGCTTGCGTTCGCCGGCGGCCGAACAGGTCGAATTGATGCGCTCCTACGCGTCGAGCCGCTGGACAATCATGTGGAAGCTGCGCCTGCCCGCTGCCTTGCCCTATATCTTCACCGCCTTGAAAGTCTCCGCGACAGCGAGCGTGGTTGGCGCGATCATCGGCGAGCTGCCCTCCGGCATCGGCGACGGACTGGGGCGGGCGATACTCGATTTCAGCTCTGATTACAGCATGGTCTCGACGCCTAAATTATGGGCGTCGATCGTAATGGCGGCGGCTGTCGGCATTATCTTCTTCGTCGCCGTCAGCCTGGCCGAGCGTTTTCTCTTGCGCGGCTATGTTCGTACTGTGGACGGGAGTGGATAAACGATGTTGCTCACATGCGTTCCCCCCATCTCCCGGCCCCTTCCCGTCATAGAGATGGCAGGAGGGGTTTGGGCTGGGGGGCGCTGTTCATGATCGCCATCGCCGCAAGCGGCATCAACAAAATCTTTAATCCAGGCTCGGACGCGGAAGTGGTCGCCCTGCAGGATGTCAACCTTGAAGTCGAGGCGGGCGAATTCATCTCGCTGATCGGGCCCTCCGGCTGTGGCAAATCCACCTTGATGCGCTTGATTGGCGATCTCCTGGCGCCTTCCTCCGGCGAGCTGCTTGTGAATGGCATGCCGCCGCATGAGGCGCGGCAGAGGCGCCAGTATGGCATGGTCTTCCAGGCGGCCACGCTCTACGAGTGGAGAAGCGTCATCACAAATGTGGAGCTGCCGCTCGAGGTGATGGGCTACCCAAAGGCGGAAAGGCGCGCTCTGGCGCAAGACAAGCTGCGGATGGTTGAGTTGGCGGACTTCGCGGAGCACTATCCCTGGCAATTGTCCGGCGGCATGCAGCAGCGCGTGTCGATCGCGCGGGCTCTCGTTTTTGACCCGTCGGTCCTGCTGATGGACGAGCCCTTCGGCGCGCTGGACGAATTCACGCGCGAGCGGATGAACCTTGAGCTGCTCAAGATTTGGCGGCAAACCGGCAAGACGATCGTCTTTGTGACGCATAGCATCTCCGAAGCGGTCTTCCTTTCGAAGCGCATCGTTGTCATGTCGCCGCGTCCGGGGCGCATCACCGAAATCGTCGACAATACCTTGCCGTACCCGCGCGACTTCAATACCCGCAGCGACCCCGCCTATCATGAGTTGGTGGCCAAAGTGCGCGACCTGCTGCGCGATGCCGCCGGGACCGATTCAACGGGGGCGGACGAGGTGGAATGATGACAGGGGCAAAAGCGCAAAACGCCACGGCAATTTCAGTTGGCCTCCGCCGGCGTCTGCTCTATTACTTCCCCACCATCGCGATAGCCATCGCTGTAATCGCCCTTTGGGAGATTATTGTCCTCATTTTCAACATTCAGCAATTCCTCTTGCCAAGGCCATCGGCCATCTTCGCCGAATTTATGCTGCAAGTCGACTTGTGGCTGCGGCCGGACGAGCGTTCCATTCTGTTTGACGCGGGCGGCGCCACGTTCTGGGAGGCATTCGGCGGTTTCGCCATTGGCTGCGGGGGCGGCATCCTGGTGGCGCTGATCACATCGCGCTGGACTATCGTGAGCGAAGCGACCATGCCCTTCGCCATCGCCGCCAATTCCGTGCCGATCATCGCCTTCGCCCCCATCATGAACAATTGGTTTGGCATAACGAACCCGGCGTCGAAGATGGCGATCGTTTCGATCATCGTCTTCTTCCCGACTATGATCAATACGGTGCGCGGTTTGACATTGGTGGATCTGAACCAGCTGGAGCTGATGCATTCTTATGCCGCCACGCCGGCGCATATCATGTTCAAACTGCGCCTGAAAAATGCCCTGCCCTATATATTCAGCGCCCTGCGCGTCGCCAGCGCGCTCAGTTTGGTCGGCGCCGTGGTCGCGGAGTTCTTCGGCGGCCCGCGGGCGACGCTCGGCGTTTACATCACGCAGGAAGCGAGCGCCTTCGATTTCGCGAAGGCCTGGACCGCCATCATGCTCGCTTCCTTGATCGGCATTTCTTTTTATCTGGTGGTGTTGATTGCGGAGAGGCGGCTGATGCCCTGGCACGTCTCGTTTCGGGAGGCGGACTGATAATGCGCGCGCGAATCAGGTTCAATCACCCGCCAGGCATCTGTTAAATGATGTCAATCAAGAGCTGCCGCAATTCCGAGATTTCGCTGAGCGTCGTATTGTGCAGATGCAGCATGAGAGCGCCCAGCAGACCGCTTATTGTCGTAAACAGAGCGATGTACAGCCACAGTATCGCGCGGTGCAGTTCCGCCTTGGTCGCGGCATGTTGGGAGCGCTCTTCCAGCGTGGCGATGCGCTCCTGTGCTGGTCTGGCATTGTCCGCTGTCAGACCTTTATCGTTGGCATTCACCGCTTCCATGCGCGTTCCCTTGAAGTTGCCGTCCAACAATAAGATGATAACAGGATAGCGCTTATTTCACAGAATCTTGCGGCCCTGGAAATAGAGTACGGGGTTTTTCGCCTGCCCCGGCGAGACGCCCAGCAAAGCAATCGCCAACAGCGCGATCAGTAGGCAATTTTCCGTTCATTGAAGAGTCTCCTTTGAATGGCGGCTGCGCCAGCATTGCACTGCGCCATCGAGAAAAATCCTTGATGCTTCTCCTAACCGTTCACGGCTTGGCCCCTTATCCTAAGCGCGTCCGACGCGGCAGCGGAGGAAAGAAAAAGGGGCGACTCGTCGAGCCGCCCCCGAAATGCGGTCGGTTTGTATCAGCCTTGCAGCTTTCTCATCGCCTCCACTACAGGATTCCAGCGGTTGGGATTGTGGATCTGCGCCATTTGCTCGGCTTCCGCCAAAGTCATGGGATTGGCATGGCTGCCATGCCCCAGCCCGGCCAATGCCCGCGTCCAGCGATTGACATGATCATGACCGTGCGGCTCCGCCTGGTAGCTCAGCAAATCCTGAATCAGGCTGGCCGGCACTTCGTATGGCGGCGGGACAGGCGTATTGGTTGGCGGCGGCGGCGGGACGGGCGTGTTCGTTGGTGGCGGCGGATTCAACT
>JAPPEU010000082.1 GCA_028875245.1 Chloroflexota bacterium
GTGTAATTTCAGTTGTTGTTGCATAAGAAATGCAGTACCGGACAAGCCTTACAGATACGCAAGTTGCCGGGAAAGCAGTTGATTTCAGCGCCATTTCAATTTGATGCGATTGCCCTGTTCGCCTTGGTCGAATCGCGCTTGACATTCGCGCAGAGCCGCGCTATTATGTCCGCAACTGAATAGTAGCAAAGACTGTGAACCAGAGTAGTAGGCCTCATCGTGCAGTTCAGAGACTCGCTAGCCGCTGTGAATGCGAGACACGCAGAGACGCCGAATGGACTGGGGAGTCGCGCAGGTGAAAGGCATGCCGATTAGCTTGCGCCGGAGAGCGCACCGTTAGCAGCGCGGGATATCGACTTCGGGTCTGTATCCACAAAGAGGCTTGCGAGAGCAGGCAATCAAGGTGGCACCGCGGGAACCCTTCTCGTCCTTGAATGGATGATTCGGGTTCTTTTGATTTGGGGGAGTGGATGATGTTCGAGACGATGCAGAGAGAGCGCGCCGATATCAACCCCTCGCGCGAAGAGATGCATGAACACTTCCGGCGCGGCGATCATGTGCCGGTCTATCGCAGCCTCTTGGCCGACCTGGAAACGCCGGTATCGGTTTACATGAAGCTCAAGCAGGCGGGGAAGCCAGCCTTCTTGCTGGAGAGCGTCGAGGGCGGCGAGCAGGTGGGGCGCTACTCATTCATCGGCGTCAACCCCAAGGGGGTGCTCAGCGTCAAGGACAATATCGTCAGCTTTGAGCGCGATGGCGAGACGACCAAGTTCGCCATACCCGAAGGGCAAGACCCGCTGCATGTCATCAAGCGCCACTTTCAGACGGTGAACCCCGTAGCGCTGGAGGGCTTGCCGCGGCTGGTCGGCGGCGCGGTCGGTTATATGTCTTACGATATCGTGCGCTATTTTGAAGACCTGCCGGCCAGCGCCAGCGATGATTTGCGCGTGCCGACGGTCGCCTTCATGCTGCCGGATACGCTCGTGATCTTTGATCACGCCATGCACCAGCTGATTGTGCTGGCCAATGCGCATAACACCGGCGATGATCCGGACGCCGCCTATGAGCGGGCCATCGCCAGCATCGACGGCATCGTCGAGGCATTGTCGGCGCCGATGGAACACCTGGCTTACGATTTGCCGGGGAATGGCGCGCGCGAAGATCCCAAAGCGAATGTCGAAAAGCATGTACATGAAGATCGCGTACGCGCGGCGAAAGAATACATTCGCGATGGCGATGCCTTTCAGATCGTGCTGGCCCAGCGCTTCAGCCGCGCCACCGAAGCCAGCCCGCTGCAGATTTACCGCGCCTTGCGGGCGACCAATCCGTCGCCCTACATGTTTCTCTTGGAATTCAGCGAAGATTTGACGCTGGTCGGGGCGTCGCCGGAGATGCTTGTGCGGCTGGAAGATGGCATCGCCTACAATCGTCCGCTGGCCGGGACGCGGCGGCGGGGCGCGACCGAGAAGGAAGACCTTGAGCTGGAAGAAGAACTCATTAACGATCCCAAAGAACGCGCCGAACATGTCATGCTGGTTGACCTGGGCCGGAACGACCTGGGGCGCGTCTGCGATTATGGCACGGTGCGCGTCACCAAGATGATGTATGTCGAGCGCTATTCGCATGTCATGCATATCACGAGCCAGGTGGAAGGGCTGCTGCGCCAGGGCATGGACGCCTTTGACCTGGTGCGCGCCACCTTCCCGGCGGGCACGCTCAGCGGCGCGCCCAAAGTGAGAGCGATGGAAATCATCGAAGAGTTGGAAGGCACGCGCCGCGGCCCCTACGGCGGGGCGGTCGGTTATTTCAGCTTCGACGGCTCGATGGATATGTGCATCACCATCCGCACGCTCTTGATGCAAAACGGCACGCTCAGCGTTCAAGCGGGCGGCGGCATCGTAGCCGACAGCGACCCGACCGAGGAATACTACGAGACGATCAACAAAGCGAAGGCGGTGTTTGAGGCGGTCAAATTCGCCGAGAAAGGACTGATGTAGGGGCGACTCTGCGCGCCGCTGCCGAATCAGCAAATGTTGGGGCGACCTATCAGGTCACCCGAAAAACTATACACACAGGGGCCAAAGGAAAGGTCATGATTCTGGTAATCGACAATTACGATAGCTTCACCTATAACATCGTGCAGGAATTGGGCGAGCTGGGCGCCGAGTTGACGGTCTATCGCAACGACAGAATCACCGTCGACGAGATACGCGCGCTGGCGCCGGAACGCATTGTGATTTCGCCCGGCCCTGGCTTCCCGGTCGACGCCGGCGTCTCGCTCGACCTGGTTCGCGAGCTCGGTTCAGAGATCCCGCTGCTGGGCGTCTGCCTGGGTCATCAAGCGATCGGCGAGGCTTACGGTGGCCTGGTGGTGCATGCGCCGGAGCTGATGCACGGCAAGACGAGCATGATCTATCATGAGGGCGACGCCATACTGAGCGACATTCCCAATCCCTTTGAAGCGACCCGCTACCACAGCCTGATCGTCGATGAAGCCACCTTGCCCGATTGTCTGCAAATTACGGCGCGGACTGCGACTGGAGAAATCATGGGTTTGCGGCACCGGCAGCACCCGGTCATCGGACTGCAATTCCATCCGGAAAGCATCTTGACCGGCTATGGCCTGCAGATTCTGGGCAACTTTCTCAACTATGAACCGATTTCTATGATCGAGAATGTGTAGGGGCGAGCCATTGGGGCGCCCACCCGCCGAACCAGCGACTTATAGGGGAGACTTATCAGGTCGCGCGTCGGCGCAAAAATTAATACCGCTCAAAGCGGCAAAGGAATGGAAAATGGATATACAGAAGGCAATTGACGCATTGAGCCGCTATGGACATTTGCAGGCGGAACAGGCGGAGTCAGTCATGCGGCAGATCATGACCGGCGGCGCCAGCGAAGCGCAGATCGGGGCTTACCTGATGGCGCTGAGCATGAAAGGCGAGACGACCGACGAAATCACTGGAAGCGCGCGCGCCATGCGTGACGAGGCGACCAAGGTGCCGACCGCGACAGATGCTGACATGCTGGACACCTGCGGCACCGGCGGCGACCGCTCCGGCACTTTCAATATCAGCACGACGGTCGCCTTTGTCGCTGCCGGCGCGGGCATACCGGTGGCGAAGCATGGCAATCGAGCCGCGACCAGCAAGAGCGGCAGCGCCGATGTGCTGGCGGCCCTCGGCGTCAATTTCGATCTCTCGCCCGAGCAGGTAGGCCGCTGCATTGACGAGATCGGCATCGGTTTCCTCTTCGCCCCAATGCTGCATCCGGCCATGCGTTACGCTATCGGGCCGCGAAGAGAGCTCGGCATCCGCACGATATTCAACATTTTGGGCCCGCTTACCAACCCGGCCGGCGCGCAGCGTCAGTTGATGGGCGTCTTCGCGCACAGCCTGACCGACCTCCTGGCGCAGGTCTTGAAAGACCTCGGCATCAAATCGGCCATGGTGGTCAACGGCTATGGCGGCCTGGACGAGTTGACGGTCACGGGACCCAATCGCATCAGCTATCTGGAGGAAAACGGCGCTATATCGCATCTGGATGTTGATCCCACCGAACTGGGTTTCCACATGGCGAGCATTGATGACTTGAAAGGCGGGGAGCCCGACGACAACGCGGAGATTGCGCGGCGAATTCTGAATGGCGCGGACAGGGGGCCCAAACGCGACATCGTGCTCTTGAATGCGGGCGCCGCCATCATGACCGGCGGGCGGGCAAGCTCAATCCCCGATGGCATCGTCATGGCGCGCGACAGCATCGATAGTGGCGCAGCGCTGCAAAAGCTGGACGCCTTGATCGAGTTCAGTCGGAGCTTCGCCGCATGAGCCAGGCTTTTGTCATTACCGATACGGTTCTGGACAGAATCCTGGACCGCAAGCTGGCGGAGCTGGCTGAACAGCGCGCCAAGGTGGACGACGAAGAAGCCAGGCGCCGCGCCGAAGGGTCGCCCTATCCCGCGCGAGATTTGACGCGGGCCCTTGGGGGCGCTCATGTCAGCTTGATCGCCGAAGTGAAACGGGCGTCGCCGAGCAAAGGGCCGCTGACGAAGGATTTCGCGCCGGTGATGCTGGCGGCGACCTATGCCCACAATGGCGCTTCGGCGATTTCGGTATTGACGGACGAGGACTTCTTTCAAGGCAGCCTGGCATACCTGACCGCGATACGAGAAGCGGTCGATCTGCCGCTTTTGCGCAAGGACTTCGTCATTGATCCTTATCAAGTTTATGAGGGGCGGGCGGCCGGCGCCGACGCCATTCTTCTGATCGTGGCGGCGCTGTCGGATGCTCAGCTGGCGGACCTGCAGGCCCTGACGAGCGAGCTGGGCATGAGCGCGCTGGTTGAAGTGCACAACGAAGGCGAGATGGAACGCGCGCTTCGTTTCGGCGCCAAGCTGATCGGCATCAACAACCGCGACTTGAGAACATTCGATGTCGATTTGGGCACGACGGCGCGGCTGGCCGGCATGGTTGACGAGGACGTGGTGTTGGTCGCCGAGAGCGGCATCTTCTCCGCGGCTGACGCGCGCGAGATGGGGCGCTTGGGCGCGGACGCGATACTCGTCGGTGAAGCGCTGATGAAGGCGCCCGACACGGTGTCCCTGACGCGCGCATTGAGCCGCCAGCCAAGGACGCCAGCCGTAGGAGCGACTGACGGTCAGTGTCTACGCGCCCCGGTGAGCCGCCCACGATAAACGAAAGACCGGTCATCACTCAGGGATTGAAATCGTGACCAAGGTCAAAATCTGCGGCGTGCGAACGCCTGAAAACGCCCTCATGGTGGCGCGCGCCGGCGCTGACTTCATCGGCTTGAACTTTTATCCGGAGTCGCCTCGCTTTGTTGAGCCCGCGGTCGCCGGCGAGATTGTGGCGCGGCTGCGGGAGGGCTTGGGCGCGTCATGCCCGAAGTTGGTTGGCGTATTTGTCAACGCGTCGGCCGCTGAAGTCCGCGACATCGTCGAGCGGGTCGGCCTCGATTACGCGCAGCTGAGCGGCGACGAACCTGCCGAGACGGCGGAGGCGCTGGCGGGCATCGCCTTCAAGTCGATTCGCCCGGTTGACGTGGAGGCCGCGCTGGCCGCTGCTGAAGGGCTGGCGGCTGCATTTCCACAGAGCAGCGATGCGCCGTCGATCCTGCTGGACGCCTTCAATCCCAAGCTCTACGGCGGCACGGGCGAAACAGCGAGCCTGCGCATTGCTGCGGCGCTGCGGGCGGCGGTTCCGCGGATGATGCTGGCTGGCGGGCTGAACCCGGACAATGTTGCCGAGCGGGCGCGAGCGGTCGAACCCTGGGGCGTGGATGTGGCCAGCGGCGTGGAAGCGGGGACGCCGGGCATCAAAGACGAGCGGGCAGTGCGCGCCTTCATCCAAGCGGCGCGACAGGCGGGCTCATGAGCGAGCTATTCGATATCTATGATGAAGCGCTCAATCACATCGGCGTCAAAGGGCGTGACGATGTGCATCGCGATGGCGATTGGCATCAGGTTTTTCATTGCTGGGTCATCGGGCGCGAGGCAAATGGCGATCCCTTTCTTATCTTGCAGAAGCGCAGGGACACGCTGGATTATCCGGATATGATTGACATCAGCGCGGCCGGGCACCTGGCCGCAGGCGAGACCGCGCGCGACGGTCCGCGCGAGATTGAAGAGGAGCTGGGGCTGCGCGTGGCATTTGAAGATTTGATTCAGCTTGGGCGCCGCCTCGGCATCAGCCGGCTCGGCGATTTCGTCGATTGCCAGATTTGCCACGTGTTTTTCTACGAGACCGATATAGCGCTGGCGGACTATTCATATTCGCGCGCCGAGATCGCCGGTTTGCTCAAGCTGCGGCTGGACGATGCGCTGCGCCTGTTTTCGGGCGAAGTCGATTGCGTCAGGGCGGCCGCCGCTGGTTTGGGCGCGGCGGAAGTTTCGGTGACGCGCGCCGACTTTATACCAAGCATTGACAATTATGTGATGAAGATTCTGATCCTTGCGAAGCGCTATTTCGCCGGCGAAAAACAACTATGGATCTGAGCGAATCAAGGAAGAAAATGCCAACGACCGCCGCATCAGCAAAAACTGTACGGGCGAGCCGGCGGCTCGCCCCCAAATTCCATGGGGACCCTTGATCATGTCTGACTTATACATCCGCAGCGATATCAGCGACCTTCCCGACGCCCGCGGTTACTTCGGTGAATTCGGCGGCCGTTTCGTGCCGGAGACGATAATCCCGGCGCTGGACGAGCTGGAAGCGGCCTACAATGAAGCGATGGCGGATCCCAATTTTCATCAAAGCTTGCGTCATCTGCAGCGCACTTACACCGGTCGGCCGACGCCGATCAGTTACGCTCGCCGCTTGAGCGAGGCGCTTGGCGGGGCGCGGATTTACCTTAAGCGGGAAGACCTGGCGCATACGGGCGCGCACAAAATCAACAACGCGCTGGGGCAGGGCTTGCTGGCCAAACGGATGGGCAAGCGCCGCATCATCGCCGAAACGGGCGCCGGGCAGCATGGCGTCGGCACGGCCACGGCGATGGCCCTGCTCGGCTTGGAATGTCATGTGTATATGGGCACGGTTGATATCCGCCGGCAGCAGCCGAACGTCTTCCGCATGAAGCTGCTGGGCGCTGAGGTGATTCCGGTCGAAAGCGGCAGCCGCACCCTGAAGGACGCCATCAACGAAGCCATGCGCGACTGGGTGACCAATGTCGAGACGACCTTTTATCTGCTCGGCTCGGCCCTGGGTCCGCACCCCTATCCGATGATGGTGCGCGATTTCCAAAGCGTGATTGGGGCGGAGGCGCGCGAGCAGATTCAGACGCTGGCCGGTCAACTGCCGGATGCCTGCATCGCTTGCGTCGGTGGCGGCAGCAACGCCATCGGGCTTTTCCACGCTTTTCGCGCGGACGAGAATACCGAACTCATCGGCGTCGAGGCGGGCGGGCATGGCATCGACAGCAAGGAGCACGCGGCGCGCTTCGCCGATCTCGATATCAGCCGTCCGGGCATATTGCACGGCACGCGCTCCTATGTCATGCAGAACGATGACGGACAAATCATGGAAACGCACAGCGTCTCCGCCGGCCTGGATTATCCTTCGGTTGGGCCCGAACACGCGCACCTGCGTCAATTGGAGCGGGCTTATTACACAATGGCGACCGACGAGGAAGCGCTGGAAGCTTTTCAGGTCTTGAGCAAGCTGGAAGGCATCATCCCGGCTCTGGAGAGCGCGCACGCCATCGCCGAAGCGATCAAACGGGCGCCGACCATGCCGCAAGACAGCGTCCTGCTGGTCAACCTGTCGGGGCGCGGCGACAAAGACCTCGATACGGTCATCGGCATCCTGGGCAACTAAAGGAGCACATTGTAGGGCTTGTCCGGTACTCTAGCGAAATTGTCGCTTTTTCTACCCCATCCCCCGGCCCCTTCCCCGAATCATCAGGGAAGGAGGGCAAAGATAGCCGAATTTGTGACATCTGTATTGCAATCATCATAAAGGCCTAGTCTATGCAATATCTACAGAGATAACTGGTTGGGATTGATGCTGGTAAGCTAAACCAAGCAACGAATCCTAGTTTATCGGACAAGCCTTGCAGGGACGACTCGGTGAGTCGCCCGCCACATCACGAATCTGTAGGGGCGAGCCATTGGGTCGCCCTTAAGCACCCACGAGGACTCCATGACACGAACGCGAGAACAACAGGGCACGGCAGCGATTGACGCAATGTTCGCCCGCGCCAAATCCGAAAAGCGCGCCGCATTCCTGCCTTATTTCTGCATCGGTTATCCCGATTACGCTGAATCGCTGCGCGCTATCGAGTCGGTCGCCGCAGCCGGCGTCGATGGCTTCGAGATCGGCATCCCCTTCAGCGACCCGATCGCCGATGGCCCGACGATCCAGGCGGCGACGCAAATTGCGCTGGAGAACGGCACAACCGTGCGCCAATGCCTGGCCGCGGTCAGAAGTCTGCGCGAAAAGGGCGTCTCTCAGCCGATGCTGATGATGGGTTATGCCAACCCCTTGGTGGCTTACGGGACCGATCGCTTCGTGCGCGACGCGCGCGCGGCGGGCGCTGACGGTTTGATCGTGCCCGATTTGCCGCCGGAGGAAGCGTCCATGTTCGCCGACAGCTGCGCCCGCGAGGGCCTGGCGCTGGTCTTTTTTCTGGCGCCGACGAGCAATGACGCGCGCATCGACATGGCGGCCGCCAACGCGACCGGCTTCATTTATGTGGTCTCCCTGACCGGCATCACCGGCGCGCGAAAAGAACTGCCCGCCTATCTGAGGGAATACATCGCCCGCTTGCGAGCCAAGACCGACATGCCGCTTGTGCTGGGCTTCGGCATCAGCAGTCCAGGGCACGCCCGGCAGCTGCGCGGCTTGACCAATGGTTTCATCGTCGCCTCGGCCCTGATTCGAGCCTGGGAGCGCGGCTTCGACGAGATGCGCGCGCTGGCCGGCGATATCTTCGCAGCGATTCGGGAATGACTGTTCGGACCTGTTAACACGCAAGCGCGCGAAAGCGCACTTGAAGCGCCAATTTCTGACTGCCTGTCAACTCTGCATTGCAATTATTAAATTCTGTGCCTCTGTGGCAAAAGAACTGCGCAGCGTTTGGGGAAGGGCATATATCCGCGACCTTTGCCGCTTCTAATTTGCGCCACACCTTGACAGGGCTCAGATACTTGTGTAGCGTATCTGTTAAGCGACGCCAAACGATGAATTCGCACATGCACGATTTACAAGTTGCCAGTCTTCGTTATTATTGCTACCCAAACTGCATAGACCGGTCCGGGGTGATTCGCGCTGTCAATTGATTTCCGACGCTGACATGAACAAGAGCAAGGGCGCAGAGTGAAACACTCAGCGCTCTTTTTTGTTATGAACGGGAGAAGGCAAAACATGATACGAGGCGTACGCGGCGCGACGACAGTGGAGCACAATTCGACCAAGGCGATCATTTCGGCGACGCAGGAGCTGCTGGGCGCGATGATCGACGCCAACGGCATCGCCGAAGAGGATGTGGCCAGCATCCTCTTCACCGCCACGCCCGGCCTCGACGCGGCCTACCCGGCGGCGGCCGCCCGCGAGCTGGGCTGGACGCGGACGGCTTTGATGGGCTTTCAGGAGGCGCACGTCATTGATGGCCTGCAGCAGTGCGTACGCGTGCTTATCCACTGGAATACCGACAAGCCGATGGACGAAATCCAGCACGTCTTCTTGCGCGACGCCGTGCAGCTGCGGCCTGATCTATCGCCGAGCGATGGGGCGGAGGACGCCTGATGTCAAACGGATTCCGCGCCCGCCATTTGGCCATTGTCGGCCTGGGTTTGATGGGCGGCTCGCTGGCGCTGGCGATGCGCGCTCACGCCGAGCATATCAGCGGCATCGACCATGACGAGCGGGCCCGCGCTTATGCCCTGAAGCGCGGCATCGTCGATTGCGCGACCGATGACTTGCACGCCGGCGTGAATCGCGCCGATGTGGTCATTTTGGCGGCGCCGGTCCGCGTCATCATCGAGATGCTGCAGATGCGCATCGGCTCCTACCTGCGCTCCAATACGCTGGTCATCGATATCGGCAGCACAAAACAAGATATCGTCGACGCGATGGCGAGCTTGCCCATCGGCGTCAACGCGGTCGGCGGGCATCCGATGACGGGCAAGGAGAATGGCGGCATCGAAGAATCGGACGAGTCGCTCTATCGCAGCCGACCCTTCGTGCTCTGCCCGTCCAGGCGGACGACGCCGGCGGCGCGGCTGCATGCGCTGGCTTTTGTCGAGACGCTCGGCGCAGCGCCCATCGAAATGGAGGCCGAGCGCCATGACCAGATTGTCGCCGGCATCAGCCACTTGCCTTATTTGCTGAGCGCGACGCTCGTGGCGACCATTGCAAACCAGGCCGAGCGCGATCTGGCCTTTTGGGAGCTGGCCGCCGGCGGTTTCCGCGATACCAGCCGCCTGGCCGCCAGCGATGTAACGATGATGGGCGATATCCTCAGCACGAATACGCAGGCGGTCGCCACTTTGCTGGCGCAGTTTCGCATGCAGCTGGCGATGCTGGAGACGATGCTGATCGCCGGCGATGACCATCGCCTAGGCGAATCCCTGGAGCCGATACGGCGGGCGCGTAAGGAATGGGCGCGGCACTATGACAATCGACGCTAAAGCTCGTCTGCTGCTGACGTTTATGTGTGATTATTCGCGTGACTGCCTGGAAAAAATTTGCATTATTTTGGCAATGTCCAACACCAAGCGGCGATTTCGGACTCGGCGACGCTCCCTCTTCCCTAGCTTGCTGGGGAAGGGGGCTGGGGGGGATGGGGTGAAATCTAAACACAATCAATTCAAGATTCGTCCCGGCGGCGCGCTGCGCGGCGAGGTGACCGTGCCGGGCGACAAGTCGATTTCCCACCGGGCGGTCATGCTGGCGGCCATCGCCCGGGGCCGGTCGGAGATCCGCAATTGGCTGGCGGCCGGCGATACCGAAGCGACGCTGGGCGCAATCCGCGATCTGGGCGCGACTATCGAACGGCATGACGCCACGACCCTGTCGATTGAGGGCGGCGGACTGCGCCAATCCGCGTCGCCCCTGAATCTGATGAACGCGGGCACGGGACTTCGCTTGCTCGCCGGCATCATGGCGGGGCAAGATTTCCCCAGCGTATTGGACGGCAGCGCCCAGCTTCGACGGCGGCCGATGAAACGCATTACCGATCCGCTCAAGTTGATGGGCGCCGATATCGAGTCAAAGGACGGCGGCTGTCCCCTGCATATACATCCAGCGGCGCTCAAGGGCATCCGTTACGAGATGCCCATCGCCAGCGCCCAAGTCAAAAGCGCCATTCTGCTGGCCGGCTTGTATGGCGATTCGCCGACGACGGTGATTCAGCCCGGTCCTGCGCGCGACCACACCGAGCGCATGCTGCGGGCTCTGGGCGCGGACATCAGCGAAGACGGCGTCGATGGCAACATGATCACGGTGGCGCCGATTGAGGCTCTGGCGCCACTGGACTTGACCGTGCCCGGCGACGCTTCCTCTGCCGCTTTTCTGCTGGTGGCCGGGCTGGTGACGCCGGATAGCGATCTTGTGATTAAAGGCGTCAATCTGAATCCGACGCGCACCGGTCTCTTGGATGTCCTCGACGAAATGGGCGCGGAGATTTCGCTGAGTAACCTGGACGAGCAGGCGGGCGAACCGATCGGCGACGTCCGCGTGCAGACCAGCGCGCTCAAGGGCATTGAAATCGGCGGTGAAACTGTCGTGCGCATGATCGACGAGTTTCCCATCTTGATGGTGGCGGCGCTGCGGGCGGAGGGCGAAACGCTCGTGCGCGACGCGCGTGAGCTGCGCGTCAAAGAGACCGATCGCATCGCTGTGATGGCGGCGGAACTGCGGGCGCTGGGCGCCGATATCGAGGAGCGCGACGATGGCTTCCGTATCATGGGACCGCAGCATCTGATCGGCGGCCAAGTCGACGGGCATGATGATCACCGCATCGCAATGAGCTTGACCGTCGCCGGGCTAAGCGCTGCCGAAGGCGCAATCGTGACGGACGCCGCCTGCGCCGGCGATAGTTTTCCCGGTTTCGCCGAGACGCTCATCAACTGTGGCGCGAACATGATCGCGACCTAGGGGCGAGCCACTGGGTCGCCCGCCAAATTACAAAATAAAGGGACCAGCGTGCCAAGCAAACGAGTCGGCGTCATCGGCTTCCCAGTCGAGCACAGCCTCAGCCCAATCATGCACAACGCGGCTTTCGAGGCCCTGAACATGCGCGACTGGCATTACGACGCCATGTCGATCCCGCCGGATATCCTGCGGCTGGGCTTGCGCGAGCCAAGGGATCACGGCTATATCGGCATCAACGTAACTGTGCCGCACAAAGAAGCGATCATGCAATACGTCCGGCCCGATGAAAAAGCGCGGGCGATTGGCGCCGTGAACACGGTCGACTTCCGCAGCAACATCGGCACCAATACCGATGCCGATGGCTTCATCAAGGACTTACGCGCCCATGATGTGCATATCGCCGGCGAACGCGCGCTGGTGCTGGGCGCGGGCGGGGCGGCCCGGGCGGCGGTCTATGGATTGGCGCGGGCCGGCGCCAAGGTGGCAATCGTAAACCGCACCGAATCGCGGGCGGAAGCGCTCGTCCGCCATTTGCGCGCCTCGGCCGGCATCGGTGGCGTAGATGTTAAAACGCTGGCTGAGGCGGCCGATTGGGGCATGTCGCTCATCGTCAATTGCACCTCGGTCGGCTTGCACCCGCATATCGACCAGTCGCCCTGGATTCAGGACTTGCCTTTTCCCGCCGGCATTACCGTATATGATATGGTTTATCGTCCGGCGAACACGGCGCTGATGCGGCAATGCGTCGCCCATGGCGGACGCGCGATTGGCGGGCTGGGCATGCTCGCGCGGCAAGGCGCGATCGCCTTTGAACTCTGGACCGGCGTCGCGCCGCCGATAGACTTGATGCAGCGCGTGCTGCAAGAGGCGCTATGATCATTGACACTGCTGCGTACAGTTCCCCTTCCCTCCTCTGTGGGGGAAGGGGTTAGGGCATGGGGGCTGACATTCAATGTCAATACGATTCTTCACCGCCGGCGAAAGCCACGGACCCGGATTGACCGCCATTCTCGAGGGCATGCCGGCCGGCTTGCCCTTGACGGCGGAAGACATCAACCTCGACCTGCGCCGGCGGCAAAAAGGCTATGGCTCCGGCGGCCGCATGCAAATCGAGAAAGATGGCATCGTTATCACATCGGGCGTGATGAACGGCATGACGACCGGCGCGCCCATCGCCCTGCATGTGCAAAACCGCGATTTCAAAAGCTGGAAAGAGCGCGATATCACGCCGATCACGACGCCGCGGCCCGGCCACGCCGATTTGACCGGCGCGGTCAAATATGGCTATCGCGAGCTGCGCCTCTCGCTGGAGCGGGCGAGCGCGCGCGAAACGACCATGCGCGTGGCCATCGGCGCCATTTGCAAAAGATTTCTGGCTGCCTTTGATATTCGCGTGGACGGCTACGTCTCGCAGCTGGGCGATGTCGTGGCGGATCTGGCCGACATGCCGCTGGATGAGCGCATCGCCCGCAACGAAGACAACGATGTGCGCTGCCCTGACCCGCTCGCGGCGGAAAAGATGCACGCAGCCATCCGCCAGGTCAAGATCGACAAGGATACGCTGGGCGGCGTCTTTGAGGTGGTGGCGCGCGGCGTACCGCCTGGGCTCGGCTCCCACGTGCATTTTGACCGCAAGCTGGATGGCCGGCTGGTCGCCGCCATGGTCAGCATCCAGGCGATGAAAGGCGCGGAAATCGGCGCCGCCTTCGAAAATGCCGGCAAGCGCGGCTCCCAGGTGCATGATGACATTATTGTCGACGCCTCAGGCGAGCTGTCCCGCCGGACGAACCGCGCCGGTGGCCTGGAAGGGGGCATCACGACCGGCGAGCCCATTATCGTACGCGTCGCCAAGAAGCCGATCTCGACCATGCTACGCGGCGCGGAATCGGTCGATCTGGCGACGGGCGAGGCCAATCTAACGGTTTATGAACGCAGCGACTTCTGCGCTCTGCCGCGAGCGGTGCCCGTGGGCGAAGCGATGATGGCGATCGTGCTGGCCGACGCCCTCTTGGAGAAGCTCGGCGGCGACAGCATCGAAGAGATGAAGCCGCGTTTTGATTCGCTGCGGCGCAACCGGCTGGAAGATTTGCCCATGGACAACTGCGAATGGCGCTTCGGGTACGATGTATGAACTTCGCGACTAATATCGTGCTCACCGGTTTCATGGGGGCGGGCAAAACAACGGTCGGGCAGATCCTGGCGCGCAAGCTGAAGCGCGAATTCGTCGATATGGACGCGCTCATTGAAGAGCGGGCCGGCATGACCATACCGCAGATTTTCCAACGCCGCGGCGAAGACGAATTCCGCGCCCTGGAGCGGCGGCTGGTCTATGAATTGGCGCTGCGCAATGGCCTGGTGATCGCGACCGGCGGCGGCGCCTTGATTGATGACGACATGCGCGAAACGATGGTGCGGAGCGGCATGGTCCTCTGTCTGAACGCCAGCAAGGCCGATATCCGCGCGCGCCTGGCGGAAAACGAGCATCGTCCCCTGGCGGCCGGCTGGGAGGGCTTGCTCGAAGCGCGGGCCAGCGCCTACGCCCAAATGCCCTATCAGATTCAAACAACCGGCAAGACGCCTGAGGAGATCGCCGGCGAGATCGCTGCCCTCGATGGCGGCGCGCTCTACGCGCATACACCTGATGGCGGCGGTTACCCGATAATTGTCGGCAGCGGCCTCCTCGATTGGCTGGCGGGGGAAGCCGAATCGCTGGGTCTGGCGGGCCATGTGGTTGTCGTCAGCAATGAAACTGTAACGCCACTCTACGCTGAAACGCTCGTTCGAAACTTGCCGAACGCGAATCTGATTGTTGTTCCCGATGGCGAAGCCCACAAGAATCTGAACACGGTCCGCGGCATCTACGATGATCTGCTCATGTTGGGGGCCGATCGCGGCACGACGCTGGTCGCCCTGGGCGGCGGTGTGATCGGCGATACGGCCGGCTTCGCCGCCGCCACCTATATGCGCGGCATCCCGCTGGTTCAGATACCGACCACCTTGCTCTCCATGGTTGATTCCAGCGTCGGCGGCAAGGTCGGCGTCGATTTGCCCCAGGGCAAAAACCTGATCGGCGCTTTCAAGCAGCCGCGCCGCGTCATCATTGATACGGACGTGCTGAACAGCCTGCCGCCCTTGCAGTGGCGCTGTGGCATGGCCGAGGTGGTCAAGCACGGCTTGATCGCGCGGCCTGCGCTGCTCGACTCCGACTTGTGGAATCTGGAGAATGCCGAGCGCCTGGTCAGAGGGGCGGTGCAGGTCAAGATCGATGTCGTGGAAGTCGACCCCTATGAGCGGGGCATTCGCGCCCATTTGAATCTGGGCCATACCTTCGGCCATGCCATAGAAAAAGTGACGGAATATGCCATACCGCATGGCGAGGCTGTCGCAATCGGCATCGTTAAAGCGGCGCGGCTGTCGCGCAACCTGGGCTTCGTTGATGACGGTCTGGTCGAGCAGATCCTGAAAATCATGTGGCAACTTGAACTGCCGACCGATATCGCCCTGGATCCGGAGCGCTGGTATGCCGCCATGTCCACCGACAAGAAGTGGAAAGCCGGCCGCTCTCGCCTGGTGGTGCTGAAGCGCCTGGGCGAAGCCGCCGTCGTCGAAGGCTTGTCAAAAGAAGAAATCTGCGCCGTCCTTTAGCCGCTATGTGAGTCGCCCACTTCAGTAGCTTCAACAAATTAATGCGACAATTAAGAAAGGTTGTAGGGGCGTCTCGCTGAGAGGCCCGAAAAATAAGACTGGAAGAGCGAGCGTTTCAGCGCCGCGCGTAGACACTGCGGGTCAAACGCCCCTGTTTACGTTGCGGGCAGTCAACCCCACCCCCGGCCCCTCCCCGACGAGTCAGGGAGGGGAGCGAAACGCGCCGAGATGCAAGGTGTTTTGCGTGGGCGGCGGCATTGTGCGCGTGTGTCTACAGTTCTTCTAATAGTAAGATTTCAATTACTTACTTGGTTTTACTTCTATGCCTCGCTGGCAAAATCCCTCTGTGCTCTCTGTGTCCTCTGTGGTTAAATTTTAATGTGGTGGCGTCGCCGCAGCGAGCGCCCCCGACTTTAGCCAGGAACAACTGTCAAATGACCAAACGCATTCTGCTTTTGCACGGGCCAAATCTGAACCTGCTGGGGACGCGGCAGCCGGAGATCTACGGCAGCGCGACTCTGGCGGACATCAACGCCGCCGCCGAGCGACGCCTAACGCCTTACAATGTCGAGCTGCGATGCGCGCAATCGAATCATGAGGGCGAATTAATCGATCTGCTGCATGAGGCGCGCAACTGGGCCGATGGCGTCATCTTTAATCCCGGCGCCTTCACCCATACATCAGTGGCATTGCGCGACGCCATCGACGCCATTGAGCTGCCCGTTATCGAGGTGCACATCTCCAACATACATGGGCGCGAGCCATTTCGACACAAGTCGCTGCTGGCGGGCGTCTGCCTGGGGCAAATCGCCGGCTTCGGCCCGGACAGCTACCTCCTCGCGCTGGACGCCCTCCTCAGGCGCTGGCTGCTGCTGCGCGATTAGCTGGTCAGAACGCATAAATTCTCAAAGGGCTTTGTTGGTTATCTCGCTGCTTTTGACGGGCGCCATCATCCACTATACTCGACTCAAAGCTATTACACGCGTCGCATCTGTAGGGGCGTCTCGCTGAGACCCCCACCGCACCGGCGAAAACTGTAGGGACGATTCTGTGAATCGCCCGCCGGACCATACCAGGACAGTC
Organism: Chloroflexota bacterium; assembly: GCA_028875245.1. GTDB lineage: Bacteria > Chloroflexota > Anaerolineae > Aggregatilineales > Phototrophicaceae > UBA6055. The sequence continues at coordinate 16,341 of JAPPEU010000082.1, forward strand.
GATGGATACAGCGGCGGACATCCTCCAGACGGTTGAAGAGCAGCAGGTGCGCTTCGTGGCGCTCTGGTTCACCGACATCACCGGCTTGGTGAAGAGTGTCATGATACCGGCGCGCGAACTAGAGAACGTCATCGCAAACGGCTCGCATTTTGACGGCTCGGCCATTGAAGGCTTTGCCCGCGTCGCCGAAAGCGATATGGTGCTCGTTCCCGATGTATCGAGCTATGTCTTGTTGCCTTGGACCGATAAAGAAGACAAGACGGTGCGTCTCATCTGCTCCATCTGCACCCAGCATGGCGACCCATTCATTGGCGATCCGCGCAGCTTGCTGATCAAAGCCCTTGATGCGGCAAAGGCGATGAATCTGCGTTTCAAGACGGGCATGGAGCTTGAGTTCTTCTTGTTTCCGCTTGATCAATCCGGTCAGCCGCTGGTCAGCGCCCAGAATGATATCGCCGGTTATTTTGATATTCCCGACGATCCGATCCGGTCGATGCGCCGGCGCATGCTCAACGCGCTGAACGCGATGGACATCCGCGTTGATTCGACGCACTCGGAAACCGGCAGCGGCCAACATGAGATCGACTTTCAATATGATGACGCGCTGCGCTCCGCGGATAATATCCTGACGGCGCGGATCGCCCTCAAAACCATCGCCAGCAAATATGATTATTATTGCAGTTTCATGCCGCGCCCTCATGTCGATCTCCCCGGTTCGGGCATGCACACGCACCAAAGCATGCACGATGCCGAAAGCGGGATCAATCTCTTTGCCGATAGCGAAGGCGAATACGGATTATCGGAAACTGCGCGGTATTTTCTGGCGGGCCAGTTGGAGCACGCGCGGGCGATGTGCGCGGTGCTGGCGCCCCTGGTCAACTCCTACAAGCGCTTGGGCACCAGCTTCGAAGCGCCCGTCAATGTCACCTGGGCCCATGTCAACCGCAGCGCTTTGATACGCGTCCCCAGCACGGCGCCGGGCAAGAATTATCATACGCGCCTGGAATTGCGCTGTCCCGACCCGACCGCCAATCCATATCTCGCGATGGCGGTCATGCTGCAGGCCGGGCTGGACGGCATTCTGCACAAGATGCCCTTGGTTGACCCCATGGAAGAAACGCTCATGGGCGGTATGCCCGAGCGCATGCGCCAGATCGAAGTCTTGCCCCATTCGCTGGATGAAGCCCTCGACGCGCTCAGCAATGATGATGTCATCTTGTCCGCCCTCGGCCCCTACGTCAGCGACCGTTACATCGCCGCCAAGCGCCAGGAATGCGAAGAGTACAATCGGCAGGTCACCGAGTGGGAAGTCAGGCGCTACCTGAGCCGCTTCTGAGGATCAGTTCGTGAATGCCCGCTACCGCCTTGCCCGCGTCCTTCTGCGCCATCGCCACGCTGACGCTGCAATTTGAGGCGCCAAGCGCCAATCCATATATCTCAATATCGCCAAGCTCCGCCAATACCTGCGACAAGAGTTGCGGCGCCCGCTGGAGGTTCGCGCCGATCGCGGTCACCAGCGCGACGCTGTCGATTGTCCAGGGCATCTTCTCGGGGTATTCCGCCATCTTCTCCCCCAGCGCGCGCTGTAAACGATCGACGCCGTCCATGCCGTGGCTGGTCGGTATGACGAAGCAGAGGAAGCTGCTGCTTGAAGATTGAGACGCGATCAGCACTTCACTGCGCATGCCCAGCGTCCGGAACAAGGTATTGCCGACAAGCCGCGTGACGCCGGCCATGGAGCCGCTCGCCGGACGCCGCAAGGCAAGAGCTTGAATCGCCGTCACCGCTCTGATGGCCGGTTGGCGCCCGCCCGAATTGGATGAGACCAGCGTGCCCGCCTGCTCCGGGAAAAAGATATTCTTGACGCGCAGGAGCAGCTCCGCTTCTGAAAGCGGCGCGATCATGCGGGCATGCAGGATTCTGGCGCCGAAGTAGGCGAGGTCAGCCGCCTCAACATAACTGAGCTTTGGAATGACCCGCGCCTCTCGCAGGACCCGCGGATCGGCCGTCATCATGCCATCGACATCGGTCCAAATCCAAAGCTCGTCCGCGCCCAGCACGCTGCAGATGACCGAGGCGGTGTAATCAGTCCCGCCACGGCCCAGCGTTGTGGTCGCGCCGTCGGCCGTCGCGCCGATATAACCGGTGACCACCGGTATCATATCCCGCTGGAGCATTGGCGCCAGCGCGTCATTCACCTTTTGACTGGTGGGCGCGAAGAACGGGTTGGCATTGCCATGCACATCGTCGGTCACCAGCACTTCCGCGCCGTCCACCGCTACGCCGCGGATGCCATTCTGCCGCAGCAGCGCCGCGATAATGCGCGCCGAAAGCCGCTCGCCGACCGCGACGACAGCGTCAATGTGCTTGGCCGAAAGCTCTTCATTCAGATTGTTGGCGATAGTTTGGCAATCGTCGAGCAAGCCGGAGAGGAGCCCGTCAATATCGGCCTGCAGCGTGTTGCGGTCGGGGCGGTCTAGCGGCAGCTGGTCAATCAAGGCGAGGTGACGACTGCGCAAGTTGGCGGCGATGCGGCGGTAACCGCGCTGGTTGTCGATGCGAGCCAGCTGCGCCGCCTCAAGCAGCATATCGGTGACGCCGTCCAATGCCGAGACGACAATCACGAGCTCCTCCCAGGTTTGGGATTCGCGGGCGATGATGCTCAAGACCTGGGCGAGCCCGGCCGATGTGCCCAGCGACGCGCCGCCAAACTTCATAACCAAGGTAGTCATCGGCGCCCGAACGAGCCTCCCATGCCTTAGGGATTGTCTTGATTTGACTTTTGTGAAACCGCTGTCGCCTAATTTCATTGTAGCAAGCGCGCCGCCAAATCACAAACGGCAGGGGCGGCTGGGAAACCGCTAAATTGATGCAGTACGGATTAAGCCCAATCCCGTGAAACCAGTCGGCGCCCTCGGTGTGCTTGCTGGTGAATCTTTTAAGGCGCGCAGTTTATTCTCGTATTATTATTTCAGTGCGCGCCGCCCTTCAATCCTGTTGCTTTTGAACTCGTTTTCTAGTACAGTGAGAGGCGTTTGGACAAGCCGAAGCGCCGAAGAACGGGCGGCATCCAACCCGGTTCGGGAGCGCGGCGGCAAAAGGCTGAAACCCAATGGCGACTGCCAAGATAGAAAAGAGCGAACTGGTCGCGGGCGTTCGCTTTCAAAAGATAGGCAAGCTGTATCATTTCGATTTCGCCGCTCACCCCGGGCTGAAGCAGGGCGATTACGTCATTGTCGACACGCGGCGCGGGCGGCAAATGGGGCAGATCATGGGCTTCACCGCGCCTGATGATGGCCGGAAGGCGCGCCAGATACTGCGCCCGGCCACCCCGCGCGATCTGCTGCTGCGCCAGCATTGGGAAGCGCAGCAAGAAGAAGCGCTCGAGACTTGCCGCGAGGCGGCCTCGAATCTGCGCCGTCTGTCTGATGTAAAATTCGTCGCCGCCCAATACAACTACGACGGCAGCGTGGTCACCTTTTTATTCAGCGCTGAGCAGAAGATCGATACCACAGCGCTGCAAAAGCGCCTGCAGCGCAAGTTTGAAGCGCGCATCGAGATGCGTCAAATCGGGCCGCGCGATGTGGCCAAGCTGCTGGGCGGCTTCGGCGCCTGTGGCATTACGCGCTGCTGCAGCACCTTTTTGACTGACTTCAGTCCCATCTCCATCAAAATGGCCAAGGCCCAGGGCGTCTCGCTGAACCCCTCCGAGATCACCGGGATGTGCGGCCGCCTGCGCTGCTGCCTGGTTTATGAATATGAGCAATATGTTGAAGCGCGCCGCCAGCTGCCACGGCGCAACAAGCGCGTCGGCACGCCGCATGGCGAAGGACGCGTGCTCGACCAGCTCCCCTTGCGCGACGCGGTGCTCGTCGAAGTGGGCGAGGGCCAGCGAAAAGTCGTCGAGCGCGAAGACATTATCCCGTTGGAAGAATTTCGCAAGCTGGCGGAAAAAGCGGGCGCGCCCTGTGACAAGCACGGCGATGGCAGCTGTGAATGCGGCATGCCGCCGGGCCAGCGTCAGGCCGATCGCCTGAAACCCGCGCCCACTGCCGAACCGGCAGCGCAGGAGCGGAAAAAGCCGGAGGAAGAAAAGAAACCGCGCAGACGCCGCTCGCGCAAGCCGCGGGGCAAAACCGATGATGGCGCGCCCCGATCCAATCGGCGGCGGGGCAGGCGTCGCGGCGGCCGGCGCTCCAACAAAGACGCTAACCGACCCGAAATAGACTCCACGAACGATTGAACCCATGACCGATGCCAAGAGCAGCGATAACGGAAGCCTGGGCCGGGTCCTGGGCGTCTTCGCTCATCCGGACGATCCCGAATTCTTCGCGGGCGGCACCTTCGCCAAATGGGCGGCCGATGGCGCCGAGATCAGCTTCGTCATCGCGACCAGTGGCGACAAGGGCAGCGCCGACCCTGAAATGACGCAGGAGCGCCTGGCCGAAATCCGCGAGCGGGAAGAGCGGGAAGCCGCTGCCGTCCTCGGCGTCAAGGACGTCGTCTTTTTGCGCTACAAAGACGGTGAGCTTTTCCCGACGCTGGAATTGCGCCGCGATATCACGCGGATGATCCGCCTGAAGAAGCCGGATGTGGTGGTAACGCTGGATCCGACGCGCTGGTTTGGCGCGCGCGGCATCAACCATCCCGACCATCGGGCCATCGGCGCGGCCACGCTGGAGGCCGTCTTCCCGACTGCCCGCGACCGGCTTAACTTCATCGAGCATGAACGCGATGAGGGCTTGGAAACGCATAAGGTGGGCTCGGTGTACATTGCCGGCGCCGTTGAACCGACGCTGACTGTTGATGTAACCGACGCGGTGGAACGGCAGATTGAATCGCTCCGCGCCCATAAAACCCAGATTTCCGATATGGACAAAATGGCGGAGAATATCAGAAAGCGGTCGCTGGATCCCAACTCGCCGCCCGAATATCCCCGCCGCATTGAAAGATTCCGCTTAATCAACTTGAGGTGACCCGAAGATGGCAATTGACTTCATGGCCGATGCCCAAGCTTTGCGCGAGGAGCTGATCGCCCGCCGGCGCGACTTTCATCGATATCCGGAACTGGCCTTTGAAGAGCGCAGAACGGCGGGCATCGTCGCCGACGAACTCAACAGCCTGGGCCTGGAAGTGCAGACGGGCGTCGGGTTAACCGGCGTGGTCGGCATCCTCGAAGGCGCGGACGACGGCCCCACAGTGCTCTATCGCGCCGATATGGACGCGCTGCCGATTCAAGAAGAAAACGAGACCGATTATGTTTCCCAAGCGCCCGGGCTAATGCATGCCTGCGGTCATGACGGGCATACGGCGATTGCTTTGGGGATCGCCAAGGTTTTGGCGGGCCGCCGTGAAGCTTTGAGCGGCCGCGTCAAATTTGTTTTCCAGCCGGCGGAAGAGCAGGGCAAAGGCGCCGAAACCATGATCGCCGATGGCGCGCTGGAATCGCCCGCGCCCGACTACTGCCTGGGCATTCATCTTTGGAACGATCTTGAAGTCGGGGACGTGAGCGTCGTCTCCGGCCCGACGATGTCCGGCGCCGGCGTCTTTGAGATAACGATCAACGGCAAAGGCGGGCATGGCGCGATGCCGCATCAAACCGCCGATCCTATTGTCTGCGCCGCCCAGGTGATTGTTGCGCTGCAATCCATCGTCAGCCGCAACGTGGATCCGCTGGATCTGGTGGTGATTTCGATTGGCACGATTCAGGGCGGCAGCGCCCGCAACATCATCCCGCAGTCGGTCGCCTTCAGCGGCTCATTTCGCCTCTTCCGCGAGGAGACGCGCGCTATGATCAAAGGGCGCATCCGCGATGTCGCCGAAGGCGTGGCCAGCGCGATGGGCTGCCGCGCCCATGTCGATTTCGGCTTGGGCATCGGCCCGGTTGTCAATGACGCCGAGGTCGCGGCGCGGGCGCGGAGAGTGTTCGCCGGTGTTGGCGCTGGGGTAAACGTCGTGGACCAGCCCTGGATGGCGTCGGAAGATGTCGCTTTGTTTATGGGGCGCAATCCGAGCGCTTTCCTGCTGGTGGGCTCGGCGAACCATCAGCGCGAACTGGATTACCCGCATCATCACCCGCGCTTTGACATTGATGAAGATGTCTTGCCCTTGAGCGTCGGCCTGATGTCCTCAGTGATCGCCGATTATCTGGGCGCGTAAACTATGTAGACACACGCGCGACAATGCCGCCGCCCACGCAAAACACCTTGCATCTCGGCGCGTCGTTGCTCCCCCCCTGACTCGTCGGATGCCCGCCATAGAAATGGCGGGAGGGGCCGGGGGTGGGGTTGACTGCCCGCAACGTAAACAGGGGCGACATAGCATGCCGCCCGAAATGGCCATACGATCAGGGACCCAAGTATGAACGCCATGTCGCAATTGCCGGAGGTGCCCTTTACTTGGCCCGATACATTCGGCTGGCTTGTATTATCCGGCAGCCCGGATGCCTTGAGCGAGATTCGCGCGCAGGCTTTGAGCCGCTACAACGCCGCCGGCGCCATCGCCTACATTTCCCTGGCCGGGGACCTGGGCGACGCCTTGATGGATGATATGGCGGAGTTGGGCGCGCCCGCGGGTTACCTCATTGACCTGGACGAGCTCGACAACAACGAGATACACCAGCGCCTGAGCTCAGCGGGAATGATTGTCATTGAGGCGCCAAGCCATGCCGGCGGGCTGGCATGCTTGCTGACGCAGACGGTGAAGAGCGCCTTGAAATCGGCCCTTGACGACGGCGCTCTGATCCTGCTTGAAGGCGCGGCCGCCTCCCTGGCCGGCGAGCATCGCTTGACCGAGAGCGGCGTGATCGCGCCCGGCTTGCAATTCCTCCACAACGCCTTGATTGCGCCTGGCGCGGGGGGGCTGGCGGGGAACGAGTGGATTCAAACGGTCCAACGCGAACTGCCAACGTTGTCCATCATAGCCTTGGCGCGGGGATCGGCGCTGGCCCTGGGGCCCGCTCAGCAAATCGAGACCTGGGGCGATGGCGAAGTGACGATTAACCTGGGCGACCTGTCCGCGCGCCAAAATGCAAGTCCATAGAGGCGATTCTGTGAATCGCCCGCCGCAGCGCGGATTGTAGGGGCGACATACCATCTCGCCCGCCAAAGCGTATACTCGCGGGGACGATACAAACACCAAAGAAGGGAAATCATGCCAATTACCATTTTGATCGGCGCGCAGTGGGGCGATGAAGGCAAGGGCCGTGTGGTCGATTGGCTGGCGGCTTCAGCCGATATTGTCGCCCGCTATGCCGGCGGCGACAACGCCGGTCATACCGTCGCGCTTGATGGCGAAGTCTACAAACTGCATTTGATTCCATCTGGCATCTTGCACAGCAACGTCGTCTCTGTCATGGGCAATGGCATGGTGATCAACCCGATCAGTCTCGTGCGAGAGATCGACGCGCTGCGCAAACTGGGTGTGCAAATCACGCCGGACCGTCTCGTCATCAGCTCGCGCGCGCATATCATCACGCCCGCTCATATCGCCCTGGACCGAGCGCGGGAATCAGCCCTTGGCGAATCCAAGATAGGCACCACCCTGCGCGGCATCGGCCCGGCATACCTCGACAAGACCGGCCGCGCCGGCATCCGCACGGGCGACATGCTGCTCGATGTTGAAGAGTTTGCTGAGCGTCTAGTCGCCGCCATCGAGTCCAGCAATGAAGATTTGTACGCCCAGGGCCTGGAATCGCTGGACGCGCGCGAGGCGGCCCAGAATTATCTGGATGCGGCCGACTTCCTGCGGCCCTATATCAGAGACGTGTCGATCTATTTGTACGAGGCCCTGAAAGCGGGCAAGAAGGTTGTCTGCGAGGGCGCCCAAGGCACCTTGCTCGATATCGACCATGGCAGCTATCCTTTTGTCACCAGCTCATCGCCGACTGCCGGCGGCGCCTTGACCGGCCTGGGCGTCGGTCCACTTTTCGTCGAGCGCGTGCTGGGCGTGGCGAAAGCCTTCAGCACCCGCGTCGGCGGCGGACCGATGCCTACGGAGCTCGATGGCCCTGTCGCCGGGCACTTTCGCGGCAGCGGCGCGAACTTCTGGGACGAGTTCGGAACGACCACCGGGCGCCCGCGGCGCTGTGGCTGGCTGGATGTGGTGATGCTGCGCTATGCCGTCGGCGTCAATGGCTTGAGCGAGCTGATGTTGACCAAGATGGATATTCTATCCGGTCTCGATGAATTGAAGCTGGCGACTGCTTATGAAATCGACGGCGAACGATTCGAGTATCCGCCCGTCACCAACGCGCAGCTGGAACGCGCCAGGCCGATTTACGAGACCTTGCCCGGTTGGGGCGTCGATATCAACAGCTGCCGTCACTTCAGCGACTTGCCCGCCGCCGCGCGCAATTACATCCGCCGCGTCGCCGAGCTTTGTGATGTGCCGATCGACATCGTCAGCGTCGGCCCCGAACGCGACCAACTGGTCATAAACCATGCGCAATAAACCAGGCGCGATCCTTTTCTCGCTCGTCCATGTGCCCTCTGTGGTGAAAAAACCTGAACATCTTGCGTCCGGACACTATGAATAGTAAAATGCCAACTGTAGCGGCGTCTGGCGGAGGAGTTGCATGAAAGCATTGGGGGCGGTAGCGATCATATTGGTGGTTCTGCTTGCGGGCGGCGCCATCACATCCAATTTGCTCTCGTCGGATTTGGCCATCCAACAGACGACCGACCCAAGCGGCGATTTTCTGACGGCCACGCCGGATCAAGCGGTCGCCTTTATTTTGGTCACCGGCTTCATCATCTTCAACGTCATCGGCGCCGGCTTGACGCTTGCCATCCTGTTTTGGTTGCTCAATCGCCAGGTGACAGCCGTGCGTCAAGACGCCAATACCTGAGTTTCTTCCGCGGTCGCCTCTGCGCCGCCCGGCCACAAATATTCGATGACGCATAGCAAGCCGCCTTCACTGCATTCGCGGAGGAAGCTGATTCTGCTGATTGCCGCCGCTGTTACCGCCGCCTTCGTCCTGCTATTAGCGCTGATAATAAATTCGACGCAATCCTCAGAGACGCCATCCATCAATGTTGATTCTTACGCCGATGAGGTGGCGGCGGCCCTGGATGGAGCGGACGCCGGCATCGGCGAAAAACTGGTCGCAGATACTGAATGCGCAACTTGCCATGTGACCGGCGAAGGACGCGTTGCGCCGCTCTTTGACGGGATCGGCTCGGCAGCTGGTGACAGGCGGCCGCCACTCAGCGCCGAGCAATACCTCTATGAAGCGATCGTCCTGCCGGCGGCCTATTTGGTAGAGGGCTACGTCAATGCGATGCCCGGCAACTATGCGGAACGCTATTCGACCGCCGACCTGGGTCACATGATCGCCTATCTGCTCACCCTGTCCGAAACATGAAAACTGCAGAGGCGACACTTGCGTCGCCCACGAAGCAATCGAAACTTCGTACTGGCGAACCGGCGGATCTCTCACTGATGAGCAAGACATAAAGGACAACATCGCCCGGCGAGTGAATTGACTATGGATAGCTTCACAATCTCGGCGCTGCTTGATGAACTGGGCGCCGCGCTCAACGGCGGCCGTGTGCAGGACATCATCGATGTCGATCCGCTGGCGATCGGCCTCGAGATCTATGCTGATCGCCGCCGCCGCTACCTCTACCTGTGCGCGGAGGCAGCGCAGCCACGCGTCCACCTGGCTGGCGCCAAGCTGCGCCGCGGACTTTCCAAGCCGACGCAGCTCGGCTTGCTACTGCGGCGTTACATCAAAGGCGCGCTCGTCACGGGCTGCAACCAGCCGGCTTGGGAGCGGCTGCTGGAAATCGAGCTGGAGAGCGGCGAAGGGCGGTTCCGCCTCATCGCCGAATTGATGCCGCGCCGAGCCAATCTGCTGCTCCTGCGCGATGGCCTGATATTGGATTGCTTGAATCGCGTTGGCCCGGATGAAAATCGCTATCGCCTCAGCCTGCCCAATCATGACTATGTGCCGCCGCCGCCCTTGCGCGGTCAGCTTGATCCAGCGCATCTGCAGGAAGGCGATATCAGCCAAATGCTGGCGAAGGCAGAGCGGAAATCGACTCAGACGCGGCGCATCCTGCCCGGGCAGATCCTCGGCATGAGTCCGCTGCTGGCGAAGGAAATCGTCTTCCGCGCGACCGGCGACGCTCAAAGCAACGTCGGGGAGACCGACAGCCCAGCATTGTTCGCGGCGCTTCAGGCCGTTATGCGGCCGCTTTTGCAAAGGCGCTGGCGACCGGGCATCGGCAGCGTCGGGGGTGTGCCGGCCGCGTTCAGCGTCTTCCCCCTGTCTCATCTGGAATGGACCGACGCCGAATCCGTCAGCGCGGCCATCAGCGGCTACTATGGCGCGTTGACCGGAGGCGACGCCTACCGTGAAGCGAAGAAGCCGGTGCAGGCCGCTATTGAAGATGCTAGGGCGAAGCTGGCGGCCAAGCTCAGCTCGCTGCGGGCTGGCCTGCGCGACGATGCCGAGATGGTGCGTCTGCAGCAAGCGGGCGAGTTGATCCTGGCCTATCAATACACCTTGTCCCCGGGGCAGGGTGAATTGCGCGCCCAATATGACCTGGATGCGCCTGAACTGGTGGTTGCGCTCGACCCTGACCGCAGTCCCCTCGAGAACGCCCAGGATTATTTCCGCCGTTACGAGAAAGCCAAGTCAGCGGCGACGTCGCTGCCCGCGCTGATCAAACAAACGCGCCTGGAGATGCAATTCGTCGAGCAGTTGGAGAGCGATTTGGCGGTCGCTGGCAGCTGGCCGGAAATCGATGATGTGATGCAGCTTATGCAAGCCCGCGGTCACTGGCGGGGGGCGCAACTGAAGCGCATTGGCGGCGGCGGTCGAAAAGGCCCGCTGCGCCTGGTCAGCCGCGATGGTTACGTGATTTGGCTGGGCCGCAACAGCCGGCAGAACGAAATTGTCACCTTCAAGACGGCCAACCCGCAAGACATCTGGCTGCACGCCCGCGATGCGCCCGGCGCGCACCTGGTCATCCGCAACGATGGCCGCCGAATCAAGGAGGCGCTGATCGCTGAGGCGGCCGCCGTCGCCGCCTGGTACAGCCAGCGCCGGAACGACGCCAATGTGCGAGTCGATTACACCCGCGTCAAATATGTCAAGGCGATCAAAGGCGCCGGACCGGGCATGGTGACCTACCGCAACGAAAGCACGATCATCGTGCAGCCGCAAGACGAATCCATTCTCGCCTAGGCGCGCCCCGCCCACAACCCGCCCATCACGTTTCTGCAGGGGCGAGATTTGTCTCGCCCTCCCGCAACCCTAGTCTCGCCCGCCGCAGCCTATCAATCTTTACTCAGCACCCTCTGCAACGCCTCCAAAACCTGCCCCACGCTGATCTCCCGTACGCAAGGATGAAATTCCGGGTCATCAGCGCGCCAGTCAAGTATGCGGCAGGGCCGGCAAGCGATGTCCGCCGTCACAACCGCATGACGCCGCGCTTCGCCCCATGGCGCAAATTCAATCGGGTCGGCCGGGCCGAAGAGCGTGACCGTCGGCTTATGTACGGCGGCCGCCATGTGCAGCGCGCCGCTGTCGACGCCCAACACGGCCAGCGAACGCCGGTAGAGCGCCGCCAATTGCCCGGCATTGGTTAATCCGGCGAGGCTGGCCGCTTCCCCTGGCATCCGGCGAACGATGTCGTCGATCATCGCTTTTTCCGCCGCCGTGCCGGTGAACACGATCGCGGCAGCGGTGCTATTCACGACGGCATCGGCGACGCGCGCCCACTTTTCAGGCGGCCAAGCCTTGCTGGCGGCGCCCGAACCCGGATGGATGCAGACGACCCGCCGCTCCCCGGCGATGCCTAAATCCGCCAGCGTTGCGTCGATACCGTCCCGGTCAACTGGGCGCAGCGGAAATTCGAGCTGAATCGACTCTGACGGGCAGGAAAGGCCCATGGCTTCTACCAGGCGCAGATTTTGCAAAACGACATGCTGATGTTCGAGCGGGCGCGCGGCGGTCAAGAAGGGCGAGACGCCCGGCAGATCATAACCGATGCGCTGCGGGATGCCGGCGAGGGTGGCCAGCAGCGCCCCCCACCAGTGATCAGGGCGCATGATGAGAGCGCTGTCATAACCAATCCGCCGCAGTTGTCGCGCGCTTTGCAGCGCCAGCTTGTACGGATTGCCCCGCACTGCTCCGTCGCGCTGGAAGCCGGGAAAGGGCAGGGTCAGCACACGATCCGCTTCTTCGTAATTCTCCAGCAGCTCGGCGCACCAGGGACCGCAGAGCACATGAATGCTGAGCTCGGGCCGGCCCCGCTTCAGCGCCTTGATTGCCGGCGTCATCAGCAGCATGTCGCCAAAGTGATCGGGCCTGATGATGAGAACGCGCCCGGCGTCGCCGTCGCTGGGCTTTATTGGCGCGCCGGCGATTAGCCGGAGCAAGCTGTTGCGCAGGCGATGTTTCCGCGATGGCTGATTTAATGCCGCTGCCAGCCGCCGGTTGCGCCGGACGAGGGCCTCTCTATCCAAGTCCCAGCTCCGCATAAATTCGCAGGAGACGCGGGATCAGCGCTGACCAATCATAATGCTTCTTGACCTGCCGCTGCGCCTGGATGCCCATTTCCCGCCGTCGTTCTTCATCAGTCAAAAGCGCGCCGACGGCATTGGCGAATTCCTGCGCGCCATCAGCGATATGCAGGGCGCCGCGCGTTTCTTCGTTCAAGCCGGCCGCCCCAATAGAGCTTGATACGACCGCGCAGCCCGCAGCCATCGCCTGCAAGATCTTCAACCGCGTCCCGCTGCCCATGCGCAGGGGAACGACATAAATCGCCGCCGAATGGAGATATGGCTGGACGGCATCCACCCAGCCGGTGATAGTGATTTGACTGTCGGCCGCCAATTGCCGGACCCGCGCATGTGGATTGCGCCCGACGACAACAAAGCTCGCCCCGGGAAAGCCTTCGCGGATTCGCGGGAAAACGGCTCTGCAAAACCACTCGACCGCGTCCACATTGGGTCGGTAATCCATCTTGCCGCTGAACAGCAGTTGGCTGCCCTCCCGCTTTGCATGGGGCGGGGGCGCATAATCAGCGCTGTGGATGCCATTGGAAAGCAGATGTACCGGCGCGCCCTGGTAAGGCTTGAGGAGGGCGCTGTCTTCCTCGCTGACGGCGATGATCGCATCGACGGTCTGGCATATCGCGCTTTCATAAGTCCCCAGGCGGCGGGATTGTATCGCTGAGTAAATGGCGGCCGGCCAGCGTCGGCCGTCGCGGCGGTCCACCTCCGCGACGACGCGCTGCAGCTCGGCTTCCGCATTCAAGGCGTCGTAGATGACTTTGGCCTCGCTCCTGCTGGATTGGATGACGGGCAGATAGTGCCCCATTTCAATGCCGGAAAACTGAATTAGGTCGAATGCTTCCGCTTCCAGAATATCAAGCAGGCGCCGCTCGTATGCTTCGCTGGCCAGCCGAAACTCGATATCAGCGCGCCCGCTCAGCAGGAGCCGGGCGATGCGTCCCAGCTTGCCGCGATGCGGGCTGGGAATCGTCTGGACTCGTTCGCAAAGGTCATAGAGGGGATTGCTTTGCGGCTCCGCGCGCCGCTCGGCGAAGCTCAGCAGACTAAGCCCGTGCCCGGCCGCCGCCAATCCGCGAATCAGGCCGAAGTTGCGGATTGCCGCTCCCGATTCGCTTGGATAGGGCAGGTCAGGTGTCAGCAGCAGGATCTTCATCGCGCCTCTATATGCGAATCTGCGGGGGCGGCGCTTGTGACGCCCGCCTTCCCAGCCTCAGTAAAACCAAGCAAATAATTGAAATCTTGCTATTAGAAGAACTGTAGGGGCGTCGCGCTGGAACGCCCTAAAAATGGAAACACCTTATTTGGCTTTCTCCGCGCTCTCTACGTTCTCTTATTTTATGAACCTGCCAAATTCCATCTGCAATCATAGCGATATTTGTAGGGGCGACTTATCAAGTCGCCCGAAAGCGCATCCTTTAGCTGCGACGGGCGACCAGGTTGCTCGCCCCTACACGTTCTCGCTGTGCAGAGTTCATTATTTTGTGTGAGCCGTGTTGTCACTCGCGAGCGACTGTAGTTCATTTTTTGCGCGTACCGCGCCACCGCTATCGGACAAGCCCTCTCAATTCAGCAGCGCGTCGTAACAGTCTAACACGCAGCGCGCCGTGTCGATCCAGCGGAAACCAGCCGCCCGCCGCAGCGCCGCCGCCGATTGCTCCTCGCGCCAGGCAGTGTCCGTCAGCGCCTTCAATAGCGCGCCCCCAATCGCATCGATGTCATGGGGGTCAATGAGCGCGCCGACATCGCCGACGATCTCCGGCAGCGAAGCGGCATTGCTGACGATGGGCACGGTGCCGCAGGCCATCGCTTCCAGCGCGGTCAAGCCGAAGCCTTCATAAAACGACGGCGCCAGCAACGCCAGCGCCCCGCTGTAAAGGGCGGGCAACTGTTCATCGCTGACATCCAGTTTCAGCACGAGTCGCTCGCTCACCCCGACGTCTTTCAGGTCCGCAATCAGCCGCTCAAAATGCCAGCCGGGCCGCCCAGCGATGACCAGCGGCGGCGCATCGGGCAGCTCCAACAGCAGATCGCGATAAGCCTTGGCCAGACCAATGAGATTCTTGCGCGGTTCCAGCGTGCCGACAAACAGCGCGTATTCCGCCGGCAGCGCCAGCGCGCTGATGACGGGCTCCCTCTCTGCGAGCGTCAGCGGGCGAAACATGTCATCGACGCCGAGCATGTGCACCGTGATTTTCTCGACGGGCGCGTAGAGGATATCGATCAGATCCTGTCTGGTGGCCTGGCTGTCGACCAAAATATGATCAGCCCGTTCCACTGAAGCCTGGATTTGTCCATTATAATACCGATGGCTTTCGGCGGTGATGTACTCGGGAAAGTGAATAAAACTGAGGTCGTGAACCGTGATGATATGGCGGCGGGCGGCGCGGTGCGGGGCGATGAAATCGGGGCTGTGCAAAAGGTCGAAACGATGCCGCCAAAGCTCCAGCGACAGGGCAGCGCGCTCCAGCCGATGATGCGGCGGCGTCCACAGCCGGACGCTCGGAAAGCGCGTGGACAGAAGCCTGCTGGACTTGCGGCTCTGCAATAATCTGATTTCCTGCGCGGGTTCAAGTTCTTCAAAGGCGCTGATGATCGCCGTGATGTATCTGCTGATGCCACCTACGCGATAGTGGGTCAGCCGGGCATCAATTCCGATGTGTGCCATTTCGCGAGTATAGCGGTATCATCAGACCCACGCTAGCGGAAACCCGAATGGCGGCAATCCCTCTTAGCGGCGACCGGCGGTCAGTATCTGCGCGACCCTTGCGCTGCCCGCCAAAATGAAAACCTAGGGGCGACTCGCTGAGCCGCCCACCGCAGGCCGAAAACTGTAAGGGTGACCTGTCAGGCGGCCCGAAACTTGCTTTAATGGGAGACTCGCATGTCCCGATACCACGTCCTGACCTTCGGCGAATCGATGATGCGCTTGACGCCGCCGGGTTTCCTGCGCATTGAACAAACGCGCAGCTTCGATATTTGGGTGGGCGGCACCGAGTCGAACACGGCGGTCGGCTTGGCGCGGCTCGGCATGAAGGCCGCCTGGCTGTCCCGCCTGCCAGCCACGCCGATGGGGCGCTACATCAGCAATCGCATCGCCCAGTACGGCGTTGATGTGAGCCATGTCGTTTGGGCAAATGAGGACGAAAGGCTGGGCATCTATTTTCACGAAAAGGCGCAGCCGCCCCGCGCCAGCGAAATCGTCTATGATCGCAAAGATTCCGCCATGAGCCGCATTCGCCCCGAGGACTTGCCCGCTGGTTTGTTTGAAGCTGGCGTTGCCGACGTTTTTCATGTCACCGGCATTACGCTGGCCATCAGCGGCACGGCGCGCGAAACTGCCCACGAAGCCTTGCGCCGGGCGAAGAGCGCCGGCTGGCGGACCAGCTTCGATACCAACTATCGCAGCAAATTATGGAGCGGGGAGGATGCCGCCGCCGGCTGCGACGCCGCCATGTCGCTGGCCGATGTGATCTTCTGCCCCCTCGGCGATTTCCAGGTGATGTACGGCGCTGCCACGGCGGAGGAGGCCATCGCGGCGCTGGCCGCGCGCTACCCCAGTGCGCTCATCGTCATGACCTTGGGGCAGGGCGGCGCGCAAGCCCGCAAATCCACCGGCAGCATCTTGCGGCAGCCGGCGATTCTGGCGGGTGAAGTCGGGCGGATCGGCGGTGGAGACGCCTTTGCCGCCGGCTTCCTCTACGCCTGGCTGAGTTTCGATGATGTTGAGCTGGCGCTCAAATGGGGCGTGGCCATGTCGGCGCAGAAATATACCATTCCCGGCGACCTGCCACTGGTGGATCGCGAGGCGGTCGCCGCCCTGGTCGCCGGCGCGTCCGGTGGCGGTCTCATCCGCTAAGCCCTTCTGCGCGCTCCGTGTATCCTCAGTTAAACCAGGTAGGGGCGTTCCGCTGAAACGCCCGAAAAATTGAAACACCTTATTTGGCTTTCTCCGCGCTCTCCGCGCTCTCTTTAGTTCCAAGTTAGTCATGCGAAAACTGACAAGCAATCTATAGACAAAGTGGGCG
>JAPPEU010000004.1 GCA_028875245.1 Chloroflexota bacterium
TTGATGATTCTTTCTTATTGCAACTACTCTCTCAAATTTGAAGCGATTGCCCTGCCTGAAAGCCCCAGGCCATCGTCATTGACGGCGAGATGTGGTAATATCCGCTTATCGTCCGACTATGATCGGCCTGATCCACATGGTCGCCATCGCTCCGGAAAAACCCTCGCCCGCAGTGAAACGCGCCCGCGCCAAGCCAGTGGACGCCAAAACCGGCTTTGAAGTCACGGCCGAATTCGAACGCTTCAATCAAAAATACGATATGTTCAATCGGGCGGTCTGGGACGACGAAGTGCGCTCGGAGCGCGCGCGCAAATTCTTCGAATCTTACTTCACCGACCTCGCTACTTTTCGCAAGGTCGAGGGATTCCAACACCGCGATTACGCGCTGCGCAACGCCGCCTGGTATATCGCCGATTTCACTTCCGATCTCCTGGAGATGTCACAGGATCGCAAAGAAGGCTTCCTCGATACATACACCATGTTCCGCGAAGGCGCGGCCCGCAAAACGATTGCGACCGCCGAAGAAAATACGGCTGAGGTCAAACGCGCGGGCCGGTTTCTGGGGGCCGACGCCATCGGCATCTGCGACTATGACGAGCGCTGGGTTTATTCTCACAATTTCAGCCGGCAAAAGCTGACCGACAAGGAGACAGACCTGCCGCAGGATCTCAGTCATGTTGTCGTGATCGTCAACGAGATGGATCATGAGACGATAAAGACGGTGCCCTCGGCCTTGAGCGGCGCCGCCACCGGGCAGGGGTACAGCCGCGATATCATCTCTGTTCTGTCGGTCACGCAGTACATTCGCAATCTCGGTTATCGTGCGGTCGCCAGCCTTAACGACACGGCCCTCTCGATACCGCTGGCGATTCAAGCCGGCCTGGGGCAATACGGGCGGCACGGCCTCATCATCACCCCTGAGTTCGGCCCGCGCGTGCGCATCGCCAAGATCTTCACCGACCTGCCCCTGATCGCCGATGAGCCGATTGACTTCGGCGTTACTGAGACCTGCAATCTCTGCCGGCGCTGCAGCAATGGCTGCCCGGTCAAAGCGATCCCGTATGACGCGCCGAAGTTCGAAATACACGATGGCATTTCCCATCTCAAAGGCGTTAAGAAATGGACCATCAACGCCAAGCAGTGCTTCAAATTCTGGGTGAACCAAGGCACCGACTGCTCTATCTGCATCCGCGTCTGCCCCTATAACAAAGACTTCAGCAAGCGCTTCAATCGGCTCTTGCGCTGGATGCTGAGCAACCGCTGGCGAAGATTGGCTCTCTGGCTCGACAGCAAGCTCAAATATGGCGAGCGCAAGACCGCCGGCTGGTGGTGGCGGCGCGGCGCGCAAGGTTACGGCCGTCAATGACGCAGATTGTTCTCAGCCATCGTTCGCAACTGACTGTTCTACCAACTTGACCGCGTATGCCATTCGCTGCTAGGCTCACAGCTGTCGATCAACGTATCGAGACAGCTTTCTGATGGATCGTCTTCTTCCAATCGTTCAGATGACTCCAGCGCGTTGGGCCCTGGCAATCGGCTGGACGCTGCTGCTGACGCTGCTCCTGCTGCAGCCGGAAACGAATCCCGTTATTGACCTCGGCCTGCCGCGGGGAGATAGCTCGCTCCAGCGTGAAATCTTTTTCAGCGCCTTGCATCTTCTGGCATTCGCGCTGACCTGCCTCTTGTGGTTCTGGGCTTTGACCGGCGCATTCACGTTGCGGACGAGCCTGTTTATCGCCGTCCTCATCGCAATAGCGCTCGGCGTATTGACCGAATCTTTGCAAACCTTGACGCAAGACCGTCACGCCTCCTGGATTGACTTGCTGGCCAACAGCCTCGGCATAATGGCCGCAGCGCGCTTCATCTGGCGGCGTTATCTATAGAGGCCTTCTCCGCCCGCGTTACCGAGCCCGCTTCGTCGCCCGAAACGAGAGCGCCACTCAGTATTCAACCCGCTCGATAGCTTAGATTCTTCCAAACGATGAGCGTCGCCCAGTTGTCCGAGGCGTCGTCTTTGATGTAATCTTCCAGCAGGCCACACACTTCAAAACCACGCCCCAATTGAAAGGACAACGTGCTGTCATAGAGTCCCCCCGCGACCACTTGATCCACGTACTCGCGCGGCGTCATGCGCGCCTTGTAATCGGCGAAGCCGGGGATCAAGCCGCCCGCGACAATCCCGCGCCGATTCATGTCTTTGACGATCTCTTTGCGCGCCTCATAGAGCAATGAACCCGCGCCGCGCCTGCGAAAAGCCGGATGCACGCTGATGTCGCCGCCATAATACCAATCGCCATCCGGGTCGTGATTGCTGTAGAACCCGCCGGCGATGATCTCCTGGAAGCTGTGCTGGGCATGTTCGAAATCGAAGTCAATCAGAAAGCCCGAGCCAAGACCGATGACCTGGTTATCGTGCAGCGCGACGAAGTTGCCCTCTGGGAACAGACGGCAATGATTGAGAAAATGCTCCGCGCGCATGAGCTCATCCGCGCCTAGCGTGGGAAAGCAATCGCGCTGTAATTGTTCCAGCGCGCCAGCGTAGCGCGGCTTGATGGTCTCGATTCGGATGGTTTCGCCAGCCATACGCCCGATCTTGCTCGTCGATTCGGCCCCTAGTGTAGCTCCCGCTGGGATTGCCGGTCAACAGCGCTGGCGCAAGCGCGCAACTGGTGCTATCAATGGACTGCATTGGACATACAGATACTGCCCTGCTTGCTCTAAGATTAGCGGCGGATGTATTCACGAAGAAACGAGGTCCGGGCATGGCGACGAATGGTCATCAGCAGAATGGAAGCGAAAAGGGAACGGAGGCGGTCAAACGCGGTTTGGCGCAAATGCTGAAGGGCGGCGTGATAATGGATGTTGTCACGCCGGAGCAGGCGCGGATCGCGGAAGATGCCGGCGCCGTCGCGGTGATGGCGCTTGAGCGTGTGCCGGCCGATATCCGCGCGCATGGCGGCGTCGCCAGAATGAGCGATCCCGATATGATCGATGGCATCATCGACGCCGTCTCCATCCCGGTGATGGCGAAGGCGCGCATCGGCCACTTCGTCGAAGCCCAGATTCTGGAAGCCCTCGGCGTCGACTATATCGATGAAAGCGAAGTCCTGACGCCCGCGGATGAAGAACACCATATCAACAAGTGGAAGTTTTCGGTGCCCTTCGTCTGCGGCTGCCGCAACCTGGGCGAGGCGCTGCGCCGGATCAACGAAGGCGCCGCCATGATGCGCACCAAAGGTGAAGCCGGCACCGGCGATGTCGTCGAGGCGGTGCGACACGCGCGCTCCGTCAATGGCGAGATCCGCCGCATCCGCTGCCTGGACGAAGACGAACTCTACACCTACGCCAAGGAGATCCGCGCGCCATATCATTTGGTGAAAGAGACGGCGGAGCTGAGGCGGCTGCCCGTCGTGAACTTTGCCGCGGGCGGCGTCGCGACGCCGGCCGACGCAGCGCTGATGATGCAGTTGGGCGTCGATGGCGTCTTCGTCGGCAGCGGCATCTTCAAGAGCGGGGAGCCGGCAAAACGCGCGCGCGCGATCGTCAAGGCGGTGACGCACTTCAGCGATGCGACAATCCTGGCCGATGTAAGCCGCAACCTGGGCGAGGCCATGGTCGGCATCAACGTCACGCCGGACGAGGTCATCCTGGGCAAGCGCGGCTGGTAGGCTTAACGCTCTGACAATTCAAAGTGGCGTTTCGCTGAGCCGTCGGTTTATGATTCCATGCAAGCGGGCGACGCACTGCGCCGCCCCTGCAGCACATTAGGAGAGGGGAAACCCATCGTGGCGATTTCTTATGTAAGCGACCTGGAAACGCCGAGCGTCCTCATCGACCTTGACAAGATGGAGCGGAATATCGCCCTCATGCAGAAGCGCTGTGATGACCTCGGCATCCAGTTCCGGCCCCATATCAAGACGCACAAAATCCCCGATATCGCCCGCCGTCAAATCGAGGCCGGCGCGGTCGGCATCGCCTGCCAGAAGGTCAGCGAGGCGGAAGTATTCGCCGGTGCCGGTTTCCACGACATTCAGATTCCCTACAATATCGTGGGCGAGCGCAAAACGCGGCGCCTCGCAGCCTTGGCCAAGCGCGCGCGCGTCACAGTCACGGTCGACAGTCAAGCTGTGGTCGATGGCATTGCCGTGGCCGCGCGGGAAGCGGGCGTCTTCATCAGCATGATGGTGGAGCTCGTCTCTCTCAACCAGCGGACGGGCACGACGCCGCAGGCCGCGCTTGAGCTGGCGCAGCGCATTGAAGCGGCAGACGGTCTGCATTTCGCCGGTTTGATGATTTATCCGTCTGACGCGGCGATTCGCCCACGCCTGCAAGCGACGCTCGCTTTGTTAGCCGATGCCGGCATAGCAGTGGAGACGGTTAGCGGCGGGGGCAGTGGCGCCAGCAACGACGCCCATCTGCTGCCCGAGCTGACTGAGCTGCGGGTAGGCACCTCAATCTTCTGGGATTGGAATTGCGTCGCTGCCGACTACACCGGCTTTGACAATGTAGCGATGCGAGTGCTCGCGACCGTGGTCAGCGCCAATGAGCCGGAGCGCGTCATCCTCGATAGCGGCAGCAAGGCGATCCACTCGGAAACGATCGACGGGCAATTCGGGCACCTCGTTGAGTATCCAGCGGCGCGCCTGCACAAGGTCAATGAGGAGCACGGTTATGTCGATTGCAGCGCCTGCCCCAGCCCGCCCTCAGTCGGCGAAATCGTGCATATTATTCCCGTGCACACCTGCGTCGTCACCAACTTGCACAACCAGCTCTATGGCGTTCGCGGCGACCGCGTCGAAGTAATTTGGGATGTCGCCGCCCGCGGCATGGTCTGGTGACCGCAGCGGCGCCCGGTCGCCCGCTTCCTTAATCAAGCGCCTGGAGCAGCGAAATGCTGATAATCGACGCCCATCTGGACCTCGCCTGGACCGCCCTGCAATGGAACCGCAACCTGCTAGAGTCCGCCTATACGATTCGGACGACGGAAGTCGGCCTGCCCGGCAAGGGACGCGCCCAGAACACGGTCTCACTGCCAGACATGAGACGCGGGCGCATCGCTCTCAGCTTCGTGACGATGCTCGCGCGCTCCACCGGGCACAAAGTCGAATACCTCGATTACGGCTCACAAGCGCAGGCCTACGGCGTCGCCATGGGGCAACTGGCGTATTATCGCGCGCTGGAAATGGATGGCCATGCGCGAATTGTTGATGACGGCGTGAGCCTGCGCGCGCATATGGCGGAGTGGGACGCTTGGGAAGCCAAGGGCGCCGACCCGCTGGCGACGCCGACATTGGGTTTCGCGCTCAGCATGGAAAGCGCCGACCCGATACGTGATCCGGCGCAGCTCGAAGCCTGGTGGGAGGCTGGTTTGCGCACCCTCGGCCCGACGCATTATGGGCCCGGTCGATACGCCGGCGGCACCGGCAGCGAGCTCGGGCTCAGCGAATTGGGCAAGCCGCTTCTGCAGGAGATGATGCGCCTGGGCATGCTGCTCGATCTGACGCACTTCAGCGACGAGGCGTTTTGGCAGGCGGTGAAGATCTACGATGGACCCGTCCTGGCCAGCCACAACAACTGCCGGGCGCTGGTACCGCATCAACGTCAATTCAGCGACGAGCAATTGCAGCTTATCATCGAGCGCGATGGCGTGGTCGGCGCCGCCTTCGATATCTGGATGCTGCAACCGGGCTTCATTCGCGGCGACAGCAACAAAGGCGTTTTCATCGAGAACGTCGTCGATCACATCGATCATATTTGCCAACTCGCCGGCAGCAGCCGCCATGCCGCCATCGGCACCGACCTCGACGGCGGGTTCGGGCGCGAGCAATCGCCCTGCGACCTTGATACGATTGCCGATTTGCAGCGGCTGCCGGAGATGCTCTCGGCCCGTGGCTATGAGGCCGTAGACATCAAGAACATCATGCGCGGCAACTGGCTGCGCCTTCTTTACCGCGCCTGGGCTTGACCGGCCGCGCCGGATCCTCAGCCTAGCATATCGTCCAGCTCTTCCCCCGCCGTTTTCAGAACGCGGCTGAGCGCAAAGTCGCTGCCATGTGGAATCATGAGCGACCCTTGCCGGCGATACTCGTCCACTTCTTCAATGGAGCCGGCGGTCCGCGCCCAGACCAGCCCATGCCGCTTCGCCGCTGCCGCCACCCTGGCGACGGCGTCATCAACAGTCATGCCGAAAGACGGGAACGCCTCCAGCCGCAGGCCCAAATCCGCCGGGCCGACAAATAGCGCGTCAATCCCGTCAACGGCTGCGATCTCGTCGATGTTTGCCACGGCTTCGGGCGTTTCAATCTGCGCTACGATAAATGTCTCGCGATTCGCGTCCGCTATATATGTGCTGTCGGGCCGCCAACTGTCCAAGCCAAAGCCGGCGTCCAGGCCAGCGCCATCCAGCCCGCGGTTGCCCAGGGGCGGATACTTGGTCGCCGCGATGATTTCGCGCGCCATCGCCGCGTCCGATACAAAGGGGATCATCAAGCCGGCCGCGCCATCTTCCAGATAACGGTACAGTCGGCTTCGCTGCACGGTCGGCGGCCGCACCATGCAATCTATGTCATACAGTTGGCAGAGCGCCAACAAGTGCTGCACTTCACGCGGGTCGAAATTGCGATGCTCCAAATCAAGCCAGATGCCGTCGTATTTGTTCTGCGCCGCGTGTTTGATGTAGAAGGGGATGACATGCCCCAAGCCGCAAACTCGCGCGAATTCGCCCGCCCGCCATTTCGCCAGCACCTTGCTTTTTCTCATGAGGAGCCGCCTCCCATACTTCAGTTTTCTACAGGGCGATTAGTGGCATGCCATCCCGGCGCTCCAGCGCGCGCTTAACAGAGCAAGGGACCCATCCGCTCAAAGGCCCGCTCCAGCAGCGCCACATCGGCGGCGAAGCAAAGCCGCAAATATCCTTCGCCTTGGGGACCGAAAGCCGCGCCCGGCGCCAAGCCAACGCCGGTTTCGCGCAAGACTCTCTCGGCAAAAGCGTAGCTGTCGGTTACGCCAGCGACAGAAAAGAAGGCGTAAAAGGCCGCCCGCGGCGTCGGGAATTCTACCCGCGGCCATTCTGCGAAGCGCCGCTCGACAGCCTCCAGCGCCGCCCGGTAACGCGCGACTGATTCGCGGACGAAGGGTTCGCCCTGCTGCAAAGCGGTGATGCCGGCGATCTGCACCGGGGCGAAAATGCAGGAGAAGTTAAACTCGCTCACAATTTCAATCGTGCTGATTAAGGGCTTCGGCCCCGTCAGCCAACCCAGTCGCCAGCCGGTCATCGCCCAGGATTTGGAAAAACTGTTGACGACCAGGTATTTGTCGTCCTCGGTCACTTTGTCGATGAAGCTCGGCGCATGGTCCCGATCATAAACGATGCGATTGTAAACCTCATCCGCAATGAGCCAGATATCCCGCTCGCGGCAGAAATCGAGGATCTGCTGCTGCTCAGCGTCCTCGAGCATCCAGCCAGTCGGATTGTTCGGCGAGTTAATCAGCAAAGTGCTGGTATTCGGCTTGCAGGCGGCGAAGAGCTCGTCCAGGTCGAGCGTCCAGGCGCCGCAGCGAGGGCGCAAGGGAACGCGTATAATCTCCGCGCCCAGAATTTCGGCGGACGCCGGCAGATTTGGCCAGACCGGCGACGGCACGATGACCGAATCCTCCTCCGCCACCATGCACTGGAGCGCCACCGCCAGCGCCGACATGCCGGAGGGCGTTGCCGCGATGTTGCCCGCCCCCAGCTCAACATCGTAAAGATCGTTCATATAAGTCGCGAGGGCAGTCCGTAATTCGCTGACGCCCAGGTTGGGCTGATAAAAGGTCTGCCCCTCATCGAGCGCGTCCTTGGCGGCTTGGCGGATGAACTCAGGCGTCGGCTTGTCCGGCTCGCCAAACCACAGCGGGATGATATCCGCTCGGCCGATGGCGGTATTCGAGAGCTTGCGGATCATGCTCGGCTGCAGCGCCATGACGGTCGGCCGGTTCGCGTACAATGCCATCGACTTAGTCCCCCTCCTGCTTGTAAAGCGCGACCGCGGCGACAATGATGATGCCTTGAATCAAACCTTGTACAAATTGATTAACGCCCAGCATCACAAGCAGATTTGCGGTGATACCGAGCAGCAGCACGCCGCCGAGCGTGCCAATGACGGTGCCGCGGCCGCCAAAGAGGCTGGTGCCGCCGATGATAACCGCCGTGATCGCTTGCAGCTCGACGCCATCGCCGATTGCCGGGTCGCCAACGCCCATGCGCGAGAGCCACAGCAAGCCCGTGATTGAGGCGCTGATGCTGCAGATCGCGTAGACCCCGTAGCGCGTCAGCTTCACCGGCACACCTGAGAGATGCGCCACTTCGATGTTGCCGCCGATGGCATACAGGTATTTGCCGAAGGCGGTGTAACGCAGCAGCAGAGCGGTGAGAACAAGCAGCAGAGCAAAAATGAGCGCGATGACCGGAATCGGCCCAATCTTCTGCACATAGAACATGATAAATGGACGGCTGGCCGAACCCACAGGCGATGTGGAAATGCTGAGGCTGATGCCGCGCAATAGGCCGAGCGAAGCCAGCGTGACAATGAATGGCGCGATCTTCACTTCATTGACGAGAAAGCCGTGAATGAGGCCAACCAGCAATCCCAAGCCCAGCGTCGCCACGATGGCCGCGCCCTGATTGTTCGTCTCGCCATTCATCACGATGGCGGATACCAGAATCGACAGCTTCACCAGAGAGCCGATGGACAGGTCAATGCCGGCGGTCAATATGACGAGCATCTGGCCCAAGGCGACGATGCCCAGAAAAGCGGATTGGCGCGCTACATTCGTCAGATTCCGAACCGTCAGAAAGCGCTCTGACTGCGTGGCGCCGATGATGAACAATACAATGATGAAACCATATACCGCGAAGATGGGCCCGTAGCGCCGCAGAAACAGGCGCTGCGAAGCGGAGAGCCCGCCGAAGAGACGCGCCGAGAGGTTCATGCTAATTCGCCCCCGCGCCCGCCATGGTCGCGAGCTCGATGATGCCGGCTTCGGTCGCTTCTTCCCGGGCGACTTCGCCAACGATGCGTCCATTGTTCATCACCAGGATGCGATCACTCATGCCGATCACCTCGGGCAGCTCGGACGAGATCATCACTATTGCAATCCCGCGATCATTCAACTGGCGCATCAACCGGTAAATCTCGAATTTCGCCCCCACATCAACACCGCGCGTCGGTTCATCCAAGATGACGACAGCCGGATCCGTCTCCAGCCACTTGGCCAGGACAACTTTCTGCTGGTTGCCGCCGCTGAGGTACTGCGCCTCCTGATCGGACGATGCCATCACGATGGACAGGCGGTCCCGCGCCGCCTCGACGATTGCGCGCTCCGCCTGGCTTTGCATGATGCCGAAGCGCGTGAGCCGCGAGAGTATCGGCAGCGTGATGTTGACGCGAACCGATAAAGATGTGAACAGACCGTGCGACTTGCGGTCCTCCGGCACCAGCACCAAGCCTGATTCAATCGCCTTCGCCGGCGTGGTCCAAAGCGCGCCCTCCTCGCCAACCAGGCTGACCGTCCCGCTCGTCAAGGGGTCCGCCCCAAAGAGCGCGCGCGCCAGCTCCGTCCGCCCGGAGCCGACCATGCCAGCGATACCCAGAATCTCGCCTTTGTACAACTCCAGGCTGGCCCCTTCGAGGATGGTATCGGTGGACACATTCTCCGCCACCAGCACCAGCTCGCCCTGCTCGTGATCCGTCTGGGGGAAGATCTCATCCAGCGGGCGCCCAACCATGAGCTTGACCAGCGTTTGACGATCCAGTTCATCGATGGGGCGCGTTTCGACCAACTCGCCATCTTTGAGCACCGTCACCTCGTCGGCGATGCGAAAGACCTCGTCCAGCCGATGAGAGATGTAAATGATGGTAACGCCTTGGGCAATCAGCGACGAGATAATGCGAAACAACTGGTCCAGCTCGCTGCCGGCCAGGATCGCCGACGGCTCATCCATGACGATCAGGTCGGCGTTTTGCGATAGCGCTTTGGCGATCTCGACCAATTGGCGCTGGGCGACCGTCAACTCGCTGACGGGCAGGCTCGTGTCCATCGAAATGCCGAGGCGCGCGGTCAGCTTGGCGGCGCGTTCATGCAGCGATTTCAAGTCCAGGATGCCGAAAGCGCGCTGTGGCTCCCGCCCGAGAAAGATGTTCTCGGCAACAGACATCCGCGGCACGAGCGCCAGTTCCTGGTAGATGATGCTGATCCCGCTGTCGATGACGTCGCCGGCCGACGCCCCCTCGCGCCGCTGCCCCTTGTAGATGATCTCGCCGGCGTCCGCCTTGTACGCGCCCGCCAGGATCTTCATCAAAGTCGATTTGCCGGCGCCATTCTCGCCCACAAGCCCATAAACTTGGCCGGGCTTGCAGCGGATCGAGACGTCTTTCAACGCTTGCACACCGGCAAATGACTTGGAGATGTTTCGCATCTCCAGGATGTATTCGCTCATGCGACCACCGACGTCTCGCTAAAAGACTTGTAGGGGCGACTTATCAAGTCGCCCGAATTGGCAATTCCGCGTTGCGAAAAGCGACCCGTAGAGCCGCCCACATACATTAAGCGGAGATGGGCGTTTCCAGCGAAACGCCCCTACAAGTTCTATCGGCCGAGCCTACTCTTCTTCCACCAGGAAGCCAAGCTCCGCCAGTTTTTCATCGGGCATGAGGATTGGACCGTGTACGTCGTCGCTCCATTGCGGCCGGATATAGTCCTCAGCCTCGGCATCGGTGAAGGGACGCGCTTCCGGCATGGTGTCGACGAAATCGATGAAGCGCGGGGTTGGCTCCCCTTGCAGTACATGAATGGCGACGTCAAGACAGATCGTAATCATCGCATTCGGGTACATCCAGGCGTAGAATTCAAAGCCGTGTTCCATCGCCGAACGCAGGAAGCCGTTCTGCATCTCGCCGCCCGCGATTGGCGGGATTTCCATGCCGGCGTCTTCATAAGCGCTGATGATGCCTTGCGCCATCTGCGCGCCGCCAGTCCAGATGCCATCGATTTCGTCGCCGTACTGCGCGATCCAGGTCTCCATAATCTTCTTGCCCTCAGCCGGCGACCACATGCCCGGCTGGTTGTCGAGCAGCTCAATGCCGGCCGACTCGAAGACCGCCAGCGCGCCCTCTTCCATGATGACTGATGTGGTCACGCCCGGGATGCCGGTCATCATTAGGAAGTTGCCATCGGCGCCGACCGTGTCAATCAGCCATTGCGCCAAGTTTGCGCCGACTGTGAAGAGATTGGTGCCGACTTCGGTGACGAAGTTGTCGGTTTCCACCGCGCTGGCGCATAAGATGACGGGAACGCCTTGCATCATCGCCCGCTCGACCGGCGCGGAAAGCGCGGCCGCCCCCATCGGCACCAGGATCAGCGCGTCCGGCTCCTGCGCCAGCAAGTCTTCCACCTGCGGCACTTGAACATCGGCGCTGGCTTGCGCGTCGCCGTACAGCAGCTCGGATACAACCTCTTCTCCCAGTAATTCCACCCACCAGTAGGCGTGCGCATCAAAGAGCGCAGACCAAGCGTTGCTAGTCCCTTGCGCCGCTAGCGCGATGCGATAGGGTGGTTCCTTGCGAAATTCGCTGGTGTCATAGACTTCATCCAGACGCGAGAGCACGCTCTGCAAGTATGGCGACGCGTCTATCATCTCTTGCGTGATTTCGAACTCCATCATTTCGCTGTCTTGGCCAATCGACACAAGCGACGTGCCGAGAAGCAGAGACAGCATCAACAGCATGGTTATGCACTTCCTAAACATTTCCTTTCCTCCTTAAGTTTTTCTAATTGTCAAAACGCGTAACTGCGCCTGACAAACCCGCCAACGATTTGTTTGTCCCGATCCGCCTCCTTTACTCCAGGCCCCTCATTCTTCAGTGCTGGCGACGCTGTACAAGGTGACAGCGCCCAGAATCACCAAGCCCTTAATGATGAACTGCACTTCAATATCCAAGCCCATCAGAATCGCCATCGTGCTTAGAATCTGAATTATCAATACGCCGGCGATAGTGCCCAGCAAGCCGCCGCGCCCGCCGACAAAGGCCGTCCCGCCGACGATCGCCGCGGCGATCGAATCAAGTTCCAATCCGGTGCCGATGAAGCGGTCCACATAGCCGACATAGCCCGTGAGCACGACGCCGGAAACCACCGCCAGGCAGCTGCCGAGGATGTAAACGGAAATCCGTATGGCGTCGACCGGTATGCCCGAAAGATGCGCCGCCTCGCTGTTGCTGCCCACGGCGTAGACCTTGCGCCCGTAAGCAGTGCCGCGCAAGACGAAAATGAACAGGGCGTTCAGCCCCAGCCACAGCAGCAGCGGAATCGAAAGCACAAACCAGGATTGATTGACGATGTCCAAGACTTCCGGCACGAACCCGCCCGGCACGCCTCTTGTATAAGCTTGCGTCGCGCCTTTGACCAAAACCAGCATCCCCAATGTCGCCACAAACGGGGGCACGCGCCGCTTCGTCACCAGGACGCCGTTGCCGGCCCCGATCAATGCGCCAAGCGCGAGCGAAATCAGAATCGCCGGTATCACCATCTCATCGCGACCGTTGGTCACCTCCGCCACCACAATCGACGTCATGATGAATATGCCGCCGATCGATAGATCGAGACCGGCGACCAGCAGGATCATCGTCTGGCCGATCGCGACGATGCCCAACTGCGACGCCTGCCGCATCACAACCGCGATGGTGTTGACAGCGTATAGTTTCGGCGTCAGGACGGCCGCGGCGAGCAATAGAACAAGCAGTGCGATATATACGCCGTAATTGGCTATGAAGGCGCGCAATCGCCAGTTTGCGTCAAGCGCCGGATTGATCCGGGTCTTTGCCAAGCTCATGCGCCTCCCTTATGACCGAGAGGGTCTGCGGGCTTCGCCCCGGGGAATGCCCGAAACGGCGAGTCAGTGCGGGGCGGCCGGCGCATCCTGATCATCCAGATACCTCGCCGCCCACTCGACGCCTTCCCAGGAGATCGTCTTTTCCGGCGTAATCTTGACCAAATAACGTGGACGCACCCTCGACGGCTCCAAATACTCCGGGCCGCGCTCGCCCAAATACCGAATCGACATCCGGCGGCCGATCTCCAGCCATTCGCCGTGCATCAGGGCAGGCCCCGCCACAACTTCCGCCGGACCGCGGAACAGCACCCGCGTGTAGGGGCTGCTATCGAGGGCGCAGGACACCGAGCAGCGCGGGGTGCGCAGAAGATGCTGGGCGAAGATGGTTTTCGCGCGTGGAATGATCCACATGTGCTCGCCATCCCATTCCTGCCAGACCGGTGTGATGTAGGGGTCGCCTTTGCTGTCGACCGTGGCGATGCGCGCGACGATGGGACCAGCGAGGAATTCCTGGATTTCCTCAGCGTTTAAAGCCCGCATCTTGCCCATCCACTCGGGGTATGTTCGTTTTGCGCTCATCCATTGTCCTTTCCACAAGAAGATTCTTTCAACTGTTCAAGCCATAATCGACCGTTCCCGGGCCGATATCCAGCCTCTCCCAAAGTATATCCAAACTTGCGGGGGCTGCCAAAACGAAACGGCGACTGCCTAGACGAACTCCAGGCGCGCGCCGGCCGCATCCTCCGGCTCAATGAAGGCCTTGGCGCCCGCTGTCTTGAAGCGGATCCGATACGGCGTCGGCCGTTTCAGCGCAATATGTTGATGCAATGGGCTGCTCTCGTCATCGGGCGTCAAGTACTCCAGCCGATGCGGACCCACTTCATAAATATAGCCCGACGCCTGCAAGGCATCGTCGCGCATTGGCGACCCGCCTTCACCCAGGACGGCGCTCATGACGCGCGCCGCCAAGCCGATATTCCGGGCGGCCAGCGTGATGCTGTCGATGCCGGTGACGCCATTCTCGTGATCCTTGTCCTTTGGCAGGCGTTCTTCGCGCGGCGTTTCATCTTCGATGATGAAAGGGATGAGACCCTGGAACTGCCCGTAGATTTCGTTATTCAGCCAGGACAATTGATAGCCGTCAAAGCGGACGCGGCTCAAGCCGACCAGCGGGCTCATCTCAACGCCCTGCGCCGCGAATGCCGCATAGTCGCCGCGGATGTCATCCGTCTGCATACAGAAATCGATTAATCCGCCGCCTTTGCTTTGCACCGCATCCCACCAATAGTGCTTCGGGCTGTCTTCGTAGAATGAAAGCAGCTCAATGTAGGCGCCATCGCCCAGCCCGATCAAAGAATTATAAGAGCCGATCGGGTGCCTTCCGCCGCCGACCACATTGAAACCGAGCGCCTTGAAGCTCGCCGTCAGCGTATCCAAGTCGGGTCCCGCGATGACGATATGGTCGATTCCAAGCAGCATAACAGTCTCCAGGTCATCCATGTCAATGGCGCGAGTATATCATGCGGTCGGCTGGCTTTCCTTGACGAACGGGGGCGAGTTCGTTCTACTTGTAAGCCAAAGGTTTCTTGTGGAGCAAACAAATGAAAATGACAAGCGATTTGCATGTGGTCGGCGGCGGCTATTTCGGCTTCGGTTTATCGGGCCACCTGGATTGCCACGTCTTCGTCCTCAACAGCGGCGATGAACTCGCCCTGGTTGACCCCGGCATGGGAATGGAACGCGATTTCGATACGATTCTCGACAACATCCGCGGCGACGGGCTGGATCCGGGCAAGATCCGCAAGCTGATCCTGACCCACTACCACTGCGACCACATCGGCGCGGCGGCGGAAGCGCAGAAGCGGCTTGAGGTCGAGGTCTATTCATCCGCCTTCGCCGCCCCCGTCATTCGTGAAGCGGACGAGAAAGCGGTCGCGCTTGATGTTGCCAAGGCAGCCGGCTTCTATCCCGACGAGTTTCATCTTCCGCCCTGCCCCGTCGATGTAGAGCTGGTCGAGGGCGATGTGGTCAGAGTGGGCAATCTTCAATTGGAGACCTTTGAAACACCGGGCCATTGCGATGGCCACCTCAGCTTCCTCATGCGCGGCGGCGACCGCGTCTACCTGCTTGGCGCCGACCTGGTATTTTGGGGCGGCAAGGTCGTCTGGCAGAACATCCACGACTGCCGCATCGACGCCTACGCCGACAGCATGTTCAAGTTGGAGCCCTACGATTTCGACGCCCTGATTCCCGGCCATTTGCAGATATCGCTGAGCGGGGGCAAGGCGCACCTTGACGCGGCCTGCGCGGCGTTTCGGCAGTTGGGCGTCCCGCCGAATCTGCTTTGAGCGGGCGGTTGGAGGCAGGAATCAGTGATGCGCGCAAAGCTAGATGAGGAGGACATATCGAGTGGGCATTGAGCGAAGAGGCGCAGCTCGGAATCTACGCCGCTAACGGTCAGATTCCCGTCCGTCTGTCTCTCGTCGACAACGAATACTTCGAGGGCGATGAGCGCCAGCATACCGCCGCTTCGGCATTGGCGGTCGGTCACGCGCCCTGGTCGACGGTCTTCCCGCGGTTATTCAACGACCCCAACGGTCCCTGGCTGGAAATGTTCCAGGTGGCCGTTCTGGATGGCGATATCGACGGCGCGCTGGAAGTGGCGCAGGAACGCTTCACCCAGATCATGGCGGAAGGCTAAGCAAAGCAGTTTTAGTGCCCGTCGGGATTCAACTGACGGGTACTCTACTCCCCCTGGCCCGGCTCATAAAAGCAGCGCGTTTTGGCAAGAGACCAGAATATGGTATAAACTTGCACAGTCGCGGTCTTGGGCCTGTCGGCGCCGACCTCTCAATAACTGCTGTACCTGGTGACCGGGGAGGGAGTGCCGGCGGTTCAATACCCATTTGTGACGAAATTAGTTCGGTTCAGAAAGGATCCATGCTATGAATTCTCGTAAGCCGCTGCTTCTTGTTCTCGCCTTTGTTCTTGTCATTGGCAGCCTGCCGCTCGCCGCGCAGGACGACCAGATCAACATGACGATGTGGGTTCGGTCGATTCCCTTTCAAACGCAGGCGATGGTCGATGAGTGGAACGCCAACAACGACAGCCAGATCGAGTTGACCGTCATCCCGTCGGCGGAGTTCGTCACCAAGATGGGCGCCGCCATCGCCGCCGGCGAACCGCCCGATATCGCCAGCATTGATTTGATTTACACACCAGCATTCTCGGCTGCCGGTCAATTGGTCGATATCACCGAATTCGTCCGGGAACTGCCCTATGCCGACAGCTTGACGCCGGCGCACATGGAACTGGGCATGTATGAAGGACGCAACTACGCCGTGCCGACGGGGGTTGACGGCTCTTTCATCGTCTACAACATCGACCTGTTTGAGCAGGCGGGCCTGGACCCGGATAATCCGCCCTCAACCTGGGACGAGATGCTGGATGCGATGCGCGCCATCAATGCTTTGGGCGACGAGATCTACCGCTATTGGTTCTCGATGAACTGCGCCGGCTGCAACGCCTTCACCTTCCTGCCTTTCATCTGGGCCAGCGGCGGCGATGTGCTCAGCGACGACTACGCCGAAGCGACCATCACAAGCGACCCGATCGTCCGCGATGCGCTTGCGTTCTACAATACGATCTGGGAAGAGGGGCTGGTACCCGAGGGCGCCAGCATTGACAACGGCGCCAATTTCGTCAACGCCTTTGCCGCCGGCAATATCGGCATGGCCGGTATGGGCAACTTTGCGATCCCGCTCTTCACGAACGATCATCCCGATTTGAACTTCGGCGTCTTCCATATTCCGGGCAAAGAGGGCGGCGCGGCCTCCTTCGGCGGCGGCGATGTCATCGCGATTGCAAGCGGCTCCGAACATGTCGAAGAAGCCTGGCGCTTCATCGAATGGACCATGAGCGACGAAGCCCAAATCGAAATCTATGCCGCCAACGGGCAGATTCCGGTCCGCCTCGAGCTGGTCGATAACCCTTACTTCGAGGGCGATGATCGCCAAATGACCGCCGCCAGCGCTTTGGCTGTGGGCTTTACGCCCTACACCGTCGTCTACAACGACTTGTTCAACGACCCCAACGGTCCCTGGCTGGAGATGCTTCAAATCGCCATCCTGGACGGCGACATCGACGGCGCGCTCGAGCTCGGGCAAGAACGATTCACGCAGATTATGGAAGGTTAGCCCGCCCGGACAGGGACCCGCGCCTTTCGATTACTACGCGCCTGCCGGGTTTCGGCCTGGCAGGCGAATCAGCAGCCGATGCTTGCAGGGGCGTCGCGGCCTGTCTGCCCGACATCGCTCCGTGAGAGCGCGCCTGCGGATTCTCGTCGGTGGCAACGCCAGGAAAGCGTCTCCACTTGATTGGTTCAATCGCGTTGTTGAATCTCAGTTGGCAGCAGCGCCGCAAGTTGACGGGGCTGCTATTCGTCACCCCGACTGTCGCCTTCGTGACGGTGTTTTTCATCATCCCACTGCTTATGACCGCCTACATGTCTCTTCACGACTGGCCCCTTTTCGGAGAACGAGCCTTCACCGGATTGGAAAATTATCAGGAATTATCCAAAGACCGCCAGTATCTCAAGAGCCTCGATTTCACCTTTCGCTACACCGCTCTAGTCACGCCGCCCATATTCATTCTGGGCTTCATACTGGCGTCGCTGGTCCGCCACAATATTCGCTATATCGGCATCTTTCGCACGATTTTCTTCTTGCCGGTTGTCATCGGCCTGGGTGTATCCAGTCTGCTTTGGGTCTGGATGGTGGACGACCGCATCGGCATCTTCAACAAGATTCTGCTGGACCTGAATCTGGTCCCCAAGGCGCAGCTCTTCCTTGGCCGGCCCAACACAGCCATGAACGTGATCATTCTGTCGGTGGTCTGGAAGACGGTCGGCTTCACCATGATCCTGCTGCTGGCGGGTTTGCAGGCCATCCCCGACGAGCTCTATGAATCGGCCGAGGTCGATGGCGCCGGTTACTTCCGCAAGCTCTTCTACATCACCTTGCCGTTGATGCGCCGCACCATCGCGCTCGCCTTGGTCCTGTCGGTCATCGGCTCCGTGCTGTCCTTTGACCAGTTCTATATCATGACGCGCGGCGGACCGCGAAACAGCACAATCTCCATCGTCTTCTGGATATTCAACAATTCCTTCACTTATTTCAAGATGGGTTACGGCGCGGCTATGTCTATCGTTCTGCTTGGGATTCTGGTCGCGCTGACGGGTCTGCAGTTGTATGTCTTGCGGGAGAAGGAATAGATGAGCGCGACCGCCCTCGACGCCCAGGCCAAACGCTCGCAGCAAGAAATCCGCCGGCTGCGGCGTCGCGCCTTATTGACTCTGCGCTATGTTGTGCTGGTTATTGTCGCCATCCTCTTCCTCTTTCCGATATTTTGGTCATTCATCAACTCCATCAAATTGCCGGCCGAAGCCGTGGCCGTGCCGCCGACCTATCTGCCGACGGAAATCTCCTTCGAGAATTACGAGGAGCTCACCACCTACGGCAAAATCGGCATTGCGCAGCACGTTTACAACAGTACCGTTGTCGCTTTGATCACGGTCGCGGGCAGCATTGTGCTGAGCACACTTGGCGGTTATGGCTTCGCGCGCTTTAACTTCCCCGGCAAGAATGTCTTGTTCATCATGGTGCTTTCGACCTTGATGATCCCCTTCCAGTCCATCTTGATTCCGCTCTTTGTCATGATCGTTCAGGTCGACCTGCACGACACGCTTTTCGGGCTCGCCCTGGTATACATTACCTTTCAACTGCCCTTCGGCATTTTTCTGATGCGCAACAGCTTTCTCGCCGTTCCCCATGAGATCGAAGAATCAGCGCTGCTGGATGGCTGCAGTTCCTTGAGCATCCTCTATCGGCTCATGCTGCGTCTTGTGCTGCCCGGCATCGTGACCGTGGCGATCTACGCTTTTATCAACTCCTGGAACGAGTTTCTCGCCGCGCTGATCTTTATGTCCGATCAAGACAAATTCACCCTGCCAGTTTTTCTCACCACTATTCGCTATGGCATCTGGGGAGACGTGAATTGGGGCGCGCTGCAAGCCGGCGTCATCGTCTCCATTATTCCCAGCCTGGCGATTTTCCTGGCGCTGCAACGCTACTACATGGACGGGCTGATGGGCGGCGCAGTCAAGAATTAACCGGGGGCATCACAAGGACAACTCATGGACAAATTGCCGCAAAATCGCGCGCCATTGCATCCCGCCGCGTTTCAAGCGCTGCCGCTGGGCGCCATTAAACCGCGGGGCTGGCTGCTCAATCAACTGCGCGCGCAGGCGAATGGCTTAACGGGACACCTCGATGAATTCTGGCCGTCGGTCGGGCCCGACAGCGGCTGGCTGGGCGGCGATGGCGAGTCCTGGGAGCGCGGACCATATTATCTCGACGGCTTGCTGCCGCTCGCGCATCTGCTCGAAGACGAGCGCCTTCTCCAAAAGCTCGAGCCCTGGATCGAATGGACGTTGAACAGCCAGGACGAGCGCGGCTTTTTCGGCACGCGCGACCCGGACTGGTGGCCGCGGATGGTCATGCTCAAGGTGCTGATGATGCACTTTGAGGTCAGCGATGACCTGCGCGTCCTCGAATTGATGCGCAATTATTTCCGTTATCAGCTGCGCGTCTTGCCGGCGCGGCCGCTGCACATGTGGGCTTGGGCGCGCGCGATGGACAACGTGCTGGCCGCGCATTGGCTCTACAACATCACCGGCGACGCCTTCTTGCTGGACCTGGCGCAGATGCTGATCGATCGCACGCTGGACTGGCCCGAGCTGCAAGCGAATTACAGCCTGCGTGACATTCTGCCGCTGGCGGAATGGGACGGCGGGATGATGACCCACGCCCCGAACAACGCGATGGGCGTCAAAGCCGGCGGCGTCTTCTACGTGCAGACGGGCAAACCCTGGCACCGCATGGCGTCGCGCCTCGGCATTGAAAATCTGATGCGCCACCATGGCCAGCCCAACGGCATCTTCAGCGGCGACGAACACCTCAACGGCAGGTCGCCGGTCAGCGGCACTGAGTTATGCGCCGTCGCGGAATTCATGTATTCGCTGGAAGAACTGACGCGCATACATGGCGATCCTTTCTTCGGCGATCTGCTGGAGCGCGCCGCCTACAACGCCTTTCCCGCCACCTTCACGTCTGATATGTGGGCGCATCAATATGACCAGCAAGTCAATCAGGCGCTGGCGACGGTGGCAAAGCGAAACTGGACCAACAACAGCGACGAATCCAACATTTACGGCCTGGAGCCGCACTTCGGCTGCTGCACCGCCAATATGCACCAGGCTTGGCCCAAATACACCAAGAGCCTCGCCATGGCGACCCCGAGCGGCGGTTTGGCTGCCATCGCCTACGCGCCTTGTCAAGTCACCACTCGCGTCGCCGACGGTGTGCCCATTCGCCTGACCGAAACGACAGATTATCCTTTCAAGGGCGTGGTTCGCTTTGACATCGAGCTGGATTCAGCCTGCGAATTTGATCTGCAATTGCGCATCCCGCAGTGGGCGGACGAAGCGATCTTGACCGTCTGTGGCGAAGAAAGCAGAGTCCGCGCCGCCGGAAGCTTCCACAGGCTTAGACGGACCTGGCGTTCCGGTGACAGCATCACGCTGGAGCTGCCAATGGAACTGCGGCTTGGCCAGGGGCATAAGGGCTTGCTGTCGGTCTATCGCGGACCGCTGCTCTTCGGCTCGGAGATCGAGGAAGACTGGCGGCAGATCGCCGGCGAATTGCCACATGCCGACTGGGAAGTGTACCCCAAATCGGACTGGAATTATGGCTTGCTGCCGGATGAGGACACTGTGCTCGCCGGTCTCGCCGTCGAAGAATCGGAGCCGGGCGATTTGCCATTTGCGAGCGAGAGCCCGCCGGTCCGCTTGACTGTCGCCGCCAGGAAATTGCCTCAATGGCAGCTCGCCGATAATTCTGCCGCCGATATCGATGTCGGCCCGCATGCCACCGATTCCCCAATTGAGAATATCACGCTGATTCCATTTGGGTCGACCGGCTTGCGCATCGCCGCTTTTCCCGTTGCCAGCCAAAAGGAGACCACTCCGTGAACGATGTCAACAGCGATTACCCGATTAAACCTGTCCCATTCACGGATGTACAAATTGACGATCGATTCTGGAAGCCGCGCGTCGACGCCGCCGTCAACGTGACCATCCCCTACGATTTCGAGAAATGTGAAGAAACCGGCCGCATCGACAATTTTGACAAAGCCGGCGGGTTGATGGACGGGGCGCACGAAGGCATCTTCTACAACGATTCCGATGTCTTCAAAGTGGTCGAAGGCGCCGCCTATGCTCTGCAAGTAAAGCCAGACCCTGAACTCGCCGCCTACCTGGACAGCCTGATTGCCAAGTTCGCCGCCGCCCAGGAAGGCGACGGCTACCTCTACACGGCGCGCACGATCGACCCGGCAAACATCGACGAGAATTGCGGACCCGCTCGCTGGTCAAACCTCTGGGTCAACCACGAACTCTACAACGTGGGGCACATGTACGAAGCCGCGGTCGCCCACTATGAAGCGACCGGCGCGCGCAGCTTCCTTGATGTGGCGATAAAGAATGCCGATCTGATTGACGCTGTTTTCGGCCCCGACAAGCTGCGCGATGTGCCCGGGCATCAGGAAATCGAAATCGGCCTGGTCCGCCTGTACCGCGTCACCGGCGACGAGCGTTATCTGCGCCTGGCGAAGTTTTTCCTGGACGAGCGCGGGCAAGCCAATGGCCGCGAGCTCTACGGTCCCAATTGTCAAGATCACCTGCCCGTGACCCAACAGCGCGAGGCCGTCGGGCATGCCGTCCGCGCCGCTTACATGTTCGCCGGCATGACTGATATTGCCGCGCTCACCGGCGACGCAGACTATAGCGCCGCCGTCACAGGATTGTGGGACAACGTGGTCGGGAAGAAGCTGTCGCTGACTGGCGGAATCGGCGCGCGCCACGAGGGAGAGGCTTTCGGCGATGATTACGAACTGCCCAACTTGACCGCCTACAACGAAACCTGCGCCGCCCAAGCCAGCATATTCTGGAATCAGCGCATGTTTCTGTTGACGGGCGAGGCCAAGTACATCGACATCCTCGAGCGCACGCTCTACAACGGTTTCCTATCCGGCGTCGGCATGGACGGGCGCTCGTTTTACTATGTCAATCCGCTGGCTTGCGATGGCGAATATCAATTCAATCGCGAAATCGCCATGTCGCGGCAGCCCTGGTATCAAACGGCCTGCTGCCCGACAAATGTCGTGCGCCTGCTTCCCGCGCTCTCAGGTTACATCTACGCCCAGCGCCAGCGCGAAATTTACGTCAATCTCTTCATCGCCGGCGAAGGGCGCTTCCGCATCGACAATACTGAACTGCGCATTCGGCAAGCGACCGATTATCCCTGGGATGGCAATATCGTTCTGGATATCAGTGTTTCGAAGCCGCTGCGTTTCAACTTGAAACTGCGCCTGCCCGGCTACACGCGCAATCAGCCGCTCCCCAGCGATTTGTACCGCTATGTCCGAACAAGCTATGATAGCGCCCATCTCTCCATGGACGGCATGATAATCCTCTATGTGCTTGAGGATGGTTACATCAATCTGGAGCGCGAATGGCGAGGCTCGACTCAAATCTGGCTGCGCTTGCCGCTCGCGCCGCGGCGGGTTATCGCGCATCGGGCCGTCGACGAATTGCGCGGCATGGTGGCCCTTGAACGGGGTCCCTTGGTCTACGCCTTGGAGGCGGTCGACAATGAGGCGCCTGTTCTTGATCTCCATCTGGATGACGACGCGCCATTGAGCGCGGAACATCGACCGGAACTGCTTGGGGGCATCACAACTATCGGCGGCCAGGCGCTCGACGAGCAAGCCGAGACACATGATATCACCGCCGTTCCTTATTATGCCTGGGGGCATCGCGGCGCCGGGCCAATGACCGTCTGGCTCAATCGGCTTTAGGCGCCGCCCGTTGACTTTGGCCAGGTATCCGTCAAGCGATAACCCAGCGGCCAGGGGTCTTCAGGATCGAGCATCAGTTGCTGCGTGCCCGTTATCCAGGCTCGCCCGCGTATCCGAGGTATGATCGCCGCCCGCCCGCCGACGCTGGCGACCCCGGCGATATGGCAATCAAAGCGCGACCCGATAATTGAGCGCGCCAGAAAACGATCGCCAGGCGCCATCTCGCCGCGCGCATGCAGCACCGCCATCCGCGCCGAGCAGCCCGTGCCGCAGGGCGATCGATCAAGCTTGCCCGGATCAATGGCCACCGTGTTCCGCCCTGTCAGCGCGCCATCGCTCCGCTCCACCGGCAGCGTGAATTGGCAAAAGGAAATCTGGTTCCATTCCTCATGAATCGGATGTTGGAAACCCAGCTGCTCATTGGCGGCGGCGGTGATTCGCGCGCCCATCTGCGCCAGATCATGCGCTTCATCCGGGACCACCTCGAAGCCCAGCGACGGCGCGTCGACCAGAACAAAGCTGTCGCCGCCATAGGCGACGTCTACGGTTAACGTGCCCATGCCCTCAACTTCCAAGCGGGCGTCGAGTTTATCGACGTAGGACGGCACATTCTGAAACTCGATGCTCCGCGCTTTGCCCTCCCGGCAGAAGGCGCGGATTTGCACCAGCCCAGCCGGCGCCTCGAGCTGGAAAACCGTCTCCGGTTCAGTCATTTCGACCATGCCTGTATCCAGCAGCACAGTGGCGACGCAGATCGTGTTCGAGCCGGACATCGGCGGCGTATGCTCCGGCTCCATGATGATGAAGCCATAAGCGGCTTTCGGATTCTTCGGCGGGACAAGCAAGTTCACATGCTTAAAGACGCCGCCGCGCGGTTCGTTCAGCACAAATTGACGCAGCGCCCCATCTTGCGCGATCCAGCGCGATTGCTCCCAAAGCGTTTCTCCGGGTGGCTGCGGCGCCCCGCCCACAATCACGTTGCCGACCTCGCCTTCGGCATGACAGCTGACGATATGGATGACTTTGCTTGTTCGCATGGGCTCCTTCCAAGGGCGCAGGGACTGAATTGATTGTACCAGAGTCATGAATGGCAAAGAACATGGAGCGGGCGTCGGCATGCCACATGGCAACAGGACGCAAATGGCATTATTATCCTGGCAATATAGACCGGACTCAAGCTGAAAAAGGAGACAGCATGCCTGGAAAATCCATGCAGGAAGTATTCAACATTCCCGCTTATCCCAAGCCGCGCCCGCTGCGGCAGACCT
Source organism: Chloroflexota bacterium (assembly GCA_028875245.1). GTDB lineage: Bacteria > Chloroflexota > Anaerolineae > Aggregatilineales > Phototrophicaceae > UBA6055. Next base: position 24,112 of record JAPPEU010000004.1, read on the forward strand.
GGCTCAAAGACGTCGGCTACGACGAAGCGCCACAATACATCGAACGCATGGGCTTGGTCGAGTTGGAAGACTTTCTTGAAGTGGCGGCGGAACGCCTCGACTACGTGAAGATCGTCACTTCACAGATCCTAGGCAGCCCGCAAGATTGGCTCAAGCGCAAGATTGCGACCTATCAACGCTTTGCGGTCGAGCCTTATCTGGACCACTCATTTTTCATGCAAGCCTACCAACACGGCGTCGTCGAAAGCGCCATCGAGGCGGGGCGCGCCCTGGGCTTTCGCGTCATCGAATTCATGAACACCACCGACGAGGTCAGCCCCGCGCAATGGAAGGCCTGGCGCAAACTGGCGCGTGAACTGAGTATGCGCGTCATTCAGGAGCACCATCCGCTGCATCACTGGAATCGCAGCCTGGCGCCGCGAGCCGCTAGCGCCGGTGAGATTCTGCGCGGCGCCGCGGCCGCCCTTGAGGACGGCGCTTTCATGCTCATGATCGACCATGAAGAATTTGACCTGCAGGGCGAGAATACCGCGCGGGAAATCGGCAAAGTGGTCGATGCGCTTGGGCTTGAAAACATCGTTTTCGAGGCGACATCGCCGAAGGAAGGTCCCATGCTCTGGCATGACAATCTGCAACTTTACTTCAGCCTCTTCGGCGAAAACGCGAATGTCGCCAATATCATGCCCAGCCAGGCGCTGTATGTCGAATCGATGCGCGCGCAAAGTTAGCGCTTAACGCGCCGGCAGTGTAATGGCCAAGGAGAATTCCAAATGCTTCAGAACAATGTATTGGACAAGCTGCGCGAATACGATTCGGCGACCATTTGCAACGTCATCGAATTATTCGAGCTGCGTCCGCGCAATCGCGGCTTCATGACCCGCGAGATAAAGGCGGCCTTCCCGCTCTTGCCGCCGATGGTCGGTTACGCCTCAACCGCGACCTGCCGCACCTTTGTCGAGCCCAATCCGCAATGCAGCGCCGCGGCGCCGGATCTCATCGACCGATTCGGCGAGTTGCCGGGGCCGGCGGTGGCCGTCTTGCAGAACCTCGATGCCAGCGGTTCAGCGGCGGTGTTCGGCGATGTCATGTGCAATTCCTTCCAGGCATTCGGCGCGGTCGGTCTGGTTACCGACGGCCCGGGCCGTGACTTCGCCGGGATCGCGCCTCTGAACATGCCGGTCTTCTGCGATGGCCTCGTCGCCTCGCACGGCTACAATCACCTGCTGGATCTGCATGTGCCGCTGCAGATAGGCGGGCTCAGCGTTTATCCCGGCGACCTGCTCCACGGCGATGCAAACGGCGTCACGACGATCCCCGTGGAAATCGCCGCTGACCTCGCCGACGCCTGCGCCGAATTCGCGGCCGCGGAACAGATCATCATTGACCTGGCGCAATCCGGCCAGGCCAGCGCCGCGTCCCTGCGCGACGCTTATGGCGAGAAGGCCCGCCGCGTCGCCGAGTTGGGCGCGCGCCTTCGCAAATCTTAATGGCAACGCGGTCATGCTGAGGAGAAAACAATGCGACTTTATGTGACCGGCGGCACCGGCCTCGTCGGCAGCAACATCATTCGCCTGGCGCGGCGGCGAGGCAGCGAAATCATCGCCGCCCAATATGGGCCGGAACCGGAATGGCGCGTCGATTACGAGCTGGACCCGCTGAACCTGGCAGACCATGAAGCTATCCGCGCGTCAATTCTCAAATACAAGCCCGATGCGGTCATCCACTGCGCCGCCATTCTCGATCAGCTGTTCATGCGCGCCAATCGCGAATTGTGCTGGTCAATCATGGTGGATGGAACGCGGGCGCTGGCGGAAGCCTGCCGCGAGGTCGGGGCGCGGCTGGTCTTCGTCTCGTCAGATTGGGTCTTTGATGGCCAGGTTGACCTGGTCGATGAGACATCGCCACCGAATCCGGTCAACTATTACGGCGTGATGAAGCTGGCTTCCGAGCGAGATTTGAGCGCCATGGACGGCCTGAACTATGGAATCGGCCGGTTGGCGGGCATCTATGGCCTGAATTACGCCGCCCCGTCGCTGGCGCGCAAGGAGAATGGCCTGGGCTTCGATTTCTCCGTCTATGTCATTTATCGGCTGGCGGCCGGGCGGCCGGCGGAGGTCTGGACGGGACCCAAAGTCAACGATGTCGCGCATCCAACTTTGGCGTCGGATTGCGCTGATATGCTGCTGCGCCTGGCTGCGCACGATGTGGCGCGTAGACACAGCCACCCCGGCAATGGCGTATTTCACTGTTTCGGCAGCGAAGCCATCAACCGCATCGACCTGGCGCATCAAATCGCCGCCGCCTTCGAGGCCGACCCCGCCTTGATCATGCCGACGCGTACCGATCAGGCCGTGCTGGATGAATACAGACATGTCGGCATCCCCTACCGGACGCGCATGAGCAGCGAGTGGACGGCGCAGGCGCTTGGCCGGCGCGCTTTCAATGTGCAGGAAGGGCTGGCCGCTTTCCGCGCCGAATGGGACGAATTCTGGAGTTAGCGCTCGTCGAAAATTGAGGAATACAGAATGCCGAAAGCAAATGTCGTCTTCCTCCTGACCGATCAATGGCGCCTGCAAGCGCTTGGTTACGCCGGCAATACGCAAGTCCAAACGCCGAATATCGACCGGCTGGCGAGCGAGAGCGTCAGCTTCAAACATGCGATTTCCGGCTATTCGGTCTGTTGCCCCTGGCGCGCCAGCTTCCTAACCGGTCAATACCCACTGACCCACGGCGTGATCGTCAACGACGTCCCCATCAGCGGCGAACCGGTCGGCCTGGGCGATGCCTTCAAAAGCGCCGGTTACAAGACCGGCTACATTGGCAAGTGGCATGTGGACGGCCGCGGTCGCGACGCCTACATTCCGCCGGAGCGCCGCCTCGGCTTCGATCATTTTAAGGCGCTGGAATGCACGCACGACTACAATCAGTCGGCTTATTATGACAACAACGACGAGTCGATGCGCTTCTGGGATGGTTATGATGTCTTCGCCCAGACCGCTGACGCGCAGCGATACATCCAAGCGCAAGCGAGCGAGGCGCCGTTCATGTTGGTCCTCTCTTGGGGGCCGCCGCACAACCCCTACGAGACCGCGCCAAAAGAATACCGCGATATGTACGATCCGCGGAACATTGAGCTGCGCCCCAATGTACCGCCGGAAATGGCGAAAGAAGCGCGCGAGTGGCTGGCCGGTTATTACGCCCATTGCAGCGCCATCGACAAGTCCGTCGGCGACATCATGGATACGCTAGACGAACTCGGCATAAGCGAAAACACCGTGCTCATTTTCGCCTCCGACCACGGCGATATGCTGGGCTCACAGGGTACAGTCCGCAAGCAAAAGCCTTGGGAAGAATCTATTCGCGTGCCTTTCCTGCTGCGCTACCCGGCGAAGTATGGGCGCGAATCGCGCGAAGTCGAAGCCTTCCTCAACGCGCATGACATTATGCCCACCCTGCTGGGCGTCTGCGATTTAGCAATTCCTGATAGCGTAGAAGGGCGTGATGTTTCCGCGGCGCTGGACGGCGCCCCTACGGCAAGCCCCGGCGCATTGCTCGCCTGTTTCCATCCCTTTGGCGAATATTCGCAACCCGTTGGCGGCCGGGAGTATCGCGGCATCCGAACGGCGTGCTACACCTATTGCCGGACGCTTGACGGCCCCTGGCTGCTCTATGACAACGACAGCGATCCTTTCCAGCTCGTCAATCTCGTCGACCAGCCTCACTATGCCGATATGCAGGCGGAGCTGGAGACGTTCTTGCAGAGAGAACTGGACGCGATCGGCGACGAGTTCCTCGACGGAATGTCCTACATCAACAGATGGGGTTATCCGCTGGACGACACTGGCACCGTGCCTATCCGTTGAGAACCGTGCGTCCTGTAGGGGCGAGAGACGGTCAGTGTCTACGCGACCCACGCGACCCTTGTCTCGCCCTCTACGAATCTGTTAGGCGCACGTAATCCTTGCTGCGATGATAAATCAGCGGCGCTTGCGCATCGTCGTCCAACGCTTCACCGATCACGTATGTGGCGACCTGCTCGTCCGACAGAATATTCTTCTGTCCATTGAAGGTGCTGCCATCGGGCATATAGGCGCAGGTCATGGCGCGGCGATGGTATGGCGTCATATTGGCGCCGGCCCCATGCGCGCACAGGCCGTTGTGGAATGAACAGGAGCCGGCTTTCATCTCGATGGCCGCCGCTTCCATCTTGCCCCATTCCGGGTATGTATTGAACAAATCGCCGATATTCTGGCCGATGCCAACATTGTCGTAAGTAGCGCTCTTATGGGCGCCCGGAATGAAATACAAGCAGCCGTTGTCCCGCGTCACATCGTCAAGCGCCACCCAAAGGCTGATGGCGTCGCGCGAATAGAATGACCAGTAGGGATTGTCCAGGTGCCAGCCGGTCGGGTTGCCCCAGGGCGGCTTGATCAGCGCTTGATCATGCCAGATGCGAATGCCATCGACCCGCGCCAGATCGGCCGCCATCTTGCCCAGCCGGTCATCAATCATCAGGCGGCGCATGCCCTCGTGGTCGTTCCACAGATTGATCCGCTGCGTGAAAATGCGCGCGTTATAGTTGTCCTCTTCTAGCCAACTGCCATCCGCCAGCTTGTGCCGGCCGCGGCTGCCTACCGCCTCGCCAACGTATTGTCGCCAGGTTTCCAACTCGGCTTCGGTCAAGAAGTCTTCAATGACCACAAAGCCATTGTCTTGATAAAACTGAATCTGCTCCTCGGTAACCGTATGATTCATTTCGTATTGCTCCCCAATTTATCTTTTCAGCAATTCTTCACAGCGTTCTCCACGCCGCCGCAAGTTGTCCGCGCCACGCGAGAGTATAGCATGACCTTCCCCTGCTTTCAGAATCGACGGCAGCCGTCACGTCAATTGACCGCGCCAAATGCGCTGTCGACATCCACGATTTGGCGCCACTTGCCCGAGAACATGCGCGCCCCGTCCTCATTCGCGCCGTGCAGTATCAGCCGCCACAATGCCGATACAAGCATTTCACGGATCAGCAGGAACAAGAAAAGCGCGAGCCCCAAAATGAGCGTATCCAGGGCAATGACGACCGCTAGAACAAGGGCGTAACATAAGATTTGAACAAAAACGAAGGCGGCCACAGCGACGCTGGTTCTATCGGCATGCCCCCCCAGGCGATTGGCAATCTCGATGGCAATCAGGCAGGCGATGACGGTCGACTGTGAATGCTCAAGCACGATCACCGCCGCCGCCAGAACAAGGTCGGCCAGAATTGACGCGACCTCCAGCAGCGTACTATCGGAAAGCAGGGACAGCGCAATGCACAGGCTCATAACCAACACGATCAAGACCGCGCCGGCCATTACACGGCGCAGCAGCCCCAACCAGACGACGGCGTCATCGCGATTCAGCACAACCTTGCAGATCGTCAGATAAATGAAGACGCGGCCCGGCGGAATCATGCTGATCTCGTCAAGCACGCCCAAAATGGACTGGCGGGACATCAAGGGCACGATGCGGCCGATCCAGATCGCGCAATAGAAGGTGCTGAAGAGCATGAGCCAAAATGGGAGCAGCCACATGATCACATGCTCGACATGGACGTAAACATAGGCGCCAAAAATCAAGAGCAGCATGCCATAGGCCAGGCTAAGCTTCAGCAGCGGCAGCTGGCGCGCGCGGCCGACCTGCCGCCGCAGGTGCGTCGCTACCGGATGGCGCGCGTCGCGGCTGAGGGAGCCCCAAAGCGACAAACGCGTCAACGCGAGCCAGAGGACCGCTCGCCATAGGTCGTCAAATCTGCGGTTGAAGGGCTGTCGATTGGAAGTCACAGGCTGCTGCATACGCATATTGAGCCTGGCCTATGATAGCAGCGGTGGACGTCAGCCGACGGCAGGCGTCAGCAGTTTCTTTTTCCCCGCGTCGACCGTCTCATCGTAGAGGAAGCATTTGACGCTGCGGCCTTCGTGCATGACGCTCGGCGGCACATGATCGTGGCAGATATCCATGACCGCCGGGCAGCGGCCGGCAAACTTGCAACCGGTCCGTGTGTATTCATCGGCTTCGATGACTGCGAGATCTATTTTTTCTTCCCAGGCCTCGCTTGAACGAATGCTGGGTATCGAAGACTTCAAATTCTGGGTATAGGGGTGCAGTGGATTGCCGAGCACTTGCTCCGTCGGCCCCATCTCCACGATCCAGCCGCGGAGCATGACAGCGATGCGGTCGCCCGTGTAGTAGGCGGTGGCGAGATCGTGCGTGATGTAAATGACGCTGACGTTGTTATCTTCCTTCAATTTACGAAACATGTTCACAATCGACATGCGCAGCGAAGCGTCCAACATCGAGACCGGCTCGTCAGCCACGATCAGCGACGGCTGCGTAATCAAAGCGCGGGCGATCGCAACGCGCTGCGCCTGCCCGCCGGAAAGCTCGTTGGGATAGCGCCCGGCGATTTCCGCCAGGGTCAAGCCAACCGCGCTCAAGACCTCATTGATGTAGCGCGGCGCTTCCTTCTTATCGGCCACCATCTTGTAATTCTGCGCCGTCTCATAGAGGTAACTATCGATTCGCTTCAAGGGACTGAAGGCGGCGAAGGGATCTTGAAAGACCGGCTGCACTTCGTGGTAGAACCAGGTCTTCATTTCTTTTCGGCTGAGATCGTTGACGACGCGGTTCTTGTAACGCAGGATGCCCTGCGAAGCCGACTCCATGCCCAATATCATCTTGGCCAGAGTGGTCTTGCCGCTGCCGCTTTCGCCCACAACCGCGAATATCTCGGGCTTGTCCGAATCGATGACGAAGGAGGCGTTATCCACCGCGTGGAATTCCTGCGAGGCGAAACCCTGCCGAATATGGAAGATCTTGGTGAGATCGTCGATTTCCAGGAGCGGCGCAGACTGCGAGTCACGCGTAGACACTGTGACCTTCACGGTTAATCTCCTCCTCAACGACATGGCAGGCGCTAAAGTGCCCCGGTTCAATCTGAATCAGTTTGGGTTCATCCGTCTTGCAAATGTCCATCGCCAGCGGGCAGCGCTCATGAAAGCGGCAGCCGCTCGGCGGGCGATCCAGCGCTGGCGGGCGTCCGGGAATGCTGAGCCTTTCCTCGCGCGAATCAAGGCTGGGCAGGGACTCAATCAGATAGCGTGTGTAAGGATGGCGCGGGCTCTCAAGGATTGTCGTCGTCGCCGCCTCTTCCACCAGCTTGCCGGCGTACAGAATGCCAATGCGATCGGCCAGATTGGCGTGTACGCCGATGTCATGCGTGATTAATACGAGCGTGCTGCCTTCCCGCTGCTGCACATCTTTCAGCATCTGTATCACGCCGCGCTGCACCACCACATCTAGCGCCGTCGTCGGCTCATCGGCGAAGATGAGTTTGGGCCAGAGAATGGTCGCCAGGGCGATGGTCACCCGCTGCCGCATCCCGCCCGAAAGCTGATGCGGGTACGACGCCATCACTTTTTCCGGCAGACCCAAATCGCGCAGATAATCGGCCGTCAGCTGAAACGACTCCCGCTTGGTGACATCGCGATGCGCGCTGATGAAATCGTGAAAGGTGTCGCGGATGCGGCGCACCGGATTCAGCACATGCATCGAGCCCTGCGGAATGTAAGAAATCGTGCGCCATTTCAGGTCGCGCTGCTCCTCCTCGGTCATATCGGCCGCGTTCATCTCCTCGCCATCGAGATGATAGATCACCTCGCCGCCGACCACCGTCAACGGCGGCTGATAAGCGCCCAACAGAATCCGCAAGAGCGTAGACTTGCCACAGCCGGACTCGCCAGCGATGCCATAGACCTCGCCCTCTTGAATGCGTAAGGTGATGTCGTCCACCGCCTTGACCGTGCGCTCGACGCCGTAGGCTTTGGTGATGTAATAGGCGCGCAGGTTGTTGGTTTCAATTATGGTGCCCATACGTCGTCCTTGTGGCGCGTAGACACAGCCACCTCCTCTTTGCGCGGATCATCGTCTGGCGCCTCTTCGCCCGCGTCCGCCGAGAGACGAACCAGGCGCTTGCGCGGATCGAGATATTCGCCCAAGCCGACCGACATCAAATAGAAGCCCAACACCATGAGGACCACGGTAACGATAGGAACGATAATGACCCAAGCTCGGCCAGCGAAGACTGATTGATAATACGTCGCCCAATAAATCATGGTGCCAACAGTTGGACTGTCGAGGTCGGCCAAGCCGAGATATGACAGCGTCACTTCAAACCCAATGGAGAAGAGGAAGCCGCTGATAACATCGGCCAGCATATAAGGAATGATGAATGGCAGATGCTCCCGAATGACGATCCGGACTGTGCTCATGCCACTGAATACCGCCGTATGTGTGAAGTCGCGCTCGCGCAAACTCAATACCTGCGCGCGATAACGCTTGGATGGATGAGCCCAGTCGAACAAGCCGATCAGTATGCCCAAAGAATACATGGTCATACTGCCACGAAGGATGGACGCGATCAGGATAATCAGGGGTA
>JAPPEU010000061.1 GCA_028875245.1 Chloroflexota bacterium
TTTCCATGATCAAGGCATGGGTAACGAGCGGATGCGGTCCAGTGATCCAGAAGTTATGGTTATTAGGGACAGGCGCAGTGATGATCACATCGACAACAAATACCTCTTCACGCGGAACATCGACTGGCAGCTGCGCTGCCCCGACAAATGTTGGTATAGAAAACACGACCAACAAGAGCAAAAATACAAGTTTCCTTGCCATTGCAAAAACTCCTTACTAGAAGAATTATGATTTTCAGGATCGCTAAATTGGCGCTCCCGCTTGCCCGGAACGGGCAATCGCAAACAGATGATAACGCGGAATTGATACTTTGCAAAAAACCTGTTTCCCATGCTTGCGAAATCGAGCGAGAATAGCTAACTTATTGGCTTGTTGCTAAATCCGTAGCGTCTCGCAAGCGCCTATGGTAGACTTCCCCGCGATAAAAGGAGCGGAACCCATGCCCGACAATCCAAATATTCTGCTGATAGCAATTGATTCCATCCGCGCCGACCACATGTCCTGTTACGGCTACGAGCGCCTCACCACGCCGCACATCGACCGCTTCGCCCAATCCGGCGCTCTCTTCGAAAATACATTCAGCCCTCATATCCCGACGACGCCCGCTTACGCCTCCATGCTCACCGGGCTCGATTGCTTCGGCACGCAAGTGGTGGCGCTGCGCCATCAAGGTCCGCTGCGGCCCGAAGCGCCGACCGCGGCCGAAATCCTGCGCCGATATGGCTACAACACCACATCGGTTGGTTTCAAAGGCAACCCCAGTTCGCGTGGTTTTGACAACTATCTGGAATTCGCCGGCTGGGGCAGCTACGCGCACGGTCGCAGTCCCAAAGCGCAGAACCTAAATGATGTGACGATTCCCGAACTGGAACGACTCAATGCCGAGGGGACGCCCTGGTTTGTCACCTTGCGCCACATGGACCCGCACGCGCCTTACCTGCCGCCCGAACCTTATGAGCGCATGTTTTATCACGGCGATGAATGCGACCCGAACAACCGCTCAATGGATCCGGTGTTCGGTTTCAAACCCTTCGCCGTATTCTATAAGTCCTGGATGCCGCCCGGCATTACGGACAAAGACTACATAATCGCTCAATACGATGGCGCTATCGCTTATATGGACGCCTGCATCCAATCGATCTTTGAAGCGCTGGATAGCATGGGCATTCTCGACAACACAATCGTCGCCCTCAATGGCGATCATGGCGAGACGTTATACGATCATGAACTGTGGTTCGATCATCACGGCATCTTTGATAATGTCTTGCATGTCCCGCTGATCATTCGCTTTCCGGATAGGATTCCGGCGGGCGCGCGCCTTAGCGGCTTCAATCAACATAAGGACTTGCTGCCCACCCTGCTCGATCTGGCCGGCTTGGACGAGCAAGCGGCTGCCGACGGTTACCAATTTGATGGGCAAAGCTTGATGTCGCTGGTGGACGGCGAAGCGACATCCTTCGACAGCGAGTTCTATATCAGTGAATGCACCTGGATGCGCAAGCATGGCTGGCGCAGTCCCGGCTGGAAGCTCATGGTCGCGCTTGAGCCGGACTTCCACTTCAAGCCCGAGATCGAGCTTTTCAATCTGGTGGAAGACCCGAACGAAGACCACAATCTTGCTGACGAACGGCCCGATGTAGTCGAGGCGCTGCGGGCGCGCATGGATGCCTGGATCGCCAAACGCGAAGCCGAAACCGGCTTGACCAATCCCATGCTCACACAAGGCGACTGGCACGGCCATAAAGGCGTCGGCCCTTTCAAGACTTCGCAGCAGGCATACGACACGCTCTCCCTCCCCGATCTCGAAAAAGCCATCAGGCTGCAAGCGGAATCGCGCGAAGAAGAATAGCAATCAATTGCATCTGTAGGGGCGTTTCGCTGAAACGCCCGCACTGGTAAAGGAGATCCACTTATGACTTTGCGCGTCGCCATTGTTGGCATGGGCGGCATCGGCAACAATCACGGCCGCTGCTATAGCAATCATCCGGAGGCGGAAGTCGTCGCCGTCTGCGATATCATCCAGGAGCGCTCCGACAAAGCGGCCGAGACATTCGGCTGTCAGGGCTTCTATTCGGTCCAGTCCTTGCTCGAAAGCGGGCTCGAATTTGACGCGGCCAGCGTCACCACGGCCGGCGTCGAGAACGGCGGCGATCACTACGCGCCGACCATGCAGCTGCTCGCGGCGGGATATCCGGTCCTGGGCGAAAAGCCGATTTCCAACCGCGTCCCGGAAGCTGAAGAGATGGTCGCGCTCGCCCGCGAGAAGAACCTGCGCTACGGCATCAACCTCAACCATCGCTTCACGCCGGCCGCTCAGCTGGCGAAAGAATGGATGCTGCGCGGCCGCCTGGGCGAGGTCAACATGATCAACATGACCATGTGGATCAATAACCCCAACGAGACATCGCCGCACTTCCACATGCGCGCCCTGCACCCGCATTCGCTTGATGTCATGCGCTATTTCGCCCAGTCGGACGTGACGCAGGTACACGCCATCTTCAAGAAAGGCAAAGGGCGCAAAATCTGGTCCAACGTACAGGTCAACCTGCTCTATGAGAACGGCATCATCGGCCACCTGCGCGGCAGCTACGACGGCAACTGGGGCCACACCAGCATGGGCGGCGGCAGCTATGGGCTTGAGACGCTGGATGTCTTCGGCTCGGACGGCCGTTTCTTCCTTCGTGATGCCTGCGAAGAACTCGTCTATTACCCCCGCTTCAAGGGCTCGCTCGAACGGCACGAGAATTACGGCGGCATGAGCCACTTCGGCGAGACCTTCCAAAGCCGCATCAACCATTGGATCGACCAGAACCTCGCCGGCGTCGCGCCGGACAAGATCGACGCGTCGGGCGTCGAGGCGCTGCACGTCCAGCGCATCATTGAAGCGGCGATCGAATCCTGGGACAAGAGACAGGTAGTTTCTCTGTGATAACCGTCATCGGCCGCGGCCACAGCGGCACGCGCGCGATTTCGCACACGCTCTATGCCTCCGGCGTCTATATGGGGGGTACGCTGAACCCCTCGGGCGATCTCGTGCCGGCGCATGCCATGTACGACGCCTGCCGCATATTCGCGCGCTATGTCCGATGGAACGGCGACTTCAGCTGGGATTTCAGCCGCGCCCATGAAACTGAGATCCCGCCGGTCTTCATTCGCAATCTCAATCGTTACCTGGAAACGGTGCTGAATCATCCGCGACCCCTGAAGGGATGGAAAGTCCCGGAGACGACGCTGGTCTTCCCCTGGATCTTGCGCCTGTTCCCGGACATGCACTTTATATTCTGGATTCGCAATCCGCGCGATTGCATCATCGGCTCGCACAAGACCGACGACCTGCGCGACTTTGGCATTCAATATCCCACCCCCCTCGGTCCCCCTGATGAACAAGGGGGAGCAAAAGAGGATGAACGCCTGCGCCGCGCCATCTCCTGGAAATACCAGTACGATTTAGTCAAATCCACACCAAGACCAAAACGCTGGATTGAAGTGCGCTTCAAAGACTTTGTGACCCAACAGGAAGCGACGCTGGAGCGGCTCGAAGACTTCCTCGGCATTCCGCTGGCGCGCGTCGTCATGCGGCAGGATACCATCAACCGTTGGAAGAGCGACGCGGGCGTCAATTACTTCGACTTCCTCGAGCCCGCCATGCGCGAATACAATTACGAAATCCCGCCTGCCAATGACCGTTGCAGGGGTGTCTCGCCGAGACGCCCGCCAATAGGGGTTCGGTCATGACCTTGCGCGCAGCCGTCATCGGCCTGGGACCGATCGGCAATCGACATGCCAAGCTTTATGCGCAGGACGACCTGGCGGAGCTGGTCGGCGTTTGCGATATCATTCGCGAGCGCGCCGATGCGGCGGCGGCGCTGCACAACGTTCCCGCCTTCTACGATGTCGAGACGATGCTGCGCGGCCTGGCGCCCGATGTCGTCAGCGTCGCCACCGGCGGTTACGAAAACAGCAGCGACCACTACCTGCCGACGATGCAGGCGCTGGAAGCCGGCTGCCACGTCCTGGGCGAAAAACCCATCGCGAACGAAATCGCTCCGGCGGAAGCGATGGTGGCGAAAGGCCGCGAGCTAGGCCTCTGCTACGGCATCAACCTCAACCACCGCTTCACACCGGCCGCGCGCCTGGCCAAATCCTGGGTCGATCAAGGCCGGCTGGGGCGCCTGCTCTTCATCAATATGGCGATGTGGATCATGAACCCGGCCGAGACCTCGCCCCACTATCACATCAAGTCGCTGCATCCACACACGGTTGACGTGATGCGTTATTTCTGCGGCGATATCGAAGCGGCGCACTGCTTCGCCACCAAAGCGCCCGGCCGCCAAATCTGGTCGACGGCGCAATTCAACTTCCGCTTCCGCAATGGGGTCGTCGGCGCCTTGACCGGCAGCTACGACATCGAGCGCGGGCACCCGATGGAGCGCTGCGAAGTGGCCGGCACCGGCGGACGTTTCGTGCTCGACGACATGTGGCGCGAGCTGACGCTTTACCCGGCCGGCGATATGGAAAAGACGGTGTATACCGATCCGCTCTTCGGCGGCTTCCACAATTTCGAAAACACGTTCAGGGAGCGGATTCACTGCTTCTTGCGGCAGGTTTCGGATGGCGTCGCGCCGGAAGCTATCGATGGCAGCGGCGCTGATGGCTTGGCGGCGCAGAAGGTGCTGGCGGCGGCCATCGAGTCGCTTGAGACGGAGTCGGTTGTTTATGTTGATCGGATAGGTATGAAAATCGAAGGGGCGGCGCATTGAGACGCCCGCATTTGCCAAAATGTAGGGGCGAGGTCGCGTGGACACTGACCTGCGGCGGCGACTCGCCCGAACAATGGAGGATAACCAGAATATGAAACTCGGAGCGAACTCACTTTTATTCGGCAGTTGGGACATGGAGACCGCCTTCAAATACCTGAAGATGGCCGGCTATGATGGCATCGAGATCTCCGCCATCGACAGCATGAGCCAGCACCTCGTCCTGTCCCGCTGGCAGGAATGCGCGCCGGAGATCGTGCGCCTCTCCAAAGCATACGAGCTCGAGCTGCTGGCGATGGAGCAATCCTCGCGCGATCCCGACCTGATGGAGCGCGCCATGCAGGCGGCGGTCGAGACCGGCATCCCCATCATCAATGTCGGCCCCGGCGGCAAATCCGATGACGAGTCGACTTATCCGCAAGTTCTCGATGAGCTGGGCGCGTTGGTCCAGCGGGCGGAACATTACGGGGTCATGCTCTGCGTCAAAGCGCATGTCAACAATTATGTCTACAATACGCCGACCAGCTTGCGGATCTTGAACGACATCAGCTCGCCCAACTTTGGCCTGGACATGGACCCGTCGCATATTCATCGCGCCGGCGAGAATCCGGTGGAAGCGATCGAGGCGGTCATTCATCGCATCAAGCATGTGCACATCCGCGACTGCAAGGGACGGCAGCAGGGACCGGGCGCGCCGGAAGACCAAGCCAACGGCCGCGGCGATATCGACTTGGTCGGCTATATTCGCGTTTTGCACGAACACGGCTACAGCGGTCCGCTGAATCTGGAAGTGATCGGCACGAAGCGGCTTGGGCACAGCCTTGAACAGTGCATCGTCATCGGGGCGGAATCGCGCGGTCACATGCAAGCCTGCCTGCAAGCGGCCGGCGCCCGCTAATGCGACTCGCTGCAAATTGTTATAGGGGCAACCCACTGGGGAAAGATATACCCTCTGGGTTCTCTGTGTTGCCTCCTTTCCTCTGTGGTGAAAAAATGTCTGGTTCTCGACATAGGGCGATTCTCAACAGATTCCTCTGGCTCGCCCTTAATAGCAAAGAAAGAACGATCGAATGAACTTCCAACCCTCCGACCAACAGATTCAGACCGCCTACGACCTCGCGCGCGAACGCTACGCCGCATTCGGCGTCGATACGGCCGCGGCCGTCGACATCTTGAAGACCGTGCCCATCAGTCTGCACTGCTGGCAGGGTGATGATGTCGGCGGCTTTGAAGACCCGGAGCGCGGGCTCAGCGGCGGCATTATGGCGACCGGCAATTATCCGGGCAAGGCGACAAACATCGACGAGCTGCGCAGCGATCTCGACAAAGCCTATAGTTTGATCCCCGGCGACCACCGCCTCGCGCTGCATGCCTCCTACCTGGACAGCGACCGCGCCATCCCGCGAGACGAACTCAAGCCGGAGCATTTCCAGTCCTGGGTCGATTGGGCGAAAGCCAATAATCACGGGCTGGACTTCAACCCGACCTTCTTTTCGCATGACCTGGCCGATGACGGCTTCACGCTGTCACACGCCGACGCAGGCATCCGCCAATTCTGGATTGATCATGGCATCGCCACGCGCGAGATCAGCGCCTCCTTCGGCGCCCAATTGGGCAGCCCCTCCATCAACAATTTCTGGATTCCCGATGGCTACAAGGATATGCCCGCCGATCGCCTCGCGCCGCGCCAACGCCTCCTCAACGCGCTTGATGAAATCTTCGCGCGGGAATTGGATCCGGCGCACAATCTCGATGCGGTCGAGTGCAAACTCTTCGGCCTCGGTTCGGAGAGCTACGTCGTCGGCTCGCATGAGTTTTATCTCGGTTACGCCGCCTCCCGCGGGAAGCTGCTCTGCCTGGATGCCGGCCACTTCCACCCCACCGAGACCATCGCCGACAAATTGTCAGCCATCCTGTTCTACGTGCCCGAAGTGCTGCTGCACGTCAGCCGCGGCGTCCGTTGGGACAGCGACCACGTCGTCACGCTGACCGATGACCTGCAGGCGATCATGCAGGAGATCGTGCGCAGCGACGCGCTCGAAAATGTGCATATCGGGCTCGATTTCTTCGACGCCAGCATCAACCGCATCGGCGCATGGGCAATCGGCACGCGCAACGCCTGTCGCGCCCTGCTGATGGCATTGCTGGAGCCGCGCGAGCTGCTGCGCGCTTACGAGAATGCTGGCGATTTCACCGGACGCCTCGCCTTGCTTGAAGAGCTGAAGGGCTTGCCTTTCGGCGCGGTCTGGGATCACTATTGCCAGACGCAGGAAGTGCCGGTGGGCATGGCTTTCATGGACGAGATCCGCGAATACGAACGGGCGGTCTTGTCACAGCGGGGTTAGCCACGCTGGAGGCGGTATTGCTTCCAGGCATGAGTGTACGGGCGAGCCGGCGGCTCACACCCCGAATCAATATTTACCAACGGGCGACTCACCGAGCCGCCCCTACAAATTCTGCATATAGGGAATGGATTCATGCAACGCTTCAATCCATCTGATTATCGCCACGTAAATTATCTCTGGGACGATGCCCAGGTCGCGACGCTCGACGCCGTCGATCAACTTGTGTACCGCTCCAATCTGCTGGGAAGCGACCAGCGCGTCACCAATACCGGCGGCGGCAACACTTCCAGCAAGATCAGGCGGCAGGATCCCTTGACCGGCGCCGAAGTCGAAGTCATGTTTGTCAAAGGCTCCGGCGGCGACCTGCGCACGGCCAAGCGAGAGAACTTCGCCTCGCTCTACATGGACAAGCTCCTGCGCCTGCGCGATGTCTACCATGCGGCCGATGTCACGGGCGTAAAGACGCCGATTGAAGATGACATGGTCGCCATGTATCCCCATTGCGTCTTCAACTTGAATCCGCGCGCCAGCTCGATCGATACGCCCCTGCACGCCTTCATCCCCTATCGACATGTCGACCACACGCACCCAAACGCCGTCATCGCCATCGCCGCGTCGAGCAATGGCGAGCAGCTCACGCGGGAGATCTACGGGGGCGAGGTTGTATGGGTCGGCTGGCAGCGGCCGGGCTTTGATCTCGGCCTGGTCTTGCGGGAGGCGGTCGCCGCCAATCCGGGCGCCGTCGGCATCGTGCTCGGCGGACACGGCTTGATCAACTGGGCGAACGATGGCAAGGCATGCTATGAATTGTCGCTGACGCTGATCGAGAAAGCGGCGCGCTATCTCGCCGAGCGCGACAAAGGCGCGGCGAGCTTCGGCGGCGCAAGGGTCGCGAGGCTGACGGCGGCCGACAAGCGTCAAGCGATCCTGTGTGATATTCTGCCGAAGCTGCGCGGCCTGGTTTCGGGCGAGAACCGCTTCATAGCAACCACGCAGCACGACGACGACATACTGAATTTCGTGGACAGCGCTGAGGCCGCGCGCCTGGCGGAATTGGGCACATCCTGCCCCGATCACTTCCTGCGCACCAAGATCAAACCGCTTTATGTGGATTGGAATCCACAGTCGGAAGATGCCGCCTCCCTGCTGGAAAAGCTGCGGACTGGAATCGAGGCTTACCGCGGCGACTACAGCGCCTATTACGACGCTTGCAAACGGGCGGACAGCCCGCCAATTCGCGACCCCAACCCTACAGTCGTTCTGATTCCCGGCCTGGGCATGATCGCTTTCGGGAAAAACAAGAGCGAGTCCCGCGTGACCGCCGAGTTCTATAATTGCGCGGTCGCCGTCATGCGTGGCGCGGAAGCGGTTGGCGAGTACGTCGCCCTGCCGCGGCAGGAAGCCTTCGACATCGAATACTGGGCGCTGGAAGAAGCCAAACTGCGCCGCATGCCAGCGGAGAGCGAATTGGCGCGCAAAGTCGTTCTCGTTCTGGGCGCGGGCAGCGGCATCGGCGTCGCAAGCGCCCGGCGCGTCGCCGCTGAAGGCGCGCATGTCGTCTGCGCCGATCGCAACCTGGAAGGCGCCCAAGCGACGGCTGACTGGCTGACGGCGGCCTACGGCCAGGGCATCGGCGTCGCCGGCTCCGGCATTTCAAGCTGCGGGCCCGCCATTGCGCTCCCGGTTGACATCACCGATCCCGCTAGCGTGCAGGCCATGTTGGAGCAGGCCATTCTGGCTTATGGCGGGGTCGATGACATCATCGTCAGCGCCGGCGTATTCTTCACACCGGACGCCGCGGGGCGGAATTCCGCCGAGCAATGGCGCGCCAGCTTCGATGTGAACGTCCGCGGCAGTTATGTGGTCGCCGATTGCGCGCGGCCAGTGTGGGAAGCGCAGGGCCTGCCGGCGTCGCTCGTCTTGACCACCAGCGTCAACGCCGTCGTCGCCAAAGCGGGATCAGTCGCCTACGACAGCAGCAAAGCGGCCGCCAACCATCTGGTGCGCGAGCTGGCGATTGAGCTGGCGCCGCTGGTGCGCGTGAATGGCTTGGCGCCGGCCACCGTCGTCAAAGGCAGCAGCATGTTCCCGCGCGACCGGGTCATCAATTCGCTCATCAAATACGGGCTCGATTACAGCGAAGGCGACGACAGCGAGAGCCTGCGGAGCCGTCTGGCGGATTTCTATGCTCAGCGCACGCTCACGAAGCGATCCATCAGCCCGGAGGATCAGGCTGAAGTGGCCTATCTGCTCATCAGCGATGCCTTCAGCAAGACGACGGGGCAGATCATCAATGTCGATGGCGGGCTGAGCGACGCCTTTCTGCGCTAGCTGAATTTCGCCACGGAGGCACAGAGTTTTTTCACCACCGAGTACACTGAGGTCTCTGAGGTCACCGAGATTCAATTGTCGACGGCGGCTTGCGCGACGTATTATCGCTTTGGCTGGTCGGCAGTACATAAAGGGCTAATCAACAGCATTATGTATGATGAGCTCTCGTATTGCGTCCGTCGTTCCTCCGATTCGAAGACTTGGCAAATTCGTTAGCCGACAGCAATCTTCGTAGCCCGTAGCTCAGTGGGCCCTGTGCCTCTCTTTTTTTGAAGATCCTCCTTGATTGCATCTGCAACTATGTCGGGAATTGTAGGGGCGACTTATCAAGTCGCCCGATGTGGCATTCTTTTGCTACGACGGGCGTTTCAGCGAAACGCCCCTACAGATGCTCAGGTCAGCGCCCCTCAAACGTCCTAAAATAATTCACAATATCCCAACGTTCTTCAGCACTCAGCTCGCCCTCACAAGCGGGCAGACCGCGCCAGCCGCCGCGCACCACCCTATACAAAAAGTCGTCGCGCGCCGAGCTCAGCCGATTGCGCAGGGCGCGAAAATCGGCCGACTGTCCCTGCCAGACGAGGCAATGCGCCCGATACAGCGCCTCGCCCCGCGCCAGAGACGCGCCATCAGGCAGGACAGTGTTTACCTGTTCCGGCGGCGGATGTAAGGTCGCCTCGTACTGCCGCTGCCGCTCGCCAATCATGGCCGCGCCGAAGACCATGACGCCCGCCGAGATCGCCAGGGCGCCCAGCGCCAGCAATCCGCTCGCCGGCGTCATGTTGAGAGCGCGAATCAGTCCTTTGGCCCGCGCCCGGAGGATTGCGGCGAGGAGCGCAAAAAGCAGCAGCAGCAAGGCGACATGGATGATATTGGGCGGGCGCGTCTGCTGTATCGCCGCCGAGTCGCTAATCTGCCAGGCCGCCGCCGCGCGCGTCACAGCGCCGTTTTCGGCGACAATGTCAATCAGCGACCACCAACCCCCGGCTTCGTCAATGTCATCGCCCGCCGCCACATATAATCCCGCTTCCGCTTGCTCCGCCAAATGCCACTGGCTGCGGATGCCGCGACTGGGATTGATCAACTGCAGATAGACGGAGACATCATCGGCCGGCGCGCCGGCGCGGCTGATGACCGTGTCGTAGGTGTTCACGCCGGGACCGCCCGGAATGACCGCCGCGGTGACGGTGAAGTCGCCGACCGTCTGCGAGAGCTGCGGCGCGTCGATGTCCGCGGGCAGCGATGCCGGCTCGGGCACGGGCGTCGCGCTCAGCCAGGCGACCGCGATGAGCGCAGCGGCCATCAAGGCAACTTCCAGGCGCAGCACCAGCCCGGACGCCGCCGCGCGATTCATGCCGGCGCGCAGCCAATGAGGCAGGAGTGCGCTCGCCAATTTCATCCGTTCAGCAAGCTGCGGACGCAGGGCGACATGCTGCCAGCCGCCGAGTATGAGAAGCGGCGTTATCATCAGGAGCTTTATGCCCAGCGACCGTCCATAGCTGCTGCCCAGGTCGGCGGGCGTGACAAAGTAATTCAGGGCGTTGTAGATGCCGCTGACGATCATGAGCGCGACCAGCGGCGTGACCAGGCGTGAGAAGCGCAGCATCACCGCCCGCAAAGCGCTACGCCTGCGTTCGCCCTCCAGGGGCGCCAGCGCCGGCGGCAGCACCAGCGTCAGCGCCAACGCGCCGCCCAGCCAAAAGGCGGCGATGAGGGCATGCAGCCAATCCACCGTGATGGCCAGCCAGGGCATCAGCGTCGAGCCGGCCGCATGGCTGGTCACCATCGTCAGGCCGATGAGCAGCGCCCCCAGCCAGGGCATCCCCCGCCAGATGCCGTTCGACAAACGCGGCAGCAAAGGACGGTAATACTCGCTCACGAATATCAGCAGCGCGCTGAATATCAGAAGCAGCAGCCGGAAGATCCAGACATCGCCAAAGCGCGAGCCAATGAGCACAACCTCCCAAAGATTCTGCGAAATCACTTGAGCGGGGTCAGCATTGAAGAAGACCATCGATTGCTGCAGCAGCGCAATCAGATTGGCGAATATCGCCAAAGCGACCGCGCCGATCAAACAATCGCGCAAGCGGCGCTGCACCCGCGCAGGCAAGCCGCCGGCGGCATTCCCCCAGGCGGGCAAGAGCACAGCGCTATATAGCAACGGCGCCCCGAAAATCAAGAAATTGGCCAGGTTGAGCGCCGCCCGCCAGAGCGCTTCCAGGGGAATGGCGCGATCATCGGCCGCTTGACCCGCCACCCCGCCGACTTCTTCCCCAACGAAGAACACGCGGCTCTCGGCGATGACATGACCATCGCTGGCGAAGGCCGGGCGCAGCTCAACGATATAGGCGCCATCGGCCAGGCCGGGCGGGGCGCGCAAAGCCAGCAGGGCGCGGTTCTGGCTGTCGACCGAGCCGCTGGCGATGATCGCGCCCGATTGGTCACGCAGGTTGATCTCGCTGAAGCGCGGCTCGAGGTCTTCGCTGAACCAATACTGAAGACGGGTCGGCGGCCGTTCCAGCGTGCTGCGGTCGGCCGGAATCGCGCGCAGCACATAGCCATGCGCCGCCGCCGGGGCGAGCCATACAGCGAATGGCAGAGCAAAGAGCACAATGAATCGCCGGATCACTCTCGTCCCTTGGGCCCGACCGCGCAAATCAACATCTTGCTATTGTACCTGAATGGCGCGCCGCTGTGACGCCCGCCCGCGCAAGCCGCGCTCCACCATGTCGAACTGTAGGGGCGTTTCGCTGGAAGGCCCGCAACCAACGGCTCGCTCCCTTGAGCATATCGCGATTCACAGCGACCAAGGCGTCTCCTGGGGTCGCCCGCAGGAAGCCGATAGCCTATTGAATGAGCAAGCCTCGTTGTTTAAGATACGCTCTCAATGTTATCGCCACAGATTCAGCCAGCGGGAAACAGCCAATGATGGACGGCGACGCGAACAGAAACTTCATCACCGATATCATCAACGGGCACAACGAGAGCGGCCGCTTTGATGGCCGGGTGCATACGCGCTTCCCGCCGGAGCCAAACGGTTACCTGCATATCGGCCATGCCAAATCCATCTGCCTGAACTTCGGCCTCGCCGCTCAATATGGGGGCCTCTGCAACTTGCGCTTTGACGACACCAATCCGGCCAAGGAGGAGCAGGAATATATTGACGCCATCACGGAAGATGTGCGCTGGCTGGGCTACGATTGGGATGATCGCCTCTATTTCGCTTCGGATTATTTTGACGAACTCTACGAGATGGCCCTTGAGCTCGTCCGCATTGGCCGCGCCTACGTCGATGAATTGAGCCCGGAAGCCATTCGCGAATATCGCGGAACGCTGACCGAAGCCGGGCGCGAAAGCCCCTATCGCAATCGACCGATTGAAGAAAATCTGGCGCTGTTTGAGAAGATGCGCGCCGGCGGTTTCAAGGAGGGGGAAGCCGTCTTGCGGGCGAAGATCGACATGGCTAATGGCAACATCAACCTGCGCGACCCCGTCATGTATCGCATCCTTGACGCCGCCCATCCGCGCACGGGCGGTAAATGGAAAATCTACCCGATGTACGATTTCGCCCATGGTCAGTCGGACTCCATCGAGGGCATCACCCATTCGATCTGCACACTCGAATATGAAGACCATCGCCCGCTGTATGACTGGTATCTGGACAATATCGAGATTTTTCATCCGCAGCAGATTGAATTCGCCCGCCTGAACTTGAGCCACACCGTGCTCAGCAAGCGCAAATTGATACGGCTGGTGCAGGAAGGATTCGTCAGCGGCTGGGATGACCCGCGCATGCCGACGATATCCGGCCTGCGCCGCCGCGGCTACACGCCGGAAGCCATTCGCGAATTCTGCGACGATATCGGCGTCGGCAAAGTCAAAGGCGTCGTCGCCCTGCACAAGCTGGAATTCCACCAGCGCCAGCATCTCAACAAAACGGCGGACCGCGTTATGGCGGTGATCAATCCGCTGAAGGTCGTCATTGAGAATTATCCTGATGATCTGGTAGAGCAGATGGAGGCGGTCAACAACCCGGAAGATGAGAGCGCCGGGACGCGCTTGACGCCTTTTTCCAAAGTGCTGTACATCGAGCGCGACGACTTCATGGAAGCGCCGCCGCGCAAGTTCTACCGCTTGGCGCCCGGGCGCGAAGTGCGGCTTCGTTATGCCTATTTCATCACCTGCCGGGAGGTGATAAAAGACGAGAACGGCGAAATCATCGAGCTGCGCTGCGAATATGATCCGGCGACGCGGGGCGGCTCCGCGCCTGATGGCAGGCGGGTGAAATCGACCTTGCACTGGGTTTCAGCGCGCCATGCCATCGAAGCGGAAGCACGACTCTACGACAATCTGTTCACGGTCGAGAACCCGGAGGGCGACCGCGACCACGACTTCACGGCCTTCATCAATCCCGACTCGCTGAACGTGGTCAACCCGATCTACGTGGAACCTCATCTGCGCGGGGCGCGGCCGGGCCAGCGCTATCAATTCGAGCGGCTGGCTTATTTCGTTGTCGATGAAGATTCGACGGCGGATAAGCAGGTATTCAATCGAACGGTTACGCTGCGTGATCAATGGCGCAAGGAGCGGAAAAAGGCCGGCAAACCAAGGCGGAAGCGGCGGCGCAAGGGCGCGGCGTCACGATGAAATGATGTGTCGAGAAGGCCGCGCCAGTCTGCATAAATATGGAATCAGTTACCCATCTCCGTTCGAAAGCGGCATCGCCTTGGCGCCCATTCGCCTGATTTCCGCGCTGCTCATGCTCGCCCTGATGTTCGGGGCTGCGTCTGCTTCGGCGCAAGAGGGGGCCTGCGCTCGGACGGTCGAGAACGCGCTGTGGGCTATACCGGAGCATTGCGCCGATCTTGGACGCGACAGTCTTTGCGCCGGCCATGCCCAGGTTGATGTCAGCTTCGCGGGCGACGCGGCGAAGTGGCAATCCTTGAGTCCGCCCTCTCAGCGAGCTTCCGCTGCTGATCTCGCCGGCGTCAGAACGAGCGGGCTTGAAAGCGAGCATGGAGACTGGGGCGTCGCCGCGCTGCATCTTGGCGCCAACTTCCCGCGGACCTATGAAGGACCCGGCATCCTCTTGCTTCTGGCGGGCGCCGCGCAAGTCCGCAATGAAGTTGATCCGGCGGCAGCTGTTGAATTTGGCGAACCGCTGAGCACGGCCGCCCTGGTCGACACCACTCGATTCAAAAAACCGGGCATCATCCCCGCGCCCCTCGCGCAGGTGGCCGCTGATGAGATACTGCTGGTCGATGCTTTTGACAGCTCCGGAGACTGGCTGCGCGTCGTCAATGACGGACAGATATCCTGGGTTGCGGCTGACGATGCAGCCCGCTTAACGGCGATGGAGGCTCTGCCTAGGATCGGCGTCGGCGCGCCTTTCCCCTTTCAAGCGCTGTCCTTGTCTACGGACACGGCCTACCCCGAATGTGAGCAGGCTGAACCGTTCATCGCGCTGCAGATGCCGGCGGACAGGCCAGTCAACCTCAGCGTCAACGGCGTCGACATCCATATCGGCGCGATGGTCACCTTTCAGCAAGTGCATCGCAATGCGCTCAGCATGACCGTGCATCGCGGCGAAGCGACCACCGTGTTCGGGCATCGGATGCGGCCGGGCGAGACGGTCATCGGCATCCTGGGGACGACGCCCGAGCGCGACCTTGAAGTGCTGGATTGGAGCGGCGCCCTGCCCGCTTCGGAAGCGGAACTCGCGCGCGGTCTACGGGCGCAAGAGGCCCTCAATGGCCTGGCCGCGGTTAATGGCTGGCCTGCGTATTTGGCGCAAAGTCAGCCGCCCGAAGTGATGCATGTCGTCGAGGCTGGCGATTCCTTGTACAGCATCGCGCGTCTCTATGAAACGAGCGTCGCCGATATTATCCTCGCCAACCTGGGCGATGAGCCCTTGAGACTCTACAGAGGCATCAAGTTGATCGTGCCGAACCCCGGCAGCGGCTTCGCCGGGCGCGGCGATGTCCCGCTCAACGCCACGCTTGACGATTGAAAGCCTTCAGGCGGATTGCAGCGTCAGTCACTCATGATACGCTGCGCTTCAGCATATCAACAAAGGCCGCTCTATCGGCGCGGGTGGCCACCCTCATCTGGGGCGCGCGCTTGGTCACGCCGAGCACATCGACCACCGTCATCCCGCGCTCCAAACCATCGCCCGTCGTCACATCGACGCGGTATTCCCGGCAATCAACGATGCTGGGGTCGATGGCGGCCGCCATCGTGATCGGGTCCGGCAAGTCAAAACCCGCCAGCGCGTTCTCGGTCATGGAGAACTCGGTCAAGGTCGCCTGGATATCGATAACGAATTCGGCCAGGGGCGTGCCGATGCGGCGGATTTCTTCCGCCTGCCGCGCGTCGAAGGTGGCGTATTTCCAGGAGATATCCCAGCCGACCATGGTCATCGGCATGCCGGACTCGAACACGATCTTCGCCGCTTCCGGATCGACCCAGATATTGAATTCGGCTGTCGGTGTCACATTGCCATGGCCCGAGCCGATACCGCCCATGATGTAGCAGTGCGATACGCTCCGCGCTAATTCCGGCTCGCGCAATAGAGCGAGCGCCACATTGGTCAAGGGACCGAGCGTCACCAGCGTAATGTCGCCGGCATGGGCTTTGATGACCGCGCGCAGCACATCGGCGGCGTGACCGGGCGCGGGCGTCCTTCCATACAGGGGCAGCCCGATATCGCCCAGGCCATCCTGGCCATGCACATCCTGCGCCGTTTCCAGCTCGCGCAGCAGCGGCTTGGCGCAGCCGGCGTAAACCGGCGCGTCGGCGGCGCATAATTCCACCGTGTAGAGCGCATTCTGCAGCGCCGGCGCCAGCGGCACGTTGCCGGCCACAACGGTGATCGCCTTGACAGCTATATCCGGCTGCCGCAGCGCCATAACCAGGGCTACAGCGTCATCCGATGCGGTGTCGGTATCGATGATGAAGTTGCGCATGGGCCCCTCCTTAACTTGCGCCGAGTATAGGGGAAGGCGCCCGGCGGCGCAACAGGGCGGCGCCTGGCCAAAGCGCGCCCAAATATTCACCTGTGCCCGGCTGCCCTATGGTATACTCGCGCCGTGCCTGCCATTTCAGGAAAATGCGATTTCAACGAAGGAACCCGCCATGGACTTCAACATTCCGCGCCATGTGGAGACGATTGCGCATCGCGTCCGTCAATTCGTCGACGACGAGGTCATTCCAGTCGAGACGGAGCTGCTGCGCAGCGGCGTCGACTTGAACCGCGACATCCTGGGGGACCTGCGCGCCCGGGCGAAGGCGGCGCGGCTTTGGGCGCCCACCATGCCCAGGAAATGGGGCGGCATGGGCTTGAACATTCAGGAGATCGTGCCGGTCTTTGAGCAGGCGGGGCGCAGCATGCTGGGTCCGCTCGCCATTCACTGCGCCGCGCCCGATGAGGGCAATATGCACCTGCTGCACAATTGGGCGAATGACGCGCAAACCGAACGCTACCTCGCGCCGCTGGCCAAGGGCGAAGCCTTCTCCGCCTTTTCCATGACGGAACCGCCGCCGGGCGCCGGCAGCGACCCGCGCATGATCCAAACGCGCGCCATCCGCGATGGGGACGACTGGATCATCAACGGCCACAAATGGCTGACCACCAACGGCGAAATCGCCGATTTCTTCATTATCATGGCGCGGACGGACCCGGCTGTGCATCCCTATCAAGGCTGCACGCAGTTTCTCGCCCCGAGGGATACGCCGGGCATCAACATCCTGCGCGATGTGCCGGTGATGGGCGCCAATGACTTCGGCGGGCATGTCGAGATTCTGTACGAAAATGTCCGCCTCCCCGACAGCGCCATCCTGGGCCAAGCGGGCCAGGGTTTCATGCTGGCGCAATCTCGTTTGGGCCCGGCGCGCTTGACCCACTGCATGCGCTGGACCGGCATCGCCCAGCGCGCCCTTGAAATCGCCGCCGATTATGCCGCCGGGCGCGAGGCTTTCGGCGGACCGCTGGCGAGCCATCAGTCGATTCAATGGATGCTGGCGGAGTCGGAGATGGAGTTGAAGATGGGTCGGCTGCTGGTGCAGGAAGCCGCCTGGCGTCTGGCGCAGGGCGAGCAGGCGCGCGTCGAGACCTCGATCGCCAAGCTGCAAGTCTCCGAGATCGTCGGGCGCGTGCTGGATCGCTGCGTGCAGATCTGTGGCGGGACTGGCATCTCGCGCGATTTGCCCCTCTCCGGCTGGTACGAAAAAGCGCGCGCCTTCCGCATCTATGACGGCGCCTCCGAAGTGCATCGCATGGTTGTCGCCCGTGACGTGATCAAACGATATGCCGGCGAAAAAATCTGACTAAGGCAAATCCAAGCGCCATGCCCAAAGTCTTCATCAGCCACAGCAATCAAGACAGCGATGAAACGCTTTTCGTTGCTGACGCCCTAAAGCGAGCCGGGATCGATGTCTGGGTCGACTTCGAAAATATCCGCGGCGGCGCTGATTGGCTCTGCGAAATTCAGGCCGGCATCCAGCGCTGCGACGCCATCGTCGTGGTGCTTTCTCAGGCGAGCGCCGGCTCCGTCTGGGTTGAGCGCGAGTGCCTCTATGCCTGGCAATTGCGCAAGCCTGTATTCACCGCGCTCGTCGCCGACATCCTGATACCCCTGCATCTCATCAACATTCAGTACTGCGACCTGCGCCAGCGCCCGGCCGACGGCATGGGGGAGCTTGTCACGTCCATTCTGTCCGCGCTGCAGCTCGACGGGGGCGCGCGCCAGCATGCTCCGGCCGCCGTCTCCAGGCAGCCGATTGAAGCCAATTTCTTCCCCTATTTGGAGCAGCTGCCCGACGGCGACATCGCGACGCTGGTCGCGCGCGAGCTCTTCCATTGGTCGAGAACGGTGGCGGACGAAGTGGCATTCAGCGGGTTGAACCGCCCCGGCTTTCAGGCGCGAATCAAACTGGGACGGAAGCTGGTGACGGTCTTCAGCCTGCGCGCTTATCGCCGCCAGCCATCGGCGCAGATTCCGCTGGACACGCTGGCGGCCTGCAAACCATTCAAAGGAAAAAGAGCGCGCAAGTCCATTTTGAGGACGCTAAACCAACTGCTGCCGCGGGCGCAGCGCTTCAAAGCCGACAAGGCCGATCGGCGGCCGACGCTCGCCCTGCATCACCTAAGCAGCGCCGAAAAGTTGGAAGCTTTCAAAGCAATTGTGCTGGATATCATCGGCGAGCTACGCGCGCGCGCGGATGCCGAATAGCCGGGCTCAGCCCGCCGCCGCTTGGAGATGTTCCCGGCGCAGACGGCGGTCATAGTATTTCTCGGCTGCTTCCGCCATGCTTTGTATCGTCTGTACATTCAGGAAGGCGTTTGCGATCGCCCCGGCCACCGGCAAGAAACCGACGATCATTTTTGCCGGAACGCGCGTGCTGATTCTGGACGCCAGCTTGTAGGCCAGGCGCCGGCTGACCTTGCGCCCGAGCGGACGCGTCAGCATGACTTCGCAGTTTAAGTGATTCACATGTGCCTGGCCGCCAGCGAGCGCGGCCGCCGCCCCCTCCGCGCCCAGCATCGCCTCGACGATGGCGTAACCGCGTTCGTCGCCGGCCACAAAATTCTCCGCCAATTTCTGCAAGATGTGAAAACTGCGCAGGGTCGTCTCATCGGTCGAGGCCGCGAGCAATGCCGGCATTGCCGCCTGCCCTTCCGCCGTCAGCGCCCAGCGAAGCGCGTCCAGCGATATCGCCAGATGTTCAATGATTTTCGCGTTGAAATCGGACTCATTGGCCCAAAGCGCGAGGATATTGCGCAGGTCGGAATAGGCTTCCGTTTCGACCACGTAGGCGCCTTTGAGCGCGCCAATGCCCCAGCTGATGGCGCCCATTTTGTGCAGGAGGTAGCTGACGCCGGTCGGGATCGTGAAGGTATGCAGCCCGGGGATGACCATCTCGGCCCCGCCGATCAGCGCCAGTTTGGTCGTCTCTTGCTTGACCCATTGCGCCGGCGACTCGCAATCCAGCGCCGATTTAACCG
This sequence comes from Chloroflexota bacterium, assembly GCA_028875245.1. Taxonomy (GTDB): domain Bacteria; phylum Chloroflexota; class Anaerolineae; order Aggregatilineales; family Phototrophicaceae; genus UBA6055. The sequence goes on from JAPPEU010000061.1 coordinate 19,438, forward strand.
CCCGCTGCGGGTTGCCGGCCAGCTCATCCAGCGCCATGACGATGGCTTCCGCTACCGTATCTTCAAGTCCCATCGCTTTTCCTAATGGTCGTCGACTCCGCCTCATGCAAATATACGCAGGCAGGCTGCAGGCGTTGCGGGCCTCGCGGCCCGGAAGTGTCATCAGAGCTCGCCAAGATCCAGGGCGGCGCGCCAAATTTTGAGATCATCAAACTCGACTGACAACCGCCGGCCCTGGTAGTTCATGACGCCGGCCAAAGCGACCGCCCCTTGTGACGCGCGCTCGTCACGGGCCTCGGCGACGAAATGGCCGTTGACCCAGAGCGCCAGGTAATCGTCGATGCAGACGGCGCGAATGCGATTGGATGACCGGCCGCGCCGGATATACTCGGACGGCGCCGCGCTGACGATGGGATCAAGCGACCGTCCGTTGCTCCAGCGAATGCTGGCATAGCCATCGCCGCTGATCAAGAAAAAATAACCGCGCCCGTTGTTGGCGGCGTTCAATCGGCATGCCAGCCCGTAGGCATTGTGGTCATAATCCGAAACCTGAGTGGCGTCCACCTCAATCACAACATTATCATGCCGGCCCTCGCGCTCCGCCCAGACGTATTGCCGGCCGCTGAAATCGATGCGGTAGACGCCGTCGCCGACGCCCATGCTCAGGTCGTTCCCCGATTGATAATGCCGCCAGTGGTCGCCGCTGTCGAAGCCATCGTCGACAAGCCGCATCAAATAGCGGAAGCCCAGTTCGGGCGGGGTCAGCGTCAAATGCCGGATGCCGCCGCAGCCCGCCAGCGCCGCCGCGCCCAAAATCACAATCAGCAGACGCAATGCCTTCCCTCAGAATCCAAGCCGCATTCAGTCTAGCCAATCGGGCCTCCGAATAACAGGCGTCGCTGGCAATGAAAACTGGTAGTGTGCCCTTTTCGGTTGAAATTCTTTGAGCCGGTCCTCAAATTATTTCATCAACCCTAAATACCTAAGATTTTGTAGGAGCGGCTCTTGAGCCGCCCACTGTCAAACCGCCGACGGGCGAGCCACGGGCTCGCCCCTACAGACTGCTAGGTGGATGCAATTTACCTAATTTCAACCGAATTCGATACACTCCCGAGAAGTGAGATGATTTGAAGTGCCATGATATCGGTGTATAATATCCGCAGGATCGATTTCAAATAAGGCGACCGTCGTATGATTGAAATGATCGTGGACCGTGTTCAAGTGAGTTTGATGTCGCAGCATCGACTGGTGGTGCTGCGCGATAAAGACGAAGAACGCTATTTGCCCATCTGGATTGGCCAGTTCGAATCGGAAGCCATCACCCTCGAGTTGCAGGGCATGGTGCGCGAACGGCCCCTCACGCACGACCTGCTCAAGTCCACGATTCAGGAGATGGGTGGTTCGGTGCGCCACATATACATCAACAACTTGAGCAAAGATGTATTTTTTGCCGTCATCAACATCGACGCCGGCGGCGATACCATCGAAATTGACGCCCGCCCGAGCGACGCGATCGCCTTGGCCGTCCGCTTGAGCGCGCCGATCTACGTGGACAAGTCAGTGATGGACCGCGCCGGCATACGGCCCGATAGAAATGTCGAGCCGGAAATTCTGGGGCTGGCCGATGACTTGCATGAACGCAGCGAGAACGGCGAGCGCGTCGACCCGAGCAAGCTAAGCGCCTTCGCCGATTTTGTCGATACGTTGAACCTGGAAGACCTCGAAGACGAAGAGTGAGTTCCAGGCCTTCAAACCAATCAAAACAAAGTTTAAAAGCTATTCCTTGGTCGTTTTTGCCTATAGCAGATTCGGCTTATGTTCGTTATGCTTTCTTGTAACCTGCGATGGACATTCAAGCGCCTCAAACTCAATTGCAAGCCCCGATGAGCCTGGAGGCTGAGCAAGCGCTGCTCGGCTCTATCCTCCTTGATCCCAGCGCCTATCACAGCGTCGCCGCCTTCTTGACGGCGGAAGATTTTTTCCTCAAGCGGCACGAACATATCTGGAACGCCTTCAGCCGGCTGCAAGAACGCAAAGACGCGATCGACTATGTGACGCTGGCGAGCGAGCTGGATGATATGACTGTCCTGGAGGAAATTGGCGGCCATGCTTATTTGACCGGCCTGGTCAACAGCACGCCGACCGCCATCCACGCTGAAGTGTATGGCGAGATGATCGCGCGGACGTCAACGCGCCGCAAAATGCTGATGGCGGCCGATGACATCCGTCAGCTCGCTCTTGACGAAGCGTTGACCATAGACAAGGTCATCAACGAGGCGGAGCAGGCCCTCTTCAACGTCAGCAATTCGCAGATCAAACGCGAATTCGTGCCGATCTGGGATGCCGCCAGCGAGTATTACGATGAGATGGAAAAGCAGCTGGAGATGGGCAGCGCCATCGGCATGCCCACCGGCTTCAGCGACCTGGACGGCCTGCTCGGCGGCTTTCAAAAATCGGACCTCGTCGTCTTCGCCGGGCGCCCGGGTATGGGCAAAACCAGTTGGATGCTGTCGGTCGCCTTAAGCGTCGCCCGCAGGGACCGCCGCGTCGCCATCTTCACGATGGAAATGGGCGTCGAGCAGATGGTCCAGCGTCTGCTATCGATGGAAACCGGCATCTCCATCCAGCAGCTGCGGACAGCCAATATCAGCGCGCGCGAGCATACCCGCCTGACCGAAGCGATCGGGCGCATCTCCAACTTGCCGCTCTTCATTGACGACACGCCGTCGATAACGCCGGTCGAGATGCGGACGAAGTGCCGCCGACTTCAACATGAATACGGCCTTGATATCGTAATGGTCGATTATATGCAATTGATGTCGGCCGGCCGCGTCTACGAAAACAATCGCGTGCAAGAGATCAGCTACATCAGCCGCTCGCTGAAAGAACTGGCGCGCGAATTGAATGTCACCGTGCTTTCCACCGCGCAGCTCTCGCGGGCGGTCGAGCAGCGCCAGGACAAGCGCCCGCAGCTTTCCGACTTGCGCGAGAGCGGCACCATCGAGCAAGACGCCGACGCCGTACTTTTCCTCTATCGGGATGAAGTCTACAACCCGGACAGCACAGAATTCCCCAATCAAGCCGATGTGCTGCTATCCAAGCACCGGCACGGGCCAACCGGCGCCGTCCAACTATTTTTTGAAAAGTCCTTCACCAGATTTCGCGATGTGAAGAAAGTCAATTTGAACCTGGCTGATATGAGCAACCTGGACTGAACCTGATGAGCGCGCGCAACGGAGCGAGTTTCATGTCTCATTCGCAGCCTTCCGCCCTGCCGGCCTATTTCTTCAGCGAACTGCTGCCGGTGGTAGACGACCTGGCCGAGCTCAAACTGACGATATTCGCTTTGGCGTCGCTGCAGCAAAAGGAAGGTGATTATCGGTATCTGCGCTTTGGCGAGTTCGCCGCCGATGAACATCTGATGGCCGGCCTGGCGGCTGTGGATGCGTCGATTTCGGCGCGGGAAACGCTCAAGCGCGCCCTGCAAAAGGCAACGAAGCGCGGGACGCTGCTGGTCACGGCTGTCAAGGTCGAGGGCGAGATGGAGCGCTATTACACGGCAGCCGACGCAAGCGGGCGAGCGCTGCATCAGCGGATTCAAGCGGGCGAATGGCGGCCGGCCGCCGCTGGCGAGATCGAGCTGCTGCCGGCGCGCCCGTCAATCTATGGGCTCTACGAAGAAAACATCGGCGTTTTGACGCCCATGATCGCTGAATCGATCAAGGAGGCGCAGGCCGCTTATCCGCAAGAGTGGATTGAAGAGGCGATGCGCCTGTCGGTCGAAGGGAACAAGCGCAATTGGCGCTACGTTCGCGCGATTCTCGAAAGATGGCAGCAGGAAGGACGGGGAAGTGAAACACGTGGGCGGCGTGTTAGACGGCGAAAACCATACTGAGCACGACAATGGACGGCCCACCGCGAGTTCATTAACAGGGGAGAATGACGAGCTTGTGCAAGAATTCGTCTGCCATGACCCGGTGAATCGCGACCTGCCCTGCCCGCTCTGTGATGGCAAGGGCATATTTACCTTCGATGTGCCGATAGGCGACCCGCGCTTCGGCAAATTCCAGCGCTGCCCCAATCACCCTGTCGAGGACGATCGGGATATGCACGAACGTCTTAGGCGCTTTGGAAACCTCGACGCATACAGGGACAAAACCTTTGACAGCTTTGGCATCGACCACCTGGGTGGAAGTTATGCCCCTGAAAACATAACGTCTCTTCACAACGCCAAATCTGTCGCCGAAAGATATGCGGAGAATCCAGAGGGCCGCTGGCTCGTTTTGGAAGGTCCCTATGGCTGTGGAAAGACTCACCTGGCCGTCGCCATTGCCAACACGCGCCTGGAATCGCTCGGTGAAAAGGTCGTCTTTATAACAGCGCCTGATCTCCTCGATATCTTGCGCGCCACCTTCAGTCCGGATTCCGCCGCTTCCTTTGATGCTTATTTTGAACAAATCAGGCGCGTGCCCTTACTGGTGCTGGATGACCTCGGCGTCGAAAATCCCAGCGGCTGGGCGAAGGAAAAGCTCTTCCAGCTGCTTAACTTCCGGCATGTCAATCGACATCCTACGGTGGTGACAACGAACACGCCTTTCGATGACCTTGACCCGCGCATCAGCAGCCGCATGATGCAGGGAGATATCGTCACGCATATAAAAATCAACGCGCCAGACTACCGGAGAGCAGCGCGTACAAAATCGCTTGATATGCGCTTCTACGACTTGCGGCTATACAGACCTATGCGCTTTGACAGTTTCAAAACGGAAAGCGCTGACGCAAAGGAACGCGCCAACTTGAAAACTGCCTTGGGCATTGCGCAAAAGTGGGCGCGCGATCCGCGTGGCTGGCTCTGCTTGATGGGGGACTATGGTTCTGGCAAAACGCATTTGGCCGCGTCTATCGCCAATGACCTGCATGAGCGCGGCGCTGATGTGATGTTCAAGACTGTGCCCGACCTGCTCGATTACCTGCGTCAGGCTTTCGATCCACAGTCGAATTCCCGCTTCGACAATCGCTTTCAAGATATACTCGGCAGCCCATTTTTGATTCTGGACGACCTGACTTTGAGGAATGCCACATCCTGGTCCAAAGAAAAGCTGTTTCAGATTATTGATTACCGCTATCTGTCGCGCAGCCCCACCGTCATTACCACAGCGGAAACCAAGCAGATGATGGAGGAAGACTCGCCTCGCCTCGCTACGCGTCTGTTTGACAAACGGCTTTGCGAATGGTTTGACCTGGACAGCGTCCGCAGCTACATAGACCGTATGAACAGTCAAGCCTGATGCTGGGCGCGCGGCTGAAAATCTCCGCTTGCGAGCGTCAACACAGAAGCGCCTTGCTGGAGCTCGCCCGGCGCAGCCTATGGACGCACAAACACCTCGATTGGCACAGCGCCGAGCAATGGCTCAACCGTGAGATGGGCCATGTCGCGCTCGCCTGGCAAGGCGACCAACTGCTGGGCTATATCGGGCTGTCGCAGCCAATCGACGGCTGGAGCTGGATCCGTCTTCTCGGCATCCGCGATGGCCGGATGCCCGGGCGGGTCGTCCGCGAACTATGGGAGGCGGCCGAAGCGCGCTGCGCAGCGCAGGGCATCTCCAACGTTCTGATTCTGATGATCGCCAACTGGCTGCCGGCCTACCTGCGCGAGCGCGGTTTCAGCCATGCCGACGATATCATCACCATGAGCCGCATTGGCGGCAGTCCGCCGGCGGCGCCCGCGATGCCGCTGCAAATCAGAGCGGCGCATGACGAGGATATGGACAGCATCCTGCGCATTGATCGCCTCGCCTTTGCCCCGCCCTGGCAGCTGACCGAAAGCGATATGTGGCAGGCGCGCCGAGACGCGTCAAGCCTGACCGCGGCCGAACTGGATGGCGAGTTGATCGCCTATCAGCTCAGCACGCGCCAGGACAATGTCGGTCATTTGGCGCGCCTGGCCGTGCATCCGGCTTATCGGCGCCAAGGCATCGCCTCCGCCCTGCTGCAGCGCCTGATTGTCGATTTCAAAAGGCAAAATCTGACTGAGCTCTCCGTCAACACCCAGTTGAGCAATCCAGCGTCGCAACGGCTTTATGAACGTCACGGATTTTTCCGCAATGGCTACGATATCGAATTATGGCGCAAGCAGTTGACTTGACCCGCGCGACAAAGTTCTGAAGGACAGATGTATGGCAACCATATACCGAGAAGCGGACGCCAATCTCAATGTCTTGAGCGGCAAGACCGTCGGCATCATCGGCTACGGCAATCTGGGGCGCCCCGTGGCCAACAATCTGCGAGATTCCGGCGTCCGCCTGCTCGTCGGGCTGCGTGAAGATGAAACGCGGGAGCATGCGCGCGAGGACGGCTTCGAGCCGCAAGACATCGAAAAGGTCATCCCGCGCTGTCATATCTTGATGTTGTTCCTGCCGGACGAAGTTGTGCCCGAGGTCTATCTGGAACGGATTTCGCCCTTCCTCCAACGCGGGCATCTGCTGGTTTTCGCCAGCGGCTACAACATCGCCTTCGGTTTCGTTGAGCCGCCGCCCTTCGTCGATGTCGGCATGATCGCCCCGCGCACAATCGGTGCGGCGGTGCGCAGTCGCTATCTGGACGGCAGCGGCTTTTACAGCTTCGTCGGCGTCGGCCAGGACGCCACCGGGAGCACGCTCGAGACGCTTCTCGGGCTGGCAAAGGCCATGGGCAGCCTGGGGGCGGGCGCCATCGAAATCTCTATGGAGCAAGAATCGCAGCTGGACCTCTTCGTGCAGCAAGCCATCTTGCCCGCCTTTCACCATGTATTGTCGACCGCGGCCGAAGTGCTGCTGGAGCTGGGTTATCCGCCGGAAGCGGTCATGCTCGATTTGGTCATCAGCGGCGAATTCACCGATTATCTCTCGCGCGCTTCTCAGATGGGCTGGCTGCGCGCGCTGCGCCTGTCTTCATTGACCGGGCAATATGGCCTTTTCAGCCGCCTGAGCCGCTTCAAGGAACTGAAGCTGGAAGGCTTGATGGAAGCGACTCTCGACGAAATCCGCCAGGGCGACTTCGCCATCGAATGGTCGCGCGAATATGAACAGGGTTATCCGCGGCTCGCGGGGCTGCTGAGCGCGCAGGAGGGGCAGCATTTGTTCGCGCTGGTGCAGGGCACGCTCGAACGTCTGAAGTAATCGCATAAGTTGCGAGCCTATCGCCAGCGAGGAGATGCGCTAGAATGAAGCGCGTCTTCTCCGAGCGAAAGGTTCCCGCATTTGATTGACCGGACAAAAGCCGTAATCGCCGATATGGATGGCGTGCTCTGGCGTGGCCCGCAGCCGCTGCCGGGCATGCCTGAGCTATTTGCGCTCCTCTTCGAGCGCGATCTGAATTTCGTCCTCGCCACCAACAACAGCAGCCGCACTCGTCAGGATTATGTCGACAAGCTCGCGGCGATGGGCGTAAACAGCGTTCAGCCGCATCATATCGTGACCAGCGGCACGGCCACCGTCAGCTACTTGAAGAGGCAGTATCCAGCCGGCGCCGACATCTTCGTCGTGGGCGGCCCGGGCTTGCGGCGAATGCTGCGGGAGGCGGGTTTCATCATCGTCGAGGCAAATGCGGAAGTCGTCGTCTGCGGCATCGACATTGATTTCACTTATGACAAGGCGCGCAGGGCGACCCTGCTCATTCGGGCGGGCGCGCGCTTTATTGGCACGAATCCGGACCCATCATTTCCGGCGCCGGAAGGGCTGGTCCCGGGCGCGGGCAGCGTGATCGCCATGATAGAAGCGGCGTCGGGCCAGCCGCCAACCATCATCGGCAAGCCGAAACGCGGCATGTTCGAGGCGGCCCTGCGTCAACTCGGCGCCCGCCCTGAGGAGACGCTGATGATAGGCGACCGCATCGGGACCGACATCGCCGGCGCCCAAGCCCTTGGCATCAACACGGCGCTCGTGATGACGGGCGTGGAGACGGAAGAAAGCGTACGCGGGAGCGAGGTGCAGCCGGACCGGGTCTTCGCCGGCCTGCCCGAGCTGATTGAGGCGCTGCGCTTCTAGCCAGCCAGCGCCGCCAGGACGTCATCCAGCTCCGGCGTTTCCTCCGCATCTTTGAAGCGCGCCATCCGCTGATAGATTTCATGCGCCGCCTCAAAGAAGCCGGGCGGCATCCCGGCCGCCTCAAAGGTGGCGGCGATCTCCTGCATCTCGCCGGCGAAGCGCCAGGCCTTGCCGGTGACATTGCGCACCTGGTTGACGCGCTGCTCCGCAACATCAGGATCGCGCCGCGCCCACTCGCGGTCGAGGTCCTCGCGGACGCCGAGCTGTTCCGCCGCGCCTTGAATCGCGGACAACAAGGCGGCGAAGCCTTTGGTCTGGGCGGCGAATACCATCTTCAGCGCCGACGCCTTGCCGACCTCCGCGCCGATCACGACCGCTTCGGTGACGGTCCCCGCGAAGAGCGCCGCTATCCGCGCTGCCGCCGGGCCGGACAGATAAAAGCGAGTGGCGCCCGTTTTCCAGGCGGGCGGCCCGATGATGCTGCCGTCCACGAAACTGACGCCCGCCGCTTCGAGCCTTGCGCCGATCCCTTGCGCTTGCTTCGGCGCGATGGCGTTGCCATCACAATACAGCCCGCGAAAACCGGCCTGGGCGACATCCCGGGCGACGGCTTCCGCCGCATGTGGCGGGCAGACGCAGAGCATCACCTCGCAGGCGGCGCAGAGTTCAGCGAGAGAGCCGACCGCGCGAAGGTTGTGAGCCTCAGCGCGCTGAGTCGTGGCCGCGCTCCTGCCCGCCGCCGCCCAATAGACGTCATGACCCGCCGCCCGCGCCGACGCCGCAATCGAAATGCCCATCGCGCCCGGATTGATGATGCCTATCTTCACGCTGTCACCTCAGTCCCTCGCCCGACCGGAGCAGGCGCTCGAAGCGGTCAAAAGTTGCCGACTTTTCGTCGAATACGTAATTGGGGCGCGTGACGATGATGTCCGTCCCGCCCAGCGCCCGCAAGTGTTGCATGGTCTTGTGAATCAGATGTGAGCGCACGAGCAGATTGGTCTCGAACCAGCGCCGCGCCGCCCCAGGCGGGCTGGCGACCGCCACGACGCCGGGGCCTTTGCTGCCGCTCAGAGCCGGGTTTGCCAGTATGCGCCGCTGCACATCCGACACCGATTCGCCGGCGATATTGGCCCGCAATGACACATACTGGCGGGCGCGCCGATGGGCTTCGACCAATTCCAGCATTTCCCGCAGCGTTTCCTGCTTGGCGGGCGATTGGCGCAAGGTCCGGCGGCTGCCGATCAGGACCGCTTCCGAAGCGATGATCCGCCCGCCATCAAGGGGTCGCAGATGATTCTCGCGCAAGGTCGTGCCCGTCTCCGACAGATCGGCGATCATATCGGCGTAACCCATGCGCGGCGCCGCTTCCAGCGCGCCCTCGGCATGAACCAGCAAAAAATGCGAAATGCCCTGCCGATAGAGAAAACTCTTGACCAGGTTGTTGTACTTCGTCGCGATGCGCAGCTGGTCCCCGCGCTCAGAAAAGCGCAGGCTCAAATCGGCCAGGTCGGCGATTGAGGTGACATCAATCCAGGAATCGGGCGCGGCCAACAGCAACTCGCATTTGCCGAAACCGAGCCGGTCAATCACCATAACTTCGGCGGAATGTTCACTGTGCTCCAGGACTATATCCAGCCCGGTGATGCCGATATCGGCCCGCCCTTCCTCCACTTTGCTGAGGATATCGCGCGGGCGCTGATAAACGACTTCTGAAAGCGGCAAGCTGGGAATGCTGGCGGTGTATTGACGGCGATTTGGCTTGTAAATCTGCAAGCCCGCCCGCCCGAGAAAATTATCGGCCGCGTCGCCCAGCTGCCCTTTGCTCGGCAGGGCAATGATTAGATTATCCGCGTTCATCGCGCACTTCATCCGCGCTCAAAAGCGCCTTGACCCGCCGCGGCAAGTCGGCGAACGGCGCCTGCCATTCCTGATGGCTGCGCATATCACGCAGGATGGCCGAACCCCGCTCTCGCTCCGCCTCGCCAATGATAATCACCAGCGCCGCGCCGACGCGATCGGCGTGCTTCAAGCTGCGGCGGAGGCTGCGCCCGTCGATGCTCAGCGCCACCGCCACATCGCCCGCGCGCAGCGCCTTGGCGATTTGCAGGCCGGCCGCCCTGTCCGCATCCGCGACCGGGATCAGATACACATCAAGACGGTTGAGCTCGGCGCTTCCCCCGGCGTCAAGCAAACGCGCGATACGCTCGACCCCATAGGCGAATCCCGCCGCCGGCGTCGCTTCGTTGCCGCCCAGGATGCTGACCAGCCGGTCATAACGCCCGCCGCCACAAACCTGAATCGCTTCGCCGGTGGGGGCCGGACAATGAATCTCGAATATCAAGCCGGTGTAATAATGCAGGCCGCGGTTCAAGCCCAAATCGAGCGCCATCTCGCCGCGCAGGTCGCCGCAATCCGCCAGGCGATCCAAGGTCGCTTCCAGGCCGGCGATCATCCGGGGATCAAGTTCAAATTCGGCCGCCAGCGCCCGCGCCCGCGGCAAAACATCGGCCGGCGAACCAAGCAGTTGACCGAGCCGCTCCATATAAGCCAGGGCGGTCCGCAGCTTGGGAGCCTGATCATCTTCGCGGATTTTGCGCAGCAGGCGGTCGATCACCTCGCCTTCATCGCGGTTGGTGTCGATGCGAATATTGAGGCTCCTTAACAGGTCCGTGATCGCCTGGCGCGCTTCGGCATCGGTCAAGTCGCGCAGGGCCTCTATCAAATGATCGCCCCCGGTTTCTGCAGCCGCCTCAAGCGCGTCATCATCAGATTCCATCTGAAATTCAGGAAAGATAGTCCGCAGCGACTCAACAACCTGCGGCAGACCATGCTTGCGCAGGTTTTCCATATTGCGCAGCAGAAAATTGAGCAGCTGCTTGCGCAGTCCCAGCTTTTGCAGGAAGGCTTCCAGGAGGCCGCTATGGCCAATCACGAGCTTGTAATCGCTGACGCCAACCTGTTCCAGCCCGATGCAGGCAAGATGCAGCAGCTCGGCATCGGCCATGGGCCCGCTCGCGCCCAGCAGCTCCGCGCCGGTCATCGTGAATTGGCGATAACGATTTTGCTGCGGCTTTTCGTAGCGAAAGACCGGACCCGTGTACTGGATGCGCAAGGGCAAGGGTTCGTCTTGCAAGCCCTCGACATAGGCGCGCAGGATGGACGCGGTCATCTCCGGGCGCAAGGCGATGCGGCGGTTCTTATAAGTGAAATCATAGAGGCGGGCGCTGATTTCTTCGCCCGATTTGCGCAGGTAAAGCTCAGTATTCTCGAGGATGGGCACGTCGATCGGCATATAGCCGCCCAAGCGAAGATGCCGCTCCAGAGTATGCTCGACTTGTCGGCGTTGCGCATACTCGGCGTTGAACACATCGCGCATGCCGCGCAGGGCGCTGATTTTTTCCGCTGTCGCCATGTCTATTGCGCCGTCGTCTCTCAACGCTGCCGAACGTTTCTACGCGACAAAGGCTACCATTGAATCGCCTCAGGGCATAGAGCGCGTCCTGCCGTCTGGTGCAAACTCAACACAATGATCGAGCGCGCCCTCGTCGATGAAGCGCAGCAGCCGCAAGCCCTCCCCTTCAATCGCGTCCAGGCAGCCGCTCGCACCCTCTTCAAAGAGCGTGACGCGCAAGGTGGCTCTCGTCCGCTCCCGCTCGACTTTCCAAATCGCCCCGACGAATCCGTCAATGAGAACCGAGCCCAGCACGCGCCCGGCCGAGACGAATACCTTCTTTCGCTGCGCTTCAGGCAGGATCCGGCTTCGATCTTTATGCGCGATCAAGATGTTGTCGTATTCCGGCAAGAATCGAATCGGCGGCGCGACATCTTCATCAATGATCGCTTGATCCGGCAGATCATAGAGCCGTTTGCCATCAGCCGTCTGATAATGGACAAGCTGCTCAAGCGTCGTGCTTAGGCGGGGTTTCAAGCGCGTCATGCCCGTCCAGGTCTGGAAATCCATCACATCAGCCGGGCCGAATGCGGCCAGGTAACGGCGAAAAAACGCCGACAAATCGGCCGGGGCCGCGGGACCCAGCCAGCTCGCCGCCGTCGTGTATGTAGCGCGCGTTCCCAGGCCCCAGGCGCCGCTCGGCGGAACCTGAACCAGCGGCAGATAGCTGCGCACGGCATAAGCCATCGCCTGCTTGTCTTCGCCCGGTTCGAAGGCTTGTAGCTTGTCGCGCAGCGCGCCGATCGACGGCTGCTCCGCCTCCAGATAAGGCTTGGCGATTTCAACGAGCCGCTCGACATTCAAGCCCCGCGCCCGCGCCCCGAAGAACGAACGCAAGCCCCGCGCCAATGCCGGTTGAATCACAGCCTGGAATCGCTGATGATCAGCGGCGCTGACCAGATGCAAAGTCGAGCGCAGCCAGGGCGCCCGCACGACCGCGCGCGCTTCCAGCGCCGCCGTCAGCTGCGATTTGTCAAAGCCATGCAAGCGCGTCCACAGGCCGATATAGGGCGGATTCGGAATCTGCGATTGCAGGGCGAGCAAGATTTCGATGGCGGTCTTGGGGTCGAGGCGCTGCCGCTCCAGCAGCAACTGCCGCGCGAGCAGCGTTCGATTCAGTTGACGCAATGACAGCGTTTGAGGCGGCATGGTCGCATTCCCCCTGGAGCATCGCACGGCGACAGTCTAGCAGCCAGATGAGGCGCCGGCAAATATCGCCGGGCGCGGCCGTCCGCCCGACGCCGCGCGACAGATTGATTTCAATTGCTGAATTGGGATGATGTTTGGGCCGGCGCTAAAGCGGCGTGACGACTGCTTCTTCCTGCATATCTTGCGCCGTTTCCGAGCCGAAGAGCCGGCGCAGCGCGAACAAGACGAAACCGAAGAATATCGCCAGGAAGGCGGCGACATGCACCCGCGCGGGCATCCCCCGCAGGCGCCCGAGCAAGCTGGACTCGCCCTCGAGCAAATCAGCGTGCAAAATAGTGGAGAACTCTTCGCGCGGCTCCAGCGGCGTGAGCGCTGTTTGCAGCGCCTGTATCATCTCGACAAAATCATCGGCGTCCTCTTGCGGCAAATCGGATTGGGCGATTAATGAATCGACGCCGTCGCCGTTTTGCAAGCCGGTGGTGATCGCATCAAGCAAATCTTGCATGTGAACATCCGCTGCTGCAGGCATATTTGCTTTAACCCTCGCTACCATCCAGACGCCGGTTCCGGTCGCTGTTTTGGAGCATCTCCATCTCTTCGCGCAAGGCCAGGAGCGTGCGATGATAAAGTGACTTGATCGCGCCTTCCGTCCGCCCCATGATCGCGCCGATCTCCGCGTTTGACATTTGCTCGACGAATTTTAGCAGAAGCAACTGCTGCCGATCTTCCGGCAAGCGGCGAACAGCCTGCAAGAGTTGATTCTGCTCCTCCCGTTCCTCGGTCACGCGGTCGGGCGCCTCGGATTTTAGCGAATGAACCACATACTCGTCCAAGGCAATGATCTTGCGGCGCCCCTGATCGCGATGCCAATTCGCCACCAGGTTGTGGGCGATCCGATAAAGCCAGGCTTGAAACGGGACGCCCTTTTCGACATACGTCGCGATATGCGACAGAGCGCGGAAAAAAACTTTGGCGGTCAAATCCTCCGCGTCATGCGCGTTGCCCGTTCGATAAAATACATAACTGTAAATCTTCTGAAGATAACGCTCATAAAGCTCGCCAAAGGCATCCATATCTTCCTTCGCCAGCGCGACCAGCTCTCTGTCGTCGAGCGCCTTGTAGTCGACCCGCTTGGTAAAAGGATTCTTCATGCCGTATTTTCCTAAACCCGCCGCAGCAAAATGGGTTACGCATTTCCCGCCAGGTCACTGATCGGCGGCCGGCTGCGCCATCAGCGCCTGGACGTCAGCGAGAAACGGCAGGGCGGACATGGTGCCGCGGCGCGTACAAGCCAAGCCCGCGGTAGCCGAAGCGAATGCCAGCGTCTTGCGCGCCGGCCAAGCCCGCGCGAGCCCGCAGCAATAGGCGCCCACGAAGGCATCGCTCGCCCCGGTCGTATCGACAGCGGCGACTTTGAATCCAGGCTGCGCGACTCTGCAATCATCGCGATAATGAATGCTGCCCTCCTCGCCCAGGGTGAGGACGACCGTGCCAATCCCCAACTGCAAAAGCCCGCAGGCCAAGGCATCGAGGTCTTCCGGCGCGCCTTCCAGGATGAGCTGCGCTTCCGCCTTGTTGGGAATGAGCACATCGACGAGATGCAAGTAATCGATAACGAAGGCATCCCGCGTAAAGAACGGCGCCGGATTCAACACGGTAGTTGCGCCGGCCTCGCGCCCAAGCTGGAGCGCATAACGCACCCGCTGCTGCGGGATCTCAAAATCGATCAGCAGAATATCATCCGCGCGCAAGTCTTTCAGCGCCTCGCGAAGATGTTCCTCGTCCACCTGGCGGCTGGCGTCCGGCGCGCCGATAAAGCCGGGCATGCCGTCTTTGACGACGATGCCCGCGATGCTTGTGCTGTTCCCCGCAAGCTGACGCACCTGCTCGATATTGACGCCCTCCCGGCGCAATGCCGCCAGCATGTCAGCGCCAAAGATATCATCGCCGACGCAGCCAATCAGCCGGACATCATCCGCCCCGACCCGGCGCGCCGCCGTCGCCTGGTTCAGCGCCTTGCCGCCCGGGGACAGCGTCACCTGCGACGCGTGCACCGCCTGATTCGGCGCCACCCAATCCGGCACATCAAAAACAATGTCGTAAACTAGTGCCCCCACCACGAAGATGCGCGCCAAGCTCGAATGCCCCTCATGAACGATTCCGCAAACTTCAATTGTATCATGAACAGAAACAGGGTAAGCGATATGCGCCCCTCCAAACCACCATTAACGGTGACCAGCAACCATGTTAAGGCGCTCCGTTTTTCTTTTTATTCGCGCTTGCAAACGCTATACTTAGCTTAATGAGCCCTTTTCGAGTTTCCAATGGCGATGTTCTCCGCGCTTAATCGCGCGCTCGGCGCAAGGCGCAGCCGGCTGCTGCTGGATAATCTGACGGCCTATCTATTCCTGGCGCCTGCGGGGCTGCTGATCCTGCTATTCGGCATATTCCCGGTGGCATTCGCCTTCTTCGTCAGCCTGCATCGCTGGCGGCGCTTCCCCGACCATTATGTCGGCCTGGCCAATTACGAAAAAGCGCTTGGCAACCTGGGCTACATTCTCTTTTTCTGGCTGGCGCTGCTGGCGTTCGCCGCGGCGGCGATGATGGCCAAGCGCCTGCTGCGGACGCTGCGGACATCCAACGACGATCGCCGTTTCGCCAGCTTGCTAGCCGGCCTGCTCTGTGGCTATGCCGCCCTTCTCGCCATCGACTGGCTCTTCAAGCTGATACCGGTCATCATGCTGATCCCGCGGCAGGTGCGCGGCCAGAACACTTCGCTGGCGCTGTTCATGGAAAAGCTGGGCGAGAGCTTCTCCAGCCCCGCTGTAGCGGCCGCCGGCAATCTTCTGCTGGGTGGCCTCATTGTTACCGCCCTGGTCATCGCGCTGGTTGCCTGGCGCTTCCGCAGTGCGCAGAGCGCTCAACTTGCTTCCGCCGGCGGGATTACAACCGTGCTGCTCATATCGGCGAGTTTCCTGCTGCAGCTCACGGTCTCGGAAACGGAGGCGGCCATCGCCGCGGCCCGCGAGACGGGCGAGTCGCTGCCGATCTGGTCGCAGCTGGTTTTCATCAGCGCGGGGCTCGCCTTGATCGCCGCCGCCTGGCTGATTTTCCGACGCGGCATCAAGACCTACGAAAACAGGCGTTTCGCCATGCTGCTCGTCGGCGGGCTGATGCTGGCGGTGGGCGGCTATCTGCTGATGGCGGAAGCGCCAGCGGCCCTGGCGGCAGCTGATGACGACCTGCTGCAAGGCTTCTGGATTACCATCATGTACGCGATGGGCACCGTGCCCGTTCAACTGTCGATTGGCCTGCTGCTCGCTTATCTGCTCTTTCAGCCGATACGCTTCCGCGCCTTTTTCCGCATGGTCTATTTCATCCCTTATATCACACCCTTCGTCGCCACGTCGATCGTCTTCCGCATCATCTTTGAAGCCGGCAAACATGCCCCGGCCAATCGCATCATCAGCCTCGTCGGGATTGAACCGCAGCGCTGGATTCTGGAGCGCTCGACCATTGGCGGTCTGCTGGGCTTGCCCGATTTCCTGGCGGGGCCTAGCCTGGCTTTGATCGTCATCATGATCTACTCGACCTGGACCTACATCGGTTACGACGCGGTGATTTTTCTGGCCGGCCTGGGCAATATTCCCGGCGAACTCTACGAGGCCGCGCGCATCGACGGCGCCAGCGGCTGGCGCATCTTCCGCCACATCACGCTGCCGCTGCTTTCGCCGACGGTATTCTTTCTGTCCCTGGTGGCGATCATTGGCACCTTCCAAGCCTTCACCCAAATTTGGATCTTGCGCACCGGCGCGGTTGGCAATCGCGTCAATACGGCGAGCGTTTATATCTTCGACGAGCTGCAGAACAGCAACCGCTACGGTTATGCCTCGTCGATGGCCTTTGTCCTATTCGCCTTGATTCTGCTGATGACGCTGTTCCAGAACCGGATTATGGGGAGGCGCGTCTTTTATGGCTAGCGCTGGCGAAGGCTCAAGCGCCGCGGCAATGCAACAGCCGCCGCTTCAAGGTCCGCGGCAGCGGGTTTCCCTCGGCGCCCTCGGCATCTATGCCCTGCTCTTCGCCGGGGTTCTGATCGCCGTTGGTCCCTTTCTCTGGATGATCAGCGCTTCGTTCATGACCATCAGCGAAGTGAACTTGACGCGCCTGCTGCCGGAGAATCTGCTCTGGGAGAATTACGCGACCGCATTGCGCCGCGCCAACTTCCTGGACATCGAGATCGCGACAGATCCGCAGACCGGCGTTCTCCAATCGCTGAGCGTCTCCGGTTATAT
Organism: Chloroflexota bacterium; assembly: GCA_028875245.1. Lineage (GTDB taxonomy): Bacteria > Chloroflexota > Anaerolineae > Aggregatilineales > Phototrophicaceae > UBA6055. Next base: position 36,357 of record JAPPEU010000061.1, read on the forward strand.
CTGGAACAGCGTGCGCATCACGCTGATTACGGTGCTCGGCTCGCTGACGGTTTGCATCCCGGCCGCTTATGCCTTCGCGCGCATGAAGTTTGTCGGCCGTGATTTCATCTTCGCGCTTTTCCTCTCCACGATGATGATTCCCGGCATCGTCATGCTGATACCCCATCTACTGACGGTCATTTGGTTGGGCCGCCTGAGCGAGAGCCTGTTCGGGCCGGCCGGCACCTGGTTCAACAACTGGCCCGCGCTGACCATCCCGTTCTTCGCTTCGGTATTCAACATTTTTCTCCTGCGCCAGTTTTTCATCCAGATTCCCAATGACCTGTGGGAAGCGGCGCGCATTGATGGCGCCGGGCACCCGCGATTCCTGGTGAGCGTCGTGCTGCCGCTCTCCAAAGCGCCGATCATGACGATCGTCACGCTGGGATTCATCGGCTCCTGGAACGCGCTGATGTGGCCGCTGCTGGTGACCATCAACGACGAATGGCGCCCGATCGCGGTCGGCTTGTCCAATTTTGTGACGGCTGACACGCCGGGAGACCTGAACCTGCAGATGGCGGCGTCGGTGATCACGGTCGTTCCCATTCTGATACTCTATTTCGTGGCGCAAAAGCAGTTCACCGAGGGCATCGCCCAAACCGGAATTCGAGGATAGCAAGGCACTCTCCATAGCGCGTGAGCCGTGATAAACTGTTAGCAGTTGGATCCATCCGCCGGCCCGACGCGGCCAATCACCCGGAGATTCCATTGATTAAAGAAGGAGTAATTCACATGTACCGATTTCTGCTCGTGATACTGTTCTTGCTTGCTGCGGCGCTTCCCGCCGTTCTGGCGCAGAGCGACATGAATTATGATGGCGTTGATCCCAGTGGACAGACGGTCGTCTACTGGCATCAATACTCCGACGACAGCTCACAAGCCGAGACGATGACAGCGCTCATTGACGACTTCAACGAGAGCAATGAGTACGGCATCACGGTCGAAGCGATCCATCAGGGCAGCTACAGTCCCATCCAGGATCTGATGAATACGGCGATATTGTCCGGCGAGCTGCCGAATCTTGTCGCCGGTTACGCCAATGCCGTCGCCGGTTGGGCGAATGAGGGCGTCGTGGTCGATATCAACCTCTTGCTCAACAGCCCGCAATGGGGCATCCCGCCCGATGAACAGCAGAATCTGAACTTCGATCTGTTGGATGTCAATCAATTGGATTACCCGCCTTTCTACGGGATGCGGGTCGCCTGGGCCAATCAAAACTCGCTCAATGTCTTCTACACCAATCTGGATATCGTCGAGTCCCTGGGCTTCGAGCGGCGCTCGCCCCAAACCCTGGCCGAGTTTGAGGAGATCGCCTGTGCCGCCGGCGCCAGCGAACTGTATGAAGGCTATCCGCTGGACACGGGCACCTCGCACTTCGAGAGCTTCGTCGCCGCCCATGGCGGGGCGATCTACGATGGCGACTCCGATGCCTACATCTTTGAATCCGATGAAGTTGTCGCCACTATGGAGCTGTTCACGCGCATGCTCGAGAACAACTGCGCCTATCTCTTTGCCGAGCGCTACCAAAACACCGGCGATTTCTCCATCGGCGTCACGCCCTTCGCCGCCAGCAGCTCGGCCGGCATTCCCTTCATCACCTGGGACGCCGCCACCGCCGAGATGACCGATGAATGGGTCGTCACCGCATTCCCGGGCGCGGAAGACATCGGCGCGACAATTCAGCTATTCGTGCCCAGTCAAGCTATCCTGACCGCAACGCCGGAAGCGGAGTTGGCCACCTGGCTCTTCGTGAAGTACCTGGCCGGAAAGGACGCGCAGTTGGCCTGGTCCGGCGCCACCGGTTACTTCAGCATCCGCAATGACATTGAGGTGACCGAAGCCGATTTCACTGAGCCGCGCATGCCCTATGCCCGCTTCGTGGAAGTCAGCGGCATCCTGGGCGATGAATCGGTCAGCGTCTACTCATCGCCGGGCCTGCCGAGCTACAGCGCCGTGCGCGGAATCGTGCCCAATGTTATCGCCGAGGTCGTAAATGGCGACGCCGCCCCGGCCGATGCCCTGGCCGAGCTCAATGCGGAAGCGGCTGAACTGCACGACGAACTTGACAGCTAATTGGTCAAGACCCAGCAGCAATGAAGCCTCGTCATCCGGCGGGGCTTCACTTTTCCTCATTTGCTGCTAGCGTTTAGGCTTAAGGCGCCACAAAGATTGACCATTTCTTCAGTCAAGAGTGCCTCGGCGAAAGTCAAGCAATCTTTGGCCGCGCTGGCAATTGACGCGCCGAATATTGTATGCTATAGTGAGCGTCGAACTGATTTATTCCACTAGCTTGCCTGAAACTTTTAGATGCGCGGGATGTCGGCGACCTCGCCGGGCATTGCGCATGACCTGCCACGTAAGCTACGAACGGAGAGTTTCCCTCCGATTGCCAAACAGGAAACATTTGAAGACAAATGGCGCCACTGCCGCCTGCCGCGTCGCGGCCAAGTATTCCAGGAAGAACTGAATGAACATCGCGAATCTTGAAGCAAAAACGCTGCCTGAACTGCGGACTATGGCTCGCAGCCAAAACGTGCCCCGCTTTAGCCGTCTGAAGAAGCAGGACCTCATCATCGGGCTGTTGCGTCAGGATGCCGAGCAGCGCGGGCACCAATTGCGCGGCGGCGTCTTGGAAGTCGTCGACGACGGCATCGGTTTCCTGCGCGCGGAAGGTTATCTCCCGGGCAAAAACGACATCTACGTCAGCCAGACGCAAATCAAAAAGTTTGGCCTGCGCACGGGGGACATGGTGATCGGGCAAGTGCGCCCGCCAAAAGACACCGAACGCTATTATGGCTTGCTGCGCGTCGACGCCGTCAACGGGCTGAACCCGCATGAAGTCAAACATCGCCCCAATTTCGAGCGGCTCACGCCGATCTTCCCCGAGGTGCGCTTCAACCTGGAGACCTTGCCGCGCATCATGTCCACGCGCATGTTGAATCTCATCGCCCCGGTCGGCTTCGGCCAGCGCGGTTTGATCGTCTCGCCGCCGAAAGCGGGCAAAACAACTGTGCTGAAGGATATCGCCAACGCCATCAGCACCAACTATCCCGAAGTGCACCTGATGATGGCGCTCATTGGCGAACGGCCGGAAGAAGTGACCGATATGGACCGCTCGGTCGATGCCGAAGTGATCGCCTCCACATTTGATGACCCGGTGCATCACCACGTCCGCGTCGCCGAGATGGCGCTGGAGCGAGCCAAACGCCTGGTGGAAGTCAAACGTCATGTCGTGATGATGCTGGATAGCGTCACGCGGCTGGCGCGCGCTTACAACCTCGTCGTGCCGACCAGCGGCCGCACGCTCTCCGGCGGGCTCGATCCGTCGGCCATCCACCCGCCCAAGCGGCTTTTTGGCGCCGCCCGCAATGTCGAAGAAGGCGGCAGCCTCACCATCGTCGCCACCTGCCTGGTGAATACCGGCAGCAAGATGGACGATGTGATCTACGAAGAATTCAAAGGCACCGGCAATATGGAGCTGCACCTCAGCCGCAAGCTGCAGGAACGGCGCATCTTCCCCGCCTTCGATATCGAGCAGTCCTCGACGCGGCGCGAAGAATTGCTGCTCGGGCCCGATGTTTTGCAGCGCGTCTACACGATGCGCCGCATGTGGTCCCACCTGGCGGAACAGCCCGAGGGCATCGTCGGCGCCACCGAGCAGCTGCTGCACAACTTCCGCCTCTATGACACGAACGAGGAATTCCTCAACAGCCTGCATGGCGGCAACGGCCGCTAGTAATACGCGGCGCTGGCGCAGCAAATCATCGAGAATGAAATGCTCAACGGCGAGACGGTTCGCCTTGATGGCGCCTTGCGGATGGGCAGCAGCTAAAGCAGTCGCGAGCGAAAACTGACGATTTTCGACGAAATCAAAGAAATAGTTGACAAGCCGGCGCGGATGCGCTAAACTGCCTGTCAAGTTGTGAAATCCTTTGAGATTGTCAATGAACGTCACCTGTTGCGCCGCTTGTTGTTGTCAGATTCATCGACCTGGAGTCGTACGGCGCAGCCCTGCTAATTCGTGAATTCGCGATTGACACGCAGATAGCAGAAAAGAGATGCCCCGTGACGACACGGGGTTTTTTGTTTGATACGCAGCGCAGGAGTTAGAGCAAGAATGATCGCCAAGCTGATGACCTGTTGTCCCGTTTGTTGTTGTACCGTGCCAATTCGGCAGGGTTATCCGGGGCTGGCTCACTGACAGTGCCAGCAAACGTTCAGGAATCATGGGAGCGCTTCGGATAATCCGAGGCGCTTCGTTGCTTTAGGCGACGTTCAGACTGACTGTAATCCGGGAGACGCAATGTTAAGATCACAAATTCAAAGCTATGCCAAGCAGTTTGAATCCGCCAGCCCGGGCGAGATTCTGTCCTGGGCGAGCGAAACCTTCGGCGACAGACTCGCCGTCGTCACCAGCTTTCAGGTCACCGGCATCGCTACCTTGCACATGATGCAGCGCATTGCGCCGCGCAGTCCCGTCTTGACGCTTGATACCGGCCTGCTCTTCCCGGAAACGCAGGACCTGATGGACGAGCTGGAAGCGCGTTTCGATCTCGATCTGCGCCGCGTCAAACCGCGGCAGACGCCAGCCCAGCAAGCGCGTGATTATGGCGATCGCTTGTGGGAGCGCAATCCGGACCGATGCTGCCATATTCGCAAGACGATTCCCCTGCGGGACGCGTTGGTCGGCTTTGACGCCTGGATTGCCGGGCTGCGGCGCGATCAATCGCCAAACCGGGCGGGCACGCCAATCGTGAGCCGGGACGCGCGCAACGGCGCAATCAAAATCGCGCCTTTCGCCAATTGGACTGAAGACGAGGTTTGGGATTACATCCGTGCGCAGAACCTGCCTTATAACCGGCTGCACGATATCGGTTATCCCAGTATCGGCTGCTGGACTTGCACCAATGCGGCAGCGGAAGACGAAGACCGCCGCAGCGGTCGTTGGTCCCGGCAAGGCAAAACCGAATGCGGCATTCATCTTCCGTTGGCGGCCGGCCCAGTGAGCGAGGCAATCAATGCCTGAGGCGCTCAACGGCTATCCCGTCCTGCTGCACTTGAAAGACAAGCCGGTTGCCGTCATCGGCGGCGGCGAGGTTGCGGCGCGCAAGGTTGAGCATCTGCTGAACGCGGGCGCGCGCGTCCTGCTGATCAGCCCCGAGATTAGCCCGGCGCTGGTCCAGCGTTACAATGCGGGCGATATCGTCTGGCTCCAGGCCGCCTATCAGCGCGACATGTTCCAGGAGTATATGCCTATCCTGGTCATCGCCGCGACCGACGACGAGCGGGTCAATCAGACGGTCGCCCAAGACGCGCATCGCATTCGCGCCCTGTGCAACGTGGCCAACGGCAGCACGGACGGCAGCGACTTCAGCAATATGGCGCAAATAGACCAGCCGCCGCTCACCGTCGCCCTTAGCACGAGCGGAAAATCGCCGGCGCTTCTGCGCATGCTCAAAGCGAAGCTGGCCGCTGACATTGGCGAAGAATACAGCGTTCTCGCCGACTGGCTGGGCGCGATTCGGCGAGACGCGCGGGCGGCCAAAGGAGCGCAGAAAGAACGTCAAGCGCTCTACGAGGCTATCCTGGATTCGGCGGTGCTGCCGCTGCTGCGCGCCGGCAAAACGGAGGAAGCGCGTCACGCCTTCAATCGAATCGTTCACGCAGGCATAACCACATGAGCGGCATCGCCTTGATTTTGGCCGGGCACGGTTCGCATGTCAGCGCTAATACCGCTGGCGTCGTCTGGGCTTATGTGGATCGTCTGCGCAGTTGGGGCGCCGCCGACGAGATCACGGCCTGCTTTTGGAAGGAAGCGCCCGCATTCTCACAAGTGCTGGACACTGTTCTGGCGGATGATGTCGTCATCGTGCCCGTCTTCACCGCCCGCGGTTATTTCACGAGCGAAGTCATACCGATCGAGCTGGGCCTTGACGGCAACGCGAGCGAACACAATGGCAAGCGGATTCAATTGACGCGGCCAATCGGCGAACACCCGCGCTTGCGGTCGATTGTCGACAACCGCCTGCGCGAGACGATCGAAGAATATGAGCTGCCGCCAGCCGACACCGCCGTTGCCATCATCGGGCATGGCACGCGCCGTCATCGTGGCAGCCGCGATACCGCGCGCGAGCAGGCGCTGCGCATCCGCCGACTAAATTGGTTCCGCGAAGTGGTCGATGTCTACCTCGATGATGAGCCGGCCATTCCCAGCGTATACCGAGACACGCGCGCGGCCAACATCATCGCCTTGCCTTATTTCCTGGCCGATGGCTCGCATGTGCGCCAGGACCTGCCACGCGCCCTCGGCATTTCAGACTTGGACGCGGCAAACTGCGTCAATGGCAGGCGCGTCTTCTACTGTGAACCGGTTGGCTCGCACGAGTCAATCTGCCAGGCAATCCTTGACCTGGCGCGCGAGGCCGGCCTGCCATTTGCAGAGCGCAAGCCCCCAAGCGCCTGGAGGGGCTTCCCCATTGCTGGACGAAGCGCCTTGCTGCATACTTTGGCCAGGCAGAAGACATTGCAATTTGGCCAGGTGAAGGTCGATCGCCGGCGCGTCTGGCACAGCGACAACAGGACCGAGGGCAAGACTTTCACATCGCCGGCGGCGCTGCGGGCTTTCCTGCGTGATGATCCCTTCCGCCCGCTGGCGACGAGCGCCGATCTGCCGGCCGGTTGGCAGGTTCCCTTGGACGCGCCGGAACAAGCCCATGCCGTGCTCGAGACTCTTTATCCCGGTCTGATCGCGGATTGGGCGGCGAGCAAGCGCGGCGCGCTGAAGACAGACGCGCTGAAAGCAATTGGAAAGCGACAGAACGGACTGTTTCAGGACATCCACCGGCTGCCCGTAAACGTAATAAAAATGGCGCTCGACAAGGTCTGCGGCGGCTGCGTCCGAAGGCCGACCTGGTGGCCCGACGCGGCCCAGGCGGGGAAAGACCTGCCCTGCCGCTCGGCTTGCAATCTGTGGCTGTCAACCGCGCGTCAGATGGGAGAGGCCAAACTATGACCCCAGGCACGGTTTACTTGGTCGGCGCCGGCCCGGGCGATCCCGACCTGATCACTTTGAAGGGTCTGCGGCTTTTGCGGACGGCTGATGTTGTCATCTACGATCGCCTGATTCCACATCAGCTGCTCGCCGAGGCGCGCCCCGACGCGGAATTGATTGACGCGGGCAAACAGCCAAGCCGTCACCGCCTGGCGCAAGCGGAAATCAATTCAATCCTGACAGACCGCGCGCTCGCGGGATATGATGTCCTCCGGCTCAAAGGCGGCGATCCGCTGATCTTCGGCCGTGGCGGTGAAGAAGCGCTCGTCTGCCGCGACTATGCGATTCCCTTTGAGATAGTGCCCGGCGTTTCCAGCGCCACCGCCGCGCCAGCCTATGCCGGCATTCCCTTGACCCACCGCCATGTGAGCAGCAGCTTCACCGTCATCACCGGCCATGAAGACCCAACGAAGCCCGAAAGCAGCATCAACTACCGGGCGCTGGCGAAAATTGGCGGCACGCTCGTCATCATGATGGGCGTCAAACGGCTGGCGGAAATCACGGCGCAATTGCGGGCCCATGGCATGAAGGGCGATACGCCGGCCGCCATCATCGAAGCCGGCTCAACCCCGCGCCAGCGCGCCCTTGTTGGCGACGTCAACACAATTGCGGACATCGCCCGCGCGAATGATGTCCGGCCGCCGGCGATCACTGTCATCGGCGATGTCGTGCGCCTGCGTGAACTAGGGGTCGCCTGGTTCGACCTGCTGCCGGAGGCTGCCCTGCTAGCGACGATGGCGCCGGCCATGCTGCCTTGAAGACTGAATCTCGGAAAGATGAACCGCTGACAAGCGCTTGTGAAAGGAATCGACATGACGACCTGGAAAGAGATCCTCAAGGACGAGATCCCTCCCGAAATGGGGATGCTCATTGATACCTATGAAGCCCAGATGGAACTGCGCAAGCAAGGCAGACTTGACGAAAAAATCTTCGCCGAGGCGCGCCTGCGCAAAGGCGTTTATGGCCAGCGCTATGACAATGGCCAGCGCCACGATGGCGTGCGCACGCGCGACCTGGCCTTCCCTTCCGGCGAGGTCGTCAAGGGCCCGGATACGCTTTGGGACGCGCCCGGCATGCAGCGCATCAAGATCCCCTATGGCGGTCTCACAGCCGAGCAGTTGGAAGTGCTTTCCGAGCTCGCGGACGAATACTCGGACGGCATCATGCACATCACCACGCGGCAGGACATCCAACTCCATTATGTGCATATCGACGACACGCCGGATCTGATGCGGCGCCTGGCGGCCGTCGGCATCACCACGCAGGAAGCTTGCGGAAACTCGGTGCGCAACATCACCGCCTGCACCCTGGCCGGCATCTGCCATGATGAAGTCTTTGATGTCAGCCCCTATGCCGATGCGATGACGCAGTTCCTGCTCAATCATGACGATGTGCAGGATTTCGGTCGCAAGTTCAAAGTCGCCTTTTCCGGCTGCGCGGGGCATGCCTGCGGTCTGGTCAAGATGCATGACCTCGGGCTCCTGGCGCAGACGCGCGAAATCGACGGCGAAACCCTGCGCGGCTTCACGGTATTTGTCGGCGGCGGCCTTGGCACGGTCCCCCATCAGGCGAAGGTGCTGGCTGAGTTCTGCCGGGAAGAGGAGCTTCTGCCCTTGACGCAAGCGGTCGCGCGCGTCTTCGCCCGCCTCGGCGAGAAAAAGAATCGCAATCGCGCTCGCATCAAATTCCTGGTCGCCAAACTCGGCATTGACGAATTCCGCCGCGAAGTGGAAGAAGAACTGAAGACCGTCCCGCACGATGAACGCCACAGCGCCTACACCGACACGCTGGGCGGCTTCACCTACTCGCCCGCCAAGGCCGGCCTGGCCCTGAACGGCGCGCCGCTGCCCGACGGCTTCGACGCCTGGTATCGCAGCAATGTTTACCGGCAGGTTCAGCCCGGTTACAGCGCCATCACGCTGCACACGCCCCTCGGCGACTTCACCGCCCAGCAGGGCTTCCAACTGGCCGATATCGCGCGCAAATACGTAGGCGATAATATTCGGCTCTCCGTGGAACAGAACATCGTCCTGCGCTGGGTGGCGGATGCGGATTTGCCGGCCATCTATCGCGACCTATGTGAAATCGGCCTGGGCGATGCCCACGCGGGCACCATCGTTGATATCACCGCCTGCCCCGGCACCGACACCTGCAAGCTCGGCATCGCGTCTTCCCGCGGCTTGACCGCCGAATTGCGTACGCGCCTGATCGAGAAGATCAACCTGCTGCCCGATGCCATCCGCGAGCTGAAGATCAAAGTCAGCGGCTGCTTCAACTCCTGCGGGCAGCATCACGTAGCCGACATCGGATTCTTCGGCAACAGCCGCCGCTCCGGCAATCACAAAATGCCGCATTTCCAGGTCGTGCTCGGCGGCCAATGGCAGGAGAACGCCGGCAGTTACGGCCTGGCCGTCGGCGCCGTCCCCGCAAAAACCGTGCCGGCTGTACTGGAAGCGCTGACCGAGCGCTACGTCGCCGAGCGCGGCGAAGGCGAAAGCTTCCAAACCTGGGTGAAGAATCTGGGCCGCAAGGAAATCAAGGCGATGCTGCAGCCATTCATGAAGCTGCCCAGCTTCGAGGACAACCCGCGCTACTTCAGCGATTGGGGCGATTCGCGCGTCTACACGATTGACGACATCGGCGTCGGCGAATGCGCCGGCGAGGTGGTCTCGCTGTTTTCGATGGAGATTTCCAAAGCGGAGTCCACCCAATTTGAAGCGCTGCTGGCCCTGGACGACGGCGATTATCAGCTGGCGGATGAGCAAGCCTACAAAGCGATGGTCTTGGCGGCGCGCGCCCTCGTGCGCACGAAAAATCTCGATGTCGGCGATGACTACAATACCATCGTGGATGAGTTCCGTTCCCGCTTCTACGACACCGAGCTGATTTATGATCGCTTTGCCAAGGGCAAATTCGCGCGCTATCTGTTCAAGCGGCATGAAGGCCTGCCCGAACGCGTCAACGAAGATTACGCCCACCAGATCATCGACGAAACGCAGCTTTTCATCGAGAATGTTCACAGCGCCGAACAGCGCATCAACGGCGTCATCGTCGGTTAGGCCCTTATCCACTTTCTCTAGGGGCGACATATCATGTCGTCCGCCGAAACGTGAACAAACTGCTGATGGGGGGCGATCCCCGGGTCGCCTGCCGACTCAATGCGAGGACTCCATGACAATCGTACCAAAGCGGCTTGGCGTCAAATTCAACCTCAAGCGGCAGCCAGCGCTGCAACCGGATGACATCCTGCCCATCTTCCAGCGCTGGATTCAAGACCACAGCGTCGGCGGCATGCTCATTGATGTCATCGATTACAAACATGTGCCCGAAGGGCCCGGCATCGTCCTCATCGCCGATGAAGCCGACTTCGCATACGACCTCGCCGATGGCCAAATCGGCTTGCACTACGTGCGCAAGCGGGACTTGCCGGATGATCTCGAAAGCGCGCTGCGGCTCTGTTTCAGCCGCGCCCTGGAGGCGGCCCGCGCTCTGGAAGCGGAAGCGCCCGACGATCTCTTATTCGATTACGGCTGCGCCAAAATCAGCTTCCTCGATCGCATGCGCTATCGCAATACACCCGAGACTTTCGAGAATGTGCGCGCGGAAATGACAGAAATCCTGAGCGACATCTTCAGCGCCAGCGTCACGCTCGCGCGCGCCTACGATGATCCGCGATCGCTCTTCGCCCTGCATTGCCGGGTCGGTGGCGGCGACTTCAACATACAATCGTAAAGCCCCAGGCAATTTTTCCGCGGCGCCTCTGTGCCTCGCAGACAAATTCGGTTATATTCTTAGGCGTTCAATTTATCGCACTGAGAAAGCCAGAATATGACCGCATTCAATTTCGACGAGATAATCGACCGCAGCGGGCATCACAGCGCCAAATGGGGAGCGGTGGCTGAAGGCTGCCTGCCGATGTGGGTGGCGGACATGGACTTTCGCTCGCCGCCTGCCGCCATCGACGCCATGATCGAGCGCGCCCGGCACGGCGTCTTCGGTTACACGCTGGACCCGCCCCAACTGAAAGAAGCCGTCGTCGAGCGCATGGAGCGGCTCTACAACTGGCGGATTAGGCCGGAGGATGTTCTATTCTCGCCCGGGCTGGTGCTGGCGCTCTGCGCAACCTGCAGCGGCTTTGGCAAACCCGGCGATACGGTGCTGATACAGACGCCGGTTTATGGCTCCTTCTTCAAAGCCATCCGCGCCAATCGGAAACTCGTCGGCAATATCGAAATGGAATATATCGCCGATGATGCCCACAGCTTCCATTACGAAAATGACTACGACATATTCGAAATGATCGCGCGCGACCCGCGAGCGTCGATCCACCTGCAGTGCAATCCACAGAATCCGGCCGGCTTCGTGTATTCGCCGAGCGAGTTGGAACGCGTTGCCGAGATCTGCCTGCGACACAAGCTGCTGATTGTCGCCGACGAGATTCACTCCGACCTCATCCTCGAAGGCGAGCACATCCCCATCGCGGCGCTGTCGGAGGAAATCGCGCAGAGCACGCTGACGATGATCGCGCCCAGCAAGACCTTCAATCTGGCCGGCATGGCCTGCTCGGTGCTGATCGCGCAGAACAAGGAGATCCGCGAAACGATGGCGGCCGCCCTGCAGAGCATCAGCGCCCACGTCAACATCATGGGCTACGAGGCGGCTTACGGCGCTTACACCGGCGGCGAAGAATGGCTGCGGCAATTGCTGCTCTACCTCAAGGACAATCGCGATTTTGCCATCGACTATATTCGGCAGCATTTGCCACAGATCAAGACGACGATTCCAACATCCACCTACCTGCTCTGGATGGACATGCGGGACCTGCCGATCGATGGCGATCTGATAACTTTCTGCCAGGAAACGGCCGGCGTCGCCCTCACTCCCGGCCCCTTCTTTGGCGATGCCTTCGACGGTTTCGTGCGTTTGAATTTCGGCTGCCCGCGCGCCACGTTGCTGCAGGGTCTCGAACGGCTGCGCGCGGCGGTGGATCAACTGGCGCTGCCGGTCTGATTGAAGGAAACCGCCATGACGATACCCTTTTTGATCGACACCGACGCCGGCTCCGATGACGCGGTCGCGATCCTGATGGCCCTGCGCCACCCCGAGATCGACGTCCGCGCCATCACGGTTGTCGCCGGCAACGTCCCGCTGGATCAAGGCGTCGTCAACGCGCTCTACTTCACTGAACTCTGTGACGCCGACGTGCCCGTCTTCGCCGGGGCGGACCGACCGCTGCTGCGCGAATATGTCTCCGCCGATTGGTTTCACGGCGCTGACGGCTTGGGCGATTGGGGCGATCGCTATAAACCGCGGCGCTCGCGGGCGCAGGAAAGCCACGCTGTCGACGCCATCATCGAGACAGCGCGCTCAACACCGGGCCTGGTCATCATCACGCTGGGCCCCTTGACTAATCTGGCGCTTGCGCTCCGTAAAGCGCCGGACATCGCGCCGCAAATAGCGCGCTGCGTTGTGATGGGCGGGGCCGCCTGCACCAACGGCAATGTCACGCCCGCCGCCGAATACAATATCTGGTGTGACCCGGAAGCGGCCCGCATCGTCTTCCGTTCGGGGCTGCCGCTCGAGATGGTGGGCTGGGAATTCAGCACCGGCGACTTCGTGCTCTCGCCGGCGGATATCGAAGCCATACGCGCGATCAATACGCCCTATGCCGATTTCGCCATCGACTGCAACAGAAAAGGCATGATTGGCTACGAGATTCAAACCGGCGAGATCGGCATTTCCCTGCCTGATGGCGTGGCGATGGCCGCCGCCATTGATCCATCGATTTGCGCCTCCAAGAGCGCGCATTACGTCGATGTGGAATGCGACAGCGAATTGACCCGCGGCATGACCGTGGTCGACAAGCTCAACCTGGCGGAGGACGCGCGTAATGCGCCCGTCTGGCGCGAGCTGCTGGCGATCCCGAAAAAACCGTTGATCTGTTGGGATCTCGATGCGGCGCGCTGGAAAGAATTGCTGTCCGAGCTTCTGAGCTAATCTGGGCGCCCCCGCGCAACTTTGCGCCGGCCCGCTGCGTATTCTGTGGTAGACAGGCCATTGGAGACAAAGTGATGGATCACGAGCCGCAGAAACCGAAAAACCAACGCGACTGGGTCGAGGAGATGGAAGTCGCCGGCAACGAACTGGTCGATCGCGTCAAAGCCCTGGTCGCCGAAGGCAACGTCCGCCGCTTGATCATCCGCAACGCCAACAACGAGGTCTTGATTGAAGTGCCCCTGACCTCGGCAGTGGTCGTGGGCGGCGTCGCCACCTTGGTCAGCCCGGTGCTGGCGGCTCTGGGCGCGCTGGCGGCCCTCTTCGCAAAACTCAAACTCGATATCGTCCGCGCTGAAGACATTGACGACGACGCCGAAACAATCATGATATCCGGCGACGACGTCACCGATGTCACGCCATCCGACGACTAGACCCTGCCGCGCCGTTCAAGCAACGCGCTTGGATCTGCCTCTGCGTTCTCTTTGTTAAAAAATACTCTGCGCTCCTCTATCCCAGGGCGATCGCATCAAAATCATTGTGCCTCGTTCGCCACGTAAAAGTGTGAAATTGTAGGGGCGTTTCAGCGAGACGCCCGTGAAAATGGTCTGCGAATTGCGGGCGTTTCAGCGAGACGCCCCTACAGATTACGAAATGTGCGTGAAAACTGTCATATATCAGCGCCATTTCAATTTGATGCGATTGCCCTGAGTCCAATCCCTTGACTGTGGGATTCGGCGCCGTCTTGGGATATACTATGCTAGTATCAACAGCATGAGAAAGTCGGGCTGGCGCGCCTTCAAACGCCAGCGCCGCAGATCCCAAACAGAGGTAAACCATGATTGTTAGCGTACTCCAAGAAAACCTAGCGAAAAGCCTGAACATCGTCTCCAAAGCGGTTGACAGCAACCCGCCCTTGCCCGTGCTGGCCAACGTCCTGCTTGAGACGGAAGACTCGCGCCTCAAGATCTCCGCCACCAACCTCGAATTGAGCATCAGCGTCTGGATTGGCGCTAAAGTCGAGCAGACCGGCAGCATCACCCTGCCCGCCCGCACCTTCAGCGAATTGGTCAACAGCCTGTCGCCGGAACGCGTCGATCTGCGTCTTGACGCCGCCACCCACACCGTGCATCTTCGCTGCGGCGTGCAAACGTCGAACATCCGCGGCATTGACGCCGACGAATTCCCGCCGATCAACCACAACGAAAATGCCGACCTGCAGGTCCAGGGCGAAACGCTGCGCGAGATGATCACGCAGACGGCCTTCGCCGCCGCACGCGAGCAGAATCGCCCGATCCTCACCGGCGTGTACTTTCAGCTTGACGGGCAGACGCTGACCATGGCGGCCGCTGATGGCTATCGCCTGGCGGTGCGCACCGCCGAGATCGAAGAAAAATTTGAGGAACGGCAGGATATGGTCGTGCCGGCGCAGACGATGAGCGAAGTCGCCCGCATCGTCGAAGACGACCAGGAGGTCGGCATCTCCCTGCCGACGCAACGCAACAGCATCACCTTCTTTGCGCCCAATGTGCTCGTATCCTCACAATTGCTGGAGGGGCGTTTTCCCGATTTCGCCTCCATCATCCCGCGCTCCTTCGTGACTTCAACCGTGATGTACACCAACGACTTGCTGCTGGTTTGCCAGCGCGCGGAGATATTCGCCCGCGACAACGCCAACAGCGCCAATCTGAGCGTCAAGCCGGCCATGAACCCGGGCGAGCCGGCCGAGGTCCTCATCGTGGGCAAGAGCGCCGAGCGCGGCGACAGCGAAGGCATGCTCGACGCCACGGCCGAAGGCGAATCGCTCGATATCTCTTTCAATATCCGCTATCTGATTGATGTCCTGCGCGTTATAAGCGAGGAGCGCGTCGTCTTCGAGAGCAACGGCCCGGAGAATCCCGGCGTGCTTAAGCCGGAAAACCGCGATGACTTCGTCCACGTCATCATGCCGATGAGCAAGTAGCGCCCCCCCCTTTTGGGGAACCATGCCATGATCCAGCCGAAAAACGCGCGGCGCGTTCGCCCGAACATGCCCAACTACGGCGTCATGCCCGACGCGACCGATGCCATGCTGAGCTGGGATTGGGTCGAGCGCCAGATGCATGAGGCGCGCAATTACTGGATATGCAGCGTATGCGCCGACGGCCGCCCGCACAGCGTGCCCGTTTGGGGCGCCTGGGTCGACGGCGTTCTCTACTTTGGCACGGACAGGCAGTCGGTCAAGGCGCGCAATATCGCGCGGGACAACCGCGTCGTTGTTCATCTCGACAGCGGCGAAGAGACTGTGATCATCGAAGGGGACATCGTCGAAGCGCAGATCCCGGAGACGCTTCTCAAGCGCATAAGCGAACGCTACATCGAAAAATACGCGCTCGATCCGAAATTGGATGATTCGGGCGATCTGCTGCTGCAACTGGCGCCGGCGAAAGTTATGGCCTGGCGCGAGCGCGATTATCCCGCCACCGCCACTTGCTGGCTCTTTGATGTTTGTGCTTTGAATTGAATCAATCCGCGCTTGCCATTGACGCGCCAATCGGGATCGATTCGCTCAAGCCGCGCGGCGGTTTCCGCGGAGGGCAAGCCCACGACCGGATCGCTTTTTAATGTGCGCAGGCAAAGCACCGGCGCGTCCAGATAATCCATCACCTGACTGAAGGGCGTATGCGCTGGCCAGAGGCAATCGCCCAGGGCCCGCCGATAATTGGCGTCGCCCTTGATGATCACGAGTCGAGCAATGTTAAGCCGATTTCTGAGGGACCACGGCAAATCCCATAAGAAGCGGCTGCTGTTCCAATACAGCTGCGGCAGGAAACGCAAGCGCTCCGACGCCCAATAGGCGCGAAGGCGCTGAGCAAGCGCGGCCGCGCTTCCGCCACGTGCCCTCATTTCCGCCAGCATCATCCAGACATCGGCAGGCGTGGCGTCGCTGACAAACGTGGGATGCGCTTTCAGGCAGATGACCACGCGCTCCGTCACATGACGCAGCAGACAATCGCTGAGGGCGAGGTCCAGCGCCAATTCGGAACCGGTGTTGTCCGCCACCAGGTAAATTGTGCCATCGCCATAAAACTGCCGGCTGTCCCCGGCGGATTCCGCTAGATAAGCCAGTAATTCCGCCCGCTCGTCCACCAGCAAATCATCTTCATCAATCCGCGTTCCCCGCTCCATTGAAGCGGCGTAGCTCAAATCAATGCGGTTCGCCCAGAGATCGAAAGCGACCAGGCGCCTCAACGCTTCCGCCGCGCTGTCGGTGGGCTCAGTTGCGTGATCCAGCAGAGCCCAAAGTCGCTCGCTATTCAGTTCTTCGCGCTTGACTGGCAGGAAGGGATCGCGACCGCTCTCCGACCAGCGCACGGCGTCGATCAAGCAGCGGTAGGCGTAGGTCTCGGCGAAAAACCACTCGACATTATGCCAGGTCGGCTCGGCATTCAAAATTTCTCGCTGTCGCCGCAGCGCGCCGGCCCAGTCGCTCGCATCGGGGGAGGACGCGTCGGGCAAGCCGTGGATGCGCCCGCCCGCCGCTATCTCGCCGCGCAACTGACTGAGGCGCTCTTTTATGCTCGCCGGATAATCACCGTTGGCGGCGATCGTCTGATCGATGATAGCCGGCAGCCGAACGCGCATCGTATTGTTGGCGAAGGCGTTGCTATCATCCGTGCGAATCGGCGGCGGACGCCCGGGCGGCTCCCTCATTGCTGTCAACCTGGTTAGGCGCTGCGGTAAATCGTCACATAGCGCCGCGGTTCGGCGCCGACGCTGGCCGATTGCAAATGCGCCTGCCGCGCCAACTGATGCTGGCGTTTGCGGACCTGAGAGGCTTGCGGTTTCAACTCGATGTAATCTTCGCCCGCCCGTATGCGGCTGATGGCCTGCTCCGCTTCTTGCAGCGCATTGCCAAATACATCGGCGTCTTTCCGCCCGTTCAAGCGGAAGAGATCCACCAGGAAGTTCTCCATTTGCGTCACCGTATTGGCGCGCAAAACATATATCGACAAGCCGCGTTTTTCACCATCGCTGATCAAGCGCGGACGCCGGCGATAATGCGTCTTGAGCGTCACAATCGCTTCCGCGTCGCCAAAGTCATCCGTCAGCAGCAAGGGCACAGCCAGGCGGCGGGCGGCTTGTTCCAGGCGGTTGCGGGCTACCCCATAGGCATAAACGCTGATGGGCCGCAGATTGCGCCCGTCAACCAGCGCGGCGTCGTCCTTCATTTCATTGCGCGTCTTGCCATTGTCACGGGTGCCGCGCACGACGCGCGCATTGACGGCGGGCCAACTGTCATGGACCTGCTTGGCGCCCGGCCGCGCGGGGGCGCTGCGAGAATCGGATTCGGGCACATATTCGCTGACATGAATGGCGCCAGTCTCATCTCGTTCTCGCAACTCGGCGGCAACGGGGCGGCTGCGCAGCATTGAATCGACCGCCGACGCCACATCCGCATGCACAACCAGCCGGTCCCGCGCTTGAATCTCAATCATGATGTCAAAGGTCGGCGCCGTACGCCTTTCGAGCACAACCTTCTGCGTCCCGCGCCGGCGCGCTTCGTCATCCGACAAGGTCACCGATTCGATCCCGCCGATCAGGTCCGACAGCGTTGGATTCAGCAGCAGGTTATCCAGCGTATTGCCATGCGCCGTGCCGATCAATTGCACGCCGCGCTCGGCGATGGTGCGCGCTGCCTGCGCTTCCAACTCTCGACCGATCTCGTCAATGACGATCACCTCAGGGTTATGATTTTCAACCGCCTCGATCATGACCTCATGCTGTCGGTCGGGCTGCGAGACCTGCATGCGGCGCGCCTTGCCGACCGCCTCATGTGGAATATCGCCATCGCCGCCTATCTCATTTGATGTGTCGACGATGACCACCCGTTTGTCGCGCGCGCGAACCCGGGCCGCCTCGCGCAGCAATGTGGTCTTGCCGACGCCCGGCGGACCGACGATGAGCACGCTCTGGCCCGTCTCGATCAGGTCGGCGATGATGTCGATCGTGCCATAGACCGCCCGCCCAATGCGCGCCGTCAAGCCGACGATCTTGCCGCGGCGGTTCCGAATCGCTGAAATGCGGTGGAGGGAACGCTCGATGCCCGCGCGATTGTCGTCGTCAAACTCGCCGAGTTCCTCGACCAACTGAAGAAGATCCGAGTCCGTCACTTCGTGCTCAGACAGTTCAATTTCTCTATTGATGTAGCGGGCGGTCGGCTTTCTTCCCAGATCGAGTACGATTTCCAAAAGTCGGCTTGTATTACCGTGCTCATCAATTGCCGCGCGTATCCGTTCCGGCAAAATGCTTCTGAGTACCTCAAAGTCGTCTGTTATTCTCTTATCCATGTAGCGGGCGGCTGTCCTCCAAACGTTATTTGCCGGTTCACATTAGTTGAGGGCGGGTCTCTTTCTTCAATCGCGCGCTCGCGCTTTTCGCTTGTGAAGCAAAGGCGAAGCGCGCAGATCATCGACGCCCACCATTGGCAGGTTCGCGGCCGGTTTCTGTCCGCCGCTGGCCGCCAATCTTACGCTTTCAAAAGATGTCTGGCGAACGCCGGCCGTCAAATGCTTGACCATTACCGCTTGCTCCAGCCAGGGGTCGAAACCCAAATCCAGCATCGCGTTCTCCAGCCAACCTTGATAACCGCGCACGCAAACATAAATCGGCAGCCGGCGGCAGCGCTCTATCTGCTGCAGCGCGGCCGCGACAATACCGGGCGCGTCGCTCAATACTTCCGGATGCAAATAAGGCATGATATAGACGCCGTGCCTGCCTTCTGAATACGCGAGGTAGGCTTCAACACGCCCGTCCTTGCGATAAACAAGCCCCGACATCTCTGTCGACGGCTCCATGACCGTATACATAATCCGAGGTATTGTGCAGCCGAGCAAAGCCGCGATTCCGATTTGGTCAGCCTCTGTCTCGCCCGAAACCCGCAAGCCATTGCCAGACTTGTCAACTGCCACCGGCCCACAGCGCCAAATGACCTGTCGGCTGTAAACCGCGTAGCCGGCGCGGCGCATCGTCTCAAAGAGTCGGTGGCTCAATTCCACCTCGCCGACCAGCGTCTGCGCGCCATTTTTGCCCGCCTGCTCCGCCATCGCGTCGAGCATGTGCAGCCAAATCGAATCATCTTCGCCATCGTCGAGCGTTGGCGCCAGATAAACGATATGGGCATTGGCTTCGTCCTGACGATAACGAAATTGCCCGACCACGTTCTTGTCTTCGACCTGCGCGACCAGCGTATGCAGCCCGCGCGGAAAGACGATGCTCGAAAGCAGAGCGCTGCTCTGGCCGCGCGCGTCTTCCGTCAAGCCCAATTCGCTGTGCAGCACGATCGCGTTCTGCTTGAGACGCAGCATCAGCGGGAGATCGAGCAGTTTTATGGCATGAGCATCGACATTGCTGACCATGCTAACCCTCTATCCGGCGGCCTCGGGCGAGACCTGCAATGACATTGTATCATTTACCGGCTACGCATGACAACGCCAATGACCGCGATGGGCAGGGCAATCGCTTCAAATTATTTTTCACACAGAGGACGCAGAGTTCAGGTAGTTTCTGACGACAATTCCTACAAATCCACCGTTTTGAATATGGCAAAGTTGCCAGAGAAACTTCATTTGCCGCTCAATAAATAAAGTTGAACTAAAACATGAGCATATATTTTGTTTTTCTCTGCGTTCTCTTATTTAATGAACCTGCCAAATGCCATCTGAAATCATAGCGAAATTTGTAGGGGCGACTTATCAAGTCGCCCGAAAGCGCATCCTTTAGCTGCGACGGGCGACCAGGTTGGTCGCCCCTACAGATTCCTATTTTTGCGAGTTCGTAATTTTGTATGAGCCGAGTTGTCACTCGCGAGCGGCTGTAGTTAATTTTTAGTTTGAGTTTGCATCATTGAGTTTCATCATTTTGAAGCGATTGCCCTACCGCGATGGGCAGCGAAGCAACTACCGCGATTGGCCCGCCCCTTAACAACCAGCCGTTAACAGAAGCCGATTTCAGTAATACCATAGCGCGACATCGAACTGGCGATAGCGAAGAGAAACATGGACAAATTGCGCGCAGCCTTCATTGGAACGGGAAGAATATCCGACTTGCATGCCCTCGCTTACCTGGACGACGAGCGGGCGGATATCGTCGCGGTCTGCGACAGCGACATTGATCTCGCGCTGGCGCGCGGCCGGCGCTGGGGCGTCCCGACAGAGCAAATCTTCAGCAATTATCATGACATGCTGGCTTTGGATGAGATCGACCTGGTGGAAATCCTGCTGCCGCACCATTTGCATCAGCGGGCGACGCTTGATGCGCTGGCGGCGGGCAAACATGTCTCCGTGCAGAAGCCAATGGCGCTCAACCTGGCGCAAGCCGACGAGATGATCGCGGCGGCCAAAGAAGCAGGCCTCACGCTTAAGGTCTACGAGAATTTCATTTTCTACCCGCCGGTTCAGCGTGCCAAAGCCTTAATCGACAATGGCGAAATCGGCGACCCGCTGACCATCCGCATCAAGAGCAATTCCGGCATCAGCCCGACCGAGTGGGCGGTGCCGGCGTCGGCGCGGGCCTGGCGGTTGAACCCGGAAGAATGCGGCGGCGGCCCCCTGCTCTTTGATGACGGGCACCATAAATTCGCCCTGGGCTGGCATTTCATGGGCATGGCCGAAGAAGTTCACGCCTGGATCGGCAGCACCGAGATCGCCCCCGGCATGTTCCTCGACGCGCCCGCCATCGTTTCCTGGAAGTTCCCGGGCGATCGCTACGGCTCGCTGGAAGCGGTATATTCGCCCGAGCTGCTGCTTGATACGCGTCATTACGCCCAGGACGACCGCGTCGAAATCACCGGCACCAAAGGCGTCATCTGGGTGACGCGCGGGCACGGCAAAATGATGGACCTGCCGCCCGTGATACTGCACAAGGATCGGCAGACGCGCTCATTTTCCGATATGCCAGTCGGCTGGGAGCACAGCTTCATCAACTCGACAAGACAATTCATCGACGCTTACTTCGCCGGCGAGGCGCCTCGGTTAACCGGCGAGGAGGGGCGCGAGGTCCTGCAATTCGCCCTGGCTGCGCAGGAATCCGCCCGGATTGGCGCGGCAGTCAAACTCTAGCGCCCTTGTTCATTCGTCCAAAACCGTAATCGTATCGCCCGTCATCGCGCTGATAGTCGCCAGGGCATGGATTGGCGCATCGTAATTCGCCTGCATGGCGGCGCGGCCGCCTTCAAATGCCTTCTCGACAACGACGCCAACGCCCGCCAGATTGGCCCCGGCGCTGTGTACAATCCGCGACAAGGCGAGCAGCGTTTTGCCGGTCGCCAAAAAGTCATCAATGATCAGCACATTTTCACCCGCGCGCAAGAACTCCGCCGATACCAGAAGCAGGGTTTCGCCGCCCTTGGTATGGCTGGGCGCCGTCTCCAAGAAGACGGGGCCGGACATGGTGATCGGTTTCCGCTTTCGCGCATAAACGACCGGCACATTCATCTCAATGCCGGTCATCAGCGCTGGCGCGATGCCCGAAATCTCCGCCGTGAGAATGCGATCGACCGCGGTCCCGGCGAAGCGTTCAGCAAAGGCCGCGCCCATATTCGCCATCAAATGCGGATCAAGCTGGTGATTGATGATGCTGTCCACCTTGAGGATGCCATCGCCGAGATTCACGCCTTCGGCCCGAATGCGCTCAATCAGTTCTCTCATCGTATGCCTCCCGGTCCTCTGTCTGCATTATTCGGCTCCGCGCAGGATTCGCGTTATCTGTTCCAGATGATCCAGATCGTGCGCGCTGACTTGCATCAGCGCGTCGGTCATGCTGAATTGGCCGCGCTCGGGATGAACGCCGCCACGGGCCCATTGCTCAGGCCTCAAGCGCTCGAAGAACTCCAGGAAGCGCGCCCGAGAGTTCTTCAGGGCGTCATAAGCATCCACGACTGTTTCACGCTGATAGGCGCGCTCGACCGCCATCCCTTCATGATCATAAGCAGGCAATTGAGGCTGCTCCCGCTCCAGCATCATCAGCGCGCGGCTGTGAAAGATCTCATCAAAATCACGCAGGTGGCAAATGATTTCGATGACGGACCAACCATCAGGGCCGTCCCGCAATTCCCGCGCTTGATCGTCCGAAACATTGCGCAGTATGTGGCCCAAAATCTCGCAAGTCAGCCGCATTGCGCTAATCTGCCGCTCCCGCGCCTGGCCCCAGGTCGTCCCTGCTTCGCTCATTGCTCGGCTCCCTTCACTCTTGTCATGGCGTATTTTATGTATGTGCAAGTGTGTCGCGCAAGAAAACCAACTACAGTCCCTCGCGAGTGACAACTCGGCTCACACAAAATTACGAACTCTGCACAGCGAGAACGTGTAGGGGCGGCCAACCTGGTCGCCCGTCGCAGCTAAAGGATGCGCTTTCGGGCGACTTGATAAGTCGCCCCTACAAATTTCGCTATGATTGCAGATGGAATTGGGCAGGGTCATTAAATGAGAGAACGCAGAGAGCACAGAGAATGCCAAAACAAATGTCCAATTATTCGGGCGTTTCAGCGCCGCGCTTATTTGAGCGACCAAAGCATCACCCGATTGTCACCCGCGCCGGAAGCCAGCATCGTGCCGGTCGGATTGAAGCCCAGCGTCAGCACGGGCCGTCGGTGCCCGCTGAGCGCCATCAGTTCGTTCGCTGATTCCACATCCCAAAGCCGAATTGCATGGTCCCGTCCGCCGCTCGCCAGCAATCCGCCATCGGGCGAGAATGCCAGGGCGTCCACGCCGCCCGCGTGAGCCGGCCAACGGCGCAATTCCGCCCCGTCCGCCAGGCGCCAAAGCCGAATCATCATGTCCCTTCCAGCCGACGCCAGCAGCGCGGAACCGGGCTGAAGCGCGATCTGCCGTATCCAGTCTTCGTGTCGGCCGAGCGCTCTGGACTGGAAGCCGGCCGACCGATCCCAACAACGGACTGTCCCGTCTCTTCCCGCCGAGAGCAGATAGCGGCCGCCGTCGGCAAAACAAAGCGATGTCAGCTCATCCGTATGGCATTGCAGAACAGCCTGCTGCGCGCCGTTCTCAACAGTCCATAAGCGAATCGAATGGTCGGCGCCGCCCGAAGCCAACAGCGCGCCATCCGGGCTGAAAGCCAGCGCCTCGACCGAATTCCGGTGACCGCGCAATCTGGCCATTGCGCCTGGCTCGCCCGCCGTGAGGCCGGATAGACCGATCGTCATGTCGGCGCTGCATGATGCCAGCAGGTTTCCATCAGGGCTGAAGGCGATATCCTTCACCGGCGCGCCGTGCCCGCGCACATGATAAGCCGGCGCGTCGCCAATTTCTCCTACATAAACCGCAATGCCATCGCCGCCGCACAGAGCCAGCATGTCACCCCGCAGCGACCAGCGCAATCGCGAAATCCAACCGAACCGCAGGCTTCGCAAGGGCGCAAGCCTCGTCACGTTTTCTTGACTGATCGCCCGCAATCCCAAGGCTCCCTCTTGACTCGCATATCTTGCCTGCCGCGCCACGTTGCGTCCCCCGCGTTTACAATTATAATGGCTGTCGATCTGATCAATCGAGAGGCCTTATGACCCAATTCCAGACCAAACTCGAAGACATCCGTCAACTCGACCGCCTGTTTGACAGGTCTATTCCGCCGGCCTTTCTGGATGAAAACCGGCACGTCAACGTGCAGTATTATGTGCATCTGATCGAGCAGGGCATAGTCGCCTTCTTTCAGCGCGTCGGCTTGGGCGAGGCTTATGCCGCGGCTGATGAAATCGGCAATTTCGCCTTGGAGCAGCACATCCGTTACCTCGCCGAGATCCTCGTTGAAGATTGGGTCAGCGTCTACATCCGGCTGATTGACCTGAGTCCAAAGCGCGCTTATTTTATGGGCTTCCTCATCAATGACACGCGCGAAGAGCTGGCGTCAACGGTGGAAGTGGTGATGATGAATGTCGATATGAAGCTGCGGCGCGGCCGGCCCTTCCCGCCTGCCGCCAAAGCCGAACTGGATGCGCTTCTGCAGCAGCACCGGAATCTGCCCTGGACGGCGCCCGTCTGCGGCGTCATGCGCGCCTAGGGACTCAAGCGCCCAACAGACCGCGAGCATCCAGCCAATCCCGCAGCAAGCCGGCGGCGGCCCGATTGCCCAGCGGATTCCAGTGCATGTCATCGGCGTAGTAAAGCAGATTGCCCTTGGCCGCCCCCCGCTGCATGTCAGCGAGCATGTCATAGCACGCCATCTGTAAGTCGACGCAGAGATCAAGCATCGCGAGCCGCGCGCTGCGTATCGCTTTGAGATCACTTCCCATCGCAGCGGCCGTCAACGATTCGTAGACTTCCTCCCGCGTCGGCGCGAGCAGAACTACAAGCTGACCGCCCCAGGATGATACCAGCGCTTTCGCCTCTTCGAATGCCGCGCGCGAAAGCTCATAGCCGGCCTGATTGACCGGCCGCGACATGTCCATCGCTTTGGGTTCATAGGGCTGGCCAAAACGCAGGACTTCACCGCTGCGCAGAGTCGCTTCATAGCGCTCGTCAAAGTTCGCGGCATCCGGGTCTTGAAAGCGGCGCCAACCGTTCAAGACATTCTCGAGCACAGCATAAAGCGCGGATGCCCCCCGCAGCCGGGACTGGACCCCATCCCCCGGGCCGGCGTCATCGACGGTCTCGGCCGGCCGCTCGTCCTCTTCCAGCGGCTCAATTGTCTCGTTCGCGCGGAAGAGCCCGTAGTCGTCATTGAAGTCATTGCCGAAGAATTGCCAAATCACGAGCGGCGGCTTGAAGGGCTGGGCGAAATCGCGCAGGATCAGCAGGTGGCTGTGGCTGCCCGTCGCCGGCAGGCCGAGATTCACCACCCCCAATCCCGCATCCGCCTCAAATTGCGTCACCCAGCAGTCCTCGCGCTCGGTGAAACAGAAGGCGAATGAATCACCGACGACGACCGCGTCCACAAAATAATCCACCGGGCGATTGCGGAAGCCGATGCCCCCGCCCGCCCACAGCTCGATGGTGCTGACGTGAAACCTCACCTGCGGACTGCCAAACTGCAGCGCGTCAACAAGCCCGGGCTTCACGATGAAATAATGATCGGGGTTGCGCACCCAGGCGCGGTCCCAGCTTTCGGGAAATGGCACACCCCGAACAACCATGTAGGTCACTTCTCGCAAGCGTGGCGGCAGCGCCTCGACGAATATGCGCAGACCTGCCTCAAGCAGGATGAGAACCGCAACCAGCGAAGCGACGCCAATCAAGAACCATCTCAGTCGCTGACGCAGGATCATATCGCTGAATCCAAATGAAGGCGCCCCGCATAATTGCGACCAATTTCGCTATAGTTCGCGCGGATAGCTCGTGAGCGCATCGATGCCGTCGTCCGTAACCACGACATTGTCCTCGATGCGCACGCCGCCAATCCCCGGAATATAAACGCCCGGCTCTATCGTGAACACCATGCCCGGCTGCAGCAGCTGCTTGTTGCCCGCCACGATATTGGGCAGCTCGTGTACGCTCAAGCCAAGCCCGTGACCCAGGCGATGCATGAAATACTCGCCCAAGCCGGCCGCTTCGATCACATCCCGCGCAACGCGGTCGACCGCTTCACAGCTGACGCCGGCCCGGGCGAATTCGCGCGCCGCTTTGTTCGCGCCATAAACGGCATCATACATCGCCCGCATCTGCGCGCTCGGCTCGCCAAGGCAAAACGTGCGCGTGATATCCGCCGGATAATCGTTGTACCGCGCGCCGAAGTCGATCAAGAGAAACTCGTCTTCACCCCAAATCCGGTCGCCGGTATCGCCGTGCGGCTGTCCACTTTTTTCGCCCGTCAACACCAGCAAAAAGGCGAAGCCCTGCGCGCCGCGCTCAAGCATTTCCGCCGACAATCGATCCGCTATCTGGCGTTCCGTCAAGCCTGGCCGCGCCCAGTTCATCGTCGCCTCCAGGGCGGCTTCGCTGATGTCGATGGCCTGCTGGATATTGGCGATCTCTTCCGGCGCCTTGCGCGCGCGCATGTTCAGGAACAGCTCGCCGGCGTCGAGAGCATTCGCCGGAGACAGGCCCGCGTTTTCCAGCGCCCGCCACTCAAAGTAACGCAGCGTTTGGCCGTCCATAGCGCAGGTTGCGCCCCCCGGCGCCAAGGCCGATACCGCTTCGCGAAAGGCGCCCTCGAAGCCGCTCTCATCCGTCCACATAAAACGGCGCGCTTCCAGCTCGGGCCGCGCCTCCAGCTTGACCACTTCCAGCTCCGGTATAATGAACGAGAGCCCTTGCCTGCTGTAGAGGCCCAATATGGGGCGTTCCGACAAGTGGAAGTGCAATCCGGTGAAGTAGACCATGTTTTCGCCGGGAACAAAGGCGACCAGATCCGCGCCGCTTCGCCCCAGCAGATCATCCAAACGCGCCAAAAAATCGATTATCACAGACCTTGTCTCCCCTCGCTGTCGCATCCAACATGATTGTAGTCGAGGCGGGCGGCATTCGTCCACACAGGAGCCGCCGCCGGAACAAGCAGCCGACCGCTGTAGAAGTCACGGCGATTCAGGCATGACAGGTCGGCGCTGGCCCATTATCTTTGAGCTGGAAGGCCAGCCCGTGGGGGATGAATCGACGTATGCGCCTGAATTATCATCTGCTTGACGTCTTTAGCGAGCGTCAATTTGGCGGCAATCAACTGGCGGTCTTCCCGGACCCGCCGCGAGACTTGCCGGCGCGCGCTATGCAGGCGATCGCCAAAGAACTCAACTTGAGCGAGACCACCTTCGTTTTCCCGCCCCATGACAAGAGCAACGATTTCCGTCTGCGGATTTTCACGCCCGCCGCCGAGCTGCCAATGGCCGGCCACCCCACCATTGGCAGCGCCTACATGCTCGCCCGGCTAGGCACGCTGGGGCGCATCGACGGCGAAAAGTCGATCACCTTTGAAGAAGGCGTCGGACCGATAACGGTGACCCTGCGCGTCCGCGCAGACGGCGAGCCGGCCGAAGTCTGGATGCGCCAGCCGAGCCCGCAATTCCTCGATATCCAGGACGACCGACGCCTGATCGCCGAGATTCTGTCATTGAGCGCTGACGAGCTGCGCCCGGACGCGCCGGTACAAGTCCTCAGCAGCGGTCTGCCCTTTCTGTACGTCGCCATCAAATCATTGGACGCAGTTCGCAGGATCCGCCTTCGCCACGACAAGTGGGCCGATCATCTGGCGGGCACGCGAGGCGAAAACATCTTCGTAACCACAACCGAGACCGTGCGCGAGGATTCCACCGTTCACAGCCGCATGTTCGCGCCGGCCCTCGGCATCAACGAAGATCCCGCTACCGGGTCCGCGAGTGGGCCGCTCGGGGCCTATCTGCTGAAATACAATCTGGTTCAAACCGGCGACATAATCAGCGAACAGGGTTTCGAAATCGGCCGACCCAGTATTCTGCGCATTGCGCTGCGCCGCCGCGGGAAAACCTTCAGCCCGGTCGCAGTCGGCGGGGCATGCGCTTATATCGGTTACGGTTCGCTGTGCATCGACCTGGACCGACTTATGCTAGAATGAAGCCGAGAATAACCAGTGGCGAAGAAGATGCAGAGCGCGCAAATTGACCATTATGACCCGCGCGCCGTGTTCCGCGGCTTGTTTGATGGCGACAATTACCTTAACCGCGTCGCCGGCGCCTGTGTTTACCAATGCCCGCGCTGCCGTCACCAGATACGTTTCCGCTGGCGCAGCTTCTATCAAGCCGATGGCCGCTCCGCTTTCAAAGGCAACCTGCGGCGCTGCTTTGACGATATGACGCCGGTCCTCTCCACCGACGAACAAGGCTTCCTCGATTTTTTTTGCCCGACCTGCAGCGCGCCGACCCGTGTCATCTTCAGCGCGCATGATTATACGGCGATCGCTTATCACTTTGATATCTATGCGGCGCTGGTGGGCGCAGGGACGCCGCGGACATGAATAACCTGTTTGCCACTCTGCGCGATTACGATCCCGGCATGCTCCTCGCCCTGGCGGAAACCTGGCGCATCGACAGCAAGGGCCTCGCCGACGACGACATGATCCGGCAGCTGCAAGCGGCGATGCTCGATCCACAGACAGCCGAAACAGTCTGGGACCAGCTCGATGAGCCGGCCCGCGCCGCCCTGCAGCTCCTCGTCAGCAGTTCACAAGGTCGGATGAAAATCGGCCAGTTCGAGCGCTTCTACGGCAAGATCAGAAAGCTGGGCCGGGCGCAGATCGAACGCGAACAGCCGCATATCGCCGGGCGGACCATCGCGGAGACGCTCTATTACCGCGGCCTCATCGGCGAAGGTTTCGACAATGTGGATGGCAATCTCATCGGCTTTATATTCGTGCCGACCGATTTCATCAGCGCCCTGCCCCTGCACAAGACCAGCTACGAAGCGCTGGATGCGGGCGCGGACATCGCGGGTGATGAACTGCCCGCGCTGGGTGTGATCGACGCCGTCGATGAGGTCAGCCGCGCCGATACCTCCATCGTCGATGATTTGGCGACGCTGCTGGCTCTGCTGCAAGCGCGCCCGGCCGAGTTGGATGCCGAGCGAATCGCGCCCGCCTCCGCCGCCGCCATCACGCCCTATCTTTTGCAAAGGGACGAAAATCGGCTGAGTTTCATGCTGGCGGTCGCCATCAGCGCGAATCTGATTTCAACACAAGACGGGCAGGCCCGCCCCAAACGCGACGAAGCGCGCAGCTGGCTGGAAGCGGCCCGCGCCCGCCAAATCCAGACGCTGGCGACAGCCTGGCTCGAGAGCGCAAGCTATCGCGATATGTGGCATATCCCGGGCCTGCAGCCGGAAGATTCTGGCTGGTCCTACGATGCGGCCGCCGCCCGCCGGGCCGTGATGAGCCTGCTGGCCGATCTGCTGCCCGATCATGGTTGGGTCTCCATCAACGATATCATCGATATCATCAAAGAGTTCGAGCCGGATTTCCAACGGCCCGATGGCGATTACGAAAGCTGGTACATCCGCAATGACGCCGGCGAATTCCTCACCGGCTTCGAAAGCTGGGACGCCGTCGAAGGCTCGCTCATCGAGTTTTATCTGGTCGGGCCGATGCACTGGCTTGGCTTGGTGGATATCGGCGAAGATGTCACCCGACTGACGGCTTACGGGCGCGCCTTCCTGGAGATCAGCGATTGGCCCAAACCTGTCGAGCCCGAAGCCGGCATTGATGTACAAAACGACGGCACGCTGCTGGCGTCGCGCCGCGTCAATCGCTTTGAACGCTTTCAACTAGCGCGTTTCGCTCATTGCCTGCAAACGGGCGATCCTTATGTCTATCGCATTG
Source organism: Chloroflexota bacterium (assembly GCA_028875245.1). GTDB lineage: Bacteria > Chloroflexota > Anaerolineae > Aggregatilineales > Phototrophicaceae > UBA6055. The sequence goes on from JAPPEU010000061.1 coordinate 65,704, forward strand.
ATGCCGCCAGCATTCAGCGCGCCGCCGCGCAAGACATCCATGCCAAGCACATCCAATCCTTCATCGTCCGACATCTCGAGGGCGATCCACTGCCGCTGCCGATCATCAAATTCCTGCGCAATTGGCAGGCCGGCGCCCAAACCTCGGTGGCGCTTGAAACAATGATCGTCTTGCGCACAACTTCAGAAGAGACCTTGGACAAGATTTTCGCGACGCCCGCCTTCCGCCGCTTTCTGGGAGCGCGCCTGGGGCCGATGGCCTGCGCCGTCCGCGCCGATCAGTGGGAAGCGCTGCGCGCGAGCCTCGCCGAAAACGCTATAGAAGTTGATATCAGCCGCTTGCACAATGACTTCGGCTGACCCGCCGGGCCGGCTCATCAATCCTCAAAACCCAGCTGATAAACCGCCTTCTTCTTCCAGCCGGCCAGCTTGGCGACCTCGCTGGCGGCGCGCGAAAGCGTTTCACCCGCCCCCCGCCGCTCTGACAGCGCTCGTCTCACCCGCGCCTCGGACCAAACTGCCGCGCCCGCTTCGGCGCCGGCGATGACCAAGGTCACCTCTCCCCGCGGATTGTCTTGCGCGAAGTAGTCGCGCAATTCATGCGCGCTGCCGCGATAGAAACGCTCGAATTTTTTGCTGATTTCGCGCGCGACGCACACAGGCCGCCCCCCGCCCAGCACCTCCGCAATCACAGAAAGCGACGCGGCCAGACGGTACGGGCTTTCATAAGCGATCAAGGTCTCGCCGCATTCGGACAAGCTGATTAGCAGCTCTCTCAATCGCGCCGCCTTGCGCGGCAGGAAACCCAGATAAATGAAACGGTCGCTAGCCATGCCCGAGCCAACCAGCGCTGTCGTGAGCGCGCAGGCGCCCGGAAGCGGTATCACATCGTGCCCGCGATCAATCGCCGCCGCGATCAACTCAAAACCCGGGTCGGAGATCCCTGGCGTCCCCGCATCTGAAATCAGCGCCACATCGCCGGCGCTCAGTGCGGCAAATATGGCATCCAGCTTGGACAGCTTGTTGTGCTCATGATAGCTGGTCATCGGCGTATCGATGTCATAATGCCGCGTGAGAACGCGCGAGGTCCGCGTATCCTCAGCCGCGATCAGCGACGCTTCCCGCAAGACGCGCAAGGCGCGCAGCGTCATATCTTCGAGGTTGCCGATCGGCGTCGGCACGATGTAAAGCGCGCCCATCTCGCTCGTTTCCTTAGACGAAATTAAGCCGGGAAGACATGCGCCAGCGCCTCGGGCATGACGCTCTTGAAAGCGGCCAGGCTGTGACCGCTGCCCAATTCAACGAAGCGGTAATTGAGATCCGGGTCATGCGTCGTGCGGCGCTCCAGAATGCCGCGCAGCGCCAGCGCCGGTTGATAGAAGCGCAGGTCCTGTTCATAACGGCCCACCGACTGAAAAATGCGATTGGGCAAAAGTGGCGAATCGCGGAAGCGCTGGGCGAATTCCTTCAGCAAATGCACGGCCGGTTCGCGGCCCAAAGGCGGCGAAATCATAATCAAGTGGCCAAAGATAGCCGGGTTCTTCAATGCCGCATGCGCCGCCGCAACCGCGCCCTCGCCCACGCCTCCCAAACCCAGCTCAAGCGGCTCAATACGGTGTTCCGCCTGCAAAAAAGGCAGCAGCTCAGCCGCGATCGAGGCGTAGTGTTTGTCATTGCCGACATACTCCGCCACACGCTCCGACTGATTGCCGCTGGCGAGCATGGCGATGATGATCGGCTCCATCCGCCCGTGCTTGATCAGCGCGTCGGCGATGAATGGCACTTCCAGCGCGCCCATCGCCCATTGCCCGTCCATCAGGATGAGCAGGCGGTAATCCCTGCCATCGTTGGCGTCATAACCCGGCGGCGTATAGACCCAGAGGCTGCGGCTGTTGAAACCGAGCTGCGCTGAGCTGAACTGATGTCGGTAGACCCGTCCCCGCGCCACCGCGCTCATCGCGCTCCAACTCGGGAATGGGCGCGCGCGCGGCATCTGCAATACCGACGTGTGCACCTGATTGCTGCTGATCGACAAGTCATTGCGCGCATCGGCTTGCCAAAAGCGGCCAACTCGATCCATCAGATCAAGCTCTTGCGCCAGGGGCGTGCCCGGATCGTCAATCGCAAACATGTAGTCAATCAAGGCGTCGCGCTCGAAGAATCGCTGAAAGTACCAAAGCGACGTGTCTTCAAGCCGCGCCATATTCTCAAAGGGCGGGTCTCGCTTGACGATGTCGATGTTCAGCGCCACACTGCGCGCTGTCCATGAATCGTAGACGAAGGTCGCTTTGCTCCGCTCAACCCAAGGCCACTCATCCTGGGTCGAGAGCAATTCATCCACCAGCCCCTGGCGATCATCAGGCGCGGTCTGATAAATCTCACACAAGAACTGGATGAAAGAATTCCATCTGGATGAAGCCAAGTTCCGCCCTCCTCGCCGCTTCGGCAGCGACAGACACATTTTAGCACTTGCATCGCTTATGCAAAAATGAGCGGGGCGCCTGTCCAGGGCAATCGCATCAAATTATTTTTCAACACAGAGGACGCAGAGGACACAGAGGTCAGGTAGTTTCTGACGACAATTCCTCCAAATCCACCGTTTGAATAGGGCAAAGCTGCCAGAGAAACTTCATTTGCCGCTCAACAAATACAGTTGAAACAGAACATAAGCGTCTATTTTGTTTTTCTCTGCGATCTCTGCGCCCTCTGTAGTTAATTTTTAGTTTGAGTTTGTATCATTTTGTTTCATCATTTTGAAGCGATTATCCTGCGTATCGCGCCCAGGGCGCCTGTCATGAATCTCCTGGTCCGCCGGTGTGATAATGCGTCTACCGCGCAGGCGCTGGACATTGCGTACAAAAACTGCGCGTCTGACGTCCGTCTGTTGTATGATGATGTGGGATTGCCGTGGCGGATTGCCATCCGAGCCGGCAGCGACCGCGAGTCGCATCGCTGCATGACACAGCGCAAGGGGCAAAAATGACGAGACCTTTCATCTTCTCATTTACTGAGCCGGTCAATCCCGAAGCATTGAGAATGCTTTTTGAGCAGACGAGCTGGGCTAACAATCGCAGCCCGCTGGATATTCAGCTGATGTTGGATCGCAGTTATTTCACGCTCGGCGTCTGGGACGAAGACCGCCTGATCGGGTTCGCCCGTGTGATTACGGATGATCGCTATCGCGCCCTCATAGACGATGTCGTTGTCGATAGCGCCTATCGCGGCCGGGGCATCGCCTCGCAAATGCTCGACAAAATGCTCAAGCGCCTGCAGCATGTCGAGATCATCATGTTGGACTGCGCGACCGAGCTGGAGGGCTTCTACGGCAAGTTCGGCTTCAAGCCCAAGGGCGGCAGTTCGCTCGAACTCAGGAATGCCGGCTGAGGGGCAATTCCGTGATCAACGAAATGCGAGCGCCTTGCGCCTCTGTCGGAATCGGTTATTATCCGCCTCAGAATTGGCCTCGATTCCTAAACGATCCCGCCCCGAGATATGATTGAACTGCGCCTGAATCCTCATATTGAACCCTTCGCGCGAGCCGACAGCCGCCCCTCGCCGGAGGAGATCCGCGCTCGGCAGGGGCTGGACAAGATCTACGAACTGGCGAACAACGAGAATCCCCTGGGGCCCTCGCCGCGCGTCATTGAGGCGATCAGCGCCGCAGCCGGCTCGCTTTCATATTATCCCGACTATTCCGACATCGAGTTGCGCCGGGCCATCTGCAAGGTACTGGGCCCTGGCCTCAGCCCAGAGCACATCTATACCGGCTGCAGCGGCTTCGAATCGCTCGAGTTGATCATGCGCGCATTTCTCACCCCGGGCGACGAAGTGATCCTGTCGCCCCCGACATTCAGCGGCGCGTATAGAAAAGTCGCCGAGCCGCTGGGCGCCAGGGTCCTTGAAGTTCCGCTCGCGCCTGAGACCTTTCACTACCGTCCGCAAGCCGTGCTGGGGGCGATCAGCGACAAGACCAAGCTCATCATGCTCTGCAATCCCAACAATCCAACCGGCACCATCATCCGGGCGGCGGCCATGGACGAGCTGATGCGCGGCCTGCCGGAGCATGTAATCGTAGTCGCCGATGAAGTTTACCATCACTTCGTCGACGCGCCCGATTACCCCGACTCCCTTCAATATGTTCTGGCGGAGAAGAATATCGTCATCGTGCACAGCTTCTCCAAAGCTTACGGCATGGCTGGTTTGCGCCTCGGTTATGGCATCGCCAAGCCGCGGATCGCCAACTACATCGCCGGCTTGCTGCGCGGCTTCCACCAGAACAAACTGGCGCTGGCGGCCGGCATCGCCGCCTGTGCGGATCAGGCGCATGTGCGGCGCTGCGTCGACTTCCTGCGCGGGGAAGTGCGCTGGCTCTGCGAACAATTCGATTTGCTCGATATCAAATATTGGAAGCCATCAACAAATTTCATCCTTTTCGAGACGCCGATGCTGGCGGATGAGCTCAACCAGAAGCTGCATGAACGCGGCTTTCTCATGCGGGCGCAGACGGGCAACAATCTGCCCTACGCGATTCGCGTCAGCGCCGGCGCGCGAGAGGCCAATCAAGCCTTCATTGCCGCATTGGAGGAGATTCTGGCCGCCGCCTCTCATTGATGGAATCCGGTCGAAACAAGACAACGAACCAACCGATCATTGCCCTCCCTTTGCGCCTGTGATACAATCCGCCGCGGAATCTTGCCCTTTGGCTTGCATTCCTTAATCCCACACATCGGGACTTGCGGTGGGTGTTGCTCGCCCAGGCGGGTTTTCACCGGAGGATGAACGATGTGCGAGAATCAAACACCGTCTATTCAAGGAGTCTTCTCATGCCCTCGGCAGTAAACATGCGCACCTTGCTCGAAACGGGCGTCCATTTCGGGCATCGCACCAACAAGTGGAATCCCAAGATGGATGAGTTCATCTTCACCCAGCGCAACGGGATTCACATCATCGATTTGCAGATCACCCTGAAGAACCTCAACAGCTTCCACGACATGCTCGCCAATTTGATCGCCGGCGGCGGCTCCGTCCTCTTCGTCGGCACCAAACGCCAGGCGCAGGAAATCGTCCAGCGCGAAGCCGCCCGCTGTGGCATGCCCTACGTCAATTATCGCTGGCTGGGCGGGACGCTGACCAATTGGAAAACCATACGCAGCCGCATCGATACGCTGAATCAACTCGAAGAGCGGCGCGACGCCGGCGAGTTCGACCGGCTCACCAAGAAAGAAGGCTTGGTGCTCGAGCGCAAAATCGCCAAGCTGCAGCTGCGCCTGGGCGGCATCCGCGAAATGAAACGCGTGCCCGATCTGCTGATCGTCGTCGACGCCGAGCGCGAATTCACCGCCGTCAAAGAAGCCAACATTCTGAAGATCCCAGTGATGGCCCTGGTCGATACCAACGCCGACCCCGACATGGTGGACCATATCCTGCCCGCCAATGACGATGCCATGCGCTCCATTCGCCTGCTGATTGGCGCTCTGGCTGATGCCGTGCTCGAAGGCCACAACCTGCGCCAGTCGGCCGGCGTCGAAGAAGAAGAGGAGCCATTCTTCACCGAAACCTATGACGAAGAACTGGCCGATGAAGACCTGCTCGGCGAATCGACCCTGGCCAAACTGCGCGACACCAAACTCTTCGGTGAAGCAGAAGGTGAAGCGGCCGAAGGCGAGGCGGCCCCCGGCGACAACGGCGCAGACAGCGCTAAAGAAACCGACGCCGCCGGCGCCAGCCAAGACAGCGATTAAACCAAACACGCAAACCGACGGAGACAAATATATAAATGGCAGTCACTGCAAAAGAGGTCAAGCAACTGCGAGAGGCAACCGGCGCCGGCCCGCTCGATTGCAAAAAGGCGCTGGAAAAACACAATGGCGACCTGGACGCCGCCGCGAAATACCTGCGAGAAAAAGCGCTAAAAGACGGCATCAAGCTCCAGGGTAAAGGACGCAGCGCCAACGAAGGCGTCATCGGCAATTATGTTCACTTTGATAATCGCCTGGCCGTGATCGTCGAAGTCAATTGCGAGACGGACTTTGTCGCCGCGACCGATCAATTCAAAGCCTTCGCCAAAGATATCGCCATGCACATCGCCAACATGAACCCGAAGTATGTCAAGCGGGAGGACGTGCCCGAAGACCAGATCGCTGCCGAGACAGGCCTGCAGCTGCAGCGCGCGCTGGACGAGGGCAAGCCCGAGCATATCGCGGAAAAAATGGTCGCCGGCCGCATGAACAAATGGTATGAAGAATTCGTGTTGATGGAGCAGTCCTTCATCAAAGACGATGACAAGACGATCGGCCAATATCTGCAGGAGACGGTCGCCGAAGTCGGCGAGACGATTCATATCGGCCGCTTCCAGCGCTTCGCCATCGGTCAAGACGGCTAAAGCCCTGATAATCGATTCTTAGTACGGGCGAGCCCGTAGCACGCACTTGATTTCCAAACAACGGTTGCCGATTTAAGCTGGTATCGCTTTCGTTGCACGGCCCTATGACCCCGACCGAATCCGATTGGCAGATCAGGCTGCACATCTTCAAGACCCTCGCTGCCAGCGGTCACGCGCCAAATGCGCAAGACCTCGCCGCCGACGTTGGCATCGCAATTGACGATGTTCGCCTGGCTTTGCAGCGCTTGCAGGCCGCCCATGCGCTCGTGCTGCGTGAGGGCAGCGGCGATATCTTGATGGCGCACCCCTTGTCGGCAAGTCCGACGGATTACCGCGTGCTGCTCGGCGATACGGCGCTCTACGCCAACTGCGCCTGGGACTCGCTCGGCATCCCCGCCATGCTCGGCAAAGACGCCCGCGTCCAAGCCCGCCATCCCCTCAGCGGCGAGCTCATCGAATATGGCATAGACGCCGGCCAGCTTGTCGGCTGCCGAGATGCCATAGTGCATTTCGCCCTGCCATTCAGACAATGGTACGCCGACATTGTAGATACATGAGCGACGATTCTGCTATTCCGGTCGGAATCGGAAATCGAGCGCTGGCGCCGCATTGAGGGGCGGGAGCGTGGCGCTGTATTGACGCTGGAGCAAGGCTGGGAGCTCGCAAAGCGCTGGTATCACGACCGCATGTCGCCAGGGTTTCGCGGTCGCGAAGCAGCAGATGCCATCGCGATATTTCGCGCTCTCGGTTTGACCGACGACTTCTGGACGATGCCGCCGAATTGAGTTGCCTGCTGCCGGTTTTTCGGCGAATATGCGGATGGGCGAAGCACCGATCATAGGAGCGACAATGACAGCGAATGACCAGTTGCCGTATAAACGTGTGCTGCTGAAGCTCAGCGGCGAAGCCCTGGCCGGCGGCAGCGGCATGGGCATTGACCCGGAGAAGGCGGCCTATATTGCGCAGCGCGTGCGCGAGGTATACGCCCTCGGCATGCAGATCGCCATCGTCATCGGCGGCGGCAACCTCTGGCGCGGCGAACCGGCGGCCAAGCTGGGCATGGACCGCAGCACCGCCGATCACATGGGCATGATCGCCACCGTGATGAATGGCCTGGCGCTCCAGGATGCGATTGAACGCCTTGGCATCGTCACGCGCGTGCAAACCGCCGTCGAAATGAACTCAATTGCCGAACCCTACATTCGCCTGCGGGCGATCCGCCATTTGCAGAAGGGGCGCGTCGTCATCCTGTCCGGCGGCATCGGCAGCCCCTACTTCACCACTGACTCGGCCGCCGCCCTGCGAGCGAGCGAAATCCACGCCGATGTCATCGTCAAAGCGACAAAGGTGGATGGCGTCTACTCGGCTGATCCGGTGGAGAACCCCCGCGCGGCACGCTACAGCAAGCTGAGTTACCAGGAGGTGCTCGACCAGCAGCTGCGGGTGATGGATACGACCGCCTTCACCCTCTGCCAGGAAAACACAATGCCGATCATCGTACTCAATTTCTGGAATCCCCATGACCTGGTCGCGGCGCTGCGCGGCGACGAGGCCATCGGCACCGTCATCAGCGACAGCCCCGGTCTCCAGGCCACGCTGCCCATGTGACGCTTGCCGGTAGATATGGAAATTGTCGCGGGGGCGCTGTGTGTCACCCGAAGATAGACCAAATATGCCAGCGGGCGATTCACCGAATCGCCCCTACAAGGCTTGTCCGGTGCTGGGTTACGATAACCCAATGGCGGTCACAAGCGGACGCTGTAGGGGCGAGACTTGTCTCGCCCTTTCGCATGGACGGGCGTTTCAGCGCCGCGCGTAGACACTGCGGGTCAAACGCCCCTGTTTACGTTGCGGTCAGCCAACCCCACCCCCGGCCCCCCTCCCCGAAGCATCATGGAGGGGGAGCAAGACGCTGCGCGATGCAAGGTATTTTGCGTGGGCGGCGGTTATACCGCGCGTGTGTCTACAGCAGTCGTTTGTGGAGAAATACTAGATCTCTATGCCCTGTTCTAACTCGCGAGGGACTGTGGTAAAGCTTTAGGAATCTGCTGCAATATTTGCAGGCGGAAGCGAGCCAACAAGCAGCGGACAAGCCCTAGAGCCGTACAATAGTGAAAAAGATCTCAAACATGGGCAATCAGAAACAGATCGCCGTCTTTTCCATGACCCCGCTCTTCCCCGATTTCGCCATGGGCGGCGGGCAGGTTCAATTGAAGAAGATCGCGCTGCACCTCGGCGAGCTGGGTCATCAACTGACCATCCTCTCGACGCGGCGCGAAGGCAGCATGACCCCCTTTCACTGGCACGAGAATGTCGAGATCCGGCCTATCCTGCGCTTTAAGCAGCCCTACCCCGAACCCTATTTCACACCCATCTACCACATCGCCAACGCCATGCGCTACGTCGGCGAGGCCATCGCGGACGCCGATATCCACTACAGCCACGATGGCGGGCTCATCTTCCCCTACGTCCATCAGGCGGCGCCAACGGTGATTTCACTGCGCAGCGTCATCTATCCCGAGACGATGCAATGCGCCTTCCTGTTTCAAGGCGATGAGTGGATTCTGCCCTCCGAGCACAGCCGCGCCTCTTACGAAGCGGCCGTTTCTCAATTCGCGCCCGCCGTAGGCGAAAGGATGCATGCCATCCACAATGGCTTCGACTGGGATGTTTTCCGCCACACGCCGCCCGCCGATATATTCTCCCTCATTCCGGCCGAAATCGCCGATCATCCCGTGATGCTCTTCCCCCATCGTCCCGAGGAACACAAAGGCATTTACCAAGTCATTCAAGTGGTGGACCGCCTGGTGCGGACTATGGGCTGGGAGGACCTGCGCGTGCTTGTGCCTCGCTGGCTGGATGCCGATAGCGACCCGCTCCTGCGCGCCTACTACGACCGCCTGCAAGGGACGATTCATGCGGCCGGCTTAGCTGATGTGTTCCTGTTTCACGACTGGATCAGCGAGGCGCTCCTGCCCGAGTATTACAGCCTGGGCGATGTCACCATGTGCATCGGCAATTGTGTGGAGACCTTCGGCAACACGCCTTTTGAATCTCTGGGCTGCGGCACCCCGCCAATTGTCTCGCGCGTGGCCACCTATCGCAGCCTGCTGCCCGACGAGCATATCGATCGCGTCGATTATGGCGATATCGAGGGCGCAGCCGCCCTGGCGCACGCGATCCTGAGTGAGAAACGCCGCGCCTCCCCCGCCACCTTGCGCTACTTGAAATCCGAATTCTCGCTTGAAGCGATGGTCACTGCCTTTGCCGATGTCATCTTGAATGCGGTCAAGAAGCCGCCGATCCGCCACCGGCTGCCCAAGCTGAGACGCTCAACCCAATACAAACTGGCGCCTTGGTGTTACATCTCGCCAAAACGCGGCATCTTTCACGACTTCCGCAGCGACTACAAGCGCGATGAGCTTCTGGCGGGCCTGGCTCTTGACCGCCCCGCCGGTTTTCCGGGGACGGCAGTCCCGCCGGCGCGCCTTCATGCCTGGCTTGACGACGGCTACATCGTGCCCCTGGTTGAAGCCTGATCGGGCCCCGATACCCCCGTTGCGATCAGCTCGCCATGCAACGGAACAGCCCGCGATGCGTAGCAGCTTTTGCGCGTGTTATACTCGCAATAGTCGCCTGTATTGAGGTTGGAGGGCCATGGCTGTAATTGCTGAACTAATCGAAGCCGGCTTGCGCTTGAAGGGGGCGGGCAACCTGCGTGCCGCCATTGAGCATTTCAAGCAGCTGCACGCCACTTATCCCGGTCATGCGCGCATCATGTTTGAACTGGCGGCCGCCTGGCGCGCTTTCGGCGTGCCTGAACAGGCCCTGCCGCTCTATCGGGAATTGCTGGCTATGCCGAAAAACCAGGGCTTGCCGGCGAAAGATATGCCCCGCCTCTATACGCAACTGGGCGCAACCCTGCTGGAATTGGGCGAGCTAGGGGAAGCGATGGCGGTCATCGAAGCGGGCTTGCAGCGCCACCCAAGCTACCGCTCCTTGCGCGCCTGGCGCATCTTCGCCTTCGTTGAAGCCGGCTCGCCGCAATTCGCCCTGCTGGATGCGCTCGAACTGATGCTCGAATCGCTGGCGCCCTCGCGTTGGGATATCTTCGAAGACGACATCAAAGCGATGGTCAAGGCGATGCGCGCCAACCAGCCCGCGCGCGAGATCGACCGCGAAGAAGCAGAATCGGAGACCGTAGAAGAGGAGACGCCGGCGGAGCCAGCCGAGGACAGCGCCCACTCTGAAGCACCACAAGAAATGAACGAAGACGCCGGCGCTCCCAAACGCGATGAGATCGCCGTAACACTGGAAGCGCCTGATACGCCGGCGGTCGACATAGAAGTTAATCTCGTCGCCCCGGCCAAGAAGAAAAAGACAGTCAGCCGGAAGAAAAGAGCGCGGCCGCAATTGGGCAAGAAAGCGGTCCGCATCGATATCGCCGGTGAAGCGGATGCCCCGCCGCCACCAGCGGACGACGACAGCGACGCCTCGGCGAGCGGCACGGTCAAAATTCCGATCGACTTGGATTAAGGCCCGAGCCCGCCCAAGCCTGGCCGTTGGATTCCGCCCGCGTCGGCGTATAATGCGCCCTGACCGTCGACAATGATAAGATTCGACATGCCTGTCATACTAGCTCACGGCGCCTTGGGGCCCTTCGACGAAATCATCTTTCTGAGCATTGCCGTCGTATTCCTGGCCATGATGGGCATCAGCTGGATGCGCAGCCAGCAGCTGCCGGACGAAGAAATCGACACGGCCGAAGAGCGGCGCGAGGCTGACAGCGAACATTTTGAACTGGAATAGAGGAGCGCTATGAGACTTGAACACATCGCCTTCAATGTAAGCGACCCGGCCGCGCTGGCGGCTTGGTATGTCGCCAACTTCGACATGAAAATCGTCCGCGCATTTGACGAGCCGCCCTACATCCACTTTCTGTCGGATAGCGCCGGCAAAAGCCTGATCGAAATCTACAGCAATCCCCTGGGCGATATCCTCAATTATGGCGACCACCACGCGGTCACCTTTCATCTGGCCTTCGCCGTTGACGACATGGAAGCCGAGCGCCGGCGTCTGGTCGTCGCGGGCGCAACCCTCGACGGCGATATCGACCATCGAGACAATGGCGACAAACTGGCATTCCTGCGCGACCCCTGGGGCTGCCCGATTCAACTTGTGCAACGCGTCAATCGCATGATTGATTGACAGCGCGATGACCCTCGCGATTGAATTTGACCTGCGCGTCGACGGCGAAGCATCGCCGGAGGCCTTCCTCGACAGCTATGAGCTGGACCTGATGTTCGATAGCACGCGGCGATCGATCGGCGCTGGTTTGCGGCGGAAATTCAGCGACGCCTTCTGCGCGGAAGGAACATGGCGAAGCGCCTCGCTTCACCATTCACGGCGTATACGACAACGCCATCGAAGAGATGGAAATCCGCTATCATGTCGACGCCTGCTGTCAACGATTCCTGCTGCGCGTCATGCAGATCCTTAACCAGCGCGCCTGAGCCGAGGGAAAGAGAAGTATTATGCGTGTTCTACTGCAGCGCGTCCGCGCCGGATCGGTAACGGTCGATGGCGAAATCACCGGCAGCATCCAAAACGGATTCGTCTCCCTGGTCGGCGTGACGCATACTGACACAACGGCGGAAGCGGAAAAGCTGGCCAAGAAAACCGCCAATCTGCGCGTCTTCTCCGACAGCGGCGGCAAAATGAATCTCTCACTTTTGGATGTCGCCGGCGCTGTACTGGTCGTCTCCCAATTCACACTCTACGCCGATGCGCGCAAAGGACGCCGGCCCAGTTACATTGGCGCCGCCCCGCCTGAAAGCGCCGAACCGCTCGTGCGTCATTTCGCCGAATCCCTGGCCCAGGCCGGTGTGCGGCAGGTGGAGCATGGCGTCTTCGGCGCGCTGATGCAGGTCTCAATCCAAAACGACGGCCCGGTGACGATCATGCTGGACAGCGACCAACTCTAATTCTCATCTTATGGCTGTGCATTCGCGCGCGGTGAAGCCGCCGCCCACGCAAATGACTCTGCGTCTCGCTTTGGGCAAGCAACTGGATGAGCTAAGCGCTCGCAAGGTCTACGCCCCTTCTCTAGCTCGCCGGGGCAGGGGCCGGGGGATGGGCTTTGCCGCTGGCAAAGAATACAGACAAACGAAAACGGGCGACCCATCTGGATCGCCCGCTGAAGCGTCTTTTCTGTAATCAGTTTGCGCTATTCATCGTCCGCTTCCCGCAGGGGCAGCACATTCGGCCATACAGAGGCATGATGCTCGAAAGCGTCAATGCCGATGCGGTCCGCTTCCGGAGCGACATGCAGAAGGTCTCGGGCATTCAAAATGTAGAACATGACATAGCTGGTAACGCCAACCCATATCGCCACGCCGACTACGCCGACAAGCTGCGCGCCAAACAGGTCGAGAGAGCCGCCGTCCAGCAAGCTCGCCGTATATTTCCATCCGCCCGCTTCCAAGAGCGGGGAGGAACCAACAATGCCGATCATCAAGGTGCCGAATGCGCCACAAGCGCCATGCACCGAGAATGCGCCGACCGCGTCATCAATTTTCATTGATTCGATTACGCCGATCGAGATGACCAGTACGACACCGGCCAACAGACCGATGATGATCGCATTTAGCGGTGTAACGGTCGAGCAGCCAGCCGTGATGGCAACTAGGCCCGCCAATGACCCGTTGAGAATGAAACTGACGTTCCAGTTCTTGGTGACGAAATAAGTATGGAACATGGCGCCTAAAGCGCCAGCCGCCGCCGCCAGCGTTGTGTTGACGGCAACAAGACCCAACTGATTGACGTCGCCCGCGCCGAGAGTCGAGCCGACATTAAAGCCGTACCAGCCGACCCAAAGGATGAAAGTGCCCAGCGACGCAAGCGCCAGGTTGGAAGCCGCCGGCGGACGACCAAAAACGCGACCGGCGCGGGGACCCAGCATATAAGCGCCAATCAAGGCAACGATACCACCGGTCATATGGACGATCGTAGATCCCGCAAAGTCAACAAAGCCCTGTTCCAATATCCAGCCTTCACCCCAGGTCCAGAAGACGACCACTGGATAAATGATCGCGCCCAGGATTGCGCTGTAAATGAGCTTGCCGACAAATTCCGTCCGTTCCGCCATGGCGCCCGTGGCGATGGTCGCCGCCGCGCCGGCAAAGGCGAACTGGAAGAAGAAGTTCACAAAGAGCGAACCGTCGCCTTCTCCCGCGCCCGTCGCGCCGCCCAGCAGCAACGGTATGGCGCCGGGCGCCCAGCCGCCGCTGGCCAGCCCAGCGCCAGCAGTGCCGAATGCGATGCCGAAGCCAACGATAAAGAAGACGATGCCGGTGACACAGGCGTCCATGAAGTTTTCAGCGAGCGAGTTGACCACCCCTGTCTCACGGATCATGCCGCCTTCCAGCATGGCGAAACCGGCCTGCATGAAGAAGACCAAAAAGCCCGCCAGCAGAATCCAAACGTGATCGAGATTGTTCTGCACCGCATCGACATTTTCTTGCACCATTTCAATGGTGAGCGCGTCCGCCATCATTCCTTCCGCGGCCGCATCGTCCGCCGCCGGCTCGTCTTGTGCGATTGTTCCAAAGCCGAAGCTATAAAGAATGACCAGCCCCAGGAATATCGAGATCAAGCGGTAAATCATCTTGCGTTTGCCGCCGAAACCCATCTTGCGTTTATCCATTTTCCCCTCCGCGCGGACGAACAATCTTCGTTCGAATTCTGCACATCAGTGTACTCGCTGCGCCGCGAGAGAGATTAGCGCAATTTTGCCCCAATTACCGGCAATCATTTTAGCTATTTCTTACAAAATTCGTGCAGCCCGCGCCAATCTGACGCGGAATCAATAGAAAAAGAGGTGGTGATACGACGATGACAGCCCGCGCGAACCTGGAATCCCGCGGTTCGCAGAGCCTGCTTTGTATGTTTTCACTAGAAAGCGCAGGGCTGTTCTCGCTTAATCAGCCGAGCGCTTCGTGTTTAATTGCTTTCAGCCGCTTCATCACATCATTGGCGCCGCGGCCAAAGTGCTCATAAAGCGCCCGGTACTCCTGATAGAGTTTGTCATAAATCGCCTGATTCTCGGGGATCGGCGTTACGACTTCGTCCTTCAATTTGCCCATCTTGCGCGCCGCCGCCTGGATGTCCGGGTAGATGCCGGCGGCGACGGCAGCGTGCATCGCCGAACCCAAAGCCGGCGCCTGCGCCGAGCCCGACAATTTGAAGACCCGTCCGGTGACATCGGCGTAAATCTGGCGCAGCAGCGCGTTCTTCTCCGGCAATCCGCCAGCCGCCACCAATTCCTTCACTTCGATTCCCCGCGCTTCGAATGCCTCGATGATCTCGCGCGTGCCAAAGGCGGTCGCTTCTATCAACGCGCGGTAGATATCAGGCGCGCGAGTCGCCAGGCTCATGCCGAGCAGCAGGCCAGTCAAGTCGACATCGACCAGTGTGCTGCGGTTGCCATTCCACCAGTCCAGGGCGATCAAGCCATGTTCGCCGGGATTTTGCTTCGCCGCCTCGCGCTCCAGGTACTCATGCAGATTGAGCCCGCTTGCTTCCGCCGCCCGATGATATTCCGGCGGCGCCGCATGATCGACAAACCAGGCGAAGATATCGCCGACAGCGCTTTGGCCGGCTTCATAACCGTATAGCCCCGGGATGATGCCGCCCATGACGACGCCGCACATGCCATTGACCTCGCCCAGCTCCCTCGCCGATAAAATGTGACAGCAGGACGTGCCCATCACCAGCACCATGACGCCGGGTTCCGTCGCTTTGACGGCCGGCGCGCTGACATGGGCGTCGACATTGGCGACGGCGACCGCTGTCCCGGCCGGCAGCCCCATCATCGCCGCCATCTCCGGCCGCAATTCGCCCGCCTTGCTGCCCAATTCCGCGAAGTCGCGGCCGACCATCTCGTCGACCACATTCTCGAATCGAGGGTCCAGCGCTTTGAAGTAGGCCCGGCTGGGGAAGTCGCCATCCTGCACCATCGCCTTATAACCCGCCGTGCAGGTATTTCGCGTCTCGACGCCGGTCAATTGCCAGATCACCCAATCGGCCGCCTCGATGAAGCGATCAATCCGCGCGTAGATATCGGGCCGCTCCTGCAGGATTTGTAACAATTTACTAAAGAACCATTCTGAGGAGATCTTGCCTCCATAACGCGGCAGCCAGGTCTCTCCCATTTTGCGCGCCGTCTCGTTGATCTGGTCCGCCTGTCGCTGCGCCGCATGATGCTTCCACAGCTTAATGTAGGCATGGGGCTCGTCTTCAAGCTCGGGCAGGAAGCAGAGTGGCGTACCATCATTTTTCGTCGGCATCGGCGAGCTGGCGGTGAAATCAATCGCGATGCCTTTGACCTCGTTCGGCGCTACGCCGCTGGCGCTTAAGACCGCCGGCACCGTATGCGCGAAGGTGTCAAGATAATCACGCGGATGCTGCAGCGCCCAATCCGGCGGCAGCTTCCGGCCCGACGGCAAGGCCTGATCCATGACGCCATGCGGATAATCGAAAACCGATTCCGCCACTTCAGCGCCATCGCGCGCGTCCACCAGAACCGCCCGGCCGGACAGCGTCCCAAAGTCAAGTCCAATTGTGTACATAGGCAAACCTCGCTTAGTCGCCAAGGTGTTCTCACTCTATATTGTCTCGCAAGCCTCGAAACATGGCAAATCGTAGCGGCTGCCGGTGTAGCCAACGGGCCCGTTTTGGGCTAGGATGAAGGTAGACACAGGAGCGCGCGATGAAGCCCGCGGCGAGCGATAACGGAAGAGCGATCTCAGCCAGCGCATTCCCGCCGGGACCGACCGAGATGGGCGAAGGCGTCTGGCAGAATTATCTATTTTACCGCCGGTTTTTCAGAGACCCGCTGAGCCATGTCACGCGCTGGATGGAAACCTATGGCGATGTCTGGCATTTCAAAATCGGCGATGCCCACACTTACTCGGTCGCCAACCCCGATGTCATCTATGAGCTCTTCGTGCGCCAAGCCAAGCGCTTCATCAAGGGACCTGCCTATACCAGCCGCAAGAGCGGCCTGGCGCGCTTCATGGGCGAGGGGCTGGTAACAAGCAATGGCGACTTCTGGAAACGGCAGCGGCGGCTGGTGGCGCCGGCTTTCCACGCGATTCGCGTACACGCCTACGCGGACACGATGGTCAATTATACCCTGAAACGGCTGGCGGCTTGGCGCGACGGCGCGCTGGTCGATGTCGATGAAGAGATGATGGAGCTCACGTTGACGATCGTCGCGCGCACGCTCTTCGATGCCGATGCCTCAAGCACGGTCAACCAGGTCAAGAAAGCGGTGGCGGTGGTGCAGAAAGCCAACAACACCGCCAGCATCCTGCCGCATTGGCTGCCGACGCCGCTGCGCCTGCGTTCCTGGCGCGCCAACAGAGCGCTCGACAATATCGTATATGGCTTCATCAATCAGCGGCGCGCAACCGGCGAAGACCGCGGCGATCTGCTTTCGATGCTGCTGCTGGCCGAAGATGAAGATGGCGAGCGCATGACCGACCTGCAAGCGCGCGACGAGGCGGTGACGCTCTTCCTGGCCGGGCATGAAACCACCGCCAACACCTTGAATTGGACCTGGTGGCTCCTGGCACAGCATCCGGAGGTCGAAGCCAAGCTGCACGCGGAGTTGGACGCGGCCCTGGGCGGGCGCCCGCCAACGCTCGAAGACCTGCGCAAGCTGCCCTACACCGACATCGTCATCAAAGAAGCCCTGCGCCTCATGCCTGCCGTCTGGTTAGTCAGCCGAACGGCGGCGGAAGACACCGAGGTTTGCGGCTACCCCATGCCGAAGGGCACGACGGCGCAGGTCATGATTTATCTTTTGCATCGCCACCCGGAACATTGGACGCAGCCAACGGCCTTCATCCCCGAGCGCTGGCTGCAACCCGAGATCGAGCAGCTGCACAAATACGCCTACCTGCCTTTCGCCGGCGGACCGCGCATCTGCATCGGCAACAGCTTCGCCATTATGGAAGCAAACCTGCTTCTGGCGACCATCGCGCAGCGCTACCGCCTGCATTTGATCGAAGGCGTCGAAATCAAGCCGGCCGCCTTGATCACCATGTTCCCGCGCGACGGTCTGCCCATGCGGCTCGAGCGGCGCGCATTGACTTCGGCGCCCCGAAGTGAACCTATGGAAGCGGCTGCCGCCATACCCCGCAACTGAAAGGAGCGATATGCCATGCCCGCAACAACCAGAGACAGCAGCATTCAACTCATCATCGGAATCCTGCGCGACGCCGGCGAGCCCATTTCAAACCGGCGCTTCGACGATGAAGTAAGGCGCATTCTCGGCGGCGACTACAAGCAATCTCAGCACATCCGCATTAGCAATCTGCGCACCGCCCTCCGAAGCGTCGGCGTCGTGTCTCATCCAAGGCGGGGCCTCTGGGGCTTAATGCCAGATGCCGATGAGCGCCTCGCGGAATTGGAAGGCGTCAACATCTGGCAGGCACATATCCGTATCCGCGATGAGAAAAGACGCGGAAGCGAAGAACGCGCGGCCGCGGAAACCGCTAACCAGCAAGCCGCCATGCTTAAACTCACCCGCAAACTGGTTGAAACTTGGGGGCCCTCCGGCTACGAGCACCGCATCCGCGAACGCATCCGCGAGGAAGTCGCCGACCTCTGCGATGAGACGCGGGTGGATGGCCTCGGCAATCTGATCTGCCGCGTCGGCAGCGGCGGGAAGAAAGTGCTGATCGCCGCGCACATGGACGAGATCGGCTTGATGGCGAATTACCAGGAGCCGGAGAGCAGCTACCTGCGCTTCACCAACCTCGGCGGCTTGCGTCAAGATACGCTCAATGGCAATCGCGTGCAATTTGAAGACGGCGCCGTCGGCGTCATCGCGGTGCAGCAGGGCGGCGGCAAAGCCCTGAGCGATTTCTACATTGATGTACAGGCGGACCGCGATGGCAACGCCACGCCCGTCGGACAGCCGGCCGCTTTCATGCGCGAGATGCAAGTGCGCGGGGAGCGCATCGTCGCCAAATCGCTCGACGATCGCATCGGCTGCGTCGTCGCTATCGAAGCGATGCGCCGCCTGAATCGTCAAACACCCAACGAATTGTACTTTGTTTTCACCGTCCAGGAGGAAGTTGGCCTCCGTGGCGCGAAGACGGCCGCCCAGGGCCTGCATCCCGATATCGGCATCGCCATCGACGTCACCGGCAGCGGCGACCAAATCCGCGGGCAAAAGATGCTGGTCAAGCTCGGTGGCGGCGCCGCCATCAAAGTGCATGACCCCGGTTTGGTGGTGCCAGTCGCGATCAAGAACTGGATGATCGAGCGCTGTGAAGCGGATGGCATTCCCTACCAGTTGGAACTCCTGGCCGGCGGCACCACGGACGCCTCAGCGATTCAACTCGCGGATGCCGGCGTTCCCAGCGGCTGCATCTCCATCCCGACTCGTTACCTGCATACAACCAGCGAAACCGTTGATATTGGCGATGTCCAAGCCTGCATCGACCTCTTAAGCGGCTTGCTATCCAGTGCAATCGAACTCTGACCCTGACATGGACGTGATTTCATGCGACTTACGAGTTAAATCGCCAGCGACTAGACGATTTCAAATCAATCGGTAATCCCTAGGGGCGAGGCGGTGACTCGCCTACTCTTGCACGCCCAATCTTGAAGAACTGAGATCCAGGTATGAAAGCCGTTCTTTGCCACAGTTTCGGGCCGCCGGAAAACCTGAGCGCCGCCGATATCCCAAGCCCGCCGCTTGAGGACGGCCAGGTCAGAATTGCGGTGCGCGCCTGTGGCGTCAACTTTCCAGACGCCCTAATGATCCAGGGCTTGTATCAATTCAAACCGGCCTTCCCCTTCAGCCCGGGCTTGGAAGTCGCCGGCGACATCATCGAAGTGGCCGCCGATGTTAACGAGCTGGCTGTCGGCGGGCGCGTCATGGCGACAATGATGTTTGGCGGCTTCGCCGAAGAAGTCGTCGTGCCCGCGGCAACAGTCCTGCCCATGCCGGACGGCATGAGTTATGAGCAGGGCGCCGGCTTTTGCCTGGCTTACGGCACATCCCATGTCGCCTTGACCCATCGCGCTCGCTTGCAGGCGAATGAGACGCTGCTGGTGCTGGGGGCGGCCGGGGGACTTGGCTTGACTGCCGTTGAACTCGGCAAAATAATCGGCGCGCGTGTGATTGCGGCCGCCAGCAGTCCTGCCAAGCTGGAGTTGGCGCGCTCTTATGGCGCCGACGACACGATCCTCTACACCGGTGAAAACCTGCGCGACCGCCTGAATGCGCTGACGGACGGCCGCGGCGTCGATGTCATCTTTGACCCCGTCGGCGGCGACATCTTTGACCAGGCCGTCCGCCGCATCGCCTGGGAAGGGCGCTACCTGGTCATCGGCTTCGCCAGCGGGCGCATCCCGTCGCTGCCGCTGAATATCGCGCTGCTTAAGAACGCGTCCATCGTAGGCTTGTTCTGGGGCGCCTACCTGCAGAACAATCCCCGCGTGATCCGCGAGTCATTCCTAGAGCTTGCGGCATTGTTCGCAGCCGGGGTACTCAAGCCGCATATCCATCAAGTCTTCCCCCTGGATGAAGCCGCCAGCGCCCTGCGCGAACTGATGAACAGGCGCGCCATGGGCAAGATCCTGCTCAAAACCTAGCGTCGCCTCCTCCCCGCTTGTGTCCGCAGCGCCGGCCCGCGAATAATTGTTCTAGCCCAAATCGCTCGATATGACGTTCTATGCTATGCTGACTGATGTGCCCGCTCTCATTTGCAGGTGCGGGCGAATTGCCAAGTAGAACGGTTTCGATGCATGCCCTATCGCGCGGATAACGAACCCGAATACATTGATGACGATGACTATCACGATCCTGAGGATTTCGGCGCAGCCGGCCGGCCTGGATCAAACGTTCTCGGCGGCAGCGGCTCCCGGAGTGACAATGATAGCGAAAGCGCTCCCGAGCAGCCGGGCGAGCGCTCTGCGTCCGCGCGGGAACCCGCCTTCGAGCCCGAGCCGCGGGGGCGAGCCAAGCGATCAAGCTCCCCCGGCAAACGCAGCAAGATGAAAGCGCGGAACCCGGCGCCATCAATCGCGAGCAGCGAAGAGCGGCGCGCTCGTTTGGCGGGGAAGCGCCTCGCGCCAAAAGATCGCAGCCCCTCCCGCCGCGAGCGCCAGGAGCCGCCCCAGCCTCAAGAAGCCGAATCAAGGCCCTTGGGAAAGCTGCGCGCGCGCTTTGGCCGGGGCGATAAGGACCCCAGCGCCGAGTCTGAACAAGAAAGCTCCCGCCTTTCCGGCATCGCCGCTGGCATCAAAGCGTCCCTGCGCGGACGGTTCGCCGCCCTGCGCGACGGGGGCAGCCCGGCGGCCAACGATGCGTCCGCATCACGGCGCGACAAAGGCGCATCCCTCCCTCTCAGCGACCGAGCGAGTCAGCCGCGCTCCAGCAAAGCCCCCAGAATCGAGTCAGACAATTGGTTGGACCTGGACCGCAAACTCGACCTGCTCGGCGTCGCGCTGGTCTTTGGCGCGATCATTCTATTCTTCAGCGCCCTCTCAGCCGAGCAGGCCGCCATCAGCGGTCTCAACACCATCATCGGACAGCTGCTCGGTTGGGGCGCCTTGGCCGTGCCAGCCGCCATGTTCGCCATCGGGCTATGGCTGATTATCCGCCATTTTGGCGATCAAGCGCCCACGATCGACCCTGTTCGCCTGTCCGGCCTTGTTCTCGCTTTTCTGGGCGTTCTGATATTCTTCCAGTATGCCGAAAGTTTCAACTACGCCGAGGCGATCGCCCGCTTCGACTCATGCCGCAATCCCACCAATCCCGCCTGCGTCGACGCCCTCGTGCAGGGCTCGTATCAAGCGGGGCGCGGCGGCGGCCTTGTCGGCGGCTGGCTGTACAGCGCGCTGGTCAACAACCTGACAGAAGTGGGCGGCTTCATCGTCGTGCTGATGGTCATGACCTTCGGCGCGATGATGATCACCCGCTCCAGCATGGCCGAGATGGCGGTGGCGGCTATCGGCATCGGGCGCGGCTTGCGCAGCAGCATGAGCCAACACGCGGCGAAGCGGCGCGCTGCCCGCTTGAGCGCCCAGGGCCACCTCGCTTTGCAAGAAAGCAAAACGCATGTGCGCGTCGCAAAGCCGGCCCCCGAGCAACTGACCGGCCGCGGGGGAGACGCCCGCGCGCTGCCTGAACCGAGCGCCGAAAACAGACCGATTCCCGTTCGCATACGCGAGTTTCTGGGCTGGCGTGGCAAAGCCAATGCCGATCTGAACGCGGAACCGGCGCCGCTCATGGCCGAAGCCGTCGGTCAACACAGTGCCAAACTTCCCGGCGTATTCGCGCGCCTCTTCGGCCGGAGCGCCGACGCCGCGCCCGACCTGCCTCAACCGCCTGCGCCAAGCGCCGGCCGCCTGGAACGCTTCCTTAATCTCGGCGACGATCTGCCCTTTTCGGCGACCAAGCCACCCGCCTGGCAGAAACCCGAACGACCAACGAGCGCTCAGCCGCCGCCCGCGCCCAGCTTCGATCCCGCGAGCGGTCGCGCGCCTGCGATGCCCGATCCTTTCCCGCCCGAGCCGCCGAGCACCCCGCCCGCTCCACCAAGCATTGAGACAAACGGCTCATCGGAAGATCGCAGCCTGAAAACTCTCGAAGAAGCGCCCACCAACATCGATCCGCCAGCGCCAACTGACGAACCAGCAGAGCTCGCAATTGAACCGTCCCCCGAAGAAAGCGCGAAAAACGAAATGGCGGAAGCGGATCCGCCGGGCGCCGAGCCCGCGGCGCCAACGTCAAGCGAGCCGGAAGCCCCCGTCAAGCGCAGCCTTTCCGCGCCCCGCCCGCGCATTGATTGGCGGCTGCCGGAATACCGCGAATTGCTCAATAGCGGCACCGAAGGCGAGCTGGACCGCGAGCCGCTGATGCGCCAAGCCCAGATCATCGAAGACACGCTCGCCAGCTTCGGCGCGCCCGGTCGCATTGTGGAGATCAATTCCGGCCCGGTCATCACCCAGTATGGCGTCGAACCGGCTTATTTGACCTCGCGCGCGGGCAAGCAGAACCGCGTCAAAGTTGGCGCGATCGCCAAGCTGGATAAGGACTTGCAGCTTGCCCTCGGCGCAAAGTCGATCCGCGTGGAAGCGCCTGTGCCGGGCAAGGGCTATGTCGGCATCGAAGTGCCCAACCCGGATTCCGCCCGCGTCAGCCTGCGCGATGTCATGGAATCCCAAAGCTACCAGCAGATTGAATCACCGTTGGCCATCGCCCTCGGCGTCTCCGTTGACGGCACGCCAATCTCCGGCGACCTGACACAGATGCCCCATCTCTTGATCGCCGGCACCACCGGCTCGGGCAAATCGGTCTGCGTCAACGCCATCATCAACAGCATCATCGCCGTGAATTCGCCCGATGCCGTCAAATTCATTATGGTTGATCCCAAACGCGTTGAATTGACCGGTTACAATGGCGTCCCCCATTTGGTGGCGCCGGTCGTGGTCGAGCTGGAGCGGACCATCGGCGTGCTGCGCTGGGTGACCACCGAGATGGACGCGCGCTACAAAAAATTCAGCCAGGCCGGCGCCCGCAACATCGTCGACTTCAACAGCATCCTCGACCCCGATCTGGCGCCGATGCCCTACATCGTCGTGGTCATTGACGAGCTGGCCGACCTGATGATGATGGCCCCCGACGACACCGAGCGCGCCATAACCCGCATCGCCGCTCTGGCGCGCGCCACCGGCATCCACCTCGTCATCGCCACCCAGCGCCCCTCTGTCGATGTCGTCACCGGCCTCATCAAAGCCAATTGCCCGGCGCGCATCGCCTTCGCCGTCGCCGGCAGCGTCGACAGCCGCGTGATCCTCGACCAGCCCGGCGCCGAACGCTTGTTGGGCAAAGGCGACATGCTCTATCTTTCCGGCAACTCGCCGGCGCCCCTGCGCATGCAAGGCGTTCACGTCTCCAATGAAGAAATCAACCGGCTTATCCGCTACTGGAAGCTGCAAGGCGCGGGCATTGAAGGCATTGATCCCATCCCCCTGCCGGCCCTGCCGCCCAGCCAGGCGAGCGACAGCAACATGTCAAACGGTGGCGACAGCGGGCAAAATCAGGATGCAGGGCAAGCCGCTTTCTGGGATATGACGCCGGCTTCCACGAGCGCCGAACCGGAGGAAGACGAACTCTATCAAACGGCGGTCGATATGGTGCGCCGGTTGGAAAAAGCCTCGATCTCGCTCTTGCAGCGGCGCTTGCGCATCGGTTACACGCGGGCCGCCCGCCTGATGGATATGATGGAAGAACGCGGCGTCGTCGGCCCGCCGAAAGAAGGCAGCTCCAAACCACGCGATGTCCTGCCGGAGTGAATGCTGCGGCGCAATCGTTCCCGCTAAAACATTGACTACCTTTGAATCGGCGATGCTTGTAGGGGCGGCTTATCAAGTCGCCCGAAAACACGCGCTTTCGCTGCGACGGGCGACCCAGTGGCTCGCCCCTACAGACTCCTCTTTTTCGGATTCGTAATTTTGTGTGAGGCAAGTCGCGACTTGCCAGGGGCAGCGATAATGCCAACAATCAGCGCACTAGCCCTGCAAACAGCAACAATGGTCCTGCACATCACCCGCCCTTGCGCTACAATACGGCGCGGATAGAAAGGACTCGCCAAATGAAATACGCCCAAATTCCCGGCATCGACAAACCGATCTCGCGCCTGCTGCAGGGCAGCATCATGCTCTCGGCCGACGACCGCGACGGCAACTTCCGCCTGCTGGACGCCTGCTTCGAAAACGGCTTCAACGCCTTCGATTCCGCCCATAGTTACGGCGCCGGCCTCACGGATACCGAGCTGGGCGCCTGGATCCAGTCGCGCGGGATTCGCGATGAAGTGGCGATCCTGGGCAAATGCGCCCATCCGGAAAACGGCATCCGCGATCGTGTCCGGCCCGAGTACATCCGCCGCGACCTGGCCGAATCTCTCGAGCGCCTGCAGACCGACGCCGTCGAGCTCTTTCTGCTGCACCGCGACAGCCGCGAATACCCCGTCGGCGAGATTGTCGATGTCCTGCACGAGGCAAAAGAAGCCGGGCAGATCGGCGTCTATGGCGGCTCGAATTGGCTGGCCGATCGCGTCAAGGCCGCCAACGATTACGCCGCCGCCAACGGAAAGACGCCCTTCACGGTCAGCAGCCCGCAGTTCAGCGTCGCCGAAATGGTCAAGCCGGCCTGGGAAGGCTGCATCAGCGTCAGCGGCGCCCAAGGCGAAGCCGACCGCGCCTACTACAAGGAAAACGAGATCTCATTGTTCACCTGGTCAAGCCTGGCCGGCGGCTTCATGACCGGCAAGTTCAGCCGCGACAACCTCGACAGCTTCACCGAATACTGGGACACCAACCCCATCGAAGCCTATGCTTATGAGAACAACTTCAAGCGCCTCGACCGCGTCATAGAACTGGCGGCCGATAAAGGCCTGTCCCCAGCGCAAATATCGGTCGCTTACGTGCTCAGCAACAATCCGCGTTATCACGCCATCGTCGCCAACTGGGCCACTGAGCAAGTCCCGGATAACGCTGCCGCCGCCGATATCCAACTGAGCGCCGCTGAAATCGCCTGGCTCGAATTGAAAATGGAGGAGAAACCTGCATGAGCGACAAGATTCGATGGGGGTTGATCGGTCTCGGCCTCATCTCGCGCAAGTTCGCCAACGGCCTGGCATTCGCGCCCGACGCGGAGATTTATGCGGTCGCCTCCCGCTCGCAGGAGAAAGCCGATGCCTTCGGCGCTGAATACGGCGCGAGCAAATGCTACGGCAGCTACGAAGAGCTGGCGCAGGACCCGAACGTGGATGTCGCCTACATCGGCACACCCAACAATTATCACCTGCCCCATACGCTCCTCTGCCTGGACGCCGGCAAGCATGTGCTCTGCGAAAAGCCTTTCGCCGTCAACGCGAAAGAAGCCCAAATCATGATCGCGCGCGCCCGCGAACGGAACCTCTTCCTGATGGACGCCTTCTGGACCCGCTATTTCCCGGCGATGTTCAAACTGCGCGAGCTGCTGGCGGAGGGTGCCATCGGCGATGTCATGCTGGTGACGGCGGACTTCGGCGGTCGCGGCCCCGTCATACCGGAGAGACGGCACTTCAATCCCGACCTGGCTGGCGGCGCTCTGCTTGATGTCGGCTCCTACTGCCTGCAATTCGCGTCCATGATCTACGGGGTGCAGCCCGCCGAGATCGTCTCCCAGGTCGCCATCGGCGAGACCGGCGTCGACGAACTCTCGGTGCTGGTATTCAAATACAGCGATTATGAAATGGCGACGCTCACATCGGCGCTCCGCCTGGGGACGCCGCACGAAGCCCGCGTCATGGGAAGCGACGGCTATATCGCCATCCCCAATTTCTGGCATCCCAGCGAACTCACGCTTGTACGCCCGGGGCAGGAACCGGAAACCTTCAGCTTTCCCTACGAAGGCGAAGGCTTCCATTTCGAGGCGATCGAAGTCGCGCGCTGCATCCGCGCCGGCTTGACCGAAAGCCCCATCTACCCGCTCGACGAAACCCTGGCGATCATGGAGACCCTGGACCGCATCCGCGCCGACTGGGGCATGCGCTATCCCTTCGAGGAGTAGCCGAGTACAATCAACACATTCATCATATTCCGTAGGGGTGAGACTTGTCTCGCCCGCCCGCCAATGTAATGTTCTTAGAGCGACCCAATCGCTCGCCTCTACAACGAACGCTCTTCAATCAAACTGTACCCAGTGATCCTTTTTTTCATGCGCGCCCTGCGCCCTCTATTTTAGTGAATCTACTAAATTCCATCTGCAATCCTATCGAAAGCCGCAGGGGCGAGACGGTGGCTCGCCCGAATACGTATTGGATCGCCACGACGGGCGAGACAAGTCTCGCCCCTACAGATTCCTATCTTTGCGGGTTCGTAATTTTGTGTGAGCCGAGTTGTCACTCGCGAGCGGCTGTAGTTCAAAATCGATTTGACAGCGCCGCGCCGCCCTGCTAGACTTGCTTCCATCTACATATTCTAAGACTCAGGCGCGTCTGAACCCGGATGTTCGACGCCTAAAGGGAAAGTCGGTGCAAGTCCGACACTGTCGCGCAGCGGTAACTGATTCTTGAATCAGAAGTCCGAATGCCTGCCTGAGCCTTAGCTCGTAAATCTTTCGCGTCAAAAGGGAGACGAGCATGGACCAGCGACCAATGCCCGCCCGACGACGGCGGGCGTTTTTATTGTCCAGCCCCGTTTCCTCCGCTGTCCAAAGGAGGGACATGATGAAAGCCACACTCTTCACCGTATTCGTTTTCCTAGCCAGCCTGCTGCCGGCATCCGCCCTGGATGAAAACCTGACCGCCAGCTGCGTGAGCGATTACGCCGCCGATGTCGATTATTTCCCGCAGAAAGTCGAAATCGTCGACGCCGCCAAATTCACCGTCGAGTATCACAATAATTACAAGGTCCTGAAGGTCGCCGACGCCTTCGACGGCGCGCCCGGCTTCGAATATGTCCTGGTTCAATGCGGTACGCCCGCGCCATCGCCCGCCGACTTCGCCGATGGCGCCCAGTTCATCGAGACGCCGACCGGCGATCTCATAACGCTCTCAACGACTCAGCTGCCCGCGCTGGCTCAGCTCGGCTTGCTTGATCATCTGATTGGCGTCGACAGCGGCTTCTACATCAGCAGTCCCGCAGTCGCAGACATGATCGCGGCGGGAGAAGTGGCCGAGGTCGGCTTCGGCGCGGAAGTCAACATCGAACTGATTCTGGAGCTTGAGCCGCAGCTGGTGATGAGCTACGGCTACAATCCCGCCACCGACGCGCACCCAGTCCTGCTGGAAGCCGGCATCTTCACCGCGCTTGACGCCAGCTGGCGCGAGCTTTCGCCCCTGGGCCGCGCCGAATGGCTCAAGTTCACCGCGCTCTTTTACAATCAGGAGGCGCAAGCGAACGCGATCTATGAGGACATCGTGGCGCGCTATGAGGCGATTCAAGCATCGGCTGCGGCAGTCGCGGACGAAGACCGGCCCCAGGTGCTGATCAACTCCTTCCTGGGTTACGCCGATGCCTGGTTCATCCCCGGCAGTGATACCTACGTCGGCCAACTCATACGCGATGCCGGCGGCGTTCTGCTGCTGGCGGAAGAAGGCTCAGCCACAAGCCAGGCACTGAGCTTCGAGCTTGCCTACGAGGGCGGCTTCGACGCTGAAATCTGGCTCGTTGAGACCTTCGGGGTCTATTCGAGCGAGGGCCTGCTCGCACTGGACAGCCGCTTTGGCGACTTCGCCGCATTCCAGTCCGGCGATATCTGGAACAACAACCGCGATGAAAACGCCAACGGCGGCAACAATTATTACGAATGGGGCGTGACCAACCCCCATCTGGTCTTGGCGGACCTGCTGGCGATCTTCCACCCCGAGCTGATGCCCGCTCACGAATTCGCCTTCTATCAGCGCCTGACGAGTGAGGGCGAATAACATGTCGCAACTGGCGGGCAAAGCCGTCCATCACGCTCCCGCCTCCAAGCGCATCGGGGCGCGCAAGGCGAGCCATCGCCGGCCGGCTTCCTGGGCAAGCCGCCAGTTTTCCGGGGCAAGGCCGCTCGTCTTGATTCTGCTTCTGACGCTGCTCGGCGCGCTGCTGCTGCTGAGCCTCGCTCTCGGTTCCGCCGTGATTCCCTTAGACCAGATCGTCAACGTTCTGCTCAGCGGCGAGGCAGACAAGCCGGCCTGGACCAATATCGTGCTCAAGTTCAGGCTGCCCAAGACGATGACCGCAACGCTCGCCGGCATGGCCCTGGGCGTCAGCGGGCTGCTCATGCAGACCTGGTTTCGCAATCCCTTGGCCGAGCCCTTCGTCCTGGGCGTCTCATCAGGCGCCAGTTTGGGGGTCGCCCTGGTCGTGCTGACCGCCGGCGCAGGAGGTGGCGCGCTGCTGGCCGGGCTGGGCTTGGCGGGCGATCTCCTGCTGACGGCCGCCGCTGGCCTGGGCGCTGCAGTCACGATGGGCTTGGTGCTGCTCGTCGCCGCGCGCATACAGAGCAGCGTCACCCTGCTGATCCTCGGCTTGATGTTCGGCTATCTGGTGGCGGCGCTGGTCAGTCTGCTGCTTTACTTCGCGCTGCCGGAGCGGATTCAAGCCTATATCAACTGGACATTCGGCTCCTTCAGCGGCGTCACCGGCGCGCAGCTGCCCCTGCTCGCCATCATCGTGCTGGCGGGCTTGCTGCTTGCCGCGGCGCTCGTCAAACCCTTAAACGCCCTGCTGCTCGGCGAGGATTACGCCCGCAGCCTGGGCGTCGACCTGAAACCGACGCGCATCGGCATCGTGCTGGCCACCGCCCTGCTCGTGAGCGCGGTGACGGCATTCTGCGGCCCGATCGCCTTCATCGGCATCGCCGTGCCCCATCTCTGCCGCGCGCTCCTGGCCAGCGCCGATCATCGCCTGCTGCTGCCCGGCACTTGCCTGGCGGGCGCTTGCGTCGCCCTCTGCGCCTCTATCATCGCCGAGCTGCCCGGCAACAATCTCGTCCTGCCGCTCAATGTCGTCACCGCTTTGCTGGGCGCGCCGGTTGTCATGCTGGTCGTCCTGCGAGCCATGCGGGGGGCGCCATGACCGCGCCCGCGCTGACCGCCCGGCAACTGACAATCGGTTATCGCCGCCGCTCCAAAGGCGATATCGTGCTGGCGCAGGGCCTTGACCTGGATTTGCAATGCGGGGCGCTGGTCGGTTTGCTCGGCCCAAACGGCGTCGGCAAATCCACCTTGCTGCGGACCCTGGCGGGCATGCAGAAGCCGCTGGCCGGGCGCGTGCTGATTAAGGGGCGGGACGGCGCCTCGCTCACGCCACAAATGCGCGCCCGGCATCTGAGCCTGGTCTTGACCGAAGCGCCGCAACCTGATCTGATGAACGGCTACGCCCTGGTCGCGCTCGGCCGGCATCCACACAGCGACTGGCTCGGGCGCCTGACCGAGGCGGACCATCGAGCAGTCGCCTGGGCGATTCATGCTGTCGGCGCCGACGATATTGCCGAACAGCCTCTGGCTAAGCTCAGCGACGGCCAAAGGCAAAAGCTCATGATTGCGCGGGCTTTGGCGCAGGAAGCCGATGTCATGCTGCTTGACGAGCCAACCGCCTACCTTGATTTGCCGCGCCGCGTGGAAACGATGCAACTGCTCAAAGATCTGGCTCGTTCAGCCGCTCGCGCGATATTGATTTCGACGCACGATCTTGACCTGGCCCTGCGCAGCTGCGATCAACTGTGGCTCATGAGCGCGGCGGGTATCGTAGGCGGCGCGCCGGAAGACCTGGTGCTGGCCGGGCGCCTGGGCGAGACTTTCAGCGCCGACGGCATCCGCTTCGACGCGCGCAGTGGCGCATTCCTCCTTAATACGGCGCCCGGGCGGCGCGTTCGCGTCGATGGCGAGGGGGCAGGCGCCATCTGGATGCGGCGCGCCCTCACGCGCAATGGATACTCGCTGACCGATGAATCCAGCGCGATCGAGGTGAGGCAGCGCTCCAATGGCGTCGGCCAGCTATGGCAGATTAGTCTTCAGGGGCGCTCGAGCGAGCATGCCACGATTCAAGCCGTCCTGGACGCGCTGGAAAGCGAAGGGGCATGACGAATGCGAGAAAGCAGCGCGGGCTCGTGCTGGTTCATACCGGCGACGCAACGCGCCGGGCGCGCTGATCGAATACGCCGACACCGTCACCGAGATGGTCAAGCTGAAACATGCTTTCGACAACGGCATCAAAGCCCGCGCCGGCATTGAGTTCTGATCATGTCTCGCCGAATCCAATGATGCAGCCGCCTACATGACGACGGCGGCGGAACGCGGCGGAATCACAATGCCACCGTCAGCGGCGCGCCAGGTCTCGTCATCCACCAGGCGATAACGGCTCAGCTTGTGCTCCCCATCCACAGTGGCAGCCAATGTCACGGCGCTGTCTTCATAATTGGCGATCGCCAGGCCAGGAACGCCACCGGACTTGCTGAGAAAGACGGCATAAGGCCGATGCGCTTCGCCATCGCTTGTCCTGACCGTCGCGCCAACCTCATGGCGGAATTCGCCATCCCAGAAGGTGTCGCGCAATTCTGTACGCAATGCGTCCATGCGCGCGCCATAATCCATCGTCAACGGAAAATCGTCCAACTGTCCTTTGAAGTTGTATGGCTCGTAGCTCATGATGTAGCGATACAGCAGGCATTGGTTGACCATGTTGCGATCGTTGAAGCCGCTGATCGCCGTCATCAGCGGCATGCGCGGCAGCATGTAGCGCGAAAGCGGCACGTGCGCTTTGTCCCAGCTGCGATGATAAGACAAGTGGTAGACCTCGAACTGCCAGTCATAAATGCCTTCGCCGGCGAAAAGAAAATCGGGATTGACCGCGCGGCTCATCTTCTCCAGATACTGCTGAAAGTCGTTATCTCTGGAAAAAACCGGGAAGCCCGGGCGATGTCCGTGGCGCTCATCAAAGCAGAGCAAGGCCGGCGAATGATGCTGGTTCTCATCGTAGAGTATCCCGTCGGCGCCCAGGTCCAGCACTTTCTGGAATTCCCCGGCGCTCACCGCGAAATATTCGTCGCTGCCAAAACACATCGGAATCAAACGCTTGGTATTGATGTTGAGGGCTTGCGTCGCCGTGTGATATTGATAACCGTTGTAGTGGTAATAATCGCCGTAGGGATCCTTAATCGCCAGCCGATGAAGATCTTGGCGGAACCATTCCGTCGCGCGATCAGCCCAGGTGAACTTGGCAAATAAGATCAGCTTAACGCCATATGATTGAATCTCGGCAATCGCCGCTCTGAGCTCGTCGAAGCTGCCGAGCCGCGGATCCGGATCATGTGAGGGATTGCCCTGATCTTGCCCGCCGTCATTCCAGCCGACCAACTGAATCGCCTTGACGCCATGCCGCGCCGCCTCTGCTCCAATCTCGCCCAGCTCCTTGAAGGGAATGCGCAATTCATCTTCCGGCGAGTTGATGTGCAGCTGCCACCAGGCATGCGGCCGGCGCGCCCACTCCGGAATCTCCGGCGTCGTCATCCAGCCCTCCCGCCAGCGCTTGTACACATCCACCCCCTGCTGCCAGCCGCCTTGATAGGGCTGCACGGCGATCGGCGTCAGGTCGCGGGTCTCGCCCGGTTGAATGTATGGCAGATGAATGGCGGCGAAGCGCGTCGCCACATCAATACCACTGATGGACGGGGACGCCGGCACGCGCGAGTCAATGGCGCTGTCATAACCCGGGCGCAGCTCATTGTGCCAGGCCACCAACTCCGCGCTCGGCTCGCTGACGCCAACATACAGCCCGCGGTCACGGCTGCGCAGAAGCACATAAGGCGCCGCTGGCGCGCCGCTGCGCCAGGAGTCCGGCCCGTATTGCACCGGATAATCGAAGCCATAATAACCCAGCGTGTTTTCAAAAGCGGGATAAAGACTGCGGCGCACCGCCTCGGCGTATCCGTAATGAAAAGACTCGAATGCTTCCGCGTCCGGCGGCCGTTGAACATCACCGAAGTAGGGACAATGTACGCTCTCGACAACATATTCCGACTGATTGTCAATGCTGAGCGCGAAGGTTGCCTGCGCGCCCGCCAGCACAACGGACAGCGAAAGCTTGATGTCATGCTCGCCGCCGTAAGCCGACGTCACGCTGTCCCATGCGAAATTGACCCGTCCTCCATCCGCCGAAAGCTCAGACATCGAGACCGGTTGTTTTTCACCCAATACCGGATTGTTGCGCCGGCCGGGCAGCGGGACCAGCAGCTGAAATGACAGGCCAAGATGCCGCCGGTTGATGACTTCCCAAGCGGATGCCTTGTCAGTGAAGCCGACCAGTGCGCCGGTTTCACGCGCGAACTCAAGCCGCAGCGCCTCATTTTCCAAAGTGATGATATCCATAATTGTCTCCGCTTAACCTTTGATTGACCCCGACGTCAGCCCGCGAATGAACCAGCGCTGCAGTAAGACATAAATGACGATCATGGGGATGCTGGCGATGCTCAAAGTCGCGAATATGACATTCCATTCCGCCCGCCCAAATTGAAGGAAGAATACCTGAATCGTTAATGTAAGCGGGCGCAGCTCGTCTGAGCGGATGAGCAGCAGGGGCAGAAAATATTCGTTCCAGGCGCCGACGAATGTCAAGATGGACACCGTCGCCACCGCCGGCCCCGATATCGGCATGACAACGCGCAGAAAGGCCGTGAACTCGGAGCAGCCGTCGATCTTCGCCGCTTCACGCAGCTCATTCGGAATCGAACGGAAAAAAGCCTGAAAGATGAATATCGACAGTGGAATCGCGCCGGATGCAATCGCCAGGATGAGGCCCAGATAACTGTCCGTCAGCTTCAGCCGTACAAACAGCACATAGAAGGGAATAATGGGTACGGGCGCTTGCATGGTGAAGACGAAGACCAACAAAATAATGCCGCTGAAGCGAAACGAGAACTTGGCAAAGGCGTAACCGGCGATCGAAGACAGGCAGACGACTACCAGCACGGCGCCAATCGATACGATGCCGCTGTTCAGCAGCGCTCGCCCGAGCCTCGCCTTTTCCCAGGCGTCGGCATAATTCTGCAATGCCGGCTCGGCAGGCAGGCCCCAAATGTTGGAGATTAGCTCGCCCGGGGTCTTGAACGACGCCAAAATCATCCACAAGACCGGATAGACGATGATGATGGTGAAGAGTATCAGAATCGCGTGATTGAAAAGCGATACCAGCACGTGACGCCAATGGATGCCCTGCTGCCTTGATTCTTGCCCGCTGAACCGCGCTGCGCTCATGCGATCCTGACTTTCAGTCCGTATTATCGCCGCTGGTCATCAGTTTGAGCTGGATCGCCGCGACCAGCGTGACGATGACAAGCAGGACATAAGACAAGGCGGCGGAAAAACCGAAGCGATAGAACTTGAAACCGCGAATATAAATGTGCAGGGCCATGACATTGGTGGCGTTGGCCGGGCCGCCGGCCGTCATGATGAAGGGAATATCAAAGACGTTGAATGCCCCCATGACCGAAATCGTAACGTTGACAATCATCACCGGCTGCAGCATGGGCAGCGTGACGTGCAAGAATTGCTGCCATACCGACGCGCCATCAATGCGCGCCGCCTCATAAAGCTCATCGGGGATCGACTGCAAGCCGGCCAGAAATATGACCATGTGGAAGCCGTACCACTTCCATATATCGACCAGGATGAGGGAATTTAGCGCCACCGCGGCGTCGCCGAGCCAATCCTGCACCAGGACGCCCAAACCCAGACCGCGCAGCAGGCTGTTAATCAAACCGAATTGCGGATTGAACAGCCAGGACCACAAGACGCCCACAACCACAAATGACATGACCACCGGCATGAAGAGGCTGGTTCGATAAAATGTCCGCCCCTTCAAAGCCTGATGCAGCAGAATCGCCAGAAACAGGGACAAGACTATCTTGCCAAGCACCGTCCCCACCGCATAATGCACATTATTCATCAAGACGGCGCCCGTCATCGGATCGCTCAATATCTTCTCGAAATTGCGCAAGCCAATATACCTTGGCTCCTCAATGCCATCCCAGCGCAGGAGCGACATCTGCAGGCCACTCACAAGTGGATACAGCTTGAAGACGCCGTACACAGCTAAAGCCGGCAAGATCCACAAGTACGGAGACAGCTTTGACAGCCGCCGCCGCCGCGCGCTAACAGGCTCGTTCTTCGGCATTATTGTGGCAGGCACAGGCCTAAAACCTCAGTAGTCCACATTACTGGTGTGAGAATTCGCGATACTCCAAAAACCCCCCCTTCCCTCATTTTGGGGACGCCCGCCATGGAGATGGCGGTAGGGGCCGGGGATGGGGGCAATACCGAATGGGGCAAGGGCATGGACCCTCACCCCCTAATCTGCCGTAAACTGACTATAACTCGAATTCGTAGCCGTCGGCGTAGAGCTCGTCCAACACGCCCTGGATGTTATCGGCGGCT
Source organism: Chloroflexota bacterium (assembly GCA_028875245.1). Taxonomy (GTDB): domain Bacteria; phylum Chloroflexota; class Anaerolineae; order Aggregatilineales; family Phototrophicaceae; genus UBA6055. Next base: position 100,077 of record JAPPEU010000061.1, read on the forward strand.
TGGCTCGCGGTAACTGTCTTGGCGACAATCCCTTGCTGCTGTTCCTGGAAGGCGCGTGTGATCTCGGGCGGCCAGTACCAATCGAGATAGACGAATTGATTGGGCGCCGAAATGTCGCCATAGCGAATCGACAGCGGATCATCGCTGGGTTGAACCCCGATGTTTGTCGACACCGCGTCGGCATAGACCGCGTTGCGCAGCGCCACCATCTCATCGGTCGTCCAGAAATCCAGGATGGACCAGGCGAGCGCTTCCCGCTCAGGCGCGATCCGCGAATAGATGCCAGTAGCCCATCCCGTGCCGCCCGGCAATTGACGTTTCACCATCTCGTCATCCACAGAGCGCAAGGGGTTGACAAAGGACAGATCAAGTTCGGGGAAGTCCCCCATTCTATAAGTGCCAACCCAACCGCCCCAGTGGTACCAGAAGGCGGCATTGCCCGAGGTCAGAGACAGCTCCGCCGCCGGGACGTCCATGCTGTTGACCCCGTCCACGAACATGCCGTCGTCCGTGTAGGCTTGCAAGATCTCCAAGCCGGCCAGATGCTCCGGATCGGTGAACTTGGTGTTGCCGGTCAAAACATCAAAGGTGCCTTCGACTGGCCGATTGCCCGAGGTCTGCGCATAAGCCCAGAACTGCCACACCGGCCACAAATAAATATTCAACCCGGAATGCGTGAAAGGCGCGTAGCCGGCCGCCTTGAGATCGTCCGCCATATCCAGCAGCTGCTGGTAGCTCTCCGGCTCGCCTTCGAAGCCGACCGCGTCCAGCGCCTTCTGATTGTAGAAGAAGGGGAAGCCGCTGATGCCGCCGTTCGGTATCGCCCAAAGGCTGCCGCCGATGGAATAAGTCTCGAGACCGATTGGACGGAAGCGATCCAGATAATCCACGTCAGACAGGTCCTTCAAGCGGCCGCCAACCGCATACCGCCTCAAATCCTGCCCGTTGAGATCCATGATGTCAATCTGGTCGCCCGCGATTTCGGCGGCGGCGAACAGCTCGGTATAGCGTTCGCTTGTCAAGCTGCGCCACACCACCTTGACACCGGGAAATTCTTCTTCAAGCCTGGCGATAAAATCTGCCTGCTGCGAGGCCTCGCCGGCGCTCATGACGACGAAATCGCCTTGATAGTCGTCCTGCCCCAAAACCGGCAAATGGCTGATGTTGCTGGCCGCGGCCGCTGCTACGGTGCCTGCGCTGGCGGCCGCCTTGAGGAATTCGCGTCTGCTAAGCTTCTTGCTCATCTCAAAATCCTTTCAACAATACATTTTGTCTATACGGCTCACGATGAGTTTATTGTAGTTTTTCACCTCCTCGTTTCGATCACGACTACATGAAGTCTACCGAGAACGTTCACAGATGTCAAAAGCGAGCCGCTCGCCGGCAGCGAACAGAACTCCCGCGCTCACAGAAAATTACAAGCCTTTTGCTCGCGCGCGCAGGTCCATAAGAAAGAAAAAGACCGACATCGCTGTCGGTCAATCTCTCCACCAGTGGGCTGTACAGGACTCGAACCTGTAACCTCCTCGACGTCAACGAGGCGCTCTGCCAGTTGAGCTAACGGCCCGGTTTGCACCCATTGTAACGTAGATGAGGCCGCGCGCGCAAGGGTCTAGCCTGTCGCTGTATCTAGCAATTTGTCATTTGAAATAGCCGTTTCGCCCAACAATAGGCCCTAGCTCTATGCCCTCTGTGTACTCTTTGGTGAAAATTGCAGCGACTGCATCACCCGCGCCATTTGACAAAGGCAACGCGCTCGCCGTATCATAGCGCCATCGTGCCGCCAAGGCAGGGGCGCCCTGTGCCAAGCTCAGCAACCGAAGAAATCAAGTCCCGCTTTCGCCGGATCCAGGACGTCAAATATGCCAGCACGGCAGCCCAGACGCCCCTCACCGCGCGCAATCACGAACCCGATATCGTGGTCGAGACCTGGATGAACAGCCGCCTCTTTGTCTACATTCTGGAGACGCCGCCCAAACCACGGCAGATAAAATCCGCGCTCAAGCAGAACAGCAGCGCCAGCATCGGCTCGCTCTTTCTCATTGACGCCGCTCTCCTGCCCGCCGACGGCTATTGCGGACGGCTGCGCGATTGGCAAGACGACCTGCGAGTGATGAACATGGGCACCATCTACGCCTTCGCGCTCGAGGAAGACGAGCTGCGTCTGATCCAGGTCAACATCGATGAGACGACGCAGCGCAACCAGTTCATCGTCTGGCACACGCTCGACTTCCCCTTTGACGCCGTATCCGTGCGCCGGCGCGATTATCAGACGAATATCCGCGGCAGCTGGCTAATCGGCGATATCGCCTCGACCAAGTTCAAGCGCCGCATCAGCGAGGAGCGCGCCCGCCAGCGCTTCCACTATCGGACCAAGCGCAGCCAGCCACTAGAAACAGCGGGCGCTGAACAGATCAATGCCGCTTATCTGGCGCTGGAAATTGAAGTGGGGGCGGGCCAGGAAGCGGTGAAAGAGGCCTTCCGCAATCTGGCGCGCAAGTATCATCCCGATGTCAGCGAGCATGAAAAAGAAGAGGCGGAAAAGCGCTTCAAAGAAGTGAAGTCCGCTTACGAGCAAATCAAGACCCATCGGCGCTGGCGTTGAGCGCACAAAGTTCTGATTCGCGATTCACCCCGCCAGAATCTCTACGGCGCGCAGCAGCGCCCCGTCATCGCCGACGTTGCCGGGGAAAACGACATACCTGCCAAGCACCACCGGCAGCACAAAGAGCAGCCCTACAAACTGCACTCTGTGGAAAGAATAATTGTCGCTGCCTCGAATTGACAGCGCCAAACCATTATCGCCTGGCGAGATGAGCCGAACCGCAGCCCGGAACATGTGGAGCGCTGGAATCGCACCTTGGCCGCGATGGGGCATGGCAGCCATGCCAATCCCATGACGGCGGCTGCGCTAGCCTGCTTTGGCCAGACAATGCGCGCTGAAGCTATTGTCCGCTCCCGCGGCGCCGCTGATTTGCGCGATCATCTGCCGCATCTCGGCGCGATGAAGCGTATTGTGGTTGAAGAAATGGAAAATCGTCTGCCAGACCGGTGTCCTCATCTCGGTTTCGCGGTAGACGATATCGACCTCGCGCGTTACCGTGAGATCATCCAGCGCGGCCATATAACGCATCCACCGCGCTTCCACCCGGTCCCAGGCCGCTCTGATTTGCTCGCGTGTGGGATCATCCATCGTGACGGCGACAGTGGTGACCTTGACGCCGTTAAGTCGTTCCAGGCTCGCATGCATCACATCCACGACATGAACGCACTCGCGCTGCAAAGTCCCCCAGGAATAACCGGTATCGACCGTGAACGCGGCTTCCTGCAACGGCATAATCGCCTCATCCCACAGGCGTCGATCTTCGCCTGTCTGATACTCGAAGATCGCTTTGACGATATCGGCCGTCATTTGCGAAACACCCCGGTCAGATATTGCATCAGGCTGAGATCGAAGGCCGGCGGCTCATGCACCTCGGCCACCATGCGCATGATGTCCGAACGATGCGTGCTGCCCTGGTAGATGACATCCATAATCAACTGCCACACTTTCAATTTGTCCGCCGAGCCGTCAGCGGCGGGCGCGCAGTCGGAGAAAAACAAGGCGGCGTCGAGCTCGCTGGCAAGCTGCGTCCAGCCAGCGTGAATCGCCTCCCACTGCATTTGCATCTTTGCTCGATCGGCTGAAACGGGCATTGCCGGCGCAGCATCGGGCAAGCTGCCTCGGATGCGCTGCAGGCAGGTCCCTTCGTTTTCGAGTATGTGCCAGCATTCACGCTGAATCGAGCCCAAGCCGAATCTAACTTCCTGGTTAAACTGCGCGTCAGTCAGTGGCGCGATGGCGAGCCGCCAGACGCGCGCGCCTTCCCAGCAATTGTGCTGTATCAGCTTGCGCGCGAAATCAAGATTGGCCCTGCCAGCTTCCAGGCTCACTTCGATTCTGTGGGCTCGGTTGACCTAGATGGGTCCACCAGGACTCGAACCTGGAACCAATCGGTTATGAGCCGACTGCTCTGACCATTGAGCTATGGACCCGCGCGACGCCGGCCGCAGCGACCGGCAAATTGAGCAGGAGCGGGTAACGGGATTCGAACCCGTACTGACACCTTGGAAGGGTGGAGTGCTACCGTTACACCATACCCGCAATTTAACAGTCGGGGCGCCCGGATTCGAACCGGGGACCTCACGGACCCAAACCGTGCGCGCTACCGGGCTGCGCCACGCCCCGAATGCTCAGCTATCTTAACCGTCGCGCGTCACATAGTAAAGTCGAAAGTGCATTGGCTCATCCATTTCGACTGAACGTCAAATCAGTCCGTTTAGTCGCTTGCCAGGGGAAGCTGTAGGAGCGAGCCATTGGGTCGCCCGTCGAATGGAATAGCGTACACAAGCGGGCGTTTCGGCGAAAAGCCCCTGCAACTGTCTTGTTGTGAGTTGGTCAATTGAAGAAGCGCACCTTGGACTTATCCGTCCGGCTCGCCGCCGAAGGCGTCGAATAATTCATCGACTTCTTCCGGGGACACGCTGGGATGAATCTCTTCGCCGCGAGTCTCCTCCAGCGCGCCGCGCCGGTTTAGAAGCTGCGCGAAGTGAACCGAGGTCATCTGCTTCATCCGACGGCTGCGGGCATGATTCAGCACTTCACGATCGGAAGAGACAAGGGTCCAATTGGGCGCGTCTTTAATGGCGCCGATGCGCCGCTTGATCAAGTCGTCGGCGCTGCTGTGCTGAGCGGCGGCAAAGACGACCGTCACGCCCCGGGTCGACATGCTTGAACTGCCGCCGGGAAGACCATGATCAAATATCACCGTGCATTTCTTACGCGTTCTGGCGGCGAAGCCCTTCAATTTGTTGACCAACCGGGCTTCATCGTTCGGATCATCGAGGCTGATATCCGGCAAGTGAGCGATGAGATTGTGTCCGTCGATCAAATAGGGCATGGGCAAACCAGGAGCAAACCGCTCAGTCGCGCGGGAGCCATCATCATGCGACCGCCGCCGCATAGACAGGCAGCCCCATCGTGAAAATGCTGCCGACATTCAGCCGACTCTGCACATCCAAAAAGCCGCCATGGGCCTGACAGATCGCCCGCGCTACATACAAGCCCTGCCCCAAGCCGGGCGGTCTGGCGTCGGCAGCGCTCGCGCCCCCGCGGTAAAAGCGCTCGAAAATATGCGGCAGGTCCTCCCCGCTGATGCCGACGCCGTTGTCGCTGACGCTGATGAGGGCGTAGGTCTTGGCGTCTCGCAGCTCGGCGCGCGCCGCCACCGCGACATAACCGCCATCGCTGTTGTAGCTGGCGCCGTTGCGTATCAAGTGCCCCAAAGCCCACTGCAAACGACTGTCATCGCCGCGGATTTGAACGCCGCTCAGTCCGCGCGTCATCACCAGCAGATCAATGCCGCGGCTTTTGACTTCGGCATCGATGCCGTTGACAACCGACCAAATTGCGCTTTCGACTATGACCGGCTCGCGCCTGACATCATAGACGCCGGCGCTCAGTTGCGAAATATCCACCAATTCCAAAGCCAGCTGATCGAGGACATCGACATTGCGCAGCAGTTTGTCCAGCAGCCTCTGGTTGATATCGGCATCTTCCGGCTGAGCGCTCAACAATTCGCCCGCCAGTTTGATGACGCCGACCGGCCGTTCCATGTCGCGCGCGATATGCGTCACGAAGCCGTTTTTCAGTCGTTCCGCCAAGGCATCATGCGTCACATCGCGCAGAATGATGACGGTGCCGATGCGTCGCTTGCCCTCGTCGCCGATGGCGATCAATTGCGCGCGCACAAATCGATTGTTCAGCGGCAGCTCAGCCGATTCGCCCAGGGGCGTTAATTCGGCGGCCGTATCGCCCACATCGCGATACTGCTCAAACATGGCGCCTAGCGCGCTATCCCAGAAGGCGCGCTTCCCGCCGAGCATCTCTTGGGCCGCCTGGTTCATCATCGTTACTTTGCCGTTGATGTCCTGCACGACGATGCCGTCTTCGAGGCTGCTCAAGACCTGCGTGAGCCGTTCCAGCTCGCCCCCGCGCTGCCGTCCCTCAGTTTCCAGCGCTTCCACGCGGCGCCGCAGGGTGGCGCTTTCGGCGATCTGGCGCTGCGAAATCTGGCGCTGGCGCTGCAATTCAAATTCAAGCTGCCGCCGCCGGCTCAGCCCGCGATACAGACGGCGAAAGAGTGATTCGCTCGCCTGGCCGAAGCGGTGAACATCCCCCAAATCGGCATTTACTTCGCCATGTGACTCTCGCGGAATGTTCATGGCTATCCTAGCAGCGCCTCACAGTGCCGGGCGCGGCACTGTGAATCTCAAACGAAAGCGACAGTCATTGCCGCTCTATCGCTTGATTATAGTCAAAGTCCGGCAGGCCCGCGTCCTTGCTGCGGCGCAGATTGCAAGCCGCCAACTATCGGCTATCATCGTAGATGACGGATGACAGACCCGACGAGGTCAACCCCGGCGATGCAAAATGTGGCACCGACACGCCGCTTGAACAGACGCTCGCGCGACTTTTTGCTCGCGGCCGCGCTGGTCTTCCTGCTGGGCGCGGCGCTGACCGTGGCCGGTATCGTCTTGCACATTTTCAGCCTCGTCGTCCCCTCCAATAATGGCTACGAAGCCTACGATCTGACGCGGAAAGCGCTGTTGTCGGTCGGCATTGGCATCGCCTTCGTCTCGCTGCTGATGGCGCTAAGAGCGGTCTCCTGGAAAACGGACAACGCGCTGGCCTGGCAGCTTGGCGAGCTTCTTGCCGAACAACTCGATCGTCAGTTCGTCTTGATCCGCAACATCAGCAAGGGCTCGCTCGGCGCCATCGACGCGGCCCTCGTGAGCAAACATGGCGTCTTGGTGCTGCGGATCACCCAACGCAAAGGTGAATACTTCAACGAAGGAGGGGAATGGCTGCGGCGCTCGCGAAATGGGCATTGGCGTCCCCTGCGCTGGAACCCGACGCGCGCTGTCGTCAAGGACGCCTTAAAGCTCAAGGACTTCCTCAAAGATTGGGAGCTGACCGCCGTGCCGGTTTACGCCGTGGTCGTCTTCCTGCGCGACAAACCGGCGGCCCAGTTCACAGCGCGGGAGCCGGCCGTGCCTGTCGTTCACGCCAGCGGGCTGATCGACGATCTGCAAGACAGCTATTTCGCCCGAGCGCGGCTCGACGCCGATTCCGTACAGCAAGTCCTGAACTTGCTATATTAATGGGCGACTCACCGAGTTGTCCCTACAAGGGGGAGATTGGCGTGGCGAACATCCTGCATCTCGCGCCCATCGGCAGCGGCAAGACCAGGCGAGTTCTATCGCTTCTGCGTGAGTTGAGCGAAACCAGGCGAGCAATGCCGCCGACGGTTTGGGTGCTGCTGGCGACGCGGCGGCAGGAGCTCAGTTTACGGCAGCGGCTGATCGAGGGCGCGGGCGCCGCTTCGGCCTATTTCAATATCGAATTCTTCAACTTCTACAGCCTCAACGCCCGCCTGCTCAAAATCGCGGGAAAGCCCGTCCGGCGGCTCAACAACGTGGCGCGCCAGGCCCTGCTGCGCCGCTTGCTCGCGGAGATGCTGGCGGATGATCAACTCGATTATTTCCATCGCATCGCTGACAAGCGGGGCTTCGCGGCGGTTCTGGCCGAGCTCATCGACGAACTCAAGCAAGCGAGCGTTGATGTCGACGAATTCGCCGCCGCCGCCCGGAGCGACAAAGACCGGGAAATCGCCAAAATTTACCGCCGTTATCAAGACATGCTCAGGCGAAGCGATCTGGCCGATGTAGAGGGGGAAGGCTGGCTGGCGCTGGCGACCTTGCGCGCCCGGCCCGATATCGCAGCCCATGTCGATCGGCTGCTGGTCGATGGCTACGATCAGTTCACGCTCGTACAAGCGCAGTTGCTCGCGGCGCTGTCCCGGTCGATACAAGGTGTCCATATCACCTTGACGGACGATCCGGCAGCGCGCTACCAAGCCCTCCCGCATCGCAGCGCCCTCGCCCGCAAGCGCCTTCAAGCGGCCTTCGCCGATGCCGGGCTCGCCTTGGAGCAGGAAACTATCGAACCGGCGTCCGCTGAGCGCCATCCCGACCTCGAAAACCTCAGCAAGAACATATTCCGCGGGGCGCCGGCGGCGAGCCAGAGCGATGCCATTCACCTGATGGCCATGCCGAACCCGGCCGAAGAAGTCAAGAGCGTCCTGCGCTCCATCAAAGGCAAACTGCTGGCGGACGTTTCTCCAGACGATATGCTGGTCGCCCTGCGGGATTGGGACCGTTACGCCGCCCATTTCGAAGCGGGCGGCCGTGAATATGGCCTCCCGCTGCTGCTGCACCAGGAGCGCGCCCTGGATACCAGTCCCGTGATCGCCGCGCTGATCGACCTGCTGCGGCTGCCGCCACATTTCCGCCGCCGCGAGCTGCTGGATGTCCTGCATTCGCCGTACATTGACACCGGCCTGAGCGAGCAAGAAATTGACCTGCTTGAGCGGCTCAGCCTGAAACGGCGACTCCTCGGCGGCCCCTTGTCGGCTTGGCTGGACCTGATAAACAGCGCCGGCCAAGCCATCATCCACGAGGGCGACGACCCCCAGCCCACCGTGTTGACACCGGCGCAGGCGGACGAACTGCGGACCCGATTGTCCGCCTTTTTTCATGGCATTACCCCGCCCGATCGCGCCGACGCCTCAACATACGTCTCCTGGCTGGATCAATTCCTCGGCGGCCGGCCGCCAACATACGCGGAAAGCCCAGCGTCTGAAAACACCGAAGACCGCTACGCGCTCAACATAATCAGAAATGTTTGGGATGACCGGGACGCCAATGCCAGCAACGCAAGACGCAATCTCAATGCGCTGGTCGGGCTGAAACGCATTATGGGAGAATTCCTGGCCAGCGCCGATGCCCTGCGCGCGACCTTTGGATCGACATCCGACCTGGATTGGCGGCAATTCCTGGCCGACCTCGTCCATGCTCTGGAATCGACGGCGGCCGACCCCAATGAAACATCACGCGCCGGGCGGATTCTGGTAACAACAGCGACGGAGGCGCGCGGCTTAATCCATCGGCACATCTACGTGCCCGGGCTGGCGGAAGGCCTTTTCCCAAGCGAAGCGGCGGAAGACCCGCTCTATCTGGATTCCGAGCGCGAAGGCCTGCAGGCCCGCGGTATTCCGCTGGCGACGCAAAGCGAGCGCGTGGACGACCAGGGCCTGTTCTACGAGCTGATCAGCCTGCCGCAAGAATCGCTGACACTGTCTCGCCCGACATTGAAAGCGGGCAAAACCTGGCTGGAAAGTCATCTGTGGCGGGCGGTCAAGGCTGTCTTCCCCAAACAGCCGATCACGAGCCGGCCCCTAGGCGCGGTCATCCAGCCGCCGGAAGCCGCCAGCGGCGCCGAACTGCTGCTGGCTGTCGCCGATCAACTGAACGGCAGCGACCCGCAGGAAGCGACATCCGCCTTGCGAATGCACTCCTGGATTCTGCTTCAGGAAAATTATGCCAAGGCCTGGCAGCGCATCGTGGACGGCCGCCGTATCGAGCGGGGCCGCCTGTCCTTTTCGCCGCATGACGAGTACAGTGGCATCCTGACTCGTCCAGCCCTGCTGGCGGCGGCCGCAGGCGAGTTGGGGAGTGAGCGCGTCTGGAGCGCATCGCAGCTGAAAGATTATGGGCTTTGCGGCTTTCGTTTTTTCGCCAGGCGGCTGTTAAACCTGGAAGCGGCGAGCGAGCCGGAAGCCGGCATCGACGCCTTACAATTCGGCCAACTCAGCCACGCCATCCTGGAAGCGACCTACCGTCGGATAAGAACGAATCAGCTCGAGATTCATGAGAACAATCTCGACAAGGCGCTGGCTATTTTCCATGAGCAGGCGGAAGCGCTTTTACAAGACGCGCCGGCGGAGTTCGGCTTCCGCGCGAGCGCAACCTGGAAGGAAGAAGCCGAGCTGCTGCGCAAGCGACTGGCCGCCCTGGTGGAACTGGATTTCTCGCCCAAGAGTCCGCTGAGGCGCTTCGGCCACGCCCGTCAAGTGCGGATGCTGGAGCATCGCTTCGACGACGCCTGGATCGAGATGCCGGGCGATATGCCGCCGATCCGCGTATCCGGCGTCATCGATCGCGTCGACTGGGCTGATGACGAGCTGGTCCTGGTCGATTACAAGACCGGCAGCGGCGCAATCAGCCGGCGTCAAATGGAGCTCGGTCGCGACTTTCAGATGGCGGTCTACGCGCTGGCGCTGGATTGGGCAAACCCGGGCGGATCCAGGCTGAGCGGCGGCTTATTCTGGCGCTTGCGCAATCTCAAACCCAGCGGCGTCTATTCCGCTGACAACGATGAGGACCAGGCCGCCCTCGAAATGGCGCGCCAGCACATCGCCTTCAACCTGCGGCAGGGCCGGCGCGGGCGCTTCCCCGTTGACGCGAGCCAACTTGAAGGCGGCAAATGCGCCAGCTACTGTGAATATTCTCATTTCTGCCGCCTGCGCGTCACCAACCGGCACAAGCCAATCCCGCAATCATGAGGCCGGAGCGAGAACACCGCATGCAATTCACCCGCGAACAACAAGACGCCATTCGCATCAACGAGGCGAATCTGATCGTGGAGGCCGGCGCCGGCACGGGCAAGACGCGCGTGCTCATCGAACGCTACCTGCAACTGCTGGACGACAACCCCGATTGGCGCATCAGTTCCCTGGTGGCCATCACCTTCACGCGCGAGGCGGCCTATGAAATGCGTCACCGGCTGCGGCAGGAGTTGGAAGCGCGCGCGCGGCATGAGGACGGCGAGCGTTGGGCGCGCCGCCTGGCTCAGCTGGATCGGGCGCGCATCGACACGATTCACGGCCTTTGCGCGGACCTCCTGCGGGCGAACGCGGCTCAAGCGGGCGTCGATCCAAAGTTTGAGGTGATGGATGAAAACGAAGCCGCCATCCTGCTAGACGACACGGTGGACGATGTGCTGGCGGCGGTCGAAGCGCCCGTTTCGCGTCTGTTCGCCCACTATGATGCCTTCATGATTGAGAATGCGCTCAAGCAGCCAAGCCTGATCAATGCGGGATATGAGCCACCGCCCGCTGATGCGGAGGCGCTTTTCCAGCGCTGGGAAAGTCATTGGTCCGAAGACGTCGTCCATGAGCGGCGAAAATTGCTCAGTTGCGCTGAATTGGCGGCGCTCGCCCCGGCAGGACCGGCGTCGGACGAAGACAAGCTGGCGGCGCTTATCGCGCAGTATCGGGGTTATCTGGATCGCATCGAGAGCTCCGACGACGCCCGCGATATCGTCCAGCTGATGGAGGAATGTTACGGCAGGGGCGCGGTCGGCAACAAGGGCTCGGCAAAAGCATGGGGCGGCAACGACGCAAAGCGTGAAGCGGCGCAGTCGCTGCGCAGCCTAAGAGCGCGGATAAAAGACGCGCTTGATTCAGTTGGCGCCCCGCCCGGCGAACTCGATCGGGCGACCGCGGAAGTCTTGCCCCTTTGGCATCAGCTCCTGCAGCGTGTGAAGATGACCTATCGCGAAAGAAAAGAGGAGCGCGCCCAACTGGATTTCGATGATCTCGAGCGCTTGACGGCGCAATTGCTCCAAGACCCTGTGGTCCGGAATCGATACCGCGGCGCCGAGTTCAAACATCTGCTGGTGGATGAATTTCAAGACACCAATGCCGCCCAATGGCAAATCATAAGCTCACTGGCGGACTTGCGGCAGGGCGGCTTGCTCTTTCTCGTCGGCGATCCCAAGCAGAGCATCTACCAATTCCGCGGCGCCGATGTCAGCGTTTTCAATCGCGTTCGCGCGGAGCTTGACCAACTCGAAAGCGGCCGCGTCCTCCCCCTGTCAAGATCTTTCCGCGCGCATCGTCCGCTAATCGACCAGTTCAATGCGCTCTTCGGGCAGATTCTGCAGCAGGACGCGGACAGCCCGGTCGCGGATTTTGAAGTCCCGTTGGGCAAAGCGATGACCGCCGCCCGCGCAAAGCCGCCCGCCCTGCCCGCCATCGAAATCCAACTGCTCGTTCCACCTGAGCAGGACGAATCGGCCGAGCGCGATACAGAGCGCCCGCGCCGCCGTGAAGATTCCACTGCCGACGACATGCGCCGCTGGGAAGCCGATGAGATCGCGCAGCACATCAAGCGCATGGTCGCCGACGGGCGCCCGGTGTTTGACCGAGAAAGCAGCTCGACCCGCGCCATGGAATATCGCGATGTCGCTGTCCTCTTTCAATCGACGACCAAGCTGACGCTCTATGAAGACGCCTTCAAGACGCATGAGATTCCCTACCTGACGGTCGCCGGCCGCGGCTACTATGACCGGCAGGAAGTCTGGGATATGCTCGATCTGCTGCGCTTTCTGCACAATCCCGCCGACAACCTGGCCCTGGCGACAGTGCTGCGCTCGCCCATTTTCGCCTTCAGTGATGACCTGCTCTACGCCCTCTGCCTGGATGCAGCCGAAGATGCCCCGCTGCAGCTTTGGCCCGCCTTGACGACGGCGACCGACAAGTCGATGCCAGCCGTGGGCGGCGCGGATCTGCCGCTAATCCGCCATGCCGTGGAAACGCTAATGGACCTGCGCCGCGCGGCCGGCCGGGTGACGATCTCAGAATTGCTGCGGCTCGCCCTGGCCAAAACCAATTATCTGGCCATCCTGACCGGCTTGCCCGATGGCGCCCGCCGCCGCGGCAATGTCGAGAAATTGCTGGAACTGGCGGAAGAGAGCGGCAAGATCACCCTGGGCAAGTTCTCACGCTATCTGGTGGAATTGTCCGCGCGCGAAGCACGGGAAGGCGAAGCCGCGCTGGAGCCCGGCAACGCCGTTCGCTTGATGACCGCGCACGCCAGCAAGGGTCTCGAATTCCCGCTTGTCATCCTGGCCGACGCCGCCTGGGCGCGTGGGGTTCAAGGCGCGCCGACGCTGATCGCCGATCCGGGGGCTGGGCTGAGTTGTCGCGTATTCCGCGAGGAAACGCATCAATACGAAAGTGGCTATGCCCACCGCAGCAACCTGAAGCTGCGGACGCTCAAGGAAGAGGCGGAGCGCAAGCGCTTGCTCTATGTGGCGGCGACGCGGGCGCGTGATTATCTCTTCATCAGCGGCAGGGTGAACCAACGCGGCGGGGGCGATTGGACGGCGCGCGGCTGGCTGAAACTGCTCTTGCCCGCGCTAGGGCTCGACGATCCGCCAACTGAGTCCTGTACTTTGCATGCATTCGCGGGCGGACAGATACGCGTTCTGATGCCGCCGGCGCCAGCCGCGCGCTTTGGCCAGCCTGCGGTCAGCGCCAACAAGCGCCTCTGGGACCTGGACTTCAACGGTGGCCGATTCCCGCCGCTTGCGCCGCCCTTGATGAAGACGCTGCCGCCTTACACCGCCGCCCTTCCCCGTCATATCAGCGCCACGCAGCTCGAGGATTTTGGCGCCTTTCAACGCGGCAGGGATTCCGAGCGCGCCAAGGACCTTCGCCGACAGTTTCGCAACAGCGTCTTGAACAAAATGCCGGAAGTCGACGGCCTCATGCTTGCGCCTGACCGCCCGACGCCGCGATTGTTCGGGCAAATCGCGCATGAGGTTCTGCGTTATGCGGATTTCTCGGCGGAGTTCGCCCCCAGCGAAGACATGATCCGGGCAATCGCTTGGGAAAAGGGAATCACGAATCCCGCAACAACGCGCCAGGTAAGTCGCGAATTACACGGCATGCTGCAGGATTACCGCGCCAGCGTCGTCTGCAAATGGATCAACGCCGCGCGCGCCGCCGCCCGTCCGCTTTATACTGAACTCCCTTTCATCTACCGCAGGAATGAGCGCGTAATCCACGGCGTCATCGATGTCTTGCTGCAGCAAGAGGACGGCGCCTGGGTTATCATCGATTATAAGACCAGCGCCGTTCATGATGGCGATTATGCCAGGCACGCCAGGCGTTTCCGGCTGCAATTAGGTATCTACGCGGCGGCCCTGCAAGAGCAATTCGCTCTCGCGCGCTTTCCGCTGACGGTCATCCATTATCTTCGTGGCAATGAAACGGTGACGCTGTTAAGCGGCGACTGTCTGCAAGCCTTGGACCAACTGGAATTGACGATTGACGAGTTGATGGCGCCCGATGATCAAACTTAGAAACTGGCTGGCGCCGGAATGGGCGCGGCCCGGCCATCCGCTGCTGCAATACGAATTGACTGGCTTTCGCCAGCCTGGGGCATGGCGCGGCTTCCTGATTCAACTGCTGGTTTTGTCAGCCCTGCTCGGCGGCGGTGGCGCGCTCTACGCGGCATTCAACATCGGCTCGGCGAGCGCCGCAAACCTCACAGGCCTCATCTGGCGCAGCCTCTATTATCCCGCGTTGGCGCTGCAGCTGCTCACCATGATCATGGCCCTGGTATTGGGAGCGGCCGCCGTCGGGGCGGAACGCAGCCGCAAGACCTGGGACAACCTGCGCGCAACCGAGTTTGGCGCCGGGTTGGCGCTGCGCGCGCGTTGGGCCGGCATCCTCTATCGGCTGCGCGCGCCGCTAATCCTGATTCTCGCAGCGCGCTTCATCTTCATCGCCGGCATGTTATACGATCTGACCGCTTTCGGCGGCTATTACCCGGAGATGCTCGGCGCGCTGGCGACGCCGTCTTTGCCCGATGGCCGCCTGGACCTGCTGCTCATCGCCTTGACAGCGACGGCCGCCCTGTTGCTGCCGCCCGCGTCGATCGCCACCGCCGCCGCCTTCGGCATTCTGCTCTCGGTTGCCATCAAGGAGCGCATCTACGCCCTGGTCATCCAGATGCTTGTGATAAGCGCGCAACTGCTATTCGCCGCGGCCGGGGCGCTTGCCATCACACAGACGCTTCAAAGCGGCGTCTCGACGGCGAGCGATTGGCATTTCGCCTTATTCTTCGCCTATGCCGGCTTCGGCGACTGGGGATTGCTCCTGGCGCAGCTCGGCAGCCTGGGCGAAATCTGGGGGCGCCTGCCCTTCGGCTGGGCGCTGAGTCTCGCGCTCATGCTGCTGCTGCTTGCCCTGGGGCTGGCTGCCGACGGCATGATGTGGCTGGCCGCTCGTCTGTCGGAGAGCCGGGGATAACTGTCTCGAGCGGGCGCGCGCCGCGCCGAATCAAGGCAGTGGCACGTTGCATCTTCGCTGGAGTCTATCGCCATATCAACATGAGTGTCACAAGCGCTGACTACCAAAAAATGACCGACTATCTGGGGCGTCTCTATGGCTGCCAGCTTTTCGCCCGGGGCGGCGTTGAGCATCCGGTAACGGTCTATTATCCAGCGGAGTCGCAAACCGACGATGTGGACAGTCTGCTCGATCCCTGGCTGCCCCGCGCCGAAGAGGCGGACTTCGCCTGCTACGATCACAGCTATCTGCAGGATCTGCAGAATAGCAAGCCCGGGCTCTACAATGGGCGGACCTTTACCTTGAAGCGCATTCGCCAAAGCCCGCTGAAACTGCGCGGAGGGATCGGCAGCTACTATGACATGCTGGCGACCTGCGCCGCCCTGGAGCGCGAAATGCGCGACGCGGCTGAAGGCGGTTCATTGCGCGCGCCCTCGCGCAGGGCCTATCACCGGAGGATCGCGCCACAAGATTCGCTCCAGCGTGGAGACAAGCGCAGCGCCGCGATCGGCATCGGCACGCTCACCGTTTTCAATGATCGCGGGGTCTACAAGGCGATGCTGGCCAGGCGCTCAGCGTCGACCGCCTTTGACAGCAACCTGTTTCATGTACTGCCGGCCATGATGTTCGGGCCGACGACGGCTGAATTTGGCGATCCGCGCGAATGGAGCGTCAAACATCAAATCCTGCGCGAAGTGCTGGAGGAGCTCTTTGGCCTGCCGGAAGAAACACAGCCAGAACGCTGGGATTACTTTTACGATCATCCGGCGCTGCGCTATCTCATGCAACTGTTGGAGGCGGGGAGCGCGCAGCTTTGCGCCACCGGCATCGTGCTCAATCTCTTGACGCTGCGCCCGGAAATCAGCGCCTTGCTCCTGATTCATGATCCGGCCTGGTACGCCCGCGTCAGCGCAAAGGACAGCGATATGCCCCTCCTCACCGCGGACGAAACGCTGGAGGGCAGCCTCGTAATGGCGCCGATTGCCAATGACGAAGACTTCCTCGCTCATTTTCCGCCCGACCTTCACCTGATAATGCCGGCCCAGGCGACAGCGACCATGTGGTTGTGCATTGATCGGGCGCGCCGAGAGATAAACAGGACCGCCTGAGCGAAACTTCCCGCTATCCCAAACGGGCCTGGCATGGGTTAGAATTGACGCTCACGGATCAACGCATGGCTGACTGCAAGCATCAATCAACCGACGTGTGGAAAGGACGGCATCATGCCAGCCACCGGGGAAATGGCGCCCGATTTTGAATTGCTGAATCAACGCGGCGAATCGGTAAAACTCAGCGATTACCGCGGCCGGAAAGTCCTGCTCTTCGCCTATCCAAAAGCGGGCACATCAGGCTGCACGGTGCAGGCTTGCGGCTTCCGCGATAACCTCGCGCAGATCGAAACCGCCGCCGCCGTCGTGCTCGGCTTGAGCCCCGACGAGCCGGCCGCCCTGGCGAAATGGGTCGAAGACGAAGGCTTGCAATATGACCTGCTTTCCGACCCCGAGCACCAGGTGCTGGAAGCCTGGAGCGCCTGGGGAGAGCGGTCGATGTATGGCAAGAAATACATGGGCGTGATTCGCTCGCACTGGATCATCGGCGAAGATGGCAGGGTGCTTGATGAACAGCTCAAGGTCAGCCCCAAGAAAAGCATCGAAAAGGCGCTCAAGTTCCTAGCCGGCGGCTGAAACCGATTGCGGCTTGGCCGGCGCGCCATCGCTTAGGCGGCAAGTCCAGCGGCTGCCTGTTACCCAACACGATTATCGATGTCATTCTTGCTTGCAATGAAAGCGCGCTTCTTCTGGGCACTGCTGGTCTTGGCGCTGTGTACAGCCTGTTCTCCCGCCGGATTGGCGAGGCAAGGCGCCGCAGACAGTCTGCCTTCCACCGCTGATATCGTCTATGTGACGCCGACGGCGCTGCGGACTTTGGTGCCTACAGCCGCGCGGCATCAGCCAACCGCGACCGTCGTCGAAAGCGGTCAAGTGGAGAGCGCGCCTGAGCTTGGCGCCAACTGCGAGGCAATCCTGGAGCAATTATACGCGGAGGCCAGCGACCGCTGCCTGGCGGGGCCAAGCGGCTATTTCTGCAGCGGCGGGCTCCCCCCAATCGCCGAGCCACAAAACGACGCCTTCAATACGCCCGGCGCTCTAGTGGAAGCGGCGCGTGTTGACAGCCTGCGCAACCCGGCGCTGGCAGACCGGCAGGGAATGGGAATCGTCTGGCTGCGGCTGGAAGATGACTTGCGGATCAATGCCTTGCTGATAGGCGACCTGCGAATCCGGCGCGTGGCATCCCCCGCCGGAAACAGCTGGCGCGCTTTCACCGTGGAGAGCGGTGTCATGCCGTTCGACTGCGCTTCAGCGCCCGCCACCGGCGCCCTGGTTCTGCAGAGTTTCTACGGTCAAGGCGCGCGCTTGACCATCAATGGCGTTACAGCGGATATCAACGGCACGCTGATTGTCCTGACGCAGAGCGACAGGACCCAGTTCATTGCCGTTGAAGGGCAAATCCGGTTGGGGGCATTTGGGCAACTGGCGGCGCTCGGCGTCGGGCAGCAGTTGGACCTGCGCTACGAG
Organism: Chloroflexota bacterium; assembly: GCA_028875245.1. Taxonomy (GTDB): domain Bacteria; phylum Chloroflexota; class Anaerolineae; order Aggregatilineales; family Phototrophicaceae; genus UBA6055. The sequence continues at coordinate 117,736 of JAPPEU010000061.1, forward strand.
CAGGGCGATTGGCGCAAACCGCTGCAAATGCCGGGAGCGCCGAAACTGCTGGAATACGAATTGATCGAACATCTGCCGGTGCGCCTGTTCGAGCGGCCCGTACCGATACCGCAGCCCGGTTACGCGCAGACGCAGGGCAATGTGAACATGCGCGCGGCGCCCGACATCAGCGCGCGCCTCCTCTATCAAGTGCCGGCTGGCGAAACGATGAGCGTACTCGGCATCAGCTCCAATCGCGAATGGCTGCACATCCGCCTTGGCAATGGCGAGACCGGCTGGATGAGCGCTGAACTGCTGGCGCGCGCGCTGGGCGAAATCAATCAGGTCTATGATCAGACGCCGGAGCCGCCGCAGCGCTTTGGCGCTCATGCCCAGCTGGCGTCGGTCAACGTCCCGGCTGGCGGCAATCTGCGCGAAGCGCCCGACACCGCCTTCCGCGTCAAGCGCACTCTCCCCTACGGCATGCAGACCAATCTGCTCGCGCGCAGTCCCTATAGTCCATGGGTGAAAGTGAGGGCCGAAGGGGTCACCGGCTGGATGGCTTTGTTCACCCTGGAAACCAAATCGGTGATCAGTTCGCTGCCCATTGATTACAGCGTTCCATTGCCGCCCCGGGCCACGCCAACGCCGTCTTTCAGCTACGGTGGCGGCCATGCTTATCCCAATCCCGAGGGCGGTTACTAGCGCGCTCAGCCGCGGCTGACAGGATGCTGCCGCCCTAGAACCAGGTGATGATCAAGATCAAGACCGCGAGCAGCGCGCCCAGCAAGACGCCGATGGTGGCTTGGCGCGTCAACGGCGGGGCGACGGCATAGGGGCGTGGTCTGATCGCCAGTCGGCGCAGACGCCCGGCGAGCGCCAAGCCGCCGACAAGCCCTAAACCAGATATCAGCGCGCCAACGTCGCGTGGCGGCGTCGACCCCAAGTACACATTTAACGTATAAGCGCCGGCGGGCAGGGAGACGCTGATCAAGCCCAAGCCCGGCGAAGGCAGGACCGGCACGGCGCTGCCATTGACCGCCGCCGTCCAGCCGGGCCACCAATAGTTCAGGATTATCGCTTCAAATGGCGCCGGCGCGCTGATGCGCCAGCTGTGAGATTCGGGCGCATTTTGCAGCAGCGTTGCCCGCGCCCCGGCCGGGAGGCGGCTGTGATCGAATTTATCGATCGGGTAGCCATCAGTGTAGTCGTCCAGCAGGCGCTGCCGGTCCACATCCCGGCTCGCCGTTTTCGGGAAGTACTCCCTCCCGTAGGTCGCGCCGGTAGCACTAATGGTCATTAGCGCCGCGGCCGAGAGGTTTGGCCCGGCGTAATTCCAGACCAGCATTCCCGAGATCTGCAATCCGGAAATCACGGGCGTGGCGATAGCCAGCGTGATGGCGGCGAAACGCAATTTGCCTGACAGGCGGCTCAGCAAGAATCCGTTCAAACTCGCGAGATATGCCAGGCAAACGGCTAAGGGTCCCAGAAGCCGCCAGGGAAACTGTAGATAGCGAACAATGGGCGCTTGGTCCCATAGGCTCATGGACTCAGGAGTCAACATGAATATCAGCGGCGCGGACAGACCAAAGAATAAGACGGCAGCCAGGAAAGTCTGGGGATGACGCGTCCGGTAGCCGCGGACGTACAGCGCCAAGGCGCCGCAGAGCCCGACCAGCGCGTAAGTCCATTGCGCGATGCCGATGTGCAGCGTATCGGCAAATTCCGGTAGATCGCTGCCATGAAATTGTTCCGGTATCTTCAGCAGCTCGCTCGGGGACCGCCAATACTTTTTGTCAATGTCCCAGAAGAGCGTCTCAAGCGAGACCGATTCCGTTTCAAGGAGTACCGGCAGCCAAAAGGCGGCTGCGACCAGTATTCCGGTGATCAGCGCCAGCGCCGCCCACTGCTCGCCCTTGCCATCGAGCTGGCCGGCTTCGCGATTAAGGCGCTGAATCAAGCCCTCGAAAGCCAGCCAGGCGAATGCGAAAGCGGTCAGCGCAACAGCGCTCAGATTGTGCGTGTTGATCAGCGCGACTTCCAGCAGCAGAACCAGGATGAAATTGCGCGCGTTTGGAGCGTCGCGCAGGTCGTCCAGTCGCCAAAGCAAAATTGGAAAGAGGGACAAGGCCAAATTCTCCGGAAACGCGCCGCGCTGATGGACGTTAACATGAAATAGATAGGGGCTGTTGACGTAAATCAGCCCGCCGAGCAACGCGCCAAGCCTGCCGCATCGCCGCCGGCAGAACAGATACATGCCCGCGCCAGCCATCAGAAAACTGAGCAGCAGCAGCCAGCGCAAAGACTGGATTTCGTTGAGATTGAAACCGAGTTGCAAGGCGCTGGTGATGTGGTAGGTCAGGCTGGAGTAATAATGGAAGAGTGGCGAGCCATAGCCCCAGTAAGTGTCTTCCGCCCAGGATGGAAAGTACTCGCCATGCGTCCAACTGCGCTGCATGGACGCCATGCGAAAGAGATGATGTTTTGTGTCATGGCCGTAGGGCAGGCCGCTGCCAGCCAGGAGCGGCTTCGCGGCGGCGAGCGACAAGATGATGACCAAGGCCAGCGCAGGATCCAGGATTTTCAGATGCCGGACTGCAGCGAAAAGCCGCATGCGCAATCCGCGCGCCATGTGCCACCCTTCTTGCGCGGCCCGCGCAAGCGTATGCAATCGAGATTATGACGAGCCATTATACATATCAGACTGTATCCGTACAAGCAGCGACCCGCCGCCCAGCGCGGCGATGCCCGAACGCGGGTAGTGTATCGAAGTCGGTGGAAATTCATTTTCACCACAAAGGAAAGAAGGACACAAAGAAATTGCATATAGTCTACGTTTCTCGGTGTCCTCGATTTTCTCGGTGTCCTCGGTGGTAAAGTTTTTTGTTTCCACCAAAAGGGATACACTTCCCGAACGTGGGCGGTATGAAATTCCGCGCCTTTCAATGTATATTTATGAATAATAGACATACTTGAGAAAGACCCTGCCCTTGGCGCAGAATCGAAACGCCGGCGAAGCGGGCTACAAGCGGCGCATCAATGCCTGGGCGATGTACGACTGGGCGAATTCAGCCTTCGCCACCACCATTCTCGCCAGCCTGCTGCCGATTTATTACAGCACAGTCGCCGGCAGCGCCTTGCCCAGCGAAGCGACCGCAACCGCCTACTGGTCCTTGACCATCAGCTTTTCGCTCTTCGTTTTGGCCATCGCTTCGCCCATTCTCGGCGCCATCTCCGATGTCATGCGCAGCAAGAAGCGCTTCCTGGCGATATTCATCGGCGGCGGCGTCATTGGCACGGGCTTGCTGATTTTTGTCAGCACCGGCGATTGGCTGCTGGCATCGCTCTTTTTCGTCCTGGGGCGGATCGGCTTCGGCGGCTCGATCATCTTCTATGACGCCCTGCTGCCCCATGTCGCGCGCGAAGAAGACCGCGACTGGGTCTCTTCTCGCGGTTACGCCCTGGGTTACCTGGGCGGCGGCATCCTGCTCGCCATCAATGTCGCCATGTTCCTCTTCATCCCGGACAGCGTCTTTGAGCAGGCTGGCATTCGCCTCTCCTTCCTGAGCGTCGCCGTTTGGTGGCTGCTGTTTTCATTGCCGCTGCTGCGTCATGTGCCTGAGCCGCCATCGGGCGCGGCGACGCTGAAGCCAGGCGAATCGGTGCTGGGCGTCAGTTTGCGGCGGCTGCTGGAAACATTCCGCAACATCAAGAAGTACCGCGAGCTGTTCAAGTATCTGGTCGCTTTTCTGATCTACAACGACGCCATCGGCACGATCATCGCCCTGGCGGCGATCTATGGCGCCGAGCTGGGCTTCGGGCTGGAAGAGCTCGTGCTGGCGATCCTGATGGTGCAATTCGCCGGCATCCCCTTCGCCATCATTTTTGGCCGCCTGCCCGCGCGCAACGAGGGCCGCGCGCCCTTCTTTCTGGCCTTCATCCTCATCAACGCTGTTGTCATGCCCCTGCTGGGAATAAGCCTGGCCAAGGCCTTGCCGGCCGATGTCAGCGGGGCGGAGCCTGCGCCCTACCGCGCAGTTAAGGAATTCGTCGGCGAGGGCGGCTACGATGCGGGCACGGGCTTGCTCGCGCCGGCTGGTGATTGGCGGGAAGTCCTTGTCCCGGGCGAGGAGCTTATCGGCGATGGTTTCATGGGGCGGCTGACCGCGCTGCTGACTGGCCGTCCGGACGATCTGGTTTATCTCGAATCAGATGCGGCTGAGGGCGCCCTGTCATTCGCCTTTCATGGCCAAGACCTGGCGCTGAGCTATCGCCTGTCGCCGGAGGGCGGCGCAATCGGCTTCAACCTGGATGGCGTCGCCTTGACATCTGAAGACGGCGCGCCATTGACGATCGACACCTACAGCGAAACCGTCCGCCATGGCGAAACGGCGACGATCGAAATCGCCGAAGCGGGTCAACACCGGCTCGAAATTGTCAAGGTCGCGGCGCGGGGGGATGAAGCGCGCGAGGGCGTCATCGCCCTTTCGCGAATCGAGGTGCTGCCGCCGGCGCGCCAAAGCAGCCTGCCCACCATCGCGCTGATCATCGTCGCTTTCGAGGTCCTTGCGTTGGCGGTCGCATGGCTTTTGCGTTCTTCTTTTGTCGGCTTGTCGAATCGGCTCGACACGCGGCGCAGCATCCTTCTGTCCTTATTCGTCTACTGCATCGTCGCCTGCTGGGGATTCGTCCTCAATGCCACGGTGGAATTCTGGATGCTCGCGCTGATGGTGGCGATGGTTCAAGGCGGCAGCCAAGCCCTCAGCCGCAGTCTCTACGCCAGCTTGTGCCCGAAAGCGAAGAGCGGCGAGTTCTTCGGTTTCTACAGCATCATGGAGAAATTCGCCTCGATCATAGGCCCGCTTACCTTCGCCTTCGCCGGCATCGTCCTGGGCAGCAGCCGGCCGGCCATTCTCAGTTTGATCCTGCTCTTCGTCGCCGGCGGATTTCTGCTCAGCCGCGTGGATATTGCCGAGGGCCAGCGCGTCGCCCGCGAGGAGGACGCCGAGCACGGGCTCGCCAGCCAGTAAACCGCCGCGGCGGCTGACCTGCCCGCCGACGAAATTCCCGCTCTTCAATGATATAATGAAGATATAGGTTAAGTCTGACATCTGAGCAATCGACATGCCGACCATTGGACAAGCGGCGCCCGACTTTGAACTGCTAAATCAAGACGGGAAACCCGTCCGGCTCAGCGATTATCGCGGCTCTCGCGTGATCATATTCGCCTTCCCCAAAGCCAACACCATGGGCTGCAACAATCAAGCCTGTTCTTTCCGCGATGTCTTTCCCCAAATTGAAGCGCATAGCGCGGTGGTGCTCGGCGTCAGTTCCGACAGCGTCGATGTCCTAGCCGGCTGGAAACGGCGCCAGAAGCTGCAGTATGACCTGCTCTCCGACCCCGATCACAAGATGCTGGATGCCTGGGACGCCTGGGGTTTCAAGCTCTTCGTCATAACACTGCCGATCTCGGCGACGCGCTCGTATTGGGTCATTGATGAACAGGGCATACTGGTCGACATGCAAATCGGCGTCCGCCCGCAGGAGAGCGTTGACAAGGCGCTGGCGGCTGTCGAGCGCCTGAGCAGAGCCGGCTGAAACATCAAGGCCCAGGCGGAGAGATCCAGCTTTTTCACCAGGGGCGAGCCGACCTGATCTGTTCGTGTGGGCAATGCCCGATGTATGATATGGCGCGTTATCTGAGGAAATGGATGGGGAACGGTCGATGAAACTCATTCTTATTGGATTCGGCGTCGTGGGTCAGGGATTCGCTGAGATCCTGCGCGACAAAGCGGTCGAGCTCAAGCGCAAGCACGGGTTCGCGGCGGCCATTATCGGCGTAGTAACCGCCAGCAAGGGCGCGCTTTATCGCTCCGATGGATTGGACATTCCCGCCCTGCTGGAAGCGGCGCATGGCGGTTGCTTCTCCCACTATCCCGATCAGCCGGGGCTGCGGCGCGGCTGGAGCGCAGACGAAATGATCGCGGCCGGCGAGGCGGACGCGCTGGTCGAAGTGAGCCCGACAAACCTGGAAACAGCGCAGCCGGCCCTCGACATCTGCAAGCTGGCGCTCGACGCCGGCATGCACCTGGTGCTCGCCAACAAGGGACCGGTCGCCCTGGATCATGCCAATCTTCGTGCGCAGGCCCGCGCCAAGGGTGTGCAGATGCGCTACGAAGCGACCGTCATGGCCGGCACGCCGACGATGCATCTGGCGGAAGATGCCCTGGCCGGCTGCGAGATTCTCTCCGCCCGCGGCATCCTCAACGGCACGACCAATTACATCCTGACCCAAATGGAAAGCGGCATGTCTTACGAGGGGGCGCTTAAGCAGGCGCAAGAGCTGGGTTACGCCGAGACGGATCCGACGGGCGATGTCGAAGGCTGGGACGCAGCCGGGAAAGTCTTGATCCTGGCCAATGCCCTCTTCGGCGCATCGTTGACCATGGCCGACCTGGACGTCAGCGGCATAACCCATATCAGCGCGGCAGACATTGCGGAGGCGCGCGCGGCGGGCTGCCGCTACAAGCTGATTGCCAGCGCCACAGCAGAAGGCGGCATGGTGAAGGCGGCCCGCCTGCCACTCGCCGACCCTCTGGCCAGCGTCGGCGGATCGACCAACGCCATCACCATGAAGACCGACCTCCTTGGCGATATCACGCTGATAGGCGCTGGCGCCGGCAAACTGGAAACAGGCGGCGCCATCCTCGCCGATCTCCTTGCCATCCAGCGCGCGGCGGGCCCGTCATGATCGTGAAGCGCAACCAACAGGTAAACATTGCGTAAAGACTTGTAAATACGCGATATCGAGCTTTGATAATTCATTCCCGCCTATGCTATACTTGCTGCAATCTGTGGCGGCCGAAGTCCAAGCTCAGTAAAGGAAAAACCCGAACATGCCATCCATTTTACAGAAGGTCCAAACGCTCTTTAGTGCCAACCTGCACGGCATGATTGACCGTGCGCTGGAGACGAATTCGCTGAAGGTCATGGACGAATATATTCGGCAGGTCGAGCGCAACCTGGAAGCGCTTGAAGACTCGGCGGCCACCGTCGGCGGTTCCGTGCGCACGCTCAAACGCAAGTATGAAGAATTCTCCAACCAGTCGGACAAGCTCGATCGCGATATCGACACCTTGATCCTGCGGGGCAAGGATGACCTGGCGGCGGCGGCCCAGGCTGAACTGAACACCAAACAAGAACTGGCGCAGGAGTATTACGAGCAGTGGCAATCCCAGGAAGAGCAATACCAGGGCATGCTGAATATGCGCCTCAAGCTCGAAGGGCGCTTGACCACCATCAAGCAGGAACGGGAAAAGATGCGCTCGCTGCTTGAATTGGCCGAAACTAAGAAGGTGATGACCAAGACCCTCAAGAGCATGGACAAGCTCGATACCTCGGGCGACCAGGAAATCGACAGCCTGCTCGATTCCATCTACTCGCAGATCGATCAAGAAGACGCGCGCGCCGAGCTGGCCAGCGCAAAGCTCTCCGATCAAATCGAGGACACGGTGGGCATCGGCCAGGTCGAGCTGCAATTGGAAGAGCGCCGCCAACGTCTATTGGGGCAGGATTGAAGCGCCGCTGAACTCCGAGAAACTGGCGACATCGCCGCGAAATCCGGACGCTGGGACTGACCGGCTCAGAAGCGCGCTTTCATATTTGGATTCCGTCGAATCCAGTTTATTGGGGAGAGGGAACGTCAAGCGCATGGCAGTTAATAGCGAGGCTCGGCAGAAGGTCTTCGGCACACTACTGGCGAACGCCTTGCTCCGTTGGGAAACGCTGGTCACCCTGATGGTGACGGCGATCCTGTTTTTGTTCGTGCGCGATGTCAGCTTGCCGTTTCTGGAATGGCAGCCCTGGTTCTGGCTGGTGCTGGGCGGCTTGGCCGAGACGGTGCTGGTCGCGTCTACCTTGACCGATCCCGAAGCGACAGAGCAAGCGCTGGCGGAAGACTTCGAGCGTGAATACGACTTGCGCAACATCCGCAACCGCGTCTCGCGCGAGCGCCTGCGCGATGCCTTCGAATATCGCCGCAACATGCTCAAGCTGGCGGATGCCGCCCGCGGCGCCATGCGAACGCGCAAACGAACCCTGGTCAGCGACATCAACGACTGGATCGCCCACATGTACAACCTGGCGAACCGCATCGATTTCTTCGAAAGCAATGAGCGCGCCGCCCGCGATTTGCAGGATGTGCCGCGCAAAATCGCCGAGGTCAAGCGCTTAATCAAGAACGACAAAAACGAGCTGACGCGGCGGGACCGCATGCGCCAGCTAGAAATCCTGCAGCAGCAAGAGAATACCTTGAAGGCGGGCACACATGCGATAAAGCGGGCCGAGATTCACCTCGAAAGCACCTTGGCCGCCCTCGGCACGGTCTATGCCCAGATGTCGCTGTTGGGAACGAAGGACACCGGCAGCACCCGCGGTCAGCGCCTCAGCATCGAAATCAAAGACGAAATCGACAAGCTGCAAGACACCATCGACGCGATGGACGAGGTGCAATTCTACAGCCAGCGCCTCAACGATGACTTTCTTGACGCCCTTGAACAAGCCGATGATGTCGCCCCCAACGAGCAGCGCCAGCGTCAGAGATTATCGACCAATGACGAGAGCGAAGTCGACGCGCTGGCCGCCGCCGAAGAAGAAGACAGCCAGCTGCAAAGCCAGCGCTAGCCCCAAGCGTATCCACCCGGTTCATCTTCCAGATCTGCAATCATAGCAAAATCTGTAGGGGCGACCGGCGGTCAGTGTCTGCGCGACCCAATGGCTCGCCGCTACAGATTCTCATTTGTGAGGGTTCGTTATTTTGTGTGAGCCGAGTTGTCACTCGCGAGGGACTATGGTGAAAACAAGTTTAGTCTTCGCAGAATGAGCTAGATCCGCGATGTTTGCCGCTGCTGGAAACGGTTCACTGCTGCGCCGATTGCAGTTATGATGTAGCTTCTTCATCAAGCTGGAGGAGTGAGTCATGTCCGTAATCAACTGGTTTGAAATTCCCGTCGCTGACTTTGAGCGCGCCGTCAAGTTTTACGAAACCGTCCTGGACAAGCAGCTCTTCATCAACGACAGTCGCGAGACGATGGGCAGTATGCTGGGCGTGTTTCCCCATGATGGGCAGGTTGGCGGCTGCCTGGTCCACAATCCGCAATACGGCTATACGCCGTCGGCGGAGGGCTCCCTGGTCTATTTCACGATCAGTGGCGATTTGGACGCCGCTCTGGCGCGGGTGCCCGAGGCTGGCGGAGAAGTCCTGCTGCCGAAGACGGCGCTCGGAGAAAATGCCGGTGGCGGTTTTGTCGCTTGGGCGCGCGATACCGAAGGCAATAAGGTCGGCTTCTACTCGAATGAGTAGAGCTAATCAAAAGACTCAACGATCGGCTCGAGCTTTTTCTTCTTCCCGGGCCACAGGGATTGCAGGCGAAGGATCAGACGCGGCGTTTCGCGCTCGATGTTGACCGTGTCTTCAATCAGGTTGACCAGGGTCGTCGCCAGGATGACCAGGGTCAGGTACATGTAGGCGACCACCGCATAGGTCTCCACATAGCGAAATGAGCGGCCCGATGTGGTCTTGGCGATTTGCGTAATATCCCGAATGCCGAGGAAAGCCAGCAGCGACGAATCTTTGATCATCGCGACAAAATCATTGCCCAGCGGCGGCAGCACATTGCGAAAAGCCTGTGGCAGCACAATCGAGCGCATCGTCTGCCAATAGGTCATGCCAACTGAATAAGCCGCTTCGAATTGCCCCTTGGGAATTGATTGGATGCCGGCGCGCACCGTTTCCGACATATAGGCGCCGTAGGTGATCGCCAGCGCCACGATGGCGGTGCCGGCCGAGCTGCCGCGCCAAATCAGATCGGGAATGGCCGGATCGCCCGCCAGATCGCGTACGCCCTCCACCACCGTGCGGTTGATCAGGTCGCGCAAGGCGGGCACGACGATAAATCCGGTGACCAGCAAAACGACCAAAATGGGGATGCCGCGCATCACGCTGACATAGACCGTGCATACATTGTAAGCGCCGATGCGAAGGATGCGCATGAGGGCCTTGCGCTTGGACTCGCGCGATTGTGGCGGCGCCGGTGGATTCGAGCGAACAATCCCGACGATCACCGCGATCGTCAGCGCGGTCAAATATGACGCCAGGCTGACGAAGAGGGTCATGCTGACCCCGTCCATCAACTGATTGAAGATATTCGAGTACACCTTGTCCGTGATGATGCTGATGGCCAGCAAGATCCCGAGGATCGCAAGAAAAACGATCCAATAGGGCAAGGTATAAAAGCGCGCCAAACGCATGGCCCGCCCGCGCGATTCGGCGATGATCTCGTCTAAATCCGGTTCGTAGCGCTCAGGCGAAGCGGCTGGCATCTTCATTTCCCGTCCGAGCGTGCATGAAAAGCAACAAACGAAGAAGCGGGGCAGAGCGAACCCTGCCCCGGCAAATTGCAGCTTCGTTTATCGGGCCTGTATGCGAGGCGGGCTAGCCATCGCTCATCCACTTGGCGTTGATAGCGGCCAGCGTACCATCCTGCATCATGCTGCTCAATGCCGCGTTGATGGGTTCGACAAGATCGGAATCCAGCGGATAGATGAAACCCAACTGCTCTTGCGTCAGCAGATCCGGCAGCAGCTTGATGTCTTCCGCGTTGACGCCGACATAGCCTTGGCCGGCCACATCATCAATGACAACGGCGTCTACATCGCCCGATATCAAAGCCTGCACGGCGAAACCAAAAGAATCGTAACCGACGATGCGCTCTTCACTCACCAGTTCTGTCGCCGCAATGTAGTTGGTCGTAGCGACTTGAACGCCAATGACATAGTCGCCAGCGACGAATTCTTCGGCATCGGCAAAGCGATCTTCGCCGATCCGCACCATCAAACGTTGATTGATATCGATGTAGCCAATGGAAAATGCGACCAGTTCCTTGCGTTCCTCGGTGATGGTGATGCCGCCGGCCGCCATATCGAATTCACCGTTGGAGACGGCGATAATCATGCCTTCCCAGCCCGTTTCGATGTATTCCAGCCCGCAATTCAGCCGCGCGCAGATTTCGCCCAGCGTATCAAAATCCCAGCCATCCAACTCGCCGGTTTCTTCGTCAATGAAGTTGAAGGGCGGGTAGGCATTTTCCGAGGCTACGATAATCACGCGGCCATCCAAATCGGGCAGCATCATCTCTTCTTCGGCTTCGCCATCGCCCAGCCACTTGGCGTTGATCGCCGCCAGCGTACCATCCTCGCGCATAGACGCCAGCGCCATATTGAAGGGCTCGACCAATTCCGAACCCTGCGGGTAAATGAAGCCCAATTGCTGCTTGATCAAGTCGTCCGGCAGCAGCTTGATCTTGTCGGCGTTCAAGCCCACATAACCTTGGCCGGCCACATCATCAATGACCACGGCGTCGATGTCGCCGGTGATCAGCGCTTGGACCGCCAAGCCGAACTCGGTATAGGCGACGATGCGTTCGCTGCCCCCGCCCAGCAATTCCTCAGCGGCGATGTAATTGGTCGTCGCGACTTGCACGCCGACCACGAAATCACCGGCGACGAAATCCGCGGCGCTGCCGAAGCGGTCTTCCTCAAGCCGCACCATCATGCGCTGGATGACATCGATGTAACCATTGGAGTAATCGACGATCTGAGCGCGCTCTTCGGTGATGGTGATGCCATCGGCCGCCATGTCGTATTCGCCGTTGGAGACCGCCACGATCAGGCCTTCCCAACTGGTCTCGATGTATTCCGGCACACAATTCAAGCGGTCACAGATCTCGCCCAGCGTATCGTAATCCCAGCCTTCGCCTTCGCCGGTTTCTTCATTTAAGACATTGAAGGGCGGATAAGCGTTTTCCACCGCCACCGTCACCGTGCGCCCCTCAAGATCGGGCAAGTGGCCGTCCGCCATAACAGCCGCGATTGGCACAAGCAACAGCAGCGCTGCCACAAGTATTATGAAGCGCCTAAGAGCTATCATGTATCGCCTCCCCTGTTGACATCTTTGCGAGCGGTCGAGATTCTCAACCGCCTGTATTCTAACATCTAATCATCTGATGTCCTAGCATTCACGTCGATTTGACAATCCAGGAATGCCGACTAATATCAATAGACATGATGCCAGCCGAGCCGCTGGCAATAGCATTGAAAGTGTTCAACAGTCCTAGCATGAGTGTATCCAGGTAATGAGCCATGACCGTCTCCCATTGGCAGCGCGCCGAACAGGTCGAGCGCGAAGTTGACTTCCTTGTCGTTGGCGCCGGCCTCGCTGGTGGCGCCGCCGCTTTCTTCGCCAAGCAAATTCACGGCCGAGACGTGGTCGTCACCGATGCCCGCGATGTGGCCCTGGGCGCCAGCGGGCGCAACGCCGGCTTCATGATCAGCGGGCTGGATACCTATTATCACCGCGCCATTGAGCAATACGGCCACTCCGTTGCGCGCGAGGTCTGGGGGTTGTCGCGCCGCAGCTTCAGGCATTGGCGGGAATTCATCAAGAACAGCGCCTTTGAAGTGCCGCTCAATAACTGCGGCTCCCTGCTATTGGCGGAGACAGCGGAAGAAGCGGTGGAGCTCGAGCTGGCGGCCCGCGCGCTATCGGCCGACAAAATCGACATCGAATATTCCAGCAGCGATCCTTTGAAACGCGGTTATTTCGCCGCCATCGAGCAGCCACTGGATGCGGGCGTTCAGCCCTATTTGCTGGCGAAAACGGTCATGGCGCAGAGCGGCGCCGAACTGATCGCCAACAACGAACTCTACCGCCTGGAACAAGAAGAAAAAGACACCGTGCGCGTCCATACGCGAAAATTGGTCTTCAAGGCGCGTCATGTCATGCTTTGCACCAACGCTTATTCGCCGATGATTGACCCCTACTTCGTCGGCAAAGTCCAGCCGACGCGGGCGCAGTGCCTGGTCACCGAGCCGCTTGACCATGTGCCGGTCCCATGCTGCGGCTACAGCGATTACGGCTACATGTATTACCGCAGCACCTTTGACGGGCGCTTCCTGCTGGGCGGCGGCCGCAAGCAGCATCAGCACGAGGAAAACAACACATCGGAAGATCGGCTGAATCCAAAAGTACAGGCCTTCCTCGACCGCTATTTGCAGAAGTATTTCCCCGATGTACAGGCGCCGGTGGCGCAGCGCTGGAGCGGCATCATGGGCTTCAGCTGTGATGGGCTGCCGCTGGTGGGGACGCTGCCGGGCAAGCCGCGCGTCGGCTTCGCGGTCGGCTTCACGGGGCATGGCCTGGCGCTGGCGGCCGCAACGGCTGAGCGCGCAGTGGACAAACTGCTCAATGGCGTTTCAGCCGGCGCGGTGGATGTCGCCCGCTTTGAGTAACGTCGCCGCCCTACCATTCAGCGATTGAACCGTCCGCCCGGCGGGTGATCGGGTTTCGCCAGCGCAAGCCATGATCGGATGCGGCGCGTATCTTGTCCTCGTCAAGCTCAATCCCCAAACCGGGCGCCGTCGGCACATTCACAAATCCGTCTTCATAATTGAACACCGTCGGGTCGGCCAGATAATCCAGCAGGTCGGCGTCCTCATTGTAGTGAATGCCGAGGCTCTGTTCCTGAATCAGGGCGTTGTAGGCGACCGCGTCGACCTGAATGCAAGAGGCCAGCGCGATCGGCCCCAAGGGGCAGTGCGGCGCCAAAGCGACATCATAGGCTTCCGCCATCGCCGCGATGCGCACGACCTCGGAGATGCCGCCGGCGTGCGAGACATCGGGCTGAATGATATCGACGCTGCCTTCCGCCAGAATCGCCTTGAAATCCCAACGGGAATACATGCGTTCGCCGGTAGCGATTGGGATCGATGTCGAGCGTTTGAGGTCGAGAAGCGACTCATTGTGCATCGGCAGGATCGGCTCCTCCACAAACATCAAATGAAGAGGCTCCAATTCGCGAATCAGCATCTTCGCCATCGGCTTGTGCGCCTTGCCATGAAAATCAACCGCGATGCTGAAGTCATCCCCCACTTGCGACCGCACCGCCGCCACCCGCGCGACCGCTTCATCAATGTGCTGAAACGTATCCATGTAGTGGACCGTATTGACGGCGCCCATCTTGACCGCCCGCAAGCCTTCGTCCTTGCGCGCCTGCGCCTGCCTGGCGACATCTTCGGGCGTCTCTCCGCTGATGCCCGCGTAAATCTGCACGCGATCACGCACCTTGCCGCCCAGCAAATCATAAATCGGCGCGCCATGAAACTTGCCTTTGATATCCCAAAGCGCCTGGTTGACGCCGGCGATCGCGCTCATCATCACCGGCCCGCCGCGGTAGAAGCGCGCGCGAAACAGCGTCTGCCAAATATCTTCGATCTCTCTCGGATCGCGCCCAATCAGAAAGTCCGCCATATCTTCCACGGCGCCGCGGACGGTCCCCGCCTGCCCTTCGACGATCGGCTCGCCCCAGCCAACGAAGCCCTCATCGGTGGAGATCTTCAGGAACAGCCAGCGCGGCGGCACGGTGAAAAGCTCAAGTTCCCTGATCTTCATTGAGGCTCCATTCTCATGAACCTACTGAATTCCGTCTTCAGTCCTATCTAAAGCCGTAGGGGCGAGACGGTGGCTCGCCCGAAAACGCATCCGATCGCTATGACGGGCGAGACCTTATAGATTCCCATTGCCCGAGTTCACTATCATGTGTGAGCCAACTTGTGACTCGCTCATGCTGTTTTCGCATATTCATATTTTCGCCATCGATTATAATGTCTCGTTGAGAACTTACCAACGCAGCTGGAGAAAGGCAATCGCCTTGAATCGTTTGAGCCGAACCTTGTCTCGGCGTCTCATCATCATCGCTATGTCCTTCGCCTTGCTTTTCCTGCACAGCGGGGCCTCTGCCTTCGCCGCATCGACAGACGATTCGGCGGCGGCGGTCAACCCCTTCATCCCGCTGATGCTCGCCTTGGGCGTCATTTTGCTGGCATCGCGGGCCGGCGGCGCTATTGCCCGGCTTCTGAACCAGCCGCGCGTCCTGGGCCAACTGATCGTGGGCGTCGTCCTGGGGCCGACCGTGCTCGATATGCTGCACTGGGGCATCCTCCAGGGCGTCGATCTGCAGGGTACGATCAAAGAATTTGCCGAGCTGGGTGTGCTGCTGCTGATGTTCAACATCGGCTTGGAAGTGCATCTCAGCGAATTGGTAAAAGTGGGCAAGGTGGCGGTATTCGCCGGTGTGCTGGGTGTGGTCGTGCCGATAGCATTTACCGCCGTGGTGGTCATCCCAGCCGGCTATGACATGATTCCGGCGCTATTTGCCGGCGTCACCCTGGCCGCCACCTCCGTCAGCATATCGGCGCAAGTCCTGCTGGAGCTGGGCTACCTGCATACCAAAGAAGGCAACGCCCTGCTGGCCACCGCCCTGATTGATGATGTGCTCGCCATCCTGGCGGTTTCGCTGACGCTGGTGCTGGCGGGCGCCGGCAGCGCGGAAGGCGGCGGGGGGCTCAGTCAGTTGCTGGTGATCATCGCGCAAATGGCGGGTTACATCGTGGTCGCATTCTTATTGGCATGGACCATCCTGCCGCGAGCCATGACCTGGATTCAGCGCCGGCCGCAGCTGTCGCAAGCCTATGGCATACCGATTTTCGCCCTCATCAGCGCCCTGCTGTTTGGTTGGTCGGCGGAGTACCTGGGCGGCGTCGCGGCGATCACCGGCGCCTTTATCGCCGGCGTCGGCTTGAGCAAACTATCGACCGGCATGAAGCACGATATCGAACAGACGATGAGCCATCTGGCTTATGTCTTCCTGGTGCCTATATTCTTCGTCGATGTCGGTTTGGAAACCGACCTCAGCAGTTTTCCGCTTGACGCGCTGCCATTCATGCTGCTGCTCCTGCTGATGGCTGTGCTCAGCAAGGTGCTTGGCGCCGGCTTTGGCGCGCGCGCGGGCGGCTTCAATCTGCGCGAATCGCTGCGCGTGGGCGTCTGCATGGTGTCCCGCGGCGAAGTGGGCTTGATCATTATCTCAATCGGCTTGTCGAGCGGCGTCATCGACGGCGGCAGCGAACTCTATGCCGCGCTCTTCATGGTCATCTTGTTGACAACGGTCCTGACGCCGCCGATGGTGCGCTGGGTCTTCCAGGGCAAGAACCAAGACGAAATCCCCAATCCCGCGCTGGCGGGCGCAGCGACAGGAGACTAAAGAAAATGAAACTGATCATCCTCATCACGTCCAATGTAGAAAACGGCCTGGATGTCGCCGTTCGCTGGCAAGAGGCGGGCGCGCCCGGCGTCACCGTCCTCAAGAGCTTTGGTCTATACAGCTTGCAGCGCAAGATGACGGGGGACGGTCTGGAAGTGCCGCTCCACATGGCCAGCTCCATGAGCAGCATGATGGCTTATGTGCTGCGCGAGATGGAACTCAACAATCATGTCTTGCTGTCGGTGGCGCCCAAGGAACTGGTGCCGACGCTCCTGGA
Source organism: Chloroflexota bacterium (assembly GCA_028875245.1). Classification (GTDB taxonomy): domain Bacteria; phylum Chloroflexota; class Anaerolineae; order Aggregatilineales; family Phototrophicaceae; genus UBA6055. The sequence continues at coordinate 134,149 of JAPPEU010000061.1, forward strand.
TGAAGCGCGGGCCGTCATGGGCGACCTGCTGGAGCCGAACCACGGCGTCGCCTTTGTCGTGCCCCTCGACGAGGCGATTGGCGTCCGCCAGCCTGAGAACGGGGACGGCTAAAGCTCACCATTCAGGCGCCCCAGGTGGAAAGACCGCGTATGGCACATTGCTCCAAAAGTTTTCCAGCCTTTGAAGCGTCGGACAAAACAGGTCCGCTCTATACCCTTCCGCGCAGTACTGTCGGAGCAAGCTCAAGACTTCATCTTTGGGAAAGTAACTCGTCCCGCGCCGCGGGCTGCGGCCAACTGAAACGGCGGTTGAAAGCATTGCTACTGCGCCGCCTCCCATTTTCGAGCACAACTCTTCCTCTTCCGCTTGCGAGGAAAAATGCTTCCCCTCTTCATACGTATGTATGTGGCAAGCTTCATGACCCAGCGCCCCAGCTGTTGAAGTTTGATCGTACTCAACAGGCCCGCCATGTTTTATCGCCCAACTCATAAAGCAAGTTTGCACAGTGGCTTTTCTTTCGCGGTCATTGGCGAAAGCCCAGCACTCTGTCGTCTCACCATCACGATAGGGCGCGACGTGGACGGGCTGTTCTACAATTAAGTCCATTCCGGATATCACATAGTTGTACCAGGCCGGCGCCCACTTTTTCATCAATCGAAGCGTCGCTTGGATGTGTTGAACGAATTGACCTGAACCCTCGATCCTGGGCACGGGTCCCGTTAGCGTGATGCCGGAAGTGTCCGTGGGATCAGCGCACTGAAAACGCTGAAAAGCCAGGGCGCCCAGCACCCTTTCTTCTTCAAACCGGCAATTCCAACCAGAGTCGCAGCAATTGCCTCCCCCTGCCGGCGCGGGCGCGAAGCATTGCCCTTGCTGGAATGCCTGGTAGCCGGCAACCCACTCCTGGTCGCTTTGGCATTGGCGATCAACAAAGCAGCAATTGTTGATTGGCTGACCCGCCGGCGCTGAAACTGGCGCGGAGGCCGGGGCTGCTGGCTGGCTGGCCGGGCATTCGTTTCGCTGGAAAGCGTTCCAACCGGCGATCCATTGCTGATCGCTCTGGCATTGGCGATCAACGTAGCAGCAGTTGTCGACTGGCTGACCCGCCGGCGCTGAAACTGGTGCGGAGGCCGGGGCTGCCGGCTGGTTGGGCGGGCATTCGTTTCGCTGGAAAGCGTGCCAGCCGTCGATCCATTGCTGGTCGCTCTGGCATTGGAGATCAACGTAGCAGCAGTTGTCGATTATGGAATATTCCTGAGCGGATGATACAGCGCAAAGGACAAAGCCCGCGATTATTAGCGCGAAAGTTTTTGCTCGCATTCACAGTTCCTAATAGCAGTTAATTCATAGAACGTGGAGATTCTATCTCAACACAGACTGGCCCACAAAAATATATCAGAACGGTAGTGTACCCTTTCGGTTGAAATTCTTTGAGCCAGTCCTCGAATTATTTCATCAACCCCAAATACCTAAGATTTTGTAGGGGCGACTCTTGAGTCGCCCACTGTCAAACCGCCGACGGGCGAGCCAAGGCTCGCCCCTACAAGGCTTGTCCGGTACTGCATTTCTTACGCAACAACAACTGAAAT
>JAPPEU010000047.1 GCA_028875245.1 Chloroflexota bacterium
TTAGTTTTGTTTTGGTGTAATTTCAGTTGTTGTTGCATAAGAAATGCAGTACCGGGCAAGCCTTGTAGGGGCGACACTGTGTGTGGCCCTCAGATTCACGATTATGATATCGGGCGATTCACAGAATCGCCCCTACAATGACCCACCAATTGGCGCGTTAGCTGCGACGGGCGACCCAATGAGTCGCCCCTACAAATTCCCATTTATGAGGATCCGCTGTTTTGTGTGAGCCAAGTCGTGACTTGCGCGGTGCGGTGGTGAAGTTATGTGCGTGGCATACGCGCAAGAGCGTATGCGCGCGCTGTTTGCATGCCGGCGCAAATATCGTCTGCAAAATACGGGCGATGTCTGCCATAATGCAGGCTGGATTTCCAAAAGCGACATAAGACTGAATTCGCCGTATGACACGTATCGCCGTATCCGCAAACTCCCTCGTTGATTACAGCCCGGAGCGTTGGCGCTTGATTCAGGTCGATGCCCCAGCCAAGCCCAAACTGATCGTCGAAGCCAAGACCGGCGTCCCGTTCCGCTACAACGGATACTTCGCCGTCAGCCGCGACTTGCCGGAATCGGGCGAAATCCTGGTGGCGGATCTCGGGCAGGTCGTGCTCGGCTGGTCCAATGAGACCAATTCCTGGCATTTAGGCCTGACGCTGTCGCCGGAGATTTCGCTGGCGCGCTCGAGCCGCTGGTTTGAGCTGCTGCGCTTTACGAACGCCGACGCCGACGCGCATGAAACCACGGCGATCCAGCTTGGCACCGCGCTGGCAAAGACCTTGGGCATTCCTTTCGCCTCGACCGCGCCGCTTGACCCCGAGCCTGCGCCGGAACCGATCCCGCTGGAGCCGTTGCCGCTGCATCTGGGCGCCTGGCGTTTGGAGGCGGCGGGGCAGAAACGCGGGGCGGATGGCGAGCTGCGCCTGGTTCGCGAGACGCGCTGGCTGCGCGCCAAACAGCGTCAGATCGCCTGGTATGCGCTGCTGACTGTCGTGTATTTGTGGGTCTCCGCCGCGACCTTGACGAGCGAGCTGGGCTTGCCCATCGCCGGCACGCTGATCCCTGATCCGGCCTGGCTGCCATACCTGGGCATCGCCGTGGCCCTGCTGCTACTACTGAATGTCGCCCGGCTGCTTTTGATCATTCAGCGCGAGCCGAACCGCATCGTCATCAATCCTTATGAGAAGAGCATCAGCGCCTTTCGGGGAGACCGGCAGCGCTGGAAGCTGAACGCGGGCGGGCTGCAGTCAATTTATGCCAGCGAGGTGGTCAAGAAACGCGGGCGCAAACCGACCGTCTTCCATGGCGAGATCAATCTGCATCTGCTGGATGGCCGCTTCATGCCGCTTCTGGTCGATAAGGAGAAGATCGTGAATGCCCTCTTGCCCGGGCGCGACCCGACGGCGGAGAATGAACGGCCCGACGGCGTCCATGCGCTGGAGCCGGAGGCGGTCAGCACCGCGCTGCAAGCGGCCGCCCTGCATATCGCCGCCCCCCTGGGCGAGCTGCCCGTCTGGTACGACCGGCGCTTGAAATGACGTAAAGGGATTAGTCTTTTACCACCGAGTACACCGAGGGAAATGAGATCACCGAGAAAGGCGTAATAACGCTTATGGTCTTGTGGTTTGCAAGCGCTGTCTTGTGTAGGGGCGAGACGGTGGCTCGCCCACGCTGGCGTTTGGGGCGGAGGGAGGGCAAGACAAGTCTTGCCCCTGTTTACGTTGCTGGCAGTCAACCCCACCCCCGGCCCCTCCCCGACGAGTCAGGGAGGGGAGCGAAACGCGCCGAGATGCAAGGTGTTTTGCGTGGGCAGCAGTTATACCGCGCGTGTGTCTACAAATTTCGCTATGATTGCAGATGGAATCTGGCAGGTTCATTCAAAGAGAGCAGTATAGGCAAATTAGAATAGAATCTCTTTGCATAATTTGGAATTTTCAGCAGTGAGGCAGCCATGAAAAGCAAGGTGATTGTCAACCCAAGTTTTCGGCGGATGGCCGAGATTTTCTCGCCGGCGGATCAGACGCGGCTGCATGACCTGGTCAATGTGATTTGGGGGCGAGACGAGCGCATGCCGCCGGAGGCATTCGAGCGCGCCCTGCCAAGCGCCGACGCCCTGGTCACCTCGGGCTGGCATTACGGCGACGCGCTGGAACGGGCGGAGCGCCTGAAAGCCATTATAGACGTGTCCGGCAGCTTCCCGCTCAATCTCGATTACGATGCCTGTTATCAACGGCGCATTCGCGTTTTGAGCGCGGCCCCCGGCTTCGGGCGGCAGGTGGCTGAGTTTTCCCTCGGGCTCGCCATTGACGCCGCGCGGCAGATTTCTTATGGCGACCGCCTGATGCGCCGCGGCGAAGAAGAATACCTTTGGGACGGCAATGTCGACACTTTCTTGCTTTATGATCAGCCGGTCGGCTTCATCGGCTACGGCGGGCTGGCGCGCGCCTTGCACCCGCTGCTGCTGCCTTTCGGCGTGAGCATCTCGGTTTACGATCCCTGGCTGGGCGAGGGTTATCTGAGGCGGCAGGGGTTGCGGCCCGTCTCGCTGGAAGCGCTGATGTCGACATCGAAGTTCATCTTCGTGCTGGCCATCCCGTCGGTGGAGAACAAGGCGATGCTCTCGCGCGAGCTTCTGGAATTGATTCAGCCGAACGCCGTTCTGATTTTGGCGAGCCGCGCCCACGTCATTGATTTTGACGCGGCCACGGAGATGGTCTTACAAGGACGTTTTAAGCTGGCGACCGATGTCTTCCCGCAAGAGCCGCTGCCGGCCGATCACCCGATACGCGCGGCCGAGGGCGCCGTCCTCTCCGCCCATCGCGCCGGTTCGGTGCCCCAAGGCATGGTCGAGCTGGGCGAGATGGTCGTTGACGATTTGGAGGCGATCGTGCGTGGTCTGCCGCCGCGGCGCTTGCAGATGGCCGAGCCGGAATTGAGCTTGCGCTACGCGAGCACACGGGCGAAGCCGCCTGATTCGAGCTAAGAAAGAGCAATCGCGCCCGCTTTACATTAGCTTCTTCTGTGCAGGCTTCCAGATTCCATCTGAGTAAAGTCGTTCTACGGATTTCTCGAAGTCTTGAATAGCCCCGATATGGTTGTTAAGAAACCAACGCTTGTGATTTGCCAAATACGACTGCCGAATTGACTCATTGCGCAAATCCAGTGGGACACGTTTCATTCTAGGATCGACACTATCGAAACCCGAAAATTCGCTCTGCAATCGTTCCTGCGCTATCTTGAGATAATCGGGATTTATCTCAATTCCTGTTCCAGCTCGGTTGAGTTGCTGGCAAACGCGGAGTGTCGTCCCGCTGCCCAAGAAGGGATCGAGAACACGAGCGCCCTCATTGCTGGAAGCAAGGACGAGTCGCTCGATTAGTCCTTCCGGCTTTTGAGTCGGATGATTCTGTCTATTGTCGTTACAATAGTGGACATGAGAAAACTCCCATACGTCGCCGGGATTTGCTCCCCGCATATTGTTGCGCTCACGATAATACTTCTGTGGTACGCGTACTGCATCCAGATTGAACACAAAATCCCACGACTTTGTGAACATGAGAATGTCGTCATGTCGAGGGGAAAAACCTTTAGTTTTCCCGACACCCTGCGTATAGTGCCAAACTATCCAATTGCTAAAGTGCATTCCCAGTTCGCGTTCGAGGATTTCATATAGGTATGCAATGAACCGGAAACCCATGAACACGTAAATTGTGCCCCGCGATGTTAGCAAACGCGATGCCTCATAGAGCCATTTCTGTGTAAACTCCAGATATTCATCAAAACCACGATTGTCAAGATTATTTCCGTAGTTCTTGCCGAGATTGTACGGAGGATCCGCGACAATTAGGTCATATGTCCCGGATTTGAGTTTAGGAAGCTCGCACAGCGCGTCGCCCAAGATGAAACTTTGGTCAATCACTGCTCTTTATCCATCCATGTTTGTTTGCGAGTGCTAGCCACTCTTCAAATGAGCGTCTGGACGATTGCAGGTACTTGCGGTCCAGCAATTGACAGAATTCCCAAGTCGTCCTTTCCTCGAGTTCTACGTAGTGAATGTCACGAATCTGAATTTGTCCAGTTCCCAGAGCGGGATTGTAGCTAATGTCTTTCCAACTGATGTATTTCAGATCGTATGCGTTGTATGCTACAACTTCCATTGTACCATCCATGAGACCCGAAACCGTATTGCGGGACGAATAAACACGGTGTTTCAATGACAGAATAACAAATAAGTAATCCGGGTCTTGCACATATGCGCTTCAAATTCGTACAAACGAAGTGATGTTTGGCCCCTTCCCGCTTGACTCAATATCTTCTGCGGTTGCCTTCACGTCTACCTCCGCAGTTACACCACTATCAACCTTTCGATGCTTCTTAAATTGAAGGATTACGTCCGCTATATGCAAACGTTGTACAGCCTCGACATTGATTAGAGAATATCTGTTTTCCACGTCCTCAACCACTGTGTGAAATGTTTCCACCGCCCATGCCTCGATGAATGGACCAGCGATTTTGTTGATGTTTTCCATCGGCAGTCCAAGCCTGAGATTCGTGTTTATAACTATTTTGTTGCTTCCACGACTTATCGCCTCGTTGATGATCATCTCAACGGAACGGATCACAAATTCCGAGCAGTCATAGTAGTCAGGGGCTTGAACGGGAATCTTGAGATCTTGAAGCTCGTACATGCGATGTCTTTAGCTCCTTACCCCGCGCATCGTCTCCGCGCGCAGGTGATCGACCACCGCTTTCAGCGCTTCATCTCTTGACGCGCCATTGGCCAGGCAGTCATTGTAAACCGCCAGCTGACGATCCGAGCTGGTGCCCTTCTCCAGGATCGTATGCACGTGATTGACCTCGTCGCGCGAGCCAAGCTCATCGACGACATCATCGACCAGCTCGAGCAATTCGAGCGCCAGCGAATGCGCTGACACTGATTCGCGTATGCCATAATCGATGAGTTGACCATCCAGCCCCCAGCGCACGGCCCGCCATTTGTTTTCGGCGATGAGCTCGTTGGAATAAATCCGCCAGCTCAGATTTTGATTGCGCAGCTTGATGAGCTTGGCGACGATGGCTTGCACCAGCGCCGCGATGGTGACCGCTTCATCCACTGTGGTGCAGATATCGCAGATGCGAATCTCGAGGGTGCCGAAGTCTTCGTGCGGCCGGCTGTCCCACCAGATCTTGGTGTAATCGGCTTTGCCATCCCGGCGCCCTTTGCCTAGGGTCCCGACTTGGCCGAAGGTCTCGATGAGGCGCTCGTATTCGCTGAAAGAAGAAAAGATAGGCGCGGTGCCGGTGCGCGGCAGGTTCTCGAAGATGATGCTGCGGTAGCTTTTCAGCCCGGTGGGATGCCCGTGCCAGAAGGGTGAACTGGTGGAAAAACTGAGGAGATGGGGCAGAAAGTAGCGCAGTTGGTTTTGAATATCGATCAGCAGATCAAGCTGGCGCCGCGAAGTGCCGAAGCCGACATGGACGTGCATGCCGAAAATCAGCATTTGCCGCGCCACCTCTTGCATGTAATCCATGAGATCTTCATAACGCTCGCCGGGATTGGCTTCCTGCTCTTCCCACTTCGCGAAGGGATGGGTGCTGGCGGCCAGGATGCAGTAGCCATGCCGCTCGGCCACGCTGTTGACTTCGCCGCGCAGGCGCACCAACTCCGCCCGCGCCTCTTGCACGTTTTGGCAAATGGCGCTGCCGATCTCGATTTGCGATTGCATAAACTCGGGTTTGACCTGATCGCCGATTTGACGAATGCTCTCGTCATGCAGCAGTTGTTGCACGACCGCCGCCAAGGCCCCGGTTTCGGGATCAATCAACTGGTATTCTTCTTCGATTCCGATGGTCAACGGCGCTGAATGCATGCTCCACCCCCAGCAGATAGTCGCCACTCGCACTAGATATTATCACAGGCGCCAAATCCAACCAACGACGCAGGACATCCGCCGGGACCAAGCCTAACGAAAAAGACAAGTTGGCATAATATCTGCTAGCATAGCCGGGCGGTGGTGGCAGACAATCGTTAAGTCAGCGGCCAGTCCCTCACTTCACAGCGCTCCGCCCAGCGATCGTACAGGGCGCTCATCAACGCGAGCCGGTCCCTTTCGCCGGCGCTGCGGTCCTTCAGCTCGGTGCGGTCTTCAGTCATGTTGTAGAGCTCCCAATCACCCGGGTGTTTGCTGACCAGTTTCCACTCGCCGATGCGGAGGGCGCGGTTGCCTTCGTGCTCCCAATAGAGAGGCTTCTCTCGCCGCCATTCCATCCCTTGCAGCGCCGGCAGGAAGCTCTCGCCTTCGACCGGTTGAATCGCCTTTCCGTTGAACTCGCTCGGATAGTCGGCGCCCGCCAGCTCGGCGAAAGTCGGCAGCACATCGATAAACTGAACCGGGCTATGGCAGACTGTCTCGGCGTCAAGCAGGGCCGGATAATGGATGATGCAAGGCGATGAGATGCCGCCCTCATGCACCCAATGCTTGTAAAGGCGGAAGGGCGAGTTGGAGGCGTTGGCCCAGGGCAGGTCGTAGCTCATGAAGGTATCGGCCGGTCCGGGCCGCATGCCGGGGCGGTTGCCGATTTTCACGGGCCGGCCATCGGGCAGCGTCGGGACGTAAGAGCGATGATCGCGCCAGCCGTCCTCGGCCATGAACTCGGCGCAGCCGCCATTGTCGGACAAGAAGATGATGAGTGTATCGTCGGTGATTTCGAGCGCGTCGAGCTTCGCCAGGATGCGGCCGATGCCCTGATCCATGCGGTCGATCATAGCGGCGTAGGTCGCCATGCGCAGGTCTTCCCAATCGGTATTTGCTTCAGTCTCCCAAGGGCGGGAATCATCATCGCGCGGCGAGATGCGCCAGACGGGATCGAGGATGCCCAGGCTGTTGAGTTCTTCGTGTCGGCTCTGGCGCAAGCTGTCCCAGCCGGCGCGGTATCGTCCCTCGTATTTGGCGATGTCTTCGGGCGGGGCATGCAGCGGCCAGTGGGGCGCGGTGTAGGCGACATGCAGGAAGAAGGGCGCGCCGGCGTCATGCGCTTCACCGATCATGTCCACCGCTTGGTCGCTGATGGCGTCGGTGTAATAAAAGTCGTCCGGATAATCGCTTAGGAATTCGCCATTTTCAGTCAGCGCGTGGGGGTAGAAGAAGCTGCCCGCGCCGACGAGCGTGCCGTAGAAGCGGTCGAAACCGCGCTGCTGTGGCGTGGGAAAGCCTTCCGCGCCCGGCCGCCAGGTTTCCGGTTCCTGCGCCAGCATTTGACCGCCGGTATGCCATTTGCCTGACATCAGCGTGCGATAGCCGGCGCCTTTCAGCACTTCGGCGATGGTCACGGCATCATCGCGCAAGTAGCCTTGATAGGCGCGGCTGCCGCGGTTCTGCACCATGTGGCCGACGCCGGCTTGATGCGGATGCAGGCCGGTCAGCAGGGCCGCCCGCGAGGGGCAGCAGCGCGCGAAGCTGTACATCTGTGAGAAGCGCGCGCCCCCCGCCGCCAGCCGGTCGAGATTCGGCGTCGCGATCTCCGAGCCGAAGCAGCCGATATCGGAATAACCCAGATCGTCAGCCAGAATCAGGATGATGTTTGGTTGTGTCATGATAGCTCCCATTTATACCCTCATCCCCTTCCCCATAAAGAGATAAGGGGAAGAACGCAGTTTTGAAGCCCCTCCCTCATCTTGGGGGAGGGCTTTGGGGTGGGGGATTATCTTCATTTTGAAACGCCCGCGCTTCGGCCATTGTCGGCAGGGAGGGAATCGCGCCTTTGCCCAAGCAGGTCAAAGCGCCGACCGCATTGGCGAAATCGAGAATCGCCGGCAGCCGCGCGCGCCAGTCCACCCGGTTATCGAGAATGCCGACCAGCATGGCCGCGACAAAGGCATCGCCCGCCCCGGTCGTATCGGTCGCCGCCACCGCGTAGCCGCCATGCTCGATCCGGCGCCCGTCTTTGAGATGCGCGACCGCGCCTTTCGCTCCATAAGTGACGCAGATCATCTCCAGAGAATCGCGCCAGAGCGGTCCGATATCAGCGCCGCCGGTTAGAAAATGCAGTTCCTCGTCGCTGATCTTGAGCAGGTTTGCTGTCTCCAGACCTTGCGTCATGCCGGCGCGGGCGGCAGCGGCGTCGTCCCACAATGGCAGGCGCAGGTTGGGATCGTAGGAGATGAACTTGCCCTTCGCGCTCGCCTGATCCAGCGCCAGACGCAAAGCCGACGCGGCTGGTTCGCGGATGAAGGTGATGCTGCCGTGATGGAAGACCTCGCAGGAATCGATCAGGGCGGCATCGACGTCTTCGGGCCGCATCAGCATGTCGGCTGAGGGATGCCGATAGAACATGAAGCTGCGGTCGCCATCGGCGGTATTGGAGACGAAGGCGAGGGCTGTGCGCGCCTCTTGCGAAAATGTGACGCCATCGGTATTCACATTTTCCGCCCCCAACACGCCGACCAGGTGGTGGCCAAAGGGGTCGTCGCCCACCTGCCCCATGAAGGCGCTGTGATAACCCAGACGCGCGACAGCGGCGGCGACATTGGCGGGCGCGCCGCCGGGCGCTTTGACGAAACCGGAGGCGTCGCCGACGGTCACGCCCATTTCCAGGGCGACAAAATCAATCAGGAGTTCGCCGAATGACAGAACGGACATGGCTGGAAGCTTAGCAAGGCTGGAGGAAATCTGCCAGTAATCCGCAGTTTAGTTCAGGGCAATCGCCTCAGATGATGTTTAGAGCAAGAACAGAGAAGTAGTTACTGCAATGTCCTGCCAATAGACTTTGTAGGGGTTTCGCCGAAACGCTCAAACTGTGGCTAGAAGCGCGGGCGTCTCAGCGAGAGGCCCCTACAGATTGCGCTTACGCAGGGGATTGGGATGAAGGGCGGCTCAGGTGGATGTATTCCCATGATCGCGCGCGACAAAATCTTCGATGAATCCGCCACAGTCGCTGGCTACAAGCGCGCCCACCGTCAGGTTGAATTCCAATTTGCCCATCAGCTGCAGCAGTTGGGTCAGCTGCTGGCGCATGATGAGCATCATATCGTCCCAGCTGACATCATCGGGCAGGCCGCCCTGCCGCAGATCGCGCATGCTGTCGAGGTATGCCAGCGCCGGTTCGACATCATCGAATATCAATTGGCAGGGCAAGTCATGGCGAACGACGGCGTAGAAATGCCGCGCCAGCATGCGCGTGCCATTCTCCAGAGCAAAGGCTTCGCTGGGGGATGTCGGCGGATTCAGCATCGAGCCGTTCTTGCTCAGCAGCACAATGGCGCGGCGGATGAGCACCTGCAATTCCGGCAGGCTTTGCAGGCTGTCCGTCGCCGCCAGCACGCGACCGCCGGGTTTGAGCACGCGTTTGATTTCGGTCAGGCCCGTTTCAATATCGGCCAGATGGTACAGCATGTGGTTTGCCATCACGATGTCAAAGCAGTCATCGCTGTAGGGCAAGCGCATGGCATCGCCCAGCGTCAAATGATCGGCGGCGCAGGGGTGGCACTGCAGCAAATTGGGCGACAGATCGAGGGCGAAATAGGTGACGGCCGGCTGCTCGCGCATCAAGCAGGCGTAATGGTTGCCGCGGCCGGCGCCGATATCGAGGATGACTTCATCGCCCGCCCAGTCGATGGTCTCCAGCGTCCAGCGCGCGAAGTCGATGCGCGGCACACAGTATTTCGCCTGCGTTTCTTCGTGTATGCGCAGGTTTCGGTCGGTCGCGTAGTAGCGACGGATTGCCTCCGCTTCGGACATCGCCAATCCAGGCAGTTGGGACAACTATTCTTTGCCTCTAATCTTACTATACTGCCAATTGCCTGAACTGCAAACACTGGCGCTTCGGCGGGCGGCCCGATGGGCAGCTTCTACATGGATTGTTATGGCGGGCGGTCTCTAGGTGCCCCAGGATTCCCAATAAGTAAGCGCCTTGGCCGGGACGCGGTCGGCTTTTTGAAAGGTCTCGCCGGTGAAATAGGCGGCCGGCAGCAGGGCAGCCGTCGTCACATCGTCGGGTATGCCCAGGATTTCGTTGCATTCTTTCTCGTAGCTGAGATGCAGGGTCGTCCAGGCCGAGCCGATGCCGCGCGCCCGCAGCGCCAGCATCAGCGACCAGGCGGCCGGGATGATCGAGCCATACAAACCGGCATTGGCGGCCGGGCTGGCATCCCGCGCGCGGCCCCGCAGGCAAGGGAAAATCATCATCGGCACCTCGTGCATGTGGTCAGCCAGATAGCGCGCCGAGCTGATGACCCGCTGCATCTGCGGCGATGGCGCTTCGCCGGGCGCCCCGCGCGTGGCCACGCCGGCGTATGCGTACCAGGATTGCTTGTAATAGTCGCCGACCTTCGCCTTCAGCGCCGCATCGGTCACGATCAGCCACTTCCAGCCCTGCTGATTGCTGCCGGTCGGCGCCTGGATGGCGATTTCCAGGCAGCGCTCCACCGTCTCGCGGTCGACGGGCCGCGTCAAATCGAGCCGTTTGCGCACGCTGCGCGTCGTCTCCAGGATGTAATCCACGGATGCCAGGTCGAAGTTCATCTTTCATTCCTTTCTCTTCTAGTTTCTAGTTGCGGGCGACCCAGTGGCGCGCCCCTACAGTTTATGATTTGTGGCGGGCGGCCCAATGGGTAGCGCAGACACTAACCGTCGCTCGCCCCTACATTGTTTTCGATTATGTGGTTCTTGCTCCCTTTTAGCCTTCGTCAGTTGCGAAGATTTCAGCCAGCCAGGCCAAAATCAGACGGCTGACGCCCCCGTAATTGGAATCGAAAAGCCGCGTGCCATGCGCCCGACCGCGGAACATGCGCGCGGTGACATCGCCTTTGGCATTGAGGAACATCTGACGAATGGCGGTTGAACTGCTGCTGTCAGCCTGCGCCGCGACCAGCAGAGCGGCCCGCTCGGCCAAGCCATCGACCAGCGCCGATTCGGGTTTGACGCCGCGATAATCGAGCCCGGGCGACAGAGCGACCGCGCCGAGGCAGCGGTCGACATCGGCGCAGCTGATGAGCGCGACATTGGCGCCGATGCTGCCGCCGATGATCGCCAGCCCGCCCTCGCCGAGATGATCGTTTTCAGCCAGCCAGCCGACCCAGCCGTCGACCACATCGGCGATGGCCGCGTCCCAATCTCGCGAGCCGCCGGAATCGCCGTGGCCGCGCATGTCGATATTGAGCAGGGCGTAACCGGCCGCGCGCAAATCGGGAATCAGCGGCGCCCAGGCGGCGCGGCTGCTGTTGAGCATGTGCAGGAGCAGGATGACGGGGGCGTCTGAATCGGCTGGGTGGTAATCGGCGGCGAGGGTGATGTCGGCGCGCGTGATGGTGATGGTGTCGGGGGGCGGGGCTTGGGCGGTGGTGGTGAGGGTGAAGAGAAGCAGTCCGAAGATGGTGCTGGCTAGCAGTTTGCGCATGGTGGGATCCTAGATTGAGAATACGTGGATGAAGAGGGTCTATTCGCTAATTCATGCGCTGGATACTTCGCTGACAATGCCTACGTTTGCACTCTTCGATACGAATTCGGTCAACCGTTCCCAAGCTATCGTGCCATCGTCATTCGAGTAGGTATTCAGGAATTCACGCAGAAGCCGATTCAGAAAATTCTCGTATTCCTCTTGGAAAGCCATGTTCCTTTTCTTAGCACGATATCCGAGCGGCTCAATAATGTCCTTATAAAATTGCGCATTGCCGGAAATCAGATGCCAGAAATCTTGCCCGCACAGCTTCCAATACTCGATTTCGGCAACGACGATGCCCGCTTCTTTGATTTTGCCTAACTTGCGCGGCTTTCTGTCTTTGCCATACATACAACCGTTCACGGGAACTATTCTTTGATCAGGGTAGCTTGGACTAAGGCGGGAGAGGCCATCCCGAAAGTGCCGATACATTCGGTTGACCTGGCTGGAATTACCCCAATTTGGACCCGATTTGATGTCAACCATGTAAACGATGCGGTCCCTTTCAAATATGAGATCTATGCCGGTGAGCTCCGTAGTTGACGGCTTGTACCCGCCGTAAACCTGATCGGCGACAAAGACCGCGACTCCTTCCAAGAACGTTCCAAACAGACCCTCTTCTTGTGAAGACAGAAAAGCATCCATTATGCCTGTAATCATACGTGTAACGCTTGGCGATTTTGCCTTGAACAGATAGGGATTTTTTCTGCTAAGCACATCATTGAGTTGTTTTTTCTTAACCGTATCCAAGCGCTTCTCATGGAAGGATCCGATATTCTCTTCGACATAATCCTGAACAGCTTGCAGCAAGTCGTCGCTCATGCGCGCCTCATAGAAGTTGTTTCTGCGAGTAATTCAGCCGCGTCTCTATCGCTTCCACATATTCTGGCACGATCTCGATGCCGATCGTTTTGCGCTTCATTTCTTGCGCGACATACAGTGTAGTGCCCGAGCCCGCAAAAGGATCAAGCACAGTATCGCCTGGAACCGTGAACAGTTTGATGAACCATTCTGGAAGCTGCTTCGGGAAAACCGCGCTATGTCCCTGATTATTGGTCTCGGTTGCCATATGAATAACATTGGTTGGATAAACCATTTCTCGCCCGACCCAATTTGAAATATTCTTGCCAAATCCACTTTCTACTTTGGATTCGTCGCGAATCTTGTCCGTCTCACTGAGATTCCTCAGTCTGGCCTTTGCCCAATCTCCTACTGGTACCATGACCTCTTCTTGATACATATCGAATTTCTTTGATTTGTTAAACTGCAGCAGCCGTTCCCACGAATCCCTAAATCGATTCGGCCACTTGCCGGGATAACAGTTTTTCTTGTGCCATATAAACTCTTCGGTCCAAAGCCAGCCTTGCTCACGCAACGCCTTAATCAAGTCAAGTACGTAAGTATGCCGCTCGCCATTGACGGCTTTCTCCTTAATGTTGAGGACGAATGTTCCGCGAGGATTCAGAACGCGCAAGAGTTCGCGCGAGATTGGTAGAAACCACTCGACGTAATCGTCTGGGTGAATGCCGCCGTATGTATTCTTACGCTGATCAGCATAAGGCGGCGAAGTAAAGATCAACTGGACCGAATCGTTATGCAACTGCGCCAACTCGATGGAAGCATCGCCAAGAAAAATTAGAAATTCGGTCGACATCTTGTGGTCTGCCAAGCGTTCACTCCATAAGTCAATTGTAGTCTATCACAGTGCGGCTTGCTTCTTCAATTTCCCCCCACGCCGCCCCAGCAGATACAGCACCAGCGCCACTATCAGCCCGACAATCGCCAGCTTGTCCCAGGGCGAGAGCTCGGCCGGCGGCGGATTATTCGATATGACGCGGATCATGTGCGGCATGTCCTTGTCGCTATGGCGATAGAGCAGGCGCTGTTCAGCGCGCAAGACCTCAACTTCGCCATCGCTGACCTCGACGCGGTAGCCGGCGGGGAATTGCGAATTGGGCACGTAGATCTCAGTCGGCTCGGTCACAGCGGCGTCATGGCGGAAGCTGAAGGTGAAGAGCCCGCGCTTCTGGTCAAAGCGCATATTCAGCGGCTCGCCGGCGACTTTGCGCGCGTAGGGGCGGACGACTGCGGAAAGCGCGCGGCCGCCGGCATCGATATCACCGGGGTCGCGCTGTTGGTCGCGGCTGAAGATGGACAGGTCTTCGCCATTCCAGCCATCGCCGTATTCGTTGCTGTTGTCCGGCGTATAATTCCAGAGCGTGTAACTCAGCAGGTGATCGTCGAGCGCGCGCAGGTTATGATCCAGCGCCGCCGCCTGCGCCGAGAAATCGCCGCTGTGGTAGGCGGCCGCCCCGTTCAAGTCCATGGGCGCGCCGAACTCGCCGATCACAATCGGCACATCGCCCAGGGCCGCATCGGCATAAGCCCGAAAGCGCCCGAATTGATCGCTGAAGTAATCTCGAATCATGCCCTCGCCGAGAAGCGGACGCAGATTGAACAGGTCGAAGTTGAGATGCGCATTGAAGCGGCGCGTGAACAGCGTCATGCCATCGTAGAAATGGGGCGCGTAGACCAGCTTGCCGGCCTCGTCGAAGCGCGGCGGCGGCGCGAATGGCTCGGCTTCGAGGAAGATCCGCGCCTCGGGCATGACGGCGTGAATGCCGGCGCGGAAACGCTCGATGAAGGGCTTGAGGTGGTCTTGGGTGAAATCGGCGCGGGCGAAATGCCCCGGGCGCAGCAGGCGCGGCTTGCCATGCGCATCGATGGCCCAAATGCCGGCCGCCCGCCAGATATCCTGGCACTCGTCGCGCCAGACGGTAGCGCCAGCCGGATCGAGCCGAACTGTATCGACCTTCACTGGCGGGAGATTCGGCAGCGGCGAGCCGAAATCGGCGCAATCCTGCGCGAAGCCGTTGGCGAGGAAGATGGCTTGGGCCGGCGTCGGCATCAGCCCGCGCTGAAAAGGCAGATGATCGAGGCCGCGCAAATCAGGCACGCCTATCAAGCCGTAATGCGGCTCGTTCATCGTGTCGAAGCCGAGCACATTGGGCAGATGCCGGATGCGCTTCGCCACATGAGCGAAGGCATTCACGTAGTGTTCCTGCAAGAAATCCTGGATATTCAGCCCGTCGACCAGCAGCTGCGGCGCGAAGCGGCGGCCGCCGAAGAAGAGCGTGAACATGGTGAAGGCGGCGAAGCGGTAATAATTGTTCGCCCATAACATGTGCGGGAAATCCTTCGGCTGCCGTTGATGGAGCAAGGCGGCGCCGGTCTGATGAAAGCGCTCGACATCCATGCCGGCCGCCTCGAAGGTCCAGGCGGGCGCGCCATCGCCGCCGGAAAAGCGACTCCAGACATCTTGATGCGGATCGATGAAGAGGTTGATGTCGTATGCCAGCGCCTTCTCCAAAACCGCTTCCAAATAATCGAGATAGTCGTCATCGTAGCGGCCGGGCCCGGCATGCTCGACCGCTTCCCAAGGCACGAGGAAGCGCAGGAAGTCCAGCCCCCAATGCTTGAGGCGGCCGAAATGTTCATCGGCTTCTTCCAGTGGGAAGGGGCGTCCGATGAAGGAAACGGCCCGTTTCTCGGCGAGGCTTTCGGGCAGGTGGGTGTCGCCCGGCGGCTCGGCCGGGACCTTGCTGCTACCGCTCAGGTTGACGCCGTGGAGGATGCGCGTCCGTCCCGTTTCGTCGATGAACCAGCGTCCGCGGGTTGTGATGGGCATGTGGGCTTTCCTGTTCCTCGGTGAATCGGCGCTGATTATAGCAGAGTTTGTCGCTGCGTTTCTCTGTGTCATTTGCGTTCTTTCCATTTTGTAGACCTCCAAAAACGAAAACTGTAGGGGCGACTTATCAAGTCGCCCACGCCCAACACCTTATGCAATCGACGGGCGAGCAGGTTGGTCGCCCCTACAGTTCGCTGATATAGCGGGAGTCGTAGCGACGAGTCTCTGTGCCTCTAATTTAATGAATCTGCCAAACTCCATCTGCAATCATAGCGAAATTTGTAGGGGCGAGAGACAGTCAGTGTCTACGCGACCCTTGTCTCGCCCTACGAGCTCGCGCTATCGCATGGACGGGCGTTTCAGCGCCGCGCGTAGACACTGCGGGTCAAACGCCCCACAGACTTCTATTGTTGCGGGTTTGTAATTTTGTGTGAGCCAAGTCGTGACTCGCGTGGGGCTTTGGTGATTGCTCACACCGCCGGCCAGGGACGATTCGGTCCGGCGCCCGGCTGCGGGAAAACGCCATCGGCCAGCAGGCGATCGACGCGATATTCGAGCATGCGCATCTCAATCGGCGAGAGCAGCGCGGACATGGCGCGCGTATAGGCGTCATCGGCATCGCCCAGTCGCCCGCAGAGCAAGCGCAGATCAGCCAGGATCGCCGGCGGGATGGGCATACCGGCGAAATCCCAGATCACCGTGCGCAGCTTCTCGCTGGCGTTGAATGTCAGGCCCTGGTCGATGCCCCAAAGCTGCCCGTCCGCATCGACCAGGCAGTGGCCGCCCTTGCGATCGGCATTGTTGGCGACGGCGTCAAAAATGGCCATGCGCTCCAGCTGGGGCAGCAGGCGCGGCTTGTCGAAGCTGTAATAATGCTCTTCCGGATCGTGGTCGATGAAGAGCTGCACCGAGCCGATGCCGCGCGTGCCGGCGCGCAGCAGGGTCGGCGGCACGAGGCGCCAGCCAAGCGCGTCGGAGGTCAGATAGGCGGCCGTCTCGCGGTTGCAGAGTGTGCCATCGGGAAAATCCCAGAGCGGACGTTCGCCCCGGCGCGGTTTGTAAATCGCCATCAGCCGGATGTCCGCGCGCGCGATATTGACCAGGAAGGTATAATTCGAGCCCCAGCGCATCAAGCCGACTTCTTCATCCATCTCGCCGCCTTCGAGCACGGCGATGGCTTCCTCCAGGGGGATGCAGACCGGTTCATCGAGGGCGCGGGCGGTGTGCACGCGGGTGACGCTCATGACGGGATCACCTGGATCGTGGCAAATTTGGATTATTGTAGCCTGCCGGGGAGGGCGGAGGCAACTGGACGCGCGAAGAGAATCAGGCCTGCAGCTTCACGCCGCGATAGATCTCCGCCAGCTTGAGCGTGCAGCCGAGGGGCTCCAGCGTGATTTCGGCGGCCAGGTCGGAGAATTGCCGCAGGCGCCAGCCGCTTTCCGCGCGCGTATACCATGCTGCGAAGGCACGGTCTTGATCGAGAATGAGATAGCCTTGAATGCTGGGCACGGCGCCGTAAAGCTCGACTTTGCGTTCGCGGTCGCGCTCAATGGATGTGGGCGAGGTCACTTCGACAACGAAAACGGGATTCAGCAGGGTGGTCGCGCCATCGTCGGTTTCCGCCTCGCCACAGACAGCGCTTAAATCCGGATAAACGTAACGTGTGGGACTGAGGCCGACGCGCATGTGGCTGGTATGAAGCCGACAGTCGGAGTCAATCAATTGCGCGCCAAGGGTGAGCGTAAGATTCATGATGATTTGGTCGTGGATCAATGTGCCACCCGGCATAGGGAATATTTCTCCGTCTATGTATTCGTGTTTGATCTCGCTCTCAGCTTCTAGCGCGAGATACTGTTCGACCGTGAGCTCTTGGATTTCTATCGCCATTGTCTTCCCTCCGTCGCGCTCATATCGCTTTGAATCCTGCGCCTACAGTCTCACGCCGCGATAGATCTCCGCCAGCTTGAGCGTGCAGCCGAGCGGTTCGAGTTCAATCTCGGCGGCCAGGTCGGAGAATTGCCGCAGGCGCCAGCCGCTTTCCGCGCGCGTATACCATGCTGCGAAGGCACGGTCTTGATCGAGAATGAGATAGCCTTGAATGCTGGGCACGGCGCCGTAAAGCTCGACTTTGCGTTCGCGGTCGCGCTCGATGGATGTGGGCGAGGTCACTTCGACAACGAAAACGGGATTGAGCAGGGTGGTCGCGCCATCGTCGGTTTCCGCCTCGCCGCAGACAGCGCTTAAGTCCGGATATACGTAACGCGTGGGACTGAGGCCGACGCGCATGTGGCTAGTATGAAGCCGACAGTCGGAATCCGCCAGTTGCGGAAGAAGCGCGCCAATTAAGTTCATGACAATTGTGTCATGGTCCAATGTGCCACCCGGCATAGGGAATATTTCTCCGTCTATGTATTCGTGTTTGATCTCGCTCTCAGCTTCTAGCGCGAGATACTGTTCGACCGTGAGCTCTTGGATTTCTATCGCCATTGTCTTCCCTCCGTCGCGCTCATATCGCTTTGAATCCTGCGCCTACAGTCTCACGCCGCGATAGATCTCCGCCAGCTTGAGCGTGCAGCCGAGCGGTTCGAGTTCAATCTCGGCGGCCAGGTCGGAGAATTGCCGCAGGCGCCAGCCGCTTTCCGCGCGCGTATACCATGCTGCGAAGGCGCGGTCTTGGTCTAGAATGAGATAGCCTTGAATGCTGGGCACGGCGCCGTAGTAGGCTACTTTGTCAACATGATCGGTAGTAAGTGATGACGGCGATGTCACTTCCACCACGACAGTCGGATTCAGTAAAATGACCTTGTTGTCATCGCCGTAAGCCGGCTCGCCACAGACGACGCTGACATCAGGATAGAGGTACTTGGTTTCATCGATTTGGACGCGCATTTGGCTGCCGAACACATAGCAGTCACGGTCGACCAAGGCTACGCCAAGCGCAGTTGTAGCGGACGCAGCGATCAGATTATGAGGTCCACTTCCTCCGGGCATTGGTATCAATTCTCCGTCAATGAATTCATGCTGGATTTCGCTCGCCTCATCAAATGCCAGGTACTCTTCGACAGTCATTTGGCGC
The DNA here is from genome assembly GCA_028875245.1 of Chloroflexota bacterium. GTDB lineage: Bacteria > Chloroflexota > Anaerolineae > Aggregatilineales > Phototrophicaceae > UBA6055. The sequence goes on from JAPPEU010000047.1 coordinate 18,201, forward strand.
AGTTCTACAGCCATTGTCTCACCTCGCTAAACCAAGCTCTGTTTTCTCAGTAAACTCAGGCAAGCCATGTAATTTTGTCTGACGAAAATTGTCTAAGCAGGCGACCCACCGGCTCGCCCCTACACGGCACATGGTTGGCGGGATTCGCTTCCGCGCCTCGGTGGCGGGCATATCATCAAGACCAGTAGAAAATGATGCGCCCATTCTGCTTGGCGTCGGGCCGGCCGGATTTGACCGTGTCCAGCGCGTGCAGGCTGAGGGCGCGCATCTGCTCGCGCGTGCACCACATGCGCACGGTTTGCGGTTCGCCATCGCCGCCTTCAAAGAGGTTGTAAGCGGCGGCTTCATCTTGCGCGCGCTCGTCCAACTCGTCGACTGCATCATCATCTTCGAAATCTTCTTCCGCTTGGGGCACGAATTCTTGCGCGACGAGGATGATTTTGTTGTCATTGGCTTCGTAGGCCAAGCCCATCTGCGCGATGCGAAACAGGGGTTCTATCGGCTCGCGCAGGGCCATATCCAGCTGGCTGAAATCCGCTTCGGTCCTGGTATTGTCGTGCTCGTCGATATCATCCAGCATTTCAGCAATCGCGGAAGAAAGCGCGTGCGCCTGCTCTTTTTCTATCGTGAAGGAGACGATGCGGTTGTCTTTACCCGCCTGCAGGTGGAAGGTTCGCTGGCCTTTGGGGCCAATGGTGCCGATGGTGACAAAGTCCACCGGATTGAGCTCGATAACATTTCCCATTGTGTCCTCCATCTACAAGCATTGTAACCGCAACTTGCAGAATGAGTGGGGCGAAGCGCGCCGCCGCGTTTAGCCGGCTGCTTTGTTCGCGCCCGCCCGCTTTTGCGCTTTTTTCAATTCCAAGAGATGAGCGATATCATTCATGCCGAGGATGAAGGGCCGGCTATGCCCCAGTTGCAGGGTGCTGATCGAGGCGGGCGATATCACAATGCGCTGGAAGACATCCAGGTGCATGCCCAGATAATGCGCCAGCGCCAGCTTGATTAAATCGGCATGACAAACCAGCGCGATCATGCCCGCCGGATGCTGCCGCGCCAGCGATTCGATAGCGTTGACAATCCGCGCCTGCACATCGCGCATCGTCTCGCCATTGGGGAAATAGGCGCGCGACGGATACTCCTGCACCACGCCCCACATCTTGCGCCGCTGCAAGGCGCTGATGGCCATGCCTTGCCAGTCGCCATATTCAACTTCGATGATCTCGGTCCGCGCTTGGACCGTCAGTTGCGGATGCCCCCGGGCGATAGCGGCGGCCGTTTCCAACGTGCGTTCCATCGGGCTGGAATAAATGCTTTGCAGCGGCGCTTCAGCCAGCCGTTGACCCAGCGCTTCCGCCTGCGCCAGCCCCTCGTCGTTGAGGCGCACGCCTTCCATGCGGCCGGCCAATTTGCCCGTCGTGACGAAGTCGTTGACGGCATGTCGAATCAGTAGAATCGTCGTCATAGGCGCCTGTCTATCGCGGATTCAATTGAGCCAAATGATAACATATCCTCGAGCCGCTCGGCTAGCCGCGCCGCACGCTGGCAGCGCCGCGTTTCCTGTCGGTGGCAAGGTTTATGACTCGGCGACCTCGATGGTGGATTTACCTGCGCAGTTGCCGCCCGCGCCGTGTATGATAAGGCGTTGAGTCGCCAATATGAGCGGAGACCGAGGGGATGAGATTCGCCATCAATTATTCACCGCAAGCCGAGAAACTTTGGCGCGAAGGCCGCATACAGGTTGATTTATTCAAGTGTCCGGATTGGCCCGACCTGGTGGCGCGGGTCGGCGCGATCCACAAGGTCTACGTGCATTGCTCGCTCATCAGCTGGGGCCGCGGACGGGACAATATCGACTTCGCCCAGCTGCAGCGCTGGCTCACGACGACGGAGACGCTTGTGATCAACAGTCATTTCGCGCTGGAGCAAGCCGACCTCGCGCCAGCAAGCCGAATCACGCCGGAAGCGGTGATTGAACGGGCCGCGCATTTCTTGTCGCCCTTGTGCGAGCGCTTCGGCGCCGAGAACATCGTCATCGAGAATCTTCCGTACCCGGATGGCGTCTGGACCGATATCTTGCTGAAGGAGATCGTTGACCCGGCAGTCATCTCCGAAGTCCTTCGGCGAACCGGCTGCGGCCTGCTGCTGGATATCGCCCATGCCATCCGCAGCTGCGAAGGGACCGGGCGCGAAGATGTCAAAGGCTATCTGAACGCGCTGCCTGTGCATGCCCTGCGCGAGCTGCACGTCGTGGGGATTCTGCCCGAGCCCGACGAGCATGGCATTCGCCAGGACCACTTCGCCATGACGGAGGCCGATTGGGCGATGACGGAATGGGCGCTGGAGCAGATCCGCGCGGGCAGGTGGCGCAAGCCGGATACGCTGGCATTTGAATACGGCGGCGTCGGCGAGCGCTTCGCCTGGCGCAGTGAAGCGGCTGTGATGGCCGCCCAAGCGCCGCGATTGTATCAACTGGCGAAGTCGGTCTAAGTCCCGCCCTGCTGTTGGGAAAACCTGGGGACGAGCCACCGGATTCGTCTGTTAATGCGCGCGTGAGATTGGGCCTTGAGCGGCGGGCCCGGCGCCGATAACAAACAATTCTGTAATGAATTGACTGCTCAATATGGCTATAATTGTGGCACGAATCTGTCCGCGCGAATTGACGCTTACCCAATGCCCCTCGCGGACACTGCCAATCAATAAGTTGCCGTGAGGAACGAACCGTGAAGAAGGGCGGCCGGCTGCGCGCCATGAAGAAACGGCAGCGAATGATGACGCTCGCCGTCGTTGCCTGGGTTGCATTTGGGGCAATTGCGGCCCTGGCGATTGTGTCCCGGACGACCGAGGAGAGCGCTGTTGTCACGGTTCAGGTGACGCCGGCGGCGCTTTCGGCGGAGGCAAAGGAAGGCGAAGCCTTGTTCAAGGCGACCTGCATGGCCTGTCACGGAGAAAACGCGGCCGGCGGCAAGCTGGGTCCGCCGCTTATTCATGACATCTACAATCCGGGGCATCACTCGGACCAGGCCTTTTACCTGGCGGCGGCGGCCGGCGTGCGGCAGCATCACTGGCCATACGGGGACATGCCGGCGCAGCCACAGGTTTCGCGCGAGGCGGTGACGAAGATCATCCGCTACATCCGGGAATTGCAAGAGGCGAATGGCATCGTCTACAAGGCGCATAGAATGTGAGGGGCAGGCATTCAAGGCGGAGCGCCAGCTTGCCCGGGCCGACTTTTTGCCGCGGCGATTCATGGGCGCGCCCGCCGCAGCCTTAGATTATGATTGGCTATAGCAATCTGGAAACATCGGTGATATACTCGCTGTGCAACGTGGTACAAGGAAGACATGAGCGTCTTTTCCACATTGGTGCAGTGGGTATGCACCCATCAGTCCCCGAGAGCGCGAAACCTGCGGCGAAATGTCCACACCGGTAGTGTGGTTGCTTTGTCCTGCGTCGAGCGCTCGTAATGGCTATGGCACGGACCCGTTTATCGTTTCATTAGCAGGAGCAAGTACAGCATGTCCGAAGAACGTTCGCAAGGTATTGTCAAGTGGTTCAACGCCGAAAAGGGCTATGGCTTCATTTCCCAGGAAGATGGCGATGATCTATTCGTACATTACTCGGAAATCCAGGGGACTGGTTATCGCAGTCTCGACGAAGGGGCGCGGGTTGAATTCCTCATCACTGAGGGCCGCAAAGGCAAGCAAGCCAGCGCCGTGGCTCTGATCGACTAGGTTTAGGCCCAGCGATACAAAAGAATGAACCCGTCTCGCTTCGAGGCGGGTTTATTTGTTTTTGAGGGGCGGCTGTGTTTCAAGCGCTTTCAGCCAGTCACACCCTCGGACGGCGCGCTCCCCTTTTGGGCGCCGCATCACTCGGAACGCGCGATAGTCAGGCTGCCCAAGGGCAAGTGCGCGTCGACAAAGGCTGTTCCATCGGCGCGTGCGGCTGGCAGTCTCTTCTGGTCGCTGGCGCGATACAATCCTGTATACAGCGAATATCGCCCCAAAGGAAGCTCCGGGGGCAGGGCGACTTTCCAAATCTCGGTGTCCGCGAGACCATCGTACCAGAAGCGTGTCGGCAAGCGCCGCCCGAGGGGCCGCTGGTCAAATATCCACCAGTCGCCTGTCGCTTCCTGCCCAAAATGGAGGAACTGGATGTAATCTACGCCATCAGCGGTCTCGGCGTGCCAGGTGAACGGGATAGTCAATTCCTCGCCGACGTAGGCATGCGTCGGAATGTCAACGGGCGCGAGCACATAGCCATTGGCGAATTTCGCAAAGGCATCATTCTGAACAGAATCCATTTCAGCTGGCAAGACGAACTCGCGCAGGACAGCTTGCGTCTCGCCCAGCAGCGGATGATCGCTTGATGTGATCTTCAAGGGCAGAAAGTCGCCATCAGTTTCGTGCCAGAGCGACAGCAGGATCCTCAGCGCGGTTTGCGTCGGGGCCTCAGGCGGAATTTCGAGCCGCGCCCAATGGCGGAAAACAGGCGTATAGTCGGGCGCGATAACGAAATTCAACGGTTCGTCTGCGTATCTGTTGATGCCGGCGATGGACTTGTTGCCGCTCAATTCGACAAGATGGATGGCAAAACCCAGCCCGGCAAAGTTCGGCTCAGATGAAGACAGATAAAGATGGATCGAGAAACTGCTCTCCTCACGCTCAATACGATAGGCATGCAGTTTTGCGCGTGTTTCGAATACGATCTCGGCGCTATCTGAGCGATGCTGCCTGTCGATTGAGGGAATCGCGCCGCTATGCAAGAGCAGCAGAACCCAGACCCCCGGCAGCGCGAACAGAAAGCCGTTCAAGCGCTTTGACGGGCGGGAAATGTCATCAGCGAAATGCCCGAGCATGGCGACCAAGGCCACCCAGCCGCCGATGAGTTCCAAGGCTTCTTCCAAATGGACCTTGGAAAGGCAGCCCTCGAAACGGATATTGCCGATATGCCAATAACATAAACTTGGCAAACTGTCGAAAATGATGCCGCCCAGCGCGATGAGAGATTGACCCAGCAAAAGATACAGGAGCCACATTCGCGACTGTTTCGGCGAGGTCTCAATAATGACTATGGTGGCGATTGACAGGAGGATGCCCAAGTGCAAGAGAATTGGATGCCGCGCCGCGATTATATCAACTCGGGTTGAGACTGCAAAAAAATCATGATGGGCGAGCATAAGAAACAAGAAGCCGATACCAAGCAGGTACAGGCGCTGCCAGGCCGGCCTTCGCGGGGACAGCCAGCCATTCAGAAGAGCGACGCCAGCGACCAGTGCCAGCTGCGCGGAAGCAAAAAGCGACGGGATATTCCATTCGAAGTCAATGTGCCAGAGCCACGTTACAAAGTTTGAGACGGACGTGTGCGTTAGCGAAACAGCGACTATGAACATTTGCGACGCGAGCGTGACACTTGCCAACAGGCGAAATGAGGGCGGCAGGCGGCGCACGAGCCACAATAGGATGACAGGGCAGACAGCAATATAAAGCAGAAATATCAGGATTCGATCCAGCGTCTCAACCGGAATCATCACTCTGCCGCCCCTGCGCAGGCAAATTCAATGTCTTGTCTACCTAGTCGATCCGTGTATGATGTTGCCGCCAGACAAGCCAGCGATTACTCTCGGCGCAACTCCATAACTTCGATGGCCGTCAGCAGCTTCTCCGGGCCGGCGCTTCGATCGCCCGTCAGATGCAGACGGATCGCGCGCCGTTCGTGATTATGCAGCGCGCGCAGATCGCCGGCAGCGACAACAATGATGCTCGGGTTGCTGTCATTCTCCCCCCGCCGTCTCCCAAATCAGGGCGAGTTCATCACTTGTGATTTCTCCGTTGCCATGCGCCAAGATCGTCATATCAGCGATGCGGTCGAGCTTGCTTTCAATTTCGACAATCCGCTGCGTATTGGCGTCTATCTTCGCCTCCAGGCGCGCAAACTTTTCGTCAATCTGCGCAAATCGCTGATCAATCTGCGCAAATCGCTGATCAATCTGCGCGAATCGCGAATCGATTGAATCGAATCTGCTGTTCATAGGCGATACGATCAACGCCGCCATCGCGATCATCGCCGCAATGATCGGAATTATGATGGTCATTGAGACAGCGCGAAGCGCCCTGGCGCTGTCCAATCTGTCGCTTGATGCCTCTGACATGGACGCGGTCTCTATCTCCTTGCGCTGTTGACCACTGCTACGGGCCCCGGCGCCAGAATCCAATTCAGGTCGGGGTCCTTCTTCCCCTAAACCTTGCAGGTCTGCTCGAGCCATGCTGCCCCAATTTGACCAAGACTGTCTTCTTGTCGCATTTCTTTCACGGAATTGCGCCAAATTCTATTGTAGAATCTTCTTTCGGCAGCATCCACTGTTAGCGCAATGCCTGTTGGTGATCCAGCCCCTTAGCGCCGCCGCGACTCCACAAACTCGATGGCCGTCAGCAGCTTCTCCAGGCCGGCGCTTCGATCGCCCGTCAGATGCAGGCGGATCGCGCGCCGTTCGTGATTATGCAGCGCGCGCAGATCGCCGGCGGCTTGCGCGGCGAAGAGCGTGCCAAAGCTGTAATCCATGCCCGGTATGTCCAGATCGGGCGCCGGGTCGGCCGTCAGCTGCCAGAAGATGCCATTCTCTCCGCCGCCTTTGTGGTATTGCCCGGTGCTATGCAGATAGCGCGGGCCATAACCGATGGTGACGGCGCGCTTGGTGACATGGCGCAGGCGCCGCTGTATCTGCGCGATCAGGCGCGCTTCCTCCGGCGTCGGCGTGAAATAGATCAAAAACGCGAAATAATCGCCGGCGCGCGAACCCGCCATCTGCGCCGCGATGACGCCGACGGCGTCGCTCCCGTCGAAGCCATGCTGATGGCAAAGCTCGCGCAGCGGCGCCAGCGTGGCGTCATCGACATAGACATCCAGCCCGGCGCCGGTCATCAACGGCTCGCCGCTCGGCAGCGCCCCCTGTTCCCGATAGCGCTCCAGCAGGGCTTTTGTCGCGTCTTTGGCTTCGGTGACATTCGGCTCGTCGAAGGGGTTCACCTCCAGCAGCGCGCCGGCGATGGCGGTCGCGTATTCCCAGCGGAAGAATTCGCCGGCGATGGCCAGCTTGTCCGCCAGGCGGAGGGTCACGCGCGGATGGCCCGCTTCCCGCAGGGCGCGCACGGACGCGTCCATGTCGGCGACATCGGCGTCGTTGTCGACGCGCAGATAAATGAAGAGGCGGTCGCTGACATAATCGTGCGGCAAGCCGACCGAGGCGCCGACGACCGGCAGCGCGCCTACCCCCTCTTTGCCCAGGCTCTCCGCCAGCAGCTGCTCCGCCCAGTTGCCGAAGCTGCGCAGGGACGCCGATGTGTGGATGGTGACCTTGTCGCGCCCTTCTTTCGCCAGCGCGCCAATCACCGCGCCCAGCAGCAGCCCCGGATGATAATGCGACGGAATGCTCTCGCGGTTGGCCGCCAGCATGGTATCAGCGCTCGCCCACAAGCCGTCAAGGTCAAGCCCGATCAAGGCGGCGGGCACCATGCCGAAATAACTGAGCGCGCTGTATCGGCCGCCGATATCGGAGGGATTGATGAAGAGATCGCGGACGCCAGCCTCGCGCGCCACCCGCTCCAATCGCGAGCCGGCATCGGTGATGATGATGAATTGATCGGCGGCGGCGCCCGTCTTCTCCCAGAAATAGAGGTCGAGCGCGATGGTTTCGACCGTGCCGCCCGATTTGCTGGCGACGATGAAGAGCGTCTTGTCCAGTTCGATCTCGTCCTCGACCTGGCGAATGCGCGCCGGATCGGTGCTGTCCAGCACGATTAATTCGGGGAAGCCGGGCTGCGGACCGAAGGTGTCGGCCAGCACTTCCGGCGCCAGGGAGCTGCCGCCCATGCCCAGCAAGACGACATGCTTATAGCGTCCGCCGCGCACCCCCTCCTGCAGCGCCTGCAAACGGTCGCGGTCGATGGTCTTGTCAACATCGAGCCAGCCGAGGCGATCGACGATCTTCTTGATCGTGTCCGCGCCCGCCTTCCACAGGCTGCCGTCTTTGTTCCACAAGCGTGGATTGCCGAAGTCGGCATCCAAGCCCTCGATCGCTTCATCCACCGCCCCGTGATAAATCCCCAGCGCCAGTTTGCTGCGCTCAATGATGCCGCTGCGCAGGAGGGTGCGCTTGGCCGCCACCTGCGAGATCAAGGTTTCGAAGCTGTCGATGAAGGCGTCGACGCCATCATCCTGCAAGCGCGCGGTCACCTGCCCCATGTCGATGCCAACTTCCGCCAGCCGATCCAGCGCCTCGTCCGGCGGCAAGAATTCGCCCGCGTCCCGGGTGACAGTCTCGGCGACTGACCCGTGATCCTTGAAGGCGGCCAGCGTCGCCGGCGGCAGCGTGTTCACGGTATGCGGGCCGATCAGATTGTCGACATAAAGCGTATCGGGATAGGACGGGTTTTTTGTGCTGGTGGATGCCCAGAGCGGGCGCTGCGCCTGCGCCCCCGCCTCGCGCAAGGCTTCAAAGCGCTCCCCCTGGAAAATGCGCTGGAAAGAGCGATAGGCCATCTTGGCGTTGGCGACGGCCGTCTGGCCGAGCAGCACGCGGTTGGCGGCGATGCGCGCTGTATCCTGCCGCAGCTGGGCTGCGCGGATGTTGTTCTCGAGCATCTGGTCGACCATGCTGTCAATCCGGCTGAGGAAGAAGCTGGCCACCGAGGCGACGCGCGTCACATCTTCACCGGCCGCCAGCCGCCGCTCCAGCCCGCGGATGAAGGCTTCCGCCACGCGTTCGTAATTGTTGATGGCGAAGATCAGCGTCACATTAACGTTGATGCCGGCCGCGATCGCCTCTTCAATGGCGGGCAGGCCCTCGGGCGTCGCCGGGATCTTGATCATCAGATTGGGACGGCCGACCGTCTGGAAGAGCCGCTTGGCTTCGTCCACCGTGCCTTGCGTATCGCGCGCCAGCAAGGGCGAGACCTCCAGGCTGACGTAGCCATCGCCGCCGGCGCTATCGTCGTAGATCGGGCGGAAGAGGTCGGTCGCGCCCTGTATGTCCTCAATCGCCAGCGCTTCGTAGATGTCCTGCGCCTCCAGGTCGAGCATGGTCATGATGGCGTCGTCGTAGGTCTCGGAATCGCCGATGGCCTTCTGAAAGATAGACGGGTTGGAGGTGACGCCGAGGACGCCTTCTTCATCAATGCGGCGCTGCAAATCGCCGTCCTTGAGGTCGTCGCGGTGTATGTAATCGAGCCAGGCGCTCTGGCCGAATTTCTGAATCTCCAGCAGGGGATTGCTCATCAGGGTCTCCTGACATTGCACATAGAATGGCACGTCGTTTAATTCTATCAGGCTTGGAACAAGTATGAAACGAGTTTTGCTTTCCCGCCGCTATCAGCTTGAGCGGCAAAAGCGGGGATTCAGCCCTTGAGCGAGCCGCTGAGCAGGCCGCTGATGATGAAGCGCTGGAAGACGAGGGCGAAGCAGATCGGCGGGATCACCGAGATGACGCCCGCCGTGATGATGCTGACATAGTTCACATCGACATCGGTGGCGAACAGCGAAACGATTACTGTGCTGGTATACGAAGCCGGCGTCTCCGCCAGCAGCAAGGCAAACAGGAACTCGCCCCAAGATAGCATAAAGGCGAGGATGGCGGCGGAAGTCAAGCCGGGCAGCGCCAGCGGCAGGATAATCCGATTCACGACTTGCAGGCGGCTGCAACCATCGATGCGCCCGGCATCTTCCAGCTCCATCGGGATGGTCTTGAAATAGGATTGCAGCAGCCAGATTACGTAGGGCAGGATGAAAGACAGGTTGATGAAGACCAAGGTCACGATGCGGTCGCTCATGCCGATTTGTCTGGCCACCAGCACGATGGGAATCGCCAGCGATAGCCCGGGGATCAGGCGGCTCGCAAGAATGCCGAAGAGCAAGGTGCTGCGACCGCGGAAATCCAGGCGCGCCAAGGGATAGGCCGCGTAGGCGCCGGCGATTACCGCGACTGCGGCCACGCTGCCAGCAACGAAAAAGCTGTTGGCGAAGGAGCGCAGAAAGATGCGCGACTGATAAGGCACACCCGAATCCTCGCCCAAGAGCGCGCCCTCAAAGATCTCGCGGTAGCTATCAAGCACGATGGGATTGGGCAGCCATTGCGGCGGGCGGCTGAGCAATTGCCGTTCGTACTGGAAGCTGGAGCTGACCAGCCACAAAAAAGGTCCGACCGTGCCAATCATCAACACAGCGGCGGATACATAAATCACGATCAGGCGCAGGCGCGCGTGCTGCCTCATTCGGGTCGCGCCCCTCGATCCAGGAAGACATAAAAGATGATGGCGAGCGCCAGCGTGATCGCGCCCAGCAGCATGGCGATCGAGCTGCCGGCGCCGAAGTCCAGCTTGCGGAAGGTCTCGGTATAGATCTGCCAGCCCAAGACATTGGTGGCATCGGCTGGTCCGCCAGCGGTGAGTACAAAAATGATATCAAAGACCTTTAAGGCGAAGATCATTTCAAAAATGATGACGATGGAGAGCATGGGGCGCAGCAGAGGAAAAGTGATGTAGGCGAAGCGCTGCCAGAGCCCTGCGCCATCGACGATAGCCGATTCATAGATGTCGCCCGGGATCGTCTGCAAGCCAGAGAGCAGCAGCAATGTCGCCAGCGGGATATGGATCCAGGAATAAGCGATGACCAGCCAGATCATCACGCTGGGCATGCTGCCCAGTACATTCTGATATTCAGTGATGATGCCCAGCTCGTACGCGACCGCGTTGACCAAGCCATACTGCGGGTTGAGCAGCCACTTCCACAGCAGGGCGTTGACGACGGACGGGATCGCCCAAGGGATAAGCAGCAGCGCGCGCAAGACCCCGCGCCCGGGAAATTTTTCATTCAGCAGCAAGGCAATGAGCAAGGAGACGACGAGGATCACCGCGACCGAGCCGATGGCGAAAGTAAAGGTAGTTTGCAGCGGCTCCCAAAAGTCGGAATCACCCAACCAATCAATGTAATTTTCCAAGCCAATAAATTTTTCGCGTCCGGGGCGCTTGAGGTTCCAGCGGTGCAGGCTAAGGTAGACCGCTATGCAAAAGGGAACCAAGATGGACGCGGCAATGATGAGCACAGCCGGCGCGCTGAAGAAGACCGCAAGCAGGCCCTGTGACATCTCTTTGCGTGGTCTGGCGGCATTGGCTTGCACGGCAAATGAATCCTCAATTGAACGGTGGAGGGGCGGAGGGCGAGCCAGCGGCTAACCCTGGAGAAGCCAGTTTCACCCCCCGGTCCCCCCGTCAAGACGGGGGGAGACTAATGCCAGAGGGGACTCCTAGGGGCGAGGTGGTGAACTCGCCCCCGAATTCTGCTACTCCCACTCTTCGCGCAGGTCGTTCCATTCCTCTGCCAATTCAGCCAAGACTTCGCCCTTGTCGGCGTCGCCTAGGATGGCGGCTTGCAGCGGGCCCCAACTGCCAATCTCCCAATCCGAGAAATAAGGCACGAAGCGATAGGGGCGCGAGATGGCGTATTCGGATTGTTCACTGAGCAGGTCGGGATCAATCCAGCCGGAGATTGAGTTGCGCACCTCTTCATCTTCATAGAGCGGCGCGGGGGAGAAGCCCAAGCCGAATTCCAGCGCCCAACGTTTCGGCACATAGTAGACGCCGGTGGCATCCTTGCCGCCCAGGAATTGCACCAACTGCCAGGCGGCGTCCTTATCCTGTGTATTGTTGGTGATGGAATAGAGGCGCACATAGCCCCAGGTGCCGCTGCGCACTTCGTCCGTGCCGGGGATGAGCGCGTTTTTGATGTCGCCAGCCGCCATGGACTGTTCGGGGTCATTCATGGCTTTCAGGGCATAGTCGGTTGTGGTTTGGAAAGTCGAAGTGCCAGCTGCCATGAGCAGGCCGGGATCATCGTTGGTGAGCGAAGCTGGGTCGATCAAGCCCGCGTCCAAACCTGCGGTCAGCCAGTCCAGCGCCTCCCAAGCCGCGCTGCCTTCTTCGTGGAAGAGCGGATTGAAGTCATCATCAAAGAGCTTGCCACCACGGGCGGCGGTCAAGGTTTCCCATTCGCGCAACAGGTAATTCTCGCCACTGCGCACCGACATAAAGATGGGGTATTCCACCACGCCGGCG
>JAPPEU010000068.1 GCA_028875245.1 Chloroflexota bacterium
CTGTGATTGACATACAATGTCATTATATGTCGATCCAGTTTTTCAACACTGTCCGTTGGATGCCCCGTCAAATTAACAGCCCCAGCGCGACGAAGACGACACCCAGCAGCGCAAAGATCAAAGCCGAGCGGCGCGTCTTGGCATCCCAGGCGTCGGTGCGTTCGGGGTTGTCCAGGCGCCAGCGCGGCTCCAGCGAGTAGAGCCGCCAGACCAGATCGCGCCGGTATGCGCAGAGGCCGGCGAGTATCCAGAAGGCGATGCCACCGAGAATCAGAATCCAGTCACCCATGGTTCTGTGCTGCAAAACGATAGAAGATAAGCGTTACCATTGGACCTAGAAACGGCACAATTAACGCAAACGCGCCCCAGTAGAAGACGTCGCGGGGAGATGCGCCTTTGCGCCAGAGAATATACAAGGCGGCGAAGAGCATTATCACGCTAAGGACGTATAGCACAAGAACTTCCAGCCATACAGAGGGACGGGGCGAGAAAATGCCGGGGTGAAATTCGCCCCAGGCAGACGTGACGCCTTGCGCCTCGCAGGAGTAGTAAACCGTATCGACAACTTTCGATAGCGCGTAACTCAGTTCATCAAATGCCGCATCAAAAATGTTCTCGACGATTCGACAGTTCAAACCCGAGAGCTCAATGTGGATGGTCGGCATTTCGATTGCCCGCTTTCTGTAAACTGCCGGCTACTGAAAAGCGCCCGAAAGCCCCGGATAAATTGACAAAACCCAATAGAGCGACAAATGGACCAAAGATAGGAATGACTGCGCAGCAAATGCCCCACTTGAAGAACGCGTCTGTTGGCGCGCCTCGTCGGTAGAGGGCAGCCCAGCCGATGATGGTCGGTATCAGCCCAACAACATAGAGGGTCAAAAAGATCTGCGAAGCCGACGGCCTGAGACTCGCATTCTCGACACAAGTATAGCTGTATGTTGTCAATAAATCCCAGGCTGTCTGATACGCCTCGATGCCAACATCCAAGATTTTCTGCGCGAGTTCACAATTCGTCGACGCAACTTCAAATTCGAAAGGCATAGTCGCGCTTCACAATCCCGGTTTCGCTTTAGACCGCTTCGATCATCATACACCAAATAGTTTCAAGTCTGTCATGCGACAACGTGATCTGCAACGGATGGCGCAGGCGGGCGACCTGCTAGGTCGCCCCTACAAATCTTGCGTATCAGCGAGCGAACCGCCGGCTCGTCCCTACAAGTTCATGACGTAAATCTAATTCGGCTGCAGGATGATCTTGGCGTCTTCGCGGCTCTCCAGGCGCTTGAAGGCGGCCAGGGCCTCATCCAGCGGCAGGCGGGCGCTGACCATCTTGCGCATGTCGATTCTGCCCGCCGCCATCAGCCGGATCACGTGCATGAAGGGGCCGCCGGCATGCCCCAAGGAACCAGCGTACTGCACGCCCATGCGCTTGTAGGCGACGATCGGCACCGTCGGGTTCGCGCCGCCCATGCCGATATCAATGATGGAGGCGTTGACCGAAAGACAACGGTCGAGGGGCTCGATGGTCTTATCGGCGAAGCCGGCGCATTCGACGACGGTGTCGACGCCGCGCCCCAACGTGTACTGCATAATGGCGTCGTCGAGGTCGATGCCGATGGGATCCAAGGCGGCCGACGCGCCCATGTTCATCGCGATAGCGCGGCGGCTGGCGGAGGGATCGAACATGATGACCTGCCCGGCCCCGGCGGCGATGACCAGGGCTTCGGCCGCCAGCCCGATGGGTCCGGCGCCGAATATGACGACATTGTTGCCCGGCTGCCAGTTGCGCAGGCGGTTGAAGAGACCTTGGTAGGAGACGCCGGTCGGCTCGACCATGGCGCCCATGACCAGCGCTTCTTCTTCGCCATAGCGCTCGGCGACCTCGTCCAGCTTCCAGCAATACCGGGCGCGCACGGGCAGGTATTGCGCCATGGCGCCGGGGATGGTGAAGCCGAGCTCTTCAATATCGAGGCAGTGATTGACGAAGCCGCGCCGGCAAGCGCTGCATTCGCCGCACCACTGAATCTCCTCGACGGCGACCAGATCGCCCGCTTGCAGGTCCTTTACATCGGCGCCCACTTCAAGGATGCGGCCGGCGAACTCGTGGCCGAGGATGTTGGGCGTATGCACGAGACCGGGATAAAGCATGTAGCCGTCAGGGCCGGCTTCATACATGTGCATGTCGGAGCCGCAGATGCCGACCGCCGCGATTTCCAGCATGACCTGATCCGGCTTCAAGCTCGGATCGGGCACATTGCCCAGCTCGAGGGCGGGCGATTTCCAGGTCATGTTGCCGTTGCGCGGGCGGCGCAGCGCACGCTCTTGCTCGCTGATGTCATAGCCGGGTTTGGGCGCCCATTCGGCGCGCAGTGTCAGTGCTTTCATTCTTCTGCTTGCTCCAGATGATTACTGAAATTTAACCACAGAAGTAAATGCAAGCAAATGATTGAAATTTTACCACCGAATGCACCGAGTTTTTGTGAGGTCACCGAGGAGCATTCTACTCCATCGCATGTCACGCTAATCTAGCGGCAATGTAGGGGCGACTCGGTGAGTCGCCCGAAAGCGCGCACTACTACAGGCACGGGCGACCGGCGGTCAGTGTCTACGCGACCCAATCGCTCGCCCGTACAGATTCCTATTTTGCGGGTTCATAATTTTGTGTGAGCCGAGCTGTCACTCGCGAGCGGCTGTGGTGAAAACAATCTGATGCGATTTCCCTGGCGAGTTGCGAAAAAATTTGCATTTCTGCGAAGGGCGGGCTAGACTGCGTAAGTAAGCAAAATAAACCTTACATCAATTAATTAAAAAGGAGTTACGAAATGAGTAAAGTCAACGGTATTTCGCGCCGTAATTTTTTGAAGGGGGCGGGCGCGGTCGCGGCCAGCTCGCTGCTGCCGCACTTCCCCAACATCGT
>JAPPEU010000041.1 GCA_028875245.1 Chloroflexota bacterium
AGATTACGCAAGTTGCCGGGAAAGTAGTTGATTTCAGCGCCATTTCAATTTGATGTGATTGCCCCCCCCGAACCGAAGGAATATGAACCAGCCCGGAACAAACATTATTGCGATACGCAATAAAAGCCGATACATTATCATCATAGACGGGCTATAGTGTGGGACGGACCAATTCTGTTGGGGAACCGTCAGCACTGAGAATGCCAACCGAGCGCAGGAGCTTTGGATCAATGAGAAACTCTGATGGACGACCTGATTGGAATTGGCTGGCTTTGCCAGGCTGGCCCAATGCATCTTGGATCATGCTGCTGCTGGGGTTTGCCGTTCTGTTTGCGTTGCCCATTCCGACGGCGCAGGCGGCCGGCTGCACACATTTTGATATTGATGAGAAAGGCAGACCCATATATGTAATCGTTCCTCGGAGTAATTTTGTTTCGGGCGCATATATTGTCTACGAAGATCCAGATTGCCAAATCCCCGAATCCCGTGATTACTTTTACCTAAGCCTGGCATTCGCCAAGAGAGGGCGGAGGGCGATGGAAATCTGCGAAGTCAACGAAAGTAAGCAAGTGTCTCATGTGGTCCGTGCAGGCATGGACAATGTCTACTACTGCGAGCTCGGGAAACGCAAGGGGCCCAGGCGACAGCGGCGGGAGCTCTTATTCGGGATGCGATTCGTCGGGGACGCGCAGGGGGCGCTTGCTTATTGCCAGGAGTTGGCTCGCGGGCGGCCCACTCACAAGCAGCCGAACCATGTTGAGGGCCCGACGCGGCGTCATAGTAATTGGGATTGCTACCGGGTCTGGAAGGTTAGCAAAAACTACCTGGAGCGGGTCGGGGCGTAGCGGCGGCGGGAGGAGCGCAAAGAATCCTGTGTCTGAAAATCCCGCTCGCGCGAGCGGGCTTCTGACCCCAGGCGCCGGATCTAAGTTATTCAAAGTTTATCCTGCGAAGGCTCAGTAGAACGCTATGGCCGAGGTGGGCGAGTCACCGCCGACGGTCGGTGTCTACGCGACCTCGCCCCTACGAAGATTCGACAATTTTGGCGCGTAATCGAACCCGACGGACGCTAGCGCTGATTGCCCTGTGCTTATGGACTGGGCTTGCCTGCGCGCAAGGCGAATTGAACCCGGCGGGCGCTCCCCGTTACGGCTGGCATGCGCTGGCGCCGGGTTTCGCGCCATCCCCCTTCATTCACGATGCGCTTAGCGGGGGCGACATCAACGTGAAGTCCCTGGGCTTGGGGGACAATTGCCTCGGCTATGCGGCGGGCGACCCCGATTTTCTGATTGAACTAAGCGGCGAATTCAGGCGCATCACCTTCTTGGTCGCCAGCGCGCAGGATACGACGCTGATCATCAATTTGCCCAACGGCAGTTGGTCCTGCGCTGACGATACCAACGGCTTGAATCCGGCGCTGGTTTACCACAATGCGCTGCCCGGTGCCTATCGCATCTGGATCGGCAGCTACGCGGCGGACAGCCATGACGAAAGCGCGCTCTATGTGTCGGAAGCGGGCCCGGAAACTTTGCCCACGACAGCGACCGGCCCGGACCCCGCGCGCGATCCTCTGTACGGCCAAGCCAACTTGTCGCCCGGTTTTCAGCCCGCGCCATTCACTGCGCAGATTATCGGCGGCGGACGCAATCAAGCTGCCGACTACATCGCCGGAGAATCCTGTCATGGTTATGTCGCGGAAGCGCCGGATTTCAGCATCCTCGTCGACGGGTCCTTCACTGAGATCTGGTTCGCGGTTTACAGCCCGGCCGACATGATGCTGGTGGCGCGCGCGGCCGATGGCGGCTGGCATTGCAGCGATGACCATCTGGGCGCGAATCCCGCTATTGGCTTCAGTTTTCCGCCTGCGGGCCTGTACAAATTTTGGCTTGGCAGCGCCGACGAAGGCAATTACGCCGCCGCCATCCTATATGCCTTGGAGACGGAACCGGAGGAATCGCTGGAATTCAGCATCGACACTGCTTGTGATGGATTGCCCGCGACCGCCTTGCAGGTCGGCATGCGCGCTCGGGTGAGCCCGTCGGCGGCCGCGGGGATCAACTTGCATTCGCGGCCAGACACCGCAACCACAATAATCGCGCAGGCGGCGCCCGGCAATTCACTGCGGCTCGTTGGCGGGCCGGTTTGCGCTGGAGCGCATCGCTGGTGGCGCGCCCATGTCAACGATATTGGCCCGGTTTGGCTCGCGGACGGCGATGCGGCGACCCGCTGGCTCGAAGCGCAGGCCTGACGCGCGCCCGGCGCATTCAATCGCCGCGTATCGCGACAACCAGACCATTGCTCCAGCCGTATTTGGCATCCATTTTGGCTTTGACGGCGGCGATTGCTTCCGCCTCCTCCGGAAAGAATGCCTTGCCGTCGACGGAGGCGTCACGATCATCCCAGCCGTAACCCAGGCAGAAGCGAACGGCGGGGTCCGCGCGGATATTCCGCACCCAGTGGGCGGCCTCGCGCTTCTCGGAGACGACATAATAGTAGCCCTCGTGCTCCACATACCAGATTTCGATCGTGTGGGCTTTGCCGCTGCGGTGGCCGGTCGTGCTGAGGTAGAGGTATTTTGCTGGCATCACTGATTTTGAGCTTAAGACTTATATTACAGATTAGGCAAGCCGCTCACAGGTCTGAGTTTACCAACCATGGTCAAAACTCAATTGCGGTTAAAATCAGTCCAGTTGGGACGATAGGGAACTTCTTGTGCATACAGTTGTAGAATTAGATCGATTCAAGCGAAGCGCAAAGTCGACCGGTGTCACTGACGAAGAGTTACGCAATATCATAACGTATTTGTCGCTCAATCCCAGCGCGGGAACCGTGCTGCCGGGAACTGGCGGCGCGCGCAAATTCCGTTATCGCGCTCGCGGGAAAGGCAAGAGCGGCGGTTATCGCGTCATCACGTTTTTTTCGGGCCGCGATATGCCTGTATTTCTCGTTGATATTTTTGCTAAAGGGGATAAACTTAATCTGTCTAGGGAAGATCAGAGTAGCTTGAAGTTCGTTTTTGAAAACATTGTGGAACAATATAAAAGGATCAAATGATGACTGAAGCCGGAAAACGCTTGTTGGAAGGCGCGTTACAGGCATTGGACTTCGCCAAGGGAAATGCCAAACCTGGCGCGTATAGCGTACATTACCCGGAAGCGAGTGACTTAAAGGCCCTGCGTCA
Source organism: Chloroflexota bacterium (assembly GCA_028875245.1). Taxonomy (GTDB): domain Bacteria; phylum Chloroflexota; class Anaerolineae; order Aggregatilineales; family Phototrophicaceae; genus UBA6055. The sequence continues at coordinate 3,182 of JAPPEU010000041.1, forward strand.
ATCGATGAAAATGAGTGTTTCGGAGTTTGCCGAGTATTTTGATCTCAGTGAGCAGGATGTGATTAAACATGAAGCTGAAGCGGCAAAGGCTGATTCCCCTACAGAGGGCTCTAACCGTCACTCTGAACGGATACCCGGACCAGCAACATAGCGCGTATGGGATCTGAACTTAACAGCCAGGTCATCATCCGGCTCGAAACACAAGCGGACCTCGACGCCATATACGCGATTGAAGCGGCTGCCTTTGAAGGCGACGCCCATGCCGAGCTCGTCAATCAACTGCGCGTGGAGGGTGCGCTGCTGCTATCCCATGTGGCGGAACTGAATGACCGCATAGTCGGGCATGCCGCTTACAGTCTGGTCACAATCACGGACGGCGCTCGCGCCCACCGTTGTCCCGCGCTGGGGCCGATAGGGGTGGAGCCGGAGCTACAGGGCAGAGGCATCGGATCAGCGCTGGTGCGCGCCGGCTTGGCGGCGATGCGCGAGATGGACTATGGACTGCTGTTCCTGGTCGGGAGCCCGCGTTACTATCCCCGCTTCGGCTATCAGCCGGCCCAGCCGCTCGGTTTCAGCTCGGATTATGTCGAAGCTGACGGTCCCCATGAGCATTTCATGGTGGCGATCCTGCGCGAGGGGGCGCCCGGCGGCCTTCGCGGACATGTTCGCTTTCACCCCGCCTTTCACGAGGTCTAAGTGCCTGGCGCGGGCCGATTTCTAATCTGGTGGCTTCAAGGGGCCGCGAGGATGCTTTCGATCTCGGTGGCAGTCTTCTGGGCGGCGAAGAGGACTTGACCCAGGTTGGCTTCTTTTTCCGCCAGCAGGGCCAGCGTCACATCGCCGGCGGGGCAACTGAGCAGGGTGCCCGCTTCCCCTTCCAGCAGCAGCCGCCCCATGTCGCCCTGGGCTAACCGGTCGAGGCTTCTTTCAGCCAGCGCTGCCAAAGTCGCTGAAACCGCGGCCACTTGCGCTGCGTTCAGCGGGTCATGAGCCGGTCCGCTCTCATTTTCAGCGGGAAAGGCCGCCAGGGCGAAGCCGTCTTCGTTGACGACAACGCAAGTCTTTACCCCTTCGGCCACCAGGCCCAGCCGGCGCAAAGCCTCTTCCAGGGCACGCGCGCGTTTCTCGCCCATCTTCGCTTTCACCCTCGCCGCTCGCCGACAAGCCTCGATAAGGGCAGTATAGCTCAGTTAGGCGCGGCGCTCAAGCGAGGGCGCGCGCGCAAAGCCCGACCGCCGCCCTGTGTCGCGCTCCCGCTGTGATACTATAATTGCTCTGTCAAACTTGGGCGGCTTCCTTATGCGATCTGCCGGCGGACAGCGATTCATGACCTTGGGCTTCGCGCTGATGCTCTTGGCCGGCGCCGCGCTGAAAGTCTACAGCTCACAGCTCATGACCTGGGAAGTGGACTACGTGCCGCTCATTGCCCGCGGCCAGGCCTGGCTGCATGGCGGTGATTTTCCCGTCGTTGGCACGCTTTCCAGCGTCGCCGCCTTCAATATGCCATTCCTGGTTTGGATGCAGATCCCGGCTTTGCTGATCACCAACAATGTCAAGCTTGCGCTCCTCGGGACCCAACTCAGCGTCAACCTGTTGACGACCTGCGTCATTTTCAGGCTGGGCGGGGAATTGTTTGATCGCCGCGCCGGCCTGCTGGCCGCGGCCCTGTTCACGTTCAGCGAGGTGGGCATCGCCAGCGCCTATACCGCCTGGGCGCAAATGCAGCTGCCGGGCTTCTTTGCGCTCATCGCCTATCTGCTCTATCGCTGGAAACGAGACAATCGGTCCTGGGCTGCGGCGCTGACATTGATCCTGGCGACCGCCGCCTTCATGACGCATTTTTCCGCAGTGCTGCTCTACGCTGTTATCGTCCTCATGATTATTGCCTTGCGCTTCCCCGTCAATTGGCGCGCTGTACTGGTCGGTCTTCTGGTTTCGGGCATCATGCTCGCGCCCTACCTGGCATACGAGGCGCGGGTAGATTTTGTCGACCTCAAAGCTTTTTTCACCCGGCGCAACACCATCAGCGCCGAGGTGCTGGCCGAGTACGATCATCTCAAGCCGGCCCCGCGAATCCAGAAGAATACGACCCCCGCTTCAGATGATGAGGACTCGGCTGAACCAACCGAGACGCGCCTGGAACGCGGCCTGGCCTGGCTGCTCGAGATCCCGCTGCAAGTCATCGCCGGTTTGCGCCTGGCCTTCAACACCGACCTGGGGAATCTGCGCGGCCATCAGCCCCTCTTGCATGCGCTGTTCTCGCTCTTGCGCTTTCTGCTGGAAGCCTGCTTTTGGCTCGGCATTGTTCACGCGCTGTATCGATTCCTGCAAGCCCCCCAATCACAGCGCGCGGCGCCGGCGGGGCATCAGCGACCGCTCTTCACGGCGCTGCGCCTACGGCAGAATCTCTTGCTGGCATCGCCCGCCGGGCGCAATCTGTTCTTGCTGCTCTTCACACTGCTATTCATCGTCGGCCTTGTCCTCGCCCGCGCCGATCCCGGGGGCCAGCAAAGTTATTATTATGCCTTGATCGGATTGCAGTTCCTGAGCTGCGCCTATGGCATCTACACCCTCGCAGTGAGGCGGAAGCTGCAAGCGCTGGCGGCCGCGCTTGTTTTGGTTTACGCCGCTCTTGGCGCTTGCGATACGGTCATCAGAGTCGCCAATCACGATCGGGCGAGGCACTCGGGGCAGAATCTCAGCCTGTACAGCAACATGAACGACGCCGCCGGCTGGGTCGCCTCTGATTGGGCCGGGGGCAAGGCGATCACCGTCAGTTACGACTTGCTGCCAGAGATGTCGCAGCATTGGTGGGTCCTGCCCTGGAGCACTGTTGATGAGAGCTATCGACTCGGCATGGCTTTTGACTTCCTGCTGGCTTCTTATTATGACCTGGAGAACAGCAACCGCAGCCCACTCGGCCTGGCTGAGGAGCCGGACTATGTGTTCACGTCTCCGCGCGGTCTGCGGCGCTACGATCTTGAACATTTTCAAGTACGGCGCTTTGGCGCGATCCACCTGCTCAAGCCGGGCTGAAAGGACCCCGCGCGCAGTCTCGCAAGTCAATGATGGGACCTGCGGTCAAATTACAGGCGGCGACCGTGTATAATCGCGCGCATGGACATTGCAGACAGCGAGCCCGCGTCCGGCCTGCGCCAAAGCGAATTTCATATCAGCGGCAAAACTGCCGGACGTACGGAAGCGATCGGTTTCAATTTGGGTCGGCTCCTCAAGCCGGGCGATATTATTTGCGTGGCTGGCGAATTGGGGGCGGGCAAGACTATTCTCTGTCGCGGGATAGGCGCTGGATGGGGCGCGTTCCCGCCATTGAACAGCCCGACTTACAATCTGGTCCATGAGCACGAGCGCCCAGCGGACGACGGGCGGCTCTATCACCTTGATCTCTATCGCATCAGCGGCGCGCGCGACGCCGAAAGCCTGGGCATTCATGAAATCCTGGATAGCGGCGCCTTGGTCATCTTCGAGTGGCCGGAGCGCATCCTGGAGCTTTTGCCGGCGGCGCGCCTCTGGATCGATATCCTGCCGCGCGAAGACGACGGGCGCGATTTATTTCTGCAGGCCCGGGGCGAACGCTACACAGCGCTCATCAAGACGCTTTGGCGCATGTTGACGCAGGCGCGGGGGGCGGCCCATGCTGCTGGCGCTTGACACGGCGACGCCGCTGCTGAGCATCGCGCTGCATGATGGCGATGCGCTGCTGGCCGAGTATACCTTCGACGCCGGCCGGCGGCATGGCGAGCTGCTGGCGCCGCAGGTCAAGCGGATGATGGCGCAGGTCAATGTGACGGCGGGCGATTTGCGAGCGCTGGCGGTTTCCGTCGGTCCCGGTTCTTACACCGGCACGCGCATCGGCGTCGCGCTGGCCAAGGGCATGGCGGCGCCTTCTGAGCTCCCGTTGGTGCCGGCGACGACGCTGGCGACGGTGCTGGCAGCCCAGCCAACCCACCAGGACGATTTGCCCCTGATCGCGACCGTGTCGGCCGGGCGCGACCGCGTCATTTGGGCGGAATATCGGGTCGAGCGCGCTGCCTGGGTCGAGCGGCGTCCGCCCCAAATCAGCGACTGGGCGACTGTTCTGTCAACTATTGATCGGCCGATTCGCATCTGCGGCGAAGTCTCGATGGCCGGCTTGGAACAGATTCGACGAGCGCAAGAAGCGGGCGCGGCAATCGACCTGGCGCCGGCCGCTCAAGGCCTTCGCCGCGCCGGTTATCTGGCCGAGATCGCCTGGCGCCGTTTGCGCGAAAGCGATGCGGGCGCCTTCCCGGCGGCTCGCGTGATGCCGGTTTATCTAAAAAGCCCGTGATATTTTCCCCTTCCCTCATCTTGGGAAGCATCCCCCGGGAGGCGGGGGACCGAGGGGGAACAGGGGCCAGGGGATGGGGGTAAAAACCAATGAACGACATCCTGAAAAAGCTCGGCATTGAAGCCCTGAACGCGGGCGTCTGCACGGGCGTAGACGGCTGGATGCAGGGCGCTGGACTTGGACTGCCGTCGATCAGTCCGACGACGAACGAAGTCATTGCCTCGGTTGCGCAAGCATCCGCTGCTGACTACGATTTGGCTGTGGCGGCGGCGCGCGCCGGCTTCGAAACCTGGCGCCTGCTGCCGGCGCCAAAACGCGGCGAACTCATCCGCGATCTTGGCGAGGCCCTGCGCGAACACAAAGAGCCACTTGGCGAGCTGGTGACGCTGGAGAATGGCAAGATACGCGCGGAAGGGCTGGGCGAAGTGCAAGAGATGATCGACATTTGCGACTTCGCCGTCGGCCTGTCGCGGCAGCTCTACGGCTTGACGATGCACTCGGAGCGCCCCGGGCATCGCATGTACGAGCAATGGCACCCGCTGGGTCCGCTCGGCATCATCACCGCCTTCAACTTCCCGCTGGCGGTCTGGTCCTGGAACGCGGCTATAGCGGCGGTCTGCGGCGATACGATGATATGGAAACCCTCGCCCAGTACCCCATTGACGGCGATAGCAGTGCAGCATCTCTGCAACAAAGTGATGGCGAAACATGGCGTAAACGGCGTTTTCAATCTTGTGATTGGCGCGAACGATGTTGTCGGCGAGCGCATGATCAAGGACGAGCGCCTGCCGCTCATCAGCTTCACCGGTTCAATCCGCGTGGGCAAGCATGTGGCGCGGACGGTGGCCGGCCGGCTGGGGCGCGCCATTCTCGAGCTCGGCGGCAACAACGGCATCATCGTCAGCGCCGATGCCGACCTGGACCTGGCGACGCGCGCGATCGTCTTCGGCGCCGTCGGCACCGCCGGCCAGCGCTGCACGACAACCAGGCGGCTGATCGTCCAGCGTTCAATCGTCGATGAACTGTGTGATCGGCTTGCGCGCGCGTACAAGACCGTCAGGATCGGCGATCCGATGGCGGAGGGCGTGTTGATGGGCCCGCTGGTCAACGGGCGCGCGGTCGAGGCGATGATGGCCGCTATCGAGCGGGCGAAGGCCGAGGGCGGCGATGTGCTCAGCGGCGGCGGACGCCTGCCCGCTATCGGCGAGAATTTCGTTGAGCCGGCCATCATCCGCATGCCGGGGCAAAGTCCGCTGGTCTGCGAAGAGACCTTCGCGCCCATCCTCTACATCATGGCATACGAGACGCTGGAAGAAGCCATCGCCCTGCACAACGCCGTGCCCCAGGGTTTGTCGAGCGCGATCTTCACGCGAGACCTGGCCAGTTCGGAGGCTTTTCTCGGTCATGCAGGCTCGGATTGCGGCATCGCCAACGTCAATATCGGCACGAGCGGCGCGGAGATCGGCGGGGCTTTCGGCGGCGAAAAAGAAACGGGCGGCGGCCGCGAATCCGGCTCCGACGCCTGGAAGGCATATATGCGCCGGCAGACCAATACGATCAATTTCTCTGGCGAACTGCCGTTGGCGCAGGGCGTCGAGTTTGAAGTCTGAATGCCTTCGGCGCTGGACGGGAAACGGGTGATTAGCGTTTCCGCTCGTCCCGGCGGCGCTCTGAGAACATCGACCGCAGGATCGACAGGGCCAGGCGCCAAGCCACCAGGAGCGCCACAAAGGCCGCGAACTGCCGAACAGGCGGGCTGAAGGGCTCGATGGCCGGCAGCGCGGGCGCCTCTCCCGTCGGCTCCAGGCGCATGACGGTGAATTCCTCGACGACTTCTGCGAGCGTGTTCAAATCGGCCGCCCGCGCCGAGGACATGCGCGCGAAAAGCGATTCATAAATCCAGGAGTTGCGGCTGAACATGTAAAGCGCGCGCAGGGCTTCCGCCGCGTCCTCCACTCTGTGCGCCCGCGCGTCCAGAATATGCGCTCCATGCTGGATCGTAACGCGATTGTCGCGCTGGATGTTGCGATACCAGTCCGTATCCGCGCCCCAACCGGAGACGACGTAGTACTTGCTGCCATGCCGGCGGTACTCGATCACAATATGGCGAGGCTGGCCGCTATTGCGTCCTTTGGTGGTCAGGATGAGCAGCGGGATCCAATTTAACACGGGGCCCCAACCCAACTGATAAAGATAGAGCGGCGCGCGGAATAGCCGCTTGGCGAGGGCGCGCGAATTATCGGGACTGCCGTTGGACAGGCTCATGCGGATTTCCAAATTGCGCTGCGTATGAATGCGCCAGTTTACAGCAGAAGGCTCGATTTGTCAGCCGCGGAGACGACCGATTGTCGGCCCGTTAATTCCAATCGGAACGGGGACGGCGGCGGCTTTCGTAGCGGTCGTCGTTCTGACTGATTTGGCGGCGCGCCTTTTGCACATCGCTCTCATGCTTGAGCAGGACGGTCAAGGTGGTTTCGAGGGTCTTCTCGTCGATGCTGTCGGCGTTGAGCGTGACCAGGGCTTTGGCCCAATCGATGGTCTCGGAGACGCTGGGGTTCTTTTTCAGGTCGAAGCGGCGCATGGCTTGCACCACATCCACCGCCTGGCGCGCCAGTTTCTCATCCAGCTCCGGCACGCGCATCTTGACGATGTTGAGTTCGGCTTCCTGGCTGGGGTAATCGACGAAGAGATAAAGGCAGCGCCGCTTCAAGGCTTCGGATAGCTCGCGCGTATTGTTGCTGGTGAGCACGACGCTGGGGTGATGCGCCGCGCTGACCGTGCCCAGCTCGGGGATCGACACCTGAAAATCGCTGAGGATCTCCAGCAGGAAGGCTTCAAACTCGGCATCGGCGCGGTCGATCTCGTCGATGAGCAGGACGACCGGCTCGTCGCTCAGCAGCGCCGCCAGCAGGGGACGCGCCAGCAGGAAGCGCTCGCTGAAGAAGACATCGTCCTCCTCGCCCAGGCGGTCGGCGGCAGCGCGCAAGGTATCGGCGGCCGCCAGCAGGTCGCTCAGCTTGTCCCGCAGCAGCTGCGTATAGAGCATCTGCTTGGCGTATTCCCATTCGTAGAGCGCCTTGTTTTCATCCAGCCCCTCGTAACATTGCAGGCGTATCAAGGGCATGTCCGCGGCGCCGGACCAGGCTTTGGCCAGCTCGGTCTTGCCGACGCCGGCCGGCCCTTCGACCAGCAGCGGCTTGCCCAGCTTGTTGGCCAGGAAGACGACCGTGGAGATCTCGTCAGTGGCGATGTATTGCTCTTGGCGCAGGGCAACGCTGACTTGCTGCAGGTCATCAAACATGGTGGCGGCTTCCGTTTCGTCGCGGCGCAAGTAGTGTAACCGAGATGGCCGCCCCCTAGCAAGTGACGGCGACTTTGGAAGTGTATCCCTTTCGGTGGAAACAAAAAACTTTACCACCGAGGACACCGAGAAAATCGAGGACACCGAGAAACGTAGACTATATGTAATTTCTTTGTGTCCTTCTTTCCTTTGTGGTGAAAATGAAACCCGTCGGGGGGGGGCGCCGAAACGCCCAAAAGGTGTAGCTGTTAAAGTGGGCGCCTCAGCGAGACGCCCCTACACGCTCCTTATTATTTGCGTTACTTTCATGGCAGCGCTTGGAACGATAGTTTAGCAAAGTGAAACGTACACATGCCCGATGTAACCCTTGATGTTATCGTCCCTCTCCCGCCGGAGAAAGCCTTCGACGCCTTCGTCCAGCAGATGGATGTCTGGTGGCCGCGGCAAGGCGTCTTCCCTTTCAGCTTCGCGCCAAAGTCCACAGGCCCGCTGCATATCCGCTTCGAGCCTCGACTGGGCGGGCGCTATTACGAGACCTTCCTGGACCAGACCGAATACGAAATCGGGCGCATCAAAGCATGGGACCCGCCGGCGCGACTGGCCTACACCTGGCGCGACCCAACCTGGCCCGGCGAGACGCGGATCACGCTCAGTTTCGGCGCGGCGGACGCTGGCGCGCGCGTCATTTATGAGCAGGATGGTTTTGCGGAAGCGGGACTGCCCGAATTGGCCGCCTATTATCAAATCGGCTGCCGGCAGACCTTATCCGCTTATGTAGCGCATTGCCATGCCCTGCATGAATTGGGGCAGCTGAATCAGGCTTTGACCGGGGACTAATCCAGCAGACGGCCGACCCGCTTGATGATGGCGGCGCCGATCACGTCTTTGCTGGCGAGTTCAATCTCTTGAGTGCCCCCGTCCGAATCGAGCAGGACGACGCGATTGGTATCAACTGCAAAACCGGCATCCTCCGCCGTGATGTCATTGGCAGCGAGCAGATCCAAGCCCTTTGCCTGCAGCTTGCCGCGGGCGTTCTCCAGGAGGTTTTCGCTCTCGGCGGCGAAGCCAACCACGACCGTGGGATACCCGCTCTCCACGCGCTGGGCTTTGACCGCCAGCAAGATGTCCGGCGTCCGCTCCAGCGGCAGGTTCATGGCCTTATCGGACTTTTTGATCTTCTGCTCGGCGACGCTGCGCGGTCGATAATCAGCCACGGCGGCGGCCATGATCAAGGCGGAGCAACCGGCAATGTGCGCCAGCACGGCCTCTAACATCGCTTGGGCGGAATCCACGTCTACCCGCACAGCGCCCACGAGTGGCGGCAAATCGGCGGCGGAAATGAAAACGACATCGGCGCCGGCGTCGATGGCCGCTTGGGCGATGGCGTAGCCCTGCTTGCCCGTCGAGCGATTGCTGATGTAACGCGCGGGGTCAAGGGCCTCGCGCGTACCGCCGGCCGTGATCAGCAGTTTGCGCCCGGTGAGTTCGCCGCCCTGGCCGAGCGCGCGCCGTATGTGGCCAAGCAGAGTCGCGGTCTCCGGCAGGCGCCCGCGCCCATGCAAGCCACTGGCGAGGCGGCCGCGTTCCGGCTCGATCACCTGCGCGCCGCGCCCCCGCAGGATTGCGAAATTGGCTTGGGTCGCCGGGTGCTCAGCCATGCCGCCGTCCATCGCGGGCGCGATGAGCAGCGGGCAACGGGCCGCCAACGCCGTGACCGAGAGCATGTCGTCGGCCATGCCATGAGCGAGCTTCGCGATGGTATTGGCGGTCGCCGGCGCAATCAGCAGCAGATCCGCCCCTTCCGCCAAGCCGACGTGGGCGATATGACTGGGCAAACCGCCGCTCGCCTCCGCGCGCCACATGTCACTATAAACCGGTCGCCCGCTGACCGCCTGGAAGCTGAGCGGGCTGACGAAGCGCTGCGCCGCATCGGTCATCACGACATCGACCAAAGCGCCGGCCTGCGTCAGTTTGCTGGCGAGGTCAAGCGCCTTGTAAGCGGCGATGCTGCCGCAGACGCCCAGGATGATCCGCTTATCCCGCAATCCCGCGATTATCGCCATAAAAATCCTTCGCTCGCGCTGTTATGGTACACAAACTGTTCTGGAAACGAAAGCCTGCGAGGATCAGAGACGCGACATACGGCGACTACAAGATAACTTCGCTGAGCAAACAAAGGACTATGTGCCCTCTTCTCTAATTGCATCTGCTCACAACGTACATTGTATAGGCGTTTCACTGAAACGTCCGCTTGTCTTCAAAATGTCGTTCGACGGGCGTCTCGCCGAGACGCTTCTACAGATTCTCACTTTTGCGGGTTCGTTGATTTTGTGATCCAAATCCTGACTTGCGGGGGGCTGTCTCGGTCAAGGTGAAAGCTTAGACTATCTCGCATATCGGGCTGAGTTCTGATAGAGTCGACAGGGTCGAGCGCGATAGGAGATCCTATATGCAATCTGGCGCCGCATCCCTTTGGGTCAGGGCATTCCGGCTGACGCTCCTTGGCGTCGCGCTCCTTTGCGCCGGCTGCAATCTGGGCTTCATCGGTCAAGAGGCATCCCCCAGTTTTGACGGGCCGCCGGAAGTGCGCATTGTAGCGCCAGCGCCGAATCAAACTTATCTGGCGGGCGCCAAAGTGATCGTGCAAGCGCGTGTGGAAAACGCCGGGCCTGATCTGGCGCGGATAAGCGTACTGCTGGATGAGGCCTTGCTGGGCGAGAAGCTCAATCCCAACGAGACCAACGCGGCCGTGCTGCCGCTCACGATCGACTGGACCGCCAGCGAGGCGGGCGAATTCAAGATTTCCGTGTTGGCCGAGCGCGGCGACGGCGCCTTCGACCGCGAAGATGTGAGCATTGCCGTGCTCTCACAGGCGCCTGAATCCGGCGAGACTGCCGATTCGGCCGGCCCTGAAGTCGCCCAGCCGGCTGTGGCTGAGCCGATCGCGCAGAGCGCGGAATCCGCCCCAGAGCCGCCCCGCGCCGATGCAAGCGGCGTCGCGGGAAGGATGACGCAGCCCGCGCGGATACGCGTCGGCCCCGGCGCTGCGCACGATCTCCTGGGCAACCTCGACGAAAACTTTGAGGTGCTGATCGTGGCGGTCAATCCATCGCGCGAGTGGTATCGCATCGAATATGACGCCCCCGTTGACGCCTGGGTCTACGCCGAGTTTGTGCGCGTAGAAGGCGACATCGCCGGCCTGCCGGTGGAGACGGGTCCGCCGCTGCCGGCTGCCCAAGGCGTCAATCTGCTCCTGCTGGATGTGCAGGTCGAGCCGCCCGTCGTCTGCAATCAGGAATCGACCGTAAGGGCGCGGATTCGCAATGACGGCTCGGACGAGACGCAAAACGTCGCCTGGGTGATTGCCGAGGCTCTCTTGCTGAGCGATGGCGCCGCGCTCAGTGAAAACCCGCCGCTGGCTTATCTCAAAACGCTGAAGGCGGGGGAAGAAGACACGGTCGAAATTCCCATCACATTGACAGCGCGCGCCGGTGAAGAGCAATTCATTCGCGTAATCGTCGACAGTGGCAATCACCTGCCGGAGACTGATGAAATGGATAACACAGGCAACAGCGCGTCCTTCGTTCTGGAGCGGGGCGGCTGCGGCTAAGCGGCTCATCAGTCTACGGGCGTCTTGCCGGTCTCCAGCTTGATCAACTGAATCGCCTGCGAAGCGGGAAGGACATCGCCTGTGGCATCGATTATCGCGACCAACGACGACGGCATTGACGCGCCCGGCCTCCTGGCGCTGGCGGAAGCCATGCGGGAGCTCGGTCCGGTGCGGGTCTGCGCGCCCGCAACCAACCAGAGCGCCAGCGGGCACAAGATCACCCTCTTTCAAGACATCTCCTATTCTCGGCGCGCGGTGGGCGATGGCATCCCGGCGCTGGCGGTAAAGGGCTCGCCCGCCGACTGCATCGCCCTCTCGCTGCTGGGGCTGATCGACGAACGCCCTGATATCGTCGTCTCCGGCATCAATCGCGGCGAGAATATGGCGCAAGACCTGACCTACAGCGGCACGGTCACGGCGGCGCTGGAAGCGGCCATCCACGGCCTCCCCGCCGTCGCCTTCTCCCTCGCCCGAGCCAACGCCGACCATCTCGCTGATTATCGAGTCGCGGCGAAAGTCGCGCTGGGCATCGCCGAGCGCACGCTGGAACAAGGCTTGCCGCCCTACACCATCCTCAATGTCAACATCCCGCCGGTCAAGCGTATTGAGGACCTGCGCGGCATCCGCCTGACGCGGCAGGGTGTGCGGATATACCGCGACCGGCTGGTTGATGTGGCGGCGGGCGTGGCGCGCGTTGAGGGCGAGCCGCCGATGGCCAACACGGACGAGCTCGGCACTGATGTCTGGGCGGTTCATCGGGATTATGTCAGCGTGACGCCGGTGCACCTCGATATGACGGCGCATCGCTTCATGGCCGATCTGGAAGCCTGGGATTTGCGGCTGCCGTCTTGCTAATAATGATGGTTCTAGGGGCGCCCCTTGGGTCGCCCGCGCGCCACAGGCCAACACGCTATAATGGAATATAATGTTGCAACTCAGGAATACCGAAAGGCAGAGACGATGAACTTCCTCAAGAGCCTATTCGGCGGCGGCCGGGACGAAGACCGCGGGCTCTATTTCTATGTGCAGCCGAAGATGTGCAAGGAGATCCTGCGGATCCGCGTCGATCCGCTGAACGATTTGTCGCAGACCGATGATGGCAAGGGCTACTGGTGCCGCAAGGTGGCGAGCGCGGCCCGCTGCCCCTTCCAGGCGGAGATTGAGCTCTACTTCGATAAGAACAAGCGCTTCAAGGACAGCAGCGTCGAGAATGGCGAGCTGGTGAGCGAGGCGGCTTGGGTGGCGCAGCGGGGGGACAGAAATCAACCTCGGAGTCCTCTGTAACTGTTTGCAAGATGAATAAAGTATGGATCCGGATGCTGTTCAGGATTGTATGGCAGGTGAATTTTCCCCAATTGCGCCGCGAAACTTTCAATTCCTGAATCTAACCCCAGGCGCATCAAATCGTCAGCTTTTGAACCATTTAGACGCATGACCATGCTTTCGTCCAGAAATATAAGCCCCCTGTCAAAAGCTCGGTGATAAGTCGGAGACAGCGCAATACCGTTACGAACGTTATCGATGCTTTTGTCACCTGCCTGCACTGGAAGGATATGAGCCGCATCAACGAGCTTGAGCTTGCGCCTAGTTACCGCGCATCTGTTGTCGTACGCGTTCAAGACCCGCTTCGTAAATGTTGATGAACGAGACCAACGTGCAGTTTCGCGTATTACGAGTTGTCTTTGTTCTGGCAAGCCCTGAATCTCAAGATCAGTGATTTTCTGCGTCGTTACAATACGCTCCGCTGTTTCAACAAATGTCGAATCCACGCCTAAGCCATGTAATTCGCGAGCATGTTCGCAATAGAACAGCAAATGATCGCTTCTTACACCTATTGCAATTTCATCATTGCTTTTCGTTTGAAATGCCAAACCATCTTGGAGGCAATTGTTCAGTGTAGCAACGCTGACCTGAACTGACGGTGACCCACTGGTGAATGTTCGATGTCGCTCTAGATCGAAACCTGCAAACACGTCGCGATCTGGCTCATAGCCCAACAGTATCGTAAAACCATCGGGGTTCAAAGGCAGAGGGGATTCCACAGTTGTCATCTGAATGCGATACTCTTGCGCGAGAGAGGGCCGCCCTCCACGCGTAATTGTCCAACAGTACACCCAAATGGAAATTTGACGATTCCTATACGCGACGAGATACATGCGAGGATGCGCCGCAGGCGACTGCATACGCAGACCGACAGCGCCACATTCGCCAATAGCATCCAATATTGCGCGATTTATGATTTCGCGAGACGCGGGTGGCATGCTAAACGGCTATACCTGATTTCGTTTCTTAGGCCGGGAACGTCCACCATCCGCAGAGAGTGGTGTCTGCGGACTGTCGTGCCATAGCGCGCCAGGACGCTGTATATTGTAAGACTCAACTTTCTCACCAGTTAAGCGCAGTTGTTTGGGCGAGGATGGCCTCAGGAATCGCCCTTGAGCACCGAGTAGATACTTCTCTTCGATCTCGCTGCAAATCCACCTGCGTCCAAGCCGTTCAGACACTTCGCCTGTCACGCAGCTACCGGCAAATGGATCAACTACCAAGTCATTACGGTCCGTCACGAATCTGATGAAATACTCCGGAATCAACGAGGGAAATCGGGCCGGATGCACAGGCAGATCATTTTCATTACAGTAACGCATGTAATGAGAGTTGCTCTCAGTATTGGCTACTGCAATTAGATTTGGCGGGATCGCCGCTCCATTGTCAGTTGCAAAATTCTTGCTTATGTCGTGTCCGCTAGGACGTCTTTTGGCACGATAACCTGACTCAAGCAGGCCCTCCATGCTCTTACTATAGGGAGTCAACACACGACGATTACTTGCTTTGGGAAATGGATCAGGAGATAGCCAAAATATGTTGTTTACAGCATCTTTTACTCTAATACGCCTTACGTTGACCCACTCCGCGGGAGATGGCAACCTGGAAGGATTCCACCAGAAAAACTCCTGTGCCAGATGAAAACCAAACTCTTTGCAAAGACAAAGTAGCAATTCGTAATGATACAGACTTTTGGTCGGCTTGCCCGCATTCCATGCGCCACCAATATCAATAACTAACGACCCGTTCGACTTTAGAATACGTGCAAACTGTTTGGCAAAAGGGCGAAACCAGTCCACATAGTCGCTGGCGTCAGCATTCCCATATTCTTTTTTCCGAACTAGCCCAAATGGCGGGCTTGTCATTATCAAGTCTACGCTATTGTCATCGAGAAGCCGCTCCATAAGACTTACTGATTCAGCCCAATAAGCCACCCCTAGATTGGTACGAATGCGTTCCTCTGTAGAAGTTGACGTAGCTATACCGGGTCGTATAGTCAAGGCCTCTTGAGATACCATTGAGTATTCTCCATTACATCGTCACTGCTATCGTTCTTTGAAGCTAAAACGTAGGTTTTCATCCCTCCCCACCCCCAGCCTGCGCCAGCGCCGGCAAGCCAAAGGTGCTGCGAATCTGACCCTCAATCACATCTGACGTCCGCCCGTTGCTCCCCAGGAAGCTCTTGGCGTTCTCACGCCCTTGCCCCAGCAGTTCATCGGCATAGCGATAGAAGGCGCCGCGCTTGTCGATGATGCCGAGCTCGGTGCCGATGTCGATGATCTCGCCTGTTTTGCTGATGCCCTGGTTGAACATGATGTCGAATTCGCATTCCTTGAAGGGGGCCGCCACCTTGTTCTTCTTGATCTTGACGCGCGTCCGATTGCCGACGACATCGCCGCTGTGCTTGATCTGCTGGATGCGGCGGATGTCGATGCGCACGCTGGCGTAGAATTTCAGCGCCCGGCCGCCCGGCGTCGTCTCGGGACTGCCGAACATCACGCCCACTTTCTCGCGCAGTTGATTGGTGAAGATGACGCTGACGTTCGATTGTTTGATGGCGCCGGCCAGCTTGCGCAGCGCCTGGCTCATCAAACGCGCCTGCAAGCCGACATGCGAGTCGCCCATCTCGCCTTCAATTTCAGCGCGCGGAACCAGCGCCGCCACGCTGTCGATGATGATGACATCAAGCGCGCCCGACCGAACCAGATGCTCCGTGATCTCCAGCGCCTGCTCGCCGGTATCGGGTTGCGAGACATAAAGCTGCTGAATATCGACGCCGATCTTCTCGGCATAGGCCGGGTCCAGCGCGTGCTCCATATCGATGAAAGCACAGATGCCGGCCGCCTTTTGCGCTTCCGCCGCGACATGCAGGCAGAACGTGGTCTTGCCCGAGCTTTCCGGCCCATAGATCTCGGTGATGCGGCCGCGCGGCACACCGCCGATGCCCAGCGAAATATCGATGCCCAGCGAGCCGGTCGAGATCGCCTCAACCTCCAGGTGATTGCCCGCGCCCAGGTTGAAAATTGTGCCATCGCCGTAGCGCTTGGTGATATCGGTCAAGGTCGCGTCCAGCGCTTTCTGCCTGGCTTGATGATCCTGATTGTCGATGATTTGCGTTTCCTTCACTGCCCGTCTTGCCTTTGCCATCGCCGTCGTCTCGCTTTGTCTAAGGGTCAGCCCAAGTTTAGTGCTTTTGCCCGCGTTGTGCTATGTCCGCAAGGATAGCGCATTTGTTCTAAAGATGCAAGGCTAGATCCTTGGTTATCTCACGCCTTAGCGCGCGAATGGCATCACTTTTCGTAAACGTCCGCTGAACGTGGTATATTTGATAGTTGGGCGAAGTTTGCTTAGTTCGTTCATACAGTGTGAAAGAGGAGACAACCATGAGAATCCTAAAGTTTTTGCTCGTTCTATTGCTCGTGTTTTCCGCTGCGCTGGCGCTAGCCCAGGACTCGGAGACAATTGTTATACGCGGCTTCGGCAACGTCACCTCCTTTAATCCCTTAATCAGCAGCGATGGCGCGTCGTACCAGGCCTACAGCGTCCTGTGGCCCAAGCCCTACGAGATCGACCCGCAAACATATGAGCCGCTGCCGGGCCTAACGACTTGGGAAGCTGCCGATGATGGAATGTCGATCACCTTTCACATACGAGAGGACGCGAATTGGAGTGATGGCGTACCGATCACATCGCATGATATGAAATTCGTCATTGATGCGATCAAGTCACCTGAAGTTGGGTCATGGAGAGCGGCTGATTTTGCAAATGTCGAGGGCGTTGAGGTCATTGACGACAAGAATTTCCGCGTGGTATTGAGCGCGCCCGACTGCACGGTTTTCGCTGAAATGGGCGGGACTCGCTTCTTGCCCGCGCATCGCTTCGAGGCGGATTTCAGCGATTTCAGGGATGGCGAAATCAGCACCAATCCGATCGAGATCAGCGGCGGTCCCTATATCATGGATGCCTGGGAGCCGGCGGAATTTCAGAGTTACTACGCCAATCCTACCTGGTGGGGCGGCGAAGTCGGCATTCCGTATCTGATCAACCGCAATGTCGGCGATCATGAATTGGCGGCTCAGTCCCTGCAGGCGGCCGAAATCGATTACACCTATCTGCACGGCGATATCTTCGAGCAGATTACCGATACCAGCAATTTGCAGTGGCAGATCTTCCCGCAGATGTCGGTCAAATTCATGAGCTTGAATTGGGCGGACCCGACGCAGCCGACGCCGGCCTATGACGCCGATGGCAATCTTCAGGAGCAGCCGCCGCATCCCTACCTCACCGACGTCAATGTGCGCAGGGCAATCGCCATGGGCTACAACAAATTCGACATTCTGGCGACCATGGGCGGCGAGCAAGGCGGCACGCGCCTGGTTGGGGCAGTCAATCCTTATCACTCAGCGGCGTACAACACCGACATTGAGCCCTATCCCTACGATCCGGAAGCCGCCATGCAACTGTTGGAAGAAGCCGGGTGGGTTGACGAGGACGGCGATGGCATTCGCGAGAAGGACGGCCAGCGTTTGACGCTTCACATCCCCTACAGCAATATCCTCACCATGTTCCCGACCACGACCTTAATCGCGCAGGATCAACTCAAGGACATTGGCGTAGAAGTCACGGTGGAACTGGTCGAATGGGCCAATTACCTCGACGAGGTCTTGTTTGGTCAGATGCACGATGGCACGTCGATGAGCAGCAGCGGCGGTACTGGTGGCGCGCCTGATCCCAATGACTTCATGGCGATCATCAGCAGCCAAAGGGATACGGCGGCGTGGGGCGGCAGCAACACCAGTTCATACGTTAATCCAGAAGTTGACGCGCTGATCGAACAGGCGCGGACGCTGCCGGGTTGCGATCCGGTCGAGCGCGGCGAGATCTACAAAGAGATCCAGCGCATTACCCACGATTCCGTTGCGTATGACTGGACCTTCGTGCCCAACATCTGGCAGACAGCCACCAAGCGCGTCCAGGGCTTCGAGCCGACGGCGTTCTGGGTCTTCTATGGCTACACCGCCGATATTCACAAGTGGACGCTTGAGGGCTAAAGCCCCAATCTCACGCCGCTAGAAAATGTAGGGGCGACTCGGTGAGTCGCCCTTTTTTGTGCGCTCCGCCAAAGAGATGGCCGGTGGTTCGCCCGACTCCGCTGAAAACAAAAAGGGGCGACTCGATGAATCGCCCCATATTGGCTTAAACTTGCTGGTCTGGAAAGCTGTTATTCCCCAGCCGGCAGCTTGCCCGCTAGCCCCAATCCCTCCAGCAAACCTGCCATGCGCGCCTGTTCAGTTTCAACTTTGCGCAGTCGATCATCCACGGACTGAAAGCCTTTATCCATCTTATCTTCGAGGCGCTTAATATCCGCCCGCAGCCACAAGAACAAGCCCGCTACGACGGTGATGTTTGTACCGGTGGTGAAGACGATTTCTTCCCAGCCCACTATGTATTCCCCGGTTCGTGTACGCCGTTCGCGCATAGTATATCGCAAGTTCGCGCGTTTGAAAACAGCAGTCTCTGCCGTCGAGTCACTGCTAATATCGCCGCGGGTCCAGCGCGTTGCCAGCACCGACCAAGCAGAAGCGTCGCGCCCCGATCAACATCGGATCTGCGGCCTGTCGCTAGTTCCGCACCCGCTTGATCTTGATGCGTCCGTCAACAAGCTCGCGCTTCTGTATTTTTTGCTTTCCGCATCAAATGCCGCGCGCACCAAACGGTTCACATAGTCATTCAGTTCATCTTCGACCAGGTTCATTTCCTCGTGCCCGATATCTTTTTTGGCGCAGACCTCCTGAATCGCTTCCTGAAGTCGCGCGCGGTCGCCCGCGATGCTCGCTTCGGATTCCTCTCTAGCCATCGTCTCGCCCAGGTACTTGGCTCGATATTTCACTTCGAAGCTCTTGAATTTCCGCATCAAGTTCTTTCGCTTAATGCTAAGCAGAGTGGCTTCAAGCATGTTTTCCTCCTTGTGGATTCCAGCCGCCGGCTGCCCAAAGGTTCTCTCAGCATTTGCGCGGCATGGAGCTACTGCTGATACCGCCGCGGGTCCAGCGCGTCGCGCAAGCCATCGCCCACCAAATAAAAGCACAGCACCGTGATCATGATCAGGATGCCGGGCGTGAAAATGAGATGCAGACCGGTGGCCAGATAGCTGCGTGAATCGGTCAGCATGTTGCCCCAGGTCGGCGTCGGCGGCTGGATGCCCATGCCCAGGTAGCTCAGGCCGGATTCGGTGAGGATCAGGTTGCCGGCGATGATGGTCATGGTAACCATGACGATGGAAAAGACATTGGGCAGAATGTGATAGATGAGAATGCGGAAATCCGACGCGCCCAATGCCCGCGCCGCCAGCACATAATCGCGCTCCTTAAGCGAGAGCACTTCACCGCGCACCAGCCGACTCGTTCCCACCCAGCCCAGCGCTGCCAGTACCACGACGAGCACTTCAGCCGAGGGCTCCCAGACAGCGGCGGCGATCAGCAGCAGGAAGAGCGGCGGAATCGCGCTGAGCGTATTAATGCCCCAGGAGATTACATCGTCGACCTGCCGGCCATAGTAGCCCGCCAGCAAACCTAGCGTAATGCCGATGAAAACGGTCAGCGTGCTTGCCAGGTAGGCTATCGTCAACGAGACGCGCCCGCCGTAAATCAATCGCAAAAATTGGTCCCGCCCAAGCTGATCCGTGCCCAGCACGTAGCCGTCTTCTCCGGGCAGCTTAAAGCGATCCGGTATGCTGGTGTCGTTGACCTCGAGGCCGAGTACCTGCTCGATGACCACTGGCGACAAGGAGCAGATCAGCGTCGCGACAAGTAACACCGTGATGGCAAATATGGTCAGCCGGTCGCGCAGGATGAAAGCGAGCGCGTCGCGCCAAAACGAGCGTGAATGAGCGCGCGCGCTACTATCACTGATATTCGCTACACCCGACTGCTTGACCATTAGGCGCCTACTCCAGCCGAATGCGCGGATCGAGAATGACGTACATGATATCGGAGAGCATGACGCCGGTAATGTACATCACCGAGGCGATAACGACGCTGCCCATCACCAGCGGATAATTGCGGATGAAGACGGCGTCGATGATCAATTTGCCCATGCCTGGCCACTGGAAGACCTGCTCGATGATGACTGCGCCGGCAAGTAAGGTACCGATGGAGGGACCCAGGAAGGTGGCCACAGGGAGCAGGCCGTTGCGCAGGGCGTGCCGAAACCAGATTACTTTGGTGTGCAGGCCCTTGGCATAGGCGGTGCGGACATAATCCTGTTGCAGGACCTCGAGGATTTGGGTGCGCGTAAAGCGGGAGATGAAGGCGATGGTGTTGAGCGAGAGGACGGAGACGGGCAGAATCATATGACGCAGGGCGTCGCCAAGGCTCTGGGGACCGCGCTGCGTAATATTGCGCATGCCGCTTATCGGCAGAAGATCCAACTGGACGCCAAAGATGATAATCAGCAGCAGGCCCAGCCAAAAGTTGGGCACGGCATTACCGATCACGGAAATGACGCGGATAATCTGGTCAATCCAGGTGCGATGGAAGACCGCCGCCAAGACGCCAAGGGTGACACCGATCGAATAACCGACGACCAGCGCCGATACGCCCAGGCGCAGAGTGGCCGGCACACGCCTGAGAATTACTTCCATGACCGGGCGTTCATGCTGGATGGATTGGCCCAAATCGCCGCGCAGGAATCCGCGCCGCTCGCCGCGTTTGTCGCCTTCGCCATCGCCATCAATATCAATCTGCGTCCAGTCATTGCCGATGAGCCAATATAGGTACTGCAGCAGCGGCGGCTTATCCAAACCCAATTGTCGGCGCTGAGACGCGATCGCCTCCGGCGACGGATTGGGCGAAAAGGTGATCATGGCGACGGGATCGCCGGGCGCAGACAACATAATCAAAAACGAAAGGATCGTGACACCGAAAAAAGTCGGTATCGCTTGCAGCAGGCGGCGCAGAAAATACTTAATCATTGGCACAACTTCTACGACTGATACTCTACAAGGATTCTAGCGTCATATGGCAAAATCACCAAAACATGTCGTCCGCGCCTGGATATGCATTATGTCCTCGCCGCCAGTGTTAAGAGTGTGAAGAACAATTGAAGAACCCGGTCAGGCGGCTTAAAGGAAGCCTAGCAAATCGTTAATAGCCCCGCCGCCCTTCTTAAACAGTCTTCCGCTAAGCTATCGATTGTGCAGGCCTGCACATTCCTCGCTCATGTTTGGATACTCAGGAGGAAAAATTTCACATGCGGAAAGTTCTATCGATATTGCTATTTGTCGCATTGGCAACGGTCTTGGCGAGCGCTTCGGAGGCCGATCTTGCGCTGCCCGAAGTCGATCCGCTTGATTACACCGACGGTCAGATTATCACCGCTGGCAGCTCCACCGTCTTCCCGCTGAGCGAACGCATGGCGGAGCGCTGGACGGACGAAGGCGGCGTCGCGCCCTCCATCGCGTCCATCGGCTCCGGCGCCGGCTTCGAGCGCTTCTGCGTCGAAGGCGAGACCGATATTAGCAACGCGTCGCGCGCCATCAAAGACAGTGAGCGCGAATCCTGCAATGCCATCGGCCGTGAAGCGATCGAGTTTCGCGTCGGGACTGATGCCCTGGCCGTCACCGTTTCCGCGGCCAACGACTTCGTCAGCGATGTCACGCTGGAAGAACTGGCGCTGATCTTCAGCAGCGCCGAGACCTGGTCGGACGTACGCGCCGAATGGCCGAATGAAGCGATTCAGCGCTTCATCCCGGGCACCGACAGCGGCACCTTCGATTACTTCGTGGAAGAAGTCTTCGATGAAGATGAAGAGCCGATCCTCAGCGCCAACCCGCAGCTATCCGAGGACGATAACGTCTTGGCGCAAGGCATCAGCGGCAGCTCCTATGCCATCGGCTTCTTCGGCTATGCCTACTATGTCGAGAATCAGGACGCCCTGAACATCCTCAGCATCGATGGCATCAAGGCGAACCCGCAGACGACCGATGACGGCAGCTACCCGCTGGCACGCCCGCTTTTCATCTACAGCGACGCCGGCATCATGGCGGAAAAGCCGCAGGTCACCGCCTTCATCAGCTTCTACCTGACGCATGTCAACGACGAGGTTGTTGATGTGGGCTACTTCCCGGCCTCAGCCAGCGCGCTGAACGCCGCCAAACAAGCCTTCCTTGATGCGATGATGATGGATATGTGATCCATCTCAAGCCTTGCCAGGCAATGGGGGATGCGGCATCGCTCAGATTGATGGAACGGGCGCTTTACCTGAGAGAAGAGAATGCGCGATCAACAAGCTTGGGATAGAACGCGGCAACTGGCGCAGAGCGACCGCGGCTCGCTCAACCTTAAGCGCCGATTCAAGATCCACGAAACGGTCATTCAGATCGGCCTGTTTGCCTGCGGCTTGCTTTCAATTTTCACCACACTCGGCATCATCCTGGTCCTGGGCAACGAATCGATCGCCTTTTTCACGCGCGACCAATGGGTGAACAGCAATCGCCCCATCTTGAGCCACATGGATGACCAGACTAGGATCTTCACCGTCGAGCCGGGCAAGGCCCTGGAAGCGGTGGAGGAAAGCGGCATCATCCGCGTCGGCCAGGAAGTCATGGATGTCGTCGAGTTTCAGAACAATCAGATCGACATCCATGGCGGCGGCACCGGGGGCGGCTTCAAACATTGGTGCGCGTCAGACGTCGATTTGCTCGAGTTGGGCTTAAAGCGGCCGCAGATCGTCAATGCCAGCCGGCCCGCCAGCCAGAGCGAAATCGACCGCTGTCGCTCGGCCGGCATCAAGCCGATTCCTTTTCGCGTCGGCGCCGACGCGCTGGCGATCACGGTGAGCGCCGACAACGACTTCGTCAGCGACTTGACCTTCGCCGAATTGAAGCGGCTCTTTGGCGAGGCGGACACATGGTCCGCGCTGCGGGCGGGCTGGCCGGATGAACCGGTGCAGTTGGTCATCCCGGGGACTGACAGCGGCACTTTCGACTTCTTCATCGAAGCGGTCTTGAATGGCGATCCGGCGGCGATGCTGGCCAAAGACCCGATCATGTCGGAGAACGACAATCAACTGGCCGGCAGCATCCACCGCAATCCCTATAGCATCGGCTTCTTCGGTTACGCCTATTATCTGGCGAACAAGGATGACCTGAAGATTCTGGCGCTGGATGGCGTCGAGCCTTCCGCGCAAACGGTCGAAGATGGCAGCTATGCCCTCTCACGGCCGCTGTTCATCTACAGCGACGCCGAAATCATGCGCGAGCATCCGCAGGTCAAAGACTTCATCAACTATTATCTCACCCGGGTCAACGATGTGATTGTCGATGTCGGCTACTTCCAGGCTTCCACCGAGGCCTTGGCGGTGGCGCACAACGAGTGGATCCGGGCGGCCGGCGCGGCTGAATTGTCAGTGGTGAACCCGGCGGAAGTTTCCGGCGCGCTGATTGCCGCCGGCAGCTCGACCGTCTTTCCATTGACCGAGCGCATCGGCGAGCTCTTCGTCGAAGACGGCTACCTGCCGCGTTTTGAAGTGAGGCGCGGGCTGCGGGGCGAAAACACCATCGCGCCCCACAGCGCCGGCGTCGCGGTTGAATATAACGACCGCCCGACGCTCCTCGAGTTCTTCACTAACACCAGTTGGATACCGGCCATTGGCGAATTCGGCGTCATCCCCTTGATCAACGCCACCTTGATGACCAGCACAATCGCCATGCTGGTGGCTTTGCCGCTGGGCATCGGCGCCGCGATTTATCTCAGCGAATACGCGTCGCCCAGGGTGCGCAGCGCGCTGAAGCCGGTGCTGGAAATCCTGGCGGGCATCCCGACCGTCGTTTACGGTTATTTCGCGCTGACATTCATGACGCCGCTGCTGCGGAGCATATTCGGGGTCGAGGTCGTCAATATCTACAATACCGGCTCGGCCGGCATCGTGGTCGGCATTTTGATCATACCGCTGATCAGCTCCATGAGCGAAGACGCCTTGCACGCCGTGCCGAAGGCCTTGCGCGAAGCCTCCTACGGCTTGGGCGCGACCAAGCTGGAGACGGTCTTCAAAGTGGTGATTCCGGCGGCGCTGAGCGGGATTCTGGCGGCATTTATCGTGGCGGTATCGCGCGCCATCGGCGAGACGATGATCGTGGCGATCGCGGCCGGCGCCGGCCCCAACTTCAGCTTCAATCCCTTTGACTCAGCCGAGACGATGACCGGGCATATCGCGCGTATCAGCGGCGGCGATTTGAGTTATGACTCGATCGATTACAACAGCATTTTCGTCATCGGCTTGACGCTGTTTCTGATGACTTTCATCCTCAACGCGCTCAGCCGCGTCATCATCAGCCGCTTCCGGGAGGCCTACTAATGGCGGATGACAACAGCGCGCCACGCCGCTACTACATGCCCAAGGAAGCGGACTTCTTCCGCCGATTGGAGCGGCGGCGCCGGCGTGGGCGCATCGGCAGGCTGTTTAACTATTTCTCGATCCTCGTCGCCGGTCTCGCCTTGGTCGCTCTCTTCTTCAATGTCGTCAATGAAGCCTTCGGGGCCATTGGCGTGGTCAACACGGTTGAGCCGGAGACGCTGACCGCCGGCCGGCCACTGGCGGATTTGAGCAAGGTTGAACTGGCCGATATCCTGGCGGAACATATCGGCGGGCGCCTGCGCGTCTTGATCCGCGACACGATCAGCCAGGTGGAAAATGCCCGTTTTACCAAGGCGACGGTGGCGGAAATCGTCGGCGATGAGGCTGTCGATCCGGCAATCGCGGGCGAGCTCCTGAAAGCGATCAGCAAAAAGCGGCAGGCCGGCCTGCTGGCGCGCTATGCCGATATCGGGACTCTGCGCACCCTGGTGCTGGAAGAGGTGGTCGAGCAGCAGGTCATCGCCAGCTTCACACTTAGCGAGGCGATCTTCAATTTCGCCGCCATCAAGGCGAAAATCGAGGGGCCGATTCTCGATGAATACAAACGCAGCGAGCGCCTCGACGACGCCAGGGTCACGGTCGTTCGCTTCCACAGTTGGCTGGACGGCGACTTTCTGACGACGCCGATGTCGAGTACGCCGGCGCTGGCCGGGGTGCGTACGGCGCTGATCGGCTCCATCGGGCTGATGGCGGTGGTGATTGCAGTGGCGCTGCCCGTCGGCGTCGGCGCGGCCATCTACCTCGAGGAATACGCCCATCACGGCTTCGTCAATCGCTTGATCGAGACGAATGTGCGCAACCTGGCGGGCGTGCCTTCCATCATCTATGGCATGCTCGGTCTCGCTATATTCGTGCGCGCGCTGGCGCCATTCAGCAGTGGCATTATCTTCGGCTACAACTTTGACGCGCCCAGCGTCGAAACGGTGATTGAACGGATCGCCCCCATTTTTGAGGGCGAGATAAACTTCGACGGCGTCGCCATTTCCAGCGACAGCGCCGAAATCGAGACGGGCCAGCTGGGAGCGGTCGTCGATACATTCTTGCGCTTCGGCACACCCAGCTTGACGATGCAAGGCAATGCCTCTGTGATCAATATGTCCAATGCCTTGGCGGATGCGCTGGATATCGCCGTCGAAACGCTCGAAGTTCGCGCTGATGAAGCGCACGACATTGAACGACGCGGCGAGCGCTATCGTTTTGATCTGCCCGCGACCGCGCCCATCAGCAGCGAGACTTATGCGAAACTGATGGCGAGTCTCGTGCGCATCAACAGTTTCGCCCCCAATGGACGGACGCTGGTCAGCGCCGGCTTGACGCTCGCGCTGCTGGTCCTGCCGATCATCATCATCAACGCGCAAGAGGCGATACGCGCTGTGCCGCAAAGCATTCGGGAAGCCTCCTACGGCCTGGGCGCGACCCGCTGGCAAACGATTTGGCGGCAGGTATTGCCGGCCGCCACCCCCGGCATCATGACGGGAACGATCCTGTCGGTATCGCGCGCGGTGGGGGAGACGGCGCCGCTGATTGTGGTTGGCGCGGCCACCTACCTGGTGGCGGACCCGACCAGCCCCTTTTCCCAATTCACGGCGCTGCCGATACAAATATATCAGTGGACGGCGCGGCCTCAGGGCCAATTCGCCGATATCGCCGCGGCCGCCATCATCGTGCTGCTTGCGCTTATGCTGACGCTCAACGGGGCGGCGATCTTCCTGCGCAATCGTTATTCGATAAGGTTTTAAGTTATGGCCAAAGGTATGCCCCCACCCCCCCGCCCCCTCCCCCAAAATGAGGGAGGGGGAGATGGTATGTTTGCCGCTCCGCGTCCGCAGAAGGAGGGCGGCAGGGGTTCCACGCTGGTTATCGAACTGCGCGATTGCAGCTTCTATTACGGCGCTAGCCGCGCGGTGGCGAATGTCAGCCTGCCAATCTACAAAAACCGCATCACCGCTTTGATCGGTCCTTCCGGCTGTGGCAAGAGCACGGTGCTGCGCGGCATCAACCGCATGTTGGAATTAACGCCCGGCGCGCGTGTTGAGGGGCAAATCATCTACCGCGGGCGGAACTTGTATGACGGCGAGGTCGACCCGGTCGAGCTGCGCCGGCGCATCGGCATGGTCTTTCAAAAGCCGAACCCCTTTCCCAAGAGCATCTTCGACAACGTCGCCTACGGGCCGCGGCTCCTGGGCATCAAAAAGAAGGGGACGCTGGATGAGATCGTCGAGCGCAGCCTGCGCGGCGCTTCGCTCTGGGACGAGGTCAGCGGCGACCTGAACAAATCGGGCCTGGCGCTATCCGGCGGGCAGCAGCAGCGGCTCTGCATCGCGCGCGCGATCGCCGT
>JAPPEU010000056.1 GCA_028875245.1 Chloroflexota bacterium
TGATTGAGCCTTTCTGACGTTTCCTTTCCACTAATTTTGAAGCGATTGCCCTGGGCTTTCAGGGCGATCGCATCATGTTTCCACCACAGCCCTCGCGAGTCACAACTCGGCTCACACAGAATAAGGAATTCGCGACAAAAAGAGGTTGTAGGGCTTGTCCGGTACTCTAGCGAAATGGTCGCTTTTTCTACCCCATCCCCCGGCCATGTGCCCCCTCGGTCCCCCGCCTCACGGGGGATGCTTCCCGAATCATCAGGGAAGGGGAGCTTTTCTTGGCGAATTAAGTAGAAATCTGTCGCCCTTCGCAAGTTACGCCTGCATTTTAGTCTCATTTTGGTGTAATTTCAGTTGTCTTTGCGTAAGAAATGCAGTACTGGACAAGCCTACAATGTTCATTGTTTTGGCATTGCTGCATTGGCGTCACCGACAGATCTTGACGGTCACGCGAGTTTGCCGCATTCAAAGAAGTCACCCGCAGTGTAGCGAGCGGCGCAGTGCGCGGCAATTTCAATTATCGAGGATGGTGGCGCTTGAATTATGCCAGGAGACTTTGACGGATTGGCCGATGGTGAAGGCGGCGGCGTCTCGCTCGGTGCTGTTTTGCAGGCGCGCAACCACTTCAATGCCAGCGCCGATGCGCGCCGTGTAGCGCGTGTCCGTGCCGATATACTGCTTGTCGATGAGCAGCGCATCCAGCAGCGTGACATCGCTTGCATCAACGCCGCCATCCAAGGCATTGGGGACGTCTGAAATGCCGATGCGCTCGGGGCGAATGGCCAGGCGGACCGGGCCGGCGGGTCGACTGAGCGTCTCTGAAAGTTGCGCGGTGATGACGGTGTCGTCAGGCAGTTTGACTTTGCCGAAGCCATCGGGACCGCGCTCGAGCAATTCGCCGACGATGAAATTTGTCTCGCCGATGAAGTCGGCGACGAAAACTGTCTCCGGACGTTCGTAGATCTCCCTTGGACTGCCGATTTGCAGCATTTTTCCTTCGTTCATAACGGCGATGCGATCGGCCATGGTGATGGCTTCTTCCTGATCATGGGTGACGTAAATGAAGGTGATGCCGACATCGCGCTGCAAGGCTTTCAATTCATATTGCATGTTCTTGCGCAGCTTGAGATCAAGCGCGCCCAGGGGTTCATCCAGCAAAAGCACGGCCGGTTTCTTGACCAGCGCGCGCGCCAAAGCCACCCGCTGCTGCTGGCCGCCGGATAGCTGCCGCGGTTTGCGCTCGCCCACGCCCGGCAGCCGCACCATCTCCAGCGACTCGCCCGCCCGCACCCGCGCCTCTTTCTTGTTGACGCCCTCCATCTCCAGGCCGAACATGATGTTCTGCTCGACGGTCAAATGGGGGAAGAGGGCGTAATCTTGAAAGACTGTGTTTACCGGGCGGTGATAAGCGGGGATGCCCTCCATCGCGATGCCGCGAATGAGCACGCGCCCGGCGCTGGGCTGCTCGAAGCCTGCGATCAGACGAAGGGTCGTCGTCTTGCCGCAGCCGCTGGGGCCGAGCAGGGCGAAGAATTCGCCATCGGCTATTTGCACGCTGACCTCGTCGACCGCGCGCAGTTTGCCGCCGCCCGAATCGAAGTCCTTTACGATGTCTATCAGTTCGACATCGTAGGTGGTCATGGGGTTGAGCCTTTACGCTCTGGCGGGCGACTCACAGGGTTGCGTAGACACAAACCGTCAGTCGCCCCTACAAAATTGGTATGGCAGCGAGCGGATTGCCTACTGCCCGAGGAAAATGAGCAATTCATCCCAGGCGTTGTTGATCAGCTCTTCAGCTTCAGGACCCACATCAATGACCGAGAAGAGATTCGCCACTTGCTCCGGCGGCGGGAAGATGGCGGGGTCGTTGAGAATCTCTTCGTCAATGTAGCCGGACTCGATAGATGCCTGGTTGGGCGATGCGTACCAGATGTAATTGGTCAAGTCAGCGCCGACTTTGGCGTCCAGGATGTAATCGATGAAGACCATTGCCAGTTCCGGGTTGGGCGCGTCGACCGGTATCGACAGGTTGTCAATCCAGACGTTGCTGCCTTCTTCCGGTATGGCATAGGCGTAATCATCGCATTCGCAATCCCAAGAGATCTGCAAAATGTCGCCATTGTACTCGACGGCGATATCGACATCGCCGCGCTCCAGCAGAACCTGGCCGTCGTCCGCCGCGACCGTGACGACATTGCCGCCTTTCTCGATCAGATAATCGCGGGCGGCGCTGATCTCATCGGGGTCGGCGCTGTTGGGATCGTTGCCCAAGAAAAGATGGGCGATGCCGAGCATGGTCTGCCGATCGTCAAGCCAGGCGACGGGACCGTCATGCTCCCAGACCTGCTCCCAGGAGATGATGCCATCGGGGAAGACTTCCGTGCTGTAACCGACGCCGACCGTGCCCCATTGATAGGGCAGCGAGTAGGTGTTATCCGGATCGTAGGCGGCGCCCAGCAGATCGGGAATCACATTGGCGACATTGGGGATCATCGCCATATCGAGCGGAATCAGCAGCATCTCTTCAGCCATGCGCTGAACCGTGCCGCCGCTCGGCACGATAATGTCGTAGCCCGGGTTGCCTTGCCGGATGCGCGCGAGCATCTGTTCGTTGCTCTCGTAAATATCGTAATTGACCGACACGCCACAGGCTTCTTCAAAATTGGGCACGGTGTCTTCGGCGATGTAGGTCGACCAATTGAAGATGCTCAGCGTCTGCCCTTCGTAGCCTTCGGGGCAGGTCCAGGGATCGCGCTCCATATCTTGGGCGAAGGCGACGGGCGCCATCAGACAGATGAAACAGATCAACAGGCTTAACTTTTTCATAGTGCTCTCCTCCAATTATGGAAATGAACTAAGCGCGGGACGAATTGCGCCCCTGCATGGCCAGGGAAATGCCGATCAATAGCGTACTCAAGACCATCATGATTGTCGAGATGGCGTTGACTTCCGGCGTGACCGTCAGCTTCAGCAAGCCATAAACGAAGACGGGCAAGGTGGATGTGCCGACGCCTGAGGTAAAGAAGGTGATGACGAAGTCGTCCAGCGACAGGGTGAAAGCCAGCAGAGCGCCCGAAATGACGCCGGGCAGAATAAGCGGAAAAGTCACCCGCCAAAAGGCGCGCCAGGGGTTGGCGCCCAGGTCCTTGGCCGCTTCCTCCAGCTGAGGGTCCATATCAGCCAGCCGCGCGCGCACGACTATGGCGACATAGGATATGTTGAAGGTCACGTGCGCCATGATGATGGTGTGAAAGCCGGGGAAGATGCGCTCGCCGCTGATGACGGCGATCCAGTCGAAAGCCACTTTGAAGAAGATGGCCAGGGAAATCGCCTGCGTAATCTCCGGGATGACCACCGGCAAGAAAAGCAGGCCATCTATCAGACCCTTGCCGGGGAAGCGGCCGCGCGCCATCGCCAGCGCGATCATGGTTCCCAGCACGGTCGCGATGAGGGTGGCGACCGACCCAACGAACAGGCTGTTGCGAAAGGCGTTGAGCATGATCTCGGTGGAGAATGCCCGTTCCGCGCCCATGACGTTGTTCAATATGTTGTTGTACCACTTCAGCGTGAAACCGGTGAACGAGGCGACCGACCTGCTTTCGTTGAATGAAAAGAGGACGAGAATCACAATTGGCGCCCAGAGGAAAAAGTAAGAAAAGACCGGATTCAGCCAGAGACCGGCCCGGCCAAGCCGACGCACCATTTGGTTGCGCTTGATGGCCGAATCGTTGATGAGCAGCTGGGTTGTGGCGGCCATGCTCATGCTCGGGCGTCGCGCCGGTTGGCGAAGACATAGACCAGCAGCGAGATCATCACCAGGGCCATCATCACGATTGACAGAGCCGAGCCCAAGGGCA
The DNA here is from genome assembly GCA_028875245.1 of Chloroflexota bacterium. GTDB lineage: Bacteria > Chloroflexota > Anaerolineae > Aggregatilineales > Phototrophicaceae > UBA6055. The sequence goes on from JAPPEU010000056.1 coordinate 3,852, forward strand.
TATTGCCCGAGCCGCCGAATTGTTTGTTAATCAGGTTGCCGATCATCAGCCCTTTGGTGCCGCCAAGCAGATCAGGCGTGACAAAGGCGCCGACGGAAGGGATGAACACCAGGGCGCAGCCGGCCAAAACGCCGGGTAAAGTCAAAGGCAGGACGACGCGCAGAAAGGTTCGCACATCGTTGGCGCCTAGGTCATGCGCCGCATCGACGTAGCGGAAGTTGAAGCGCTCCACCGACGCGAAAATCGGCAGCGCCATGAAGGGCAAGAAACCATAGACCAAGCCCACCAGCACGGCGAACTGCGTGTTCAGCAGCGAAAGCGGCTCGCTGACCAAGCCCAGGCCGGTCAGAATGCCATTGATCGTGCCTTCCTCGCCCAACAAAATGCGCCAGGCGTAGGTGCGGATGAGGAAATTCGTCCAGAAGGGCAGAATCACAAGAAAGAGGCTTATCTGCTGCACGAGGCGTCGGCGGCGGGTGGCGATGAAGAAAGCGAGCGGGTAACCCACGAGCAGGCAGACGATCGTCGTCAGCGCCGCCAGTCCAATCGAACGCTGCAGGATGATGAAGAAGACGCCAAACGTGCGCTCATAATGCTCGGGGGTGAAGGGCATCTGCCCAACGCCGCCGCGCCCACGCGACATGAAGCTGACCACAAGCACAATCAGCAGCGGCAGCACGAAGAATATGACCAGCCAGGCAACGGTCGGCAAAGCCAGGAGGGAACCATTCTTCTGCAGGCGGCGCAAGCGATGTGACATGAGGTGACGCTGCTTCATCGACGATGACTTGCCATAGTCTAAATCAGGATAATAACGTATCTTAGGGGCAAGCGCTATGCATCCGGCAGCGAGGGTGGCGCCGTGGATAAAAAAGAGAGCGACAAGGACCTTGAGCGGCAAATCGCCAAAATGGACGCTGCGTTGCGCGGCGACCAGAGCGAAGAAAACATGGCGGCGCTGAAGCAGGCGCTGGACCAAGACTGGCCCGAAATTCAGAAGCATTTGATTGAAGAAGGGGCAAAAGACGCTGCCGAAGAAAGCGGCGAAGAACGCGACCCTTACGAACCCTACTGGACAACGAACAGTGACGGGACTCGAACACTGCATATGAACTTTGACGGTTGGTGGCTGAAGCATTTCGACCGGAATGATGTCCTGATGGAACTGCCCGGCATCGCCATCATGAACACCAAACCCTGGCATGTGCGGAGCGTCTGCATTTCCTATGGTGAAGCCTATGGCATTCGCGACCCAAGCGATTGCGACGACTGCTTCACCGAGGACGACATCCTGGCTCACATCGAGCGCTTCCCCCAAGGACAGTTCGCCGCGCAGCGGATCAGCGGACCGAGCGCGGGGAATTGCGTCGGCATGGCGACCACCATGCGCACATCGCGCCCGCCGACGGCGCCCATTCTGCCCTGGATGGAGGCCATCGGCGACTTGCGGCTGAGCGCCCACGAACCCAACGGCGATTGGTTTTACGGCGTCGAATTGGCGGTACACCCGATGTACCAACGGCATGGCATCGGCACGGGGCTGTATGAGGCGCGCTTTCGATTAGTGCGGGGGCTGAACCTGCGCGGCTGGTACGCGGTTGGGATGCTGATGGGTTATAAGGATTGCGCCGAGAAGCTGGATGTGCTCGAATACGGCGAGAAGGTGATCGCCGGCAAAATCAAGGATCCGACAGTGACGATGCAGTTGAATCGCGGCTTCCGCGCGGGTGGCGTCGTGACGGATTATGTCGATGAGCCGGCCGCCGGGGACGCCGGTGTGCTGATTGTATGGGAGAATCCGAATTATGCGGCCTAGGGACAGCGCATGAAAGTCCTCGTCATCGGCGCGGGCATCGCCGGGCTTAGCGCCGCCTATCATTTGCAGCAAGCCGGCATCGAGGCGACCGTCCTGGAAGCGCGTGACCGCATCGGCGGCCGCGTCTGGACGAGCCGGGATTTCGCCGATATCCCGGTCGAATTCGGCGCCGAACTGATTCATGGCCGCTCCCCCGAGGTCAATACCTGGGAATGGGTGGAAAAGCTGGGACTCAAGACCTGGCATTGGAACAAGATCGACGACTCGATGATCCGCAGCGAAGAAGGCGGCTGGCTGACGATGGGCGAAGCGCGCGCGGCATCGGCCGAACTGGATCTGACGCGCTCCTGGGATCTGGGTGATGCGCCCGAGCCACGGGATGATGAAGATCTGGGCAGCTATCTGCGGCGGATCGGCTTCAGCGAGCGGCAAATGCGCTATGTTCAGCGATCATTCGCCAACGCCGAAGGGGAAAACATGGAATGCCTCAATGCCGCGGCCCATGCCCATCTCTTCAAAGACAGCGATGGCGAAGATGATCACAGCGATTATCGTATCCTGGACGGCTATGATTCTTATTATGAGCGCCTGGCGGACGGGCTGGATATCCAGTTGAACTGCGTCGTCCAGTCGATCGACTGGTCGGACGGCGTACGCGTGATGACGGGCGACGGACGAGCCTTCGCGGCTGACGCGGCGGTGGTGACGCTTCCGCTCGGCCTGCTGCAGGCTGATCGCCTGCGCTTCAATCCGCCCTTGCCGCGCCACAAGCGGGAAGCCCTTGCGGGGCTAAAGATGGGGCCGGTGATGAAGCTGGTCTACTTGTTTGACGAGCCGCTGCTCGATCCATCGATCGGCGCGATTTATGCCCGGGGAAATCCGCCGATGTGGTGGTCGCCCTCGCTGGGGCGCGATGGCGGGGCCACGGTCTGGACCGCGTTCTTCAGTGGCGACTATGCCCGCGTGCTGCTCGCCCTGGGCGAAGAAGCGGCAATTCAGCGAGGGCTTGAGACGCTGCGGGCAGAGATTGGCCAGCCCAAGCTGCGCTATCGCAAGGCGCGCTGGGTCAATTGGCCGGAAGACCCCTTCGCCCTCGGCGGATACAGCGTCTGCCTGCCAGGGCAGTATGACGCGCGCGAAAAACTGGCCTGCCCAACGCCACCGCTCTATTGGGCGGGCGAGGCGAGCGCGCCCCATCATCTGACGGCCATGGTGCATGGCGCCTACTATACCGGGCAGCGCGCCGCCCGTGAGATCGCGGAGAGCGGATGAGACCATGAGAGACATTCACATCGCCCTGGCGCAGGGACATTGGACCGGCGACCAGCTTTCCACCAAAGCCCTCTACCGCGAGTTGGTGGCGGAGGCGGCGGGGACCGGCGCGGACTTGATTTGCCTGCCGGAATTCTCCATCTTGCCTTACTTCCCCGGCCGGCGAGATCCAGCCGGCTTCGCCTGGGCCGAGCCTCTGTCGAGCGGCGAATCCGCCCGATTCTTCGCTGAATTGGCGCTTGCGCACCGCGTCAGCATCATCGGCAGCCTCTTTGAGCGCGACGGCAACGGCGACACTTGGGACACCGCTACCATTCACGACGAACGCGGGCGCCTGCGTCACTTCACGCGCAAGATGCATATCCCTTCGGGCGAGGGTTATCACGAGACCGATTATTTCGCCGGCGCTGATCAATTCCCCGTGCATGATATCGGCGCGGTCAAGCTGGCGGCGCCGACCTGCTACGATCAGTGGTTTCCCGAACTGGCGAGAATCTACGCGCTTGAAGGGGCTGAATTCATCTATTATCCGACGGCGATCGGCTCCGAACCGACCGCGGGAGATTTTGACTCGGCGGGCGCCTGGCGCAGCGTCATGCGCGGTCACGCGGCAGCCAATGGCGTCTTCATCGCCGCATGCAACCGCATCGGGCGGGAGAACGCTGTCACCTTTTACGGCAGCAGTTTCATCTGCGATCCGCTGGGGCGCGTCCTGGCCCAGGCGGGCCGAGATCGGGACGAGGTGATACACGCCGTGCTGCGCGCCGAAGTCCGCCAACAATATCTGGAGCTCTTCCCCTTGCTGCATCAGCGGCGGCCGCAGCATTATGGCCGGCTGCTCCAAGGCCCTGAGCAAGACCCGCCTGCGCGCTGGCGAGGCGCGGTTCAGAAGGAAACGAGCAATTGAAATGTCGCGAATGGAATTCTTCATCGTTGATGTATTCACCGTCGGTCGCAAGTACACCGGCAATCAGTTGGCGGTCTATCTGGGCAACCCGCCGGCATCGCTGATGCAGCAATTGGCGAAGGAGATAAACTTCTCCGAGACGACCTTCGTCACCGCCGACCGGCCCGAGAACGGCGGCTACAACGTGCGCATCTTCATGCCCGAGGTCGAAGTGGATTTCGCCGGCCATCCTGTGCTTGGCACAGCCTATGTCATCCAACGTGAACTCATAGAGCATCCGGTCGACGCGCTCACGCTAAACTTGCCGGTGGGGCAGATCCCAGTCAGTTTTGCCGATGACGGCGTATTGTGGATGCGGCAGAATCCGCCGAGTTTCGGTTCGCGTTTTTCGGCGGCCGAGCTGGCGCAAATCCTCAACGTTGAGGAAGCGGATTTTGATCCGCGCTTCCCGATTCAAGAGGTGTCGACGGGGCTGGCATTTGTATTGGCGCCGATGGTATCGCTGGAGGCGCTGAACCGCGCCTGGGTGAATCTGAATCGTTTGCGGGCGATGCTGGGGGCGCACGACGCCATCGCGCCGGCGATCTTCTGCGCCGAAACGCTGGACGGGCAGAACGATGTCCATGTGCGCGTCCTGGATGATGTCTACGGGGCGCCGGAAGACCCGGCGACGGGCAGCGCCAACGGCTGCATCGCCGCTTACCTGGTCGAGCACGCATATTTCGGCTCGGGCAAAATCGCAATTCGTTCCGAGCAGGGTTACCAAATTGGGCGGCCCTCGCTGCTGCATCTTGAAGCGGAGCGCGCCGGGGCGGAAATCGCCATTCGCGTTGGCGGTCGGGTGGAGATGGTGGCGCAGGGCCAACTCGCCGCTGATTAACCGCCGCAAGAGGTTGAGATGATTTCTGGTGAAAGGGACTGAAATGGATTATCGGCTGTTAGGTCGCACTGGCGTCAAGGTTTCGTCACTATGTTTCGGCACGATGTCCTTCGGGGATATCGCCGACGAAGCCGAATCAGCGCGCATGTTCAACCGCTGTCGCGAGGCGGGCATCAACTTTTTTGATTGCGCCAACACCTATGCCGGCGGCCGCTCGGAGGAGATCCTCGGCCAGCTTATCGCCGATTGCCGCGATGAAATTGTGCTGACGACGAAGGTCGTGTCCCGCACAGGCGCGGACATCAATCAAGGCGGCGCCTCAAGAAGGCATATTCAGATCTCGGTGGAGGAGAGCCTGAAGCGCCTGAAGACCGATCGCATTGATGTCTATTTCTTGCATCATTACGACGCGGAAACGCCGATCGAGGAATCGCTGCGGGCGCTGGATGACCTGGCGCGGCAGGGCAAATCCTATACCCGGCCCTCAGCAACTGGGCGGCCTGGCAGGTGATGAAGGCAAACGGCATCGCCAAGCAAGAAGGGCTGGCGCGGATTGAATGCCTGCAGCCGATGTACAACCTGGTCAAACGGCAGGCGGAAGTGGAGATCCTGCCGATGGCGGCGCATGAAGAGATCGGCGTCATTCCTTACAGCCCGCTGGGTGGCGGTTTGCTGACCGGCAAATATGGAACCGCAAGGAAACCCGAGCGTGGACGGTTGGTTGAAAACGAGAATTATATCAAGCGGTATGGCGTCGCCGCCTATTATCAGACGGCGGTTGATTTCGCCGCGCATGCGAAAGAACGGGGCTTGCAGCCGGCGGCGCTGGCGGTGGCATGGGTGATGGCGCACCCGGCCATCACGGCGCCAATCATCGGCGCGCGCAATCTGGACCAGTTGGAGGCGTCGCTGGCCGCCTTGGATGTGGACATGACGCCAGAGTGCTACGATGAGATTTCCGCGCTCTCGCCGACCCCGCCGCCGGCGCATGATCGACTGGAAGAGCGGGCGAGCTGAGGCGCGCCCTTCATGCTACAATTGGTTCAGTAACGCCCTACGGAGGACGGATTAGACATGCCAAGCTCAATCCGACTGCTTCTCGCAAACGCGCTACGCGTTGTTCATATCGCGCTATGGATGACGATACCTGCGACCTTGTTGCTGTGGCTTAACTTCGCGGAGGTTCCTGTTGAATGCGTGCCCGAATATGGCTGGTACGGCGGGAATGTCTTGTGCGTCTCCGAAGACACGTACTTTTTCATCGTATTCGGCATATTACTTCTCGGTTCTTTGGCTGTTGACTTGTGGATCTTGGGCTATATGGTGGAGGCGGTCGGCCGCCTTGCGCGCGGCGATGGGGAGTTGCCACCCGTCCGGCTCAATGTCATTGCTGCGGGGTGCGGGTTGGTCTGGGCCAGCCTTAGATTTTGGCTGCCCTTCATCGCATTTGTGCTTGGAGCATTTGTGCTTGGAATCAGATTTATGGTCAATGGACTTCCGCACAGGGTCGCTCTTCAGGCCTTCGACGCCGTGATGCTGGCGGCTCTGCCCCTTATGGCGGTGATGCTTTGGGGCAATCTCGTTGGCGCCGCGCGTTATGCCATTCAGGGAGATCGCTCGCTGATCTGCCGCCGGCGGGAGAATGTGCGGACTGCGCTGGTAAACTTCAAACCGTCGCTGGCGCTCATCCTGCTTTTGCCGCTGGTGACGAAATTAGGCCTCCGCCTGTGGGAAGGGCTGGACGAGCTGTCCGTGCTGCTGGACGGCTTGGATCTCATGACTGCGGCGGCGCTCGGTTCATTCGCCTTTTTTCTTCTGCTGCTTTGCTGGAGTATCGCTTGCAGCTATCTTGTCGCCCGTTACGCCCGCGCGGTCGGCATCGGCGACAATCTCAACCCCGGCGAGAACGAGGACTAGCCGCGTTCCCCCGCCCATAACGGCGCGCCGCAGTCTGTGCTAAAATAAATCAGACTCGAAATGAAAGAGGGCTGAGGATGAACTTTTCCCGCGCATTCAAATATCCATTTCAGAACTTCGCCAAAGTCATGAGCATCGTGCTGGCGTTGACAATCGCCTTCGCCGTGTTCATCGCCATAATCTTGAACAGCTATGATTGGCCGCCGCTGTTTGAATCGCTCTATGGGCTGGAAACGCCGGCGGCGGTCGACCACATGTCTGAGCCCTTTTCGGGTTCGACTGTGTTGGGCGTTTTCGGTCTGCTGGTGGTCGCCTTGGTTTCAGGGTTCTGGATTTCCGGCTACAGCGTTGAAGTCATCCGCTCGGTGATGCGCGACGACGAATGGATGCCGCCGATTGACTTTGGGCGGAATGTGAAGGACGGCGCCTACCTCTTCCTGTCGAGCGTCGCCTATTGGATGCTATTCATCGCGCTTATTTTCATCGTGGCGATAGTACATGGAGTTATCGGAGGGATCGTCACCCTGGCGCTGGCAATCATTACGGTTGGCATGACTTGCGTGATGGGTTGGGCTTATTTTGTGGGCATGGCGCGCTTCGCGGCTGAGGGCGACCACCGGGCAGCCTTGCAGATCTGGCGCAATATGCGCGTCGCGCGGAATAACTGGGGGAAGGGACTGACGCTTCTTCTGTACATGATCGCATTCTCAATCATCTACGGCGCCGTGCGCAGTATTGTCGATGGCATCTTCGGCGGGCTTATGAGCTTGAATCTGCTCGCCGGCATCACACTGTCGATCATCATTTACTACATATTCAATTTGATGCAGCACTTTTCGACGCAGGTTCTCATCGCCCAATACGCGACGGAAATCGGCATTCGCAGCGATCACTACGATCCCGAGAAGGACAAGGTCAAGCTCGATTTTACTCAGGAATAGGCTGGGGCACAGCGGACTTGCGGTCGCCGTGGCCGTCCAATATCTTCTTGAGGTTGTCCCACTCGCGGCGCAGGACGCCCTTTAGCGTCAAGTTGAAGAAAATACCAAACCAGAAGAACCAGCGCGTGCGGATATCGAGGGTCTCGCGCACATTGGTTTGCTGGCCGCGGTGTTCAAACACAATCGTGCTGATGAAGGGAAACCCCCAGTAAGAACCCTTGAGCTCGATCTTTTTGTTGCGCTCAAAATCGGTGACATCACTATTGACGAAGCCCCGCCGCCCCAGGATGCGCCGCGTCATCGCGACCATCGTCCCGGCGCGAATTGGGTCGCCACTGGTGATGCCGACGCCTTGTACGTTCCGCCAGTGCACATCGTTGTTGAAGTCGCCGACGTAACGAAAGACATGGAATACCGGACGGTTGATCAGCACCTGTGTTTCGAACTTTGGCATTCAGCACCAACTTTCGCTGGAAATCGAATTCTGCGTCCGCGGCGATGCTAACAGCCGCGCGGAGCCGCGCCCGGCGTGCAGGCGGTCATGCTCCAACGGCACACATTATATCGCATACTGCGCGGCCCTTCAAAGTAACACCGGCGAGGCAGTGTATCGAATTCGGTTGAAATTAGGTAAATTGCATCCACCTAGCAGTCTGTAGGGGCGAGCCCGTGGCTCGCCCGTCGGCGGTTTGACAGTGGGCGACTCAAGAGTCGCCCCTACAAAATCTTAGGTATTTGGGGTTGATGAAATAATCAAGGACTGGCTCAAAGAATTTCAACCGAAAAGGGCACACTACCCGGTTACAAGAGGCCGACGGCGTAAAGATAGAGGAATACCCAACTGGCCACCCAGACCAAGGCGTCTATGCGATCAAGCACGCCGCCATGCCCGGGGAAGACGTTGAAGCCGGCGACATAACTATCCTTGACGCGGAAGAAGCGCTTCAATGCGGACTCGAAGAGGTCGCCGCTGACGGCGATGAAGGGACCAGCCACGATCATCGGAATCAGAATTGGCTGGAAGGCGCCGGTAAAAATCAACAAACAGAAGGCGGGCACCCAGGCGCTCAAGATGCCGCCGATGGCGCCCTCAACGGTTTTGTTGGGCGAGATGAGGGGCGCCAGTTTCGTCCGCCCGAAGGTCTTCCCGAAGACATAGCCAAAGCTGTCCGTGCCCCAGGTGATGGCGTAGACGACAAAGAGCCAAATCACGCCGTTTTGCGGCACGTTGCGCAAGCTCACGAGAAAGGCGGCTGGAATGGCGACATAAACGACGCCGCACAAGGTCGTGCCGACTTGCTTCAAAGCGCGGACCGGATGCTGGGGCTGCCGTGACAATTCTAGGAGTACGGTGAGCACGACGCCCGCGAGCAAGGCCGCTTGCCAGAGCCAGTCCTGCTGGAGGAAAAAGCCCAATACGACGGCGATGCCGGTGGGGATGCCCGTGAGCGAACTGCCCTGCATCGCCGTGTCTTTTTCCATCACATAAAATTCCAGCATGCCGACGCACATGATCGGCAATACCAAGAGCGGAAACAGCCATTCGCCCGCCAGCGACGCCAGGATCGCTATCGGGAGGAAGACGCTGGCGGTAATGAGCCGCTCGCGGAGATCTGTGGACCGGGGGGAATCGGTGACGAAACTGTCACGCATGTCACCAGCCTTCGAGGACAGAACCTATTCTTAAGCTCCTATTGTCAGTCGACTGACGCCATCTGTCAAGCGAGCCGGGCGCGCGTTCAACATTTTCACCGATTGCCCGCAGATGTGCCCGCGGATGTGATTGAAGGCGGCGCCGTCCTGGTTCGTATTTGGTGTTTAAGCGCGGGTGGCGCATGGCATATAATCGAGGCTGGCGGCAGCCATTTACCAGCGGTAGACCTGATGTCGCCGGATCTGATCGGAAAAACTGTAAACGGCTATGAGATTCTGAACCAGGTCGGGCAAGGCGGCATGGCGACGGTCTATCTCGCGCGCCAACAGTCGATGAACCGCCACGCCGCGCTGAAGTTCCTGCCCAGCGCCTTCATGCACGACGATGCCTACTTGCAGCGTTTCGAGCGCGAGGTCAAGATCGTTTCCTCATTGGAACATCGCAATATCGTGCCGGTCTACGATTATGGCGAGTTTGACGGCCAGCCCTATATCGCCATGCGTTTTATGCCGGCTGGTTCCGTGGCGGATCTCTTGGCGGAAGGGCGGATACCGCTGCCGCGCGTTCTCAGCATTGTGGAACAGGTGGCCTCCGCGCTTGATTACGCGCATCGGAAAGGCATCCTGCATCGCGATCTGAAGCCGAGCAACATCCTGCTGGACGACGGCGGCGGCGTCTTCATCACTGATTTTGGCATCGCCCGCATTTTGCGCGAAGGCGGCGGCACCATTACGACGCAGGGTGTGGTGGGTACGCCCAGTTATATGTCGCCGGAGCAGGCGCGGGCCGAGCCCCTGGATGGCCGCAGCGATGTTTATTCGCTCGGAGTGATGCTTTTCGAGTTGGTCACCGGGCGCCGACCATTCGAGAGCGACACGCCCTATAGCATCGCCATCATGCATGTCACCATGCCGCCGCCATCGCCGCGCCAACTGGAGCCAGAAGTGAGCGCGGCCCTTGAAAAGGTGATCTTGCGCGCTCTGCGCAAGACTGCCGATGAACGCTACGAAAGCGCCGGCGCCTTGGCGGAGGACTTGCGTCTCGCGCTTGATGACACTGTGGCGGGAGGCGAACAGGGCAAAGCGCCGGAAGTTGAACCAGTTGCCGCGCAGCCGTCCGCCGCCTTTGCCGCGCCGTCCAAGGCCGCAGCCGCTCCGGTGCCGCTCGCCCCGCCGCCTGCCGTTTCAGCCACGGGCGACACATCGCCGGCTGTACCCGGTTTAATCCGCAGGCCGCCGGAACCTGGACGCCGGCGCAAAAATGTATGGAGGGGCATGATGACGGGCGGCGCTTTAGGCTGCGCGCTGCTCGCCGGCCTTTTGATTTTAGCGCTGCCATCGCTTGGCATCCTTTCGCGCGATGACGGGCTTGCCGCCACGGCGACGGCGGTCGCGCCGATAGCCGGGCTTGAGCCCGCCACTGCCGCGGAGCCAAGCGCAGTCCGAACCGTGGCCAGGCCGCAAAGCGATGCCCGGAGTGACCGGCTGCGAATGACGCAGTCCGCTCTGAACGCGGCGGCCGATGCGACATTCACAGCGGAATCGATCTTGCGCCAATCAGGACCGACGCCGTCGCCGCGGGCCATCCAGCCGGTGGGCGTCAGACAGCGTCCAACGCTCATCCCGGCGCTTCAATCGGTTGACGGCGAGCTGGTATATTTTGCCAGGCGCGAGACCGACGGCGAGGCGCAGATCCGCTTTGAAATCGTCGTCCTGGATCTGCGAACTTGGGAGTGGCGGCGTTTCCATGCTGGTGGCGGGAGCAGCGCCTATCCCATGCCGTCGCCGGATGGTCGCTGGATCGCCTTTCAGTCCAATCGCGACGGCGATTTCGAGATTTATGTAGCCAACATTTTCGGCGGCCAGCTTCGGCAGTTGACAGCGAATTCGGTCTGGGACCGATTGGCGTCCTGGTCGCCGGAAGGGGACTGGATCGTTTATTCGACCGACGAGCGCGGGGATGAAACATTCGACCTGGTTCAGACGCGCCCGGGCAATGGCGAGACCCAACCTGTTTACAGCAGCGGCTGGCGCGACAGCCACGCCCGCTACAGCCTGGACGGCCGCTACCTGGTTTTCACATCGGGCCCCGCGGTGAGAGATGCGAACAGCTGGGAAATACGCCTCATGGATCGGAACACAGGCGAAACGAAACTGCTGACGGATAATAATGTGCGCGACGCATCGCCGACATTCAGTCCGGACAGCCAACGAATCCTCTACGTGACCACGGTGGCTGGGGCGCGCGCCCTGGCGAGCATGAACCTCGAAGGGGAGGATCGCCGCATCTTGTACACCGGGCCCGGAAGCGTCTGGTCGGCAAATTATAGTCCCGATGGCAGATTCATCGTGGTGACGGCGACTGTGAATGGCCTAGACCAGCTTTTTCTGATGGACGCGGCCGGCGGAAACATGCAGCAGATCACGACGGCTGGCGGCGCTTATGCCTCCTGGATTCCTCGCGTCACTGACCAGTGAGCGCTGCGGCGTCGATCATATTCGGCGATGCGTCCAGCAACTGGCGGCAGGGCGAGACGCCCGGGCAATGTTCTTTGTTTCCCGCACTTGCCGCAGGGCAAATGACGATATAATAGGGGCATTCGGCGGCGCTGGCGGCGGATCTTGAATACGGGAGGGCAAATATGATTGAGGACATTTTGGATGAAGCAAGGAGCAAAATGCAATCGACCCTGTCTGTATTCCGCGATGAACTCAGCCGGATGCGCAGTGGCCGCGCGAGCACGGCATTGGTCGACCGCATGATGGTGGATTATTATGGTCAGGATACGGAGCTGCGGCAAATAGCGAGCATTTCCACGCCGGAAGCGATGCAGATTCTGATCCGCCCCTATGACAAGGCGGCGGTGCGAAACATCGAGAAGGCGATTCAAATGTCGGATATCGGCGTCAATCCCAATGTCGATGGCGAGAATATCCGCTTGAATATGCCGGCTTTGACGCGCGAACGCCGCATGGAATTGGTGAAGTTTCTCAATCGGCGCATGGAGGACACGCGCGTCGCCATTCGCAATATCCGCCGTTCGGCTAACAGCGACCTGCAAGACTTCGAGAAGGAAAAGCTCATTTCGGAAGATGATCGCAAACGCGGCGAGGCGGAAGTGCAGAAATTGACCGACAAATACGTCGAGCAGATCGGGGTGCTCGGCGCCGCCAAAGAGACCGATATCATGGAGGTTTAGATGCGCCCGCCGGGCCAACTCGGTAGTCCCCGGAATTAGTTGGAGACGGCTGAGAGTAGAATGGGGCATCGGTGTATAGGATAAGTGACCCGGCCCGCAGACGGACAACATAGCCGACGCAGGAACAATTTATGACGATTATCGCCAGAGAAAACCGGCGGGAGCGGTACGCGCTGCCGTCATTGCAAAAGGTGCCTGAACACGTCGCCATCATCATGGACGGCAACGGACGCTGGGCGCGACAGCGTGGCCTCCCGCGCTCGGCCGGTCATCGCCAGGGCACGGACAATCTGCGCCGCATTATTCGCGCAGCCGTCGAATTTGGCGTGCGCATCATGACGATTTACGCATTTTCGACCGAGAATTGGTCGCGGCCCCGGCGCGAGGTGCTGCTGCTGATGCGAATCCTGGAAATGGTCATTGACCGCGAATTGCAGGAGCTGCATGAAGAGGGCGTGCAAATTCGACATATCGGCGAGCTGGACGGCATAAGCGGGCGTCTGGCGCGCAAAGTCCTGGAAGCTTGTGAATATACGCGCCATAATCAGCGATTGATTCTCAATGTCGCCTTCAATTATGGCGGGCGCGACGAAATTGTCCATGCGGTGCAGAATATCGTGCGCGACGGGATCATGGCCGAAGACATCAGTGAAGCCACCATCAACAGTTACATGTACACCAGCGATCTGCCCGATCCGGATCTGATCATCCGCACCAGCGGCGAATTCCGCCTGAGCAATTTTCTGATCTGGCAGGGCGCCTACAGCGAAATCTATACGACAGAAACGTATTGGCCCGATTTCGGCCGGACCGAACTGTATGAGGCCTTGGTCGAGTATGGGAATCGACGGCGGCGCTTTGGCAAAACCGACGATCAGATCGAGGCGGCATTGGCGTTTGAACGGCAATTGCAGGAATCGATATGAGGCGAAAATGAATACTCTCTTCTACGGCGATTGCCTAACGATAATGCGAGAGAAGATGCAAGCTGAAAGTGTTGACTTGGTATACCTCGACCCACCATTCAACTCCAAGCGGGACTACAACGCCATCTACAAAGACGAAACCGGGCGCCCCTTACCCGACCAAGTAGAGGCATTCACCGACACTTGGACTCTCGATGCCGAGCGAATGAAAGTAATTTCAGATTTGCAAATTCTACTTTCCGAGCATCGCATAAACGGAGAGAGCGCTAATTTCTTAGCGATGTTTCTCAAAGGATTGTCGTATACTCAATCGGACATGGCGGCCTATTTGTCGTATATGACCGAGAGGCTCGTGTGGATCAGGTCTATGTTGAAGCCAAATGGCAGCATATATCTCCATTGTGATCCATCCGCCAGCCATTATCTAAAAATCGTAATGGATGTAATCTTTGGAAATAGGGGTTACAGAAATGAAATAACTTGGCGCAGGTTAGTCGGAGGCAAGAGCGACGCTGGACAATATGGACGTTCGTCAGACAGACTATTGTTTTATACTATGTCCAATGACTTTGTATTCAATCCGCCAAGACTTTCAAAGCACAACGAGAAAACCATCACACAGTGGTACAGAAATGAGGACGAGCACGGGAGATACGTCAGCCGCCCATTAACTGCCGCTGGAGGTACACAAGGCGACAGCGGGCAGCCATGGCGAGGGAGAACGCCAACAGGACATTGGACGGTTCCTAGAATACTGCAAAGGCGCTATGAGCAAGAAACTGGAAACAAACTTGAGGGAACTGTAAGAGAAAGATTGGATATCCTTGCTGAAAACGGGTTTATCGACTTTAGTTCAAGTGGGCTCCCATCATGGCGGAGATACTTGCATGAGGCAGAGTTTCCACGAGTGCATGATCTGTGGATTGACGAAGAAGTTAAACCATTGTCTCGAAATGCGAAGGAACGGTTAGGGTACGAAACGCAAAAGCCGGTTACGCTCCTTGAGCGCGTAATCAATACAAGCAGCAACCCCGGCGATTTAGTTTTCGATCCATTCTGTGGTTGCGCAACAACCATTGAAGCTGCCAGCCGACTCGGCAGGCGATGGCTAGGAATCGACATTACCATCCATGCAATCAAACGGGTTGCACGCAGAAGGCTTCAAGAGCGCCTTCACCTCATTCTTGGAGAAGATTACACTCTCGACGGCGTACCGCAGAACTGGGAAGGCGCGCTGGAGCTTTGGAGACAGGATCCCTACCAATTCCAGAAGTGGGCTGTAGAACAAGTAGATGGATTTGTAACAGTTAAGCGAACAGGCGATGAAGGTATTGATGGTCGCATTTACTTTGACATGCATGACGAGAACATTCTGCAAAGCATGGTGCTGGAAGTGAAAGGAGGCGAGAATGTAGGAATCGCAGAGCTCCGTTCCTTGATTAGTGTATTGCAATATGAGAATGTGCAGATGGCTGGTCTCATCCTGCTCAACGAGCCAAGTGAACGGCAAATCAGGAATTTTAAGAAAAACATGGCTCAAGCGGGGCATTTGAGTGTAGGCCACCAGGAATATCCCAGAGTTCAAATGCTCACAGTTCAGCAAATACTAGATGGAAGTAAATTTGATTTACCACGGCCAGCAGGGCGCACTGAGTTGCCCTATGACAACGACCTGTTTTCGCATTCAAATTAATTGCGAACTAAGTGCAAACTGAGATTTTTAGCGCCATAAAATTTCGAAAGAGACACCAAATTCATGCGAAAGAAGCGGCTGGGGCGCACCGAATTGCAGTTGCCGGTTGTGGGCATTGGCACGGCTTTCGTTGGCGTGCCGACGCAGAATGACACGGTCGTCGAAGTGGATGACGAGCGGCGCCGGCTTGATGAGGCGCTGGGCCTGCGGACGCTGGTGACGGCGATCGACGCCGGCTGCACATTCATCGATACCGCTGTTTTGTACGGGCGGAGCATGAGCGAGTCGATGATTGGCGAAGCCCTGCGCCAGCGGCCGGCGGCCAAAGACGCCATCATTGTGACGACAAAAACCGGTCGCTCTCATCTCGGTTACGACTTCAGCTTTGACGGGATCTTGCGCAGCGTTGAGCAGAGCCTTGAACGATTGGGCCTGGATCGCCTCAAAATTGTTTATATTCACGATGCGATGGGGCAGCCGATGGCCGAGGTGCTTTCGGCTCGCGGCGCGCTGGGCGCACTGCGCCACTTGCAGAGCCAGGGAATCATCGAGCATATTGGCACAGCCTGCAACAACCCGCCGACCAATCTGGAATATATCAGAACGGGAGAATTCGACGCCGCCGTCATCGCCGATTGCTGGAGCCTGATTAATCATATTGCCGCGCGCGAGATCTTCGCGGCGGCCGCTGAACATGATGTCGGCCTGGTCGGGGCGACGCCGCTTGAGCGCAGCCTGCTCGTCGCCGGACCGCAGGCGGATGCGAAATATCTCAATCGCATCTTTTCGCCGGACTGTCTGGCGCATGTCGGCAAGATTCAGCAGCTTTGCAAGCGCTACGACGCGCCCATGCTTGCGGTTGCCCTGCAGTGGTGCACGCGCCATCCGCAGGTCGCCTCTGTCATACCCGGCGCGCGCGTTCCAGAAGAAGCGGAGACAAGCCTGGCGGCCGCGGAAGTTGATATTCCCGCGCAACTCTGGGAGGAGTTGGAACCCATGCTGCGGCATTTTGACAGCGCTATTGACGTCTAGGCGGCTTCCAGCCGCGGACCCGCTTCCGACTGCATATCACCGGCGCGGCCAATTTCGGCCCAAGCCAATCCCTGACGAACCAGCAAGGCGCGAAAAGCGAGCAGCGGGAAGATGGCGCTGATGAGCATGCCAACTGTGAAGGCTAGCCGCTTTCTGCTTGGTCTCACAGTTATGCAGTCGCTGAATCCACGACGCTGACGAGTGAACCTAATGTAGCAGAACGCGCGCCGCCGCGCAGGCGGATGGATACGAATCGCTGGTTTCCGCCAAGAAGGGTGGAGCGGCTGACTCGCGCTTTCGAACTTAGAGCGGAAGCAAGGCGGGGGATGAAGCTGTCTCAAGCGCCATCAGCGGCTGGCAGAATTCGAAATCAAAGGTCTCGGCGACAGCGGGATGAGTGCAGCGGCCGCCGGCAGTGTTGAGGCCTTTTAGCAGGGCCGGGTCGCCGCGCATGGCCTCGGCGGCCCCGCGGTCCGCGAGCTTCATCGCGTATGGCAAGGTGGCGTTCGCCAGCGCGAGGCTCGATGTACGCGGCACGGCGCCGGGCATATTGGTCACGCCATAATGCAAGACGCCGTCAATGACGAAGGTGGGGGCGCTATGTGTGGTCGGCTTTGTCGTTTCGACGCAGCCGCCCTGATCGACGGCGACATCGACGATGATGCTGCCATTCGGCATTGACGGGAGCATGTCGCGCGTTACCAGCATGGGCGCGCGCGCTCCGGTTATGAGCACCGAACCGATCAGCGCGTCGGCAGTTTGAATAGAACGAGAGATGTTGATGCTGTTGGAATAGAGCGTTGTCAGCTTGCCGGCGAGCACATCATCAAGGTAACGCAGACGGTCCAGATTGATATCGAGCAAGGTGACGCGCGCGCCCATGCCCAGGGCGATTTTGGCGGCGTTCGCGCCCACAGTGCCGGCGCCCAGTATGACGACATGCGCGGGAGTGACGCCGGGCACGCCGCCCATCAGCATGCCGCGCCCGCCTTGGTGTCTTTCCAGATAATGCGAAACAACCTGCGCCGCCATGCGCCCGGCGACTTCGCTCATCGGCTCCAGGAGGGGGAGCCGCCGCTGGCTGTCTTCCACGGTCTCGTAGGCGATGCCGGTAACGCCGCTTTCCAGCATGGCGCAGGCGAGCGCTTCGTCGGCTGCGAGGTGAAGGTAGGTAAACAGCATCAGATCGGGACGAAGAAAGCCGTATTCGCTGGCTTGCGGTTCTTTAACCTTGAGGATCATGTCCGAATTCGCCCAGAGGCCGGCGGCCGAGTCGATGATTGCGGCGCCCGCGCTCATATATTCTTCGTCGCTGAAGCCGCTGCTCAAACCGGCGTCGCGCTCCACATAGACGCTGTGGCCACGCCTGACAAACTCGCGCGCGCCCGACGGCGGGATGGACACGCGATGCTCTTCGATCTTGATTTCTTTGGGGATGCCGATGTTCATCGTCGTCGCTCCTGCGTCACTGTCTAACTTTATTGTACATGATGTAGGAATTGTGTCCAACGATTTCGTACATATCGCCTATGTCGCTGCTGCGGCGCAGCAAAGCAAAAGCTGTCGCGGTTATGGTCCGCGGCTTTGGACTTCGAGGGCAATTGAAGGAGGCTTGGCGTCGTTGGTCGGCAGAGACGATGGCTCAGAATGGACGAGCTAATTCATAATCTGCGGGTCCAATCAAATGACGAAATGCTCGTAGTCGTTGTCGGCGGGGATGCCCCAGACCGACCAGAAGTCACCGGAGGCCGGGCACATGATGGCGGCGCCGCAGCTTTCGACCTGCGTCGGCGGTTGGGGACGGGTGCATATCGCCACTTCGTCGCGGGTCAGCGCCATTAGGTCGTCTATGCTGATGGCGTCTTTCGCCAGCAGTTCATTGGCGCGGCGCAGTCGATTCTCGGAGCTGTTCTGCGAATCCGGCGGCCGCTCGCGCGCTACGTCGAGGTTTTTCTGAATCAGGCAGTGGTTGGTGTGGCTGATCGTCTCGCCGGCCAGTTCATGCACATGATGCGTGCTGGACATCGCCTCCACTTCAAAACCGCGGCCATGGCTGTCCATCAGCATATAATTGTGCGCGCCAGCCAGCCTGGCGCCGGTCAGACAATCGAGGGCGGCATCGAGATCGCGCTGCTGAAGGATCTTGCGCACGACGAAGGGCCAGGTGACGCCGATCTGGCCATCGGTCGCCATCAGATTGTTGACGCCGACGGTGATGCCGGCGCTGTTCATGCCGATCATGCCGACGCAGCCGGTCACGGTAAAGGTCAGGAAGCCGGGCGCGTCATCCGGCTGTCCGTGAATGAGGATCACGTATGGCGTGGCGGACGCGTGCATGTCCCAGGTTTGGCCGAAGAAAGCGGCGCCGGTGGCGCTGCGGCAGGGGGGCACCATGAAGGCGGTGCAGTTGTCGGCGACTAAGGGCGGCGCGACGGCGGGCTGGGTGATATCGCCCAAGCGATAAATCGTGTCGATGAAGTCGGTGAAGCCGTTGTTGATGACCAGCTCAGCCAGTGTCAAGCCAGTGGCGTCGGCGATGCCCTGCAATTCCTCCATGAGATCAGGCGCGTAGGCTTGATGCTCGGCGGCGCAGGCTTCGGCCAGGGCGATGACGGCCTCAGGCGACAATTGGCGGCCGGTCCACTCGATTGACCCGCAGAGACGGACGCGCTCTTCGGTGAAGCGGCGTATCTCGTCCTGGAAGCGCTCGCCGTGCGCGTATCCCATGTCGTAGGGCGAGCCGGCGAGTTTGACGACGCGGATACTGTTCATCAGCATTCTCGCAAGAACTGGTTGTGCAAACCAATAGTAAAGGCTATGGAATCGGCTGATGAGTTGTATTGTACCAAAGTTTCAACCGAACATCTGTTGTTGATTTCGCAATTGGACGGAACCAAGAATTAAAGATTCAGTATTTATCGAATTGCTTGACATTTCATGGTCTTTTGTATGCAGCGAATCGTGAAGGTTATATAGACAGAGATGAAAGACTTACGTACAATGAATTGTATATTATTACGTTTTGGACCGAAGGGGAGGAATTGACTTCAAACTCACTATCCAGTTCGTCATGATTTATATTTTGATACTCTCGAGTCCGGTAGCGCTGGCCCAATCAAATCAAGTTGATCTATCTGCGGAGCCTATTGTCCGTGCCCAACAAGCTATAGCGATGGCCACGGCGCGAGGGCACGATGTTCGCGTCACCGAAGTGGAGTTGGCTGCCTACATTGAGGACTTCGAGAATTCCAGCTTCAATATCTCAGTAGGACAATCAAGCTTCGCCTTCAACGCTTCGCATTCAGCATTGGCACTAGCGCAGTCGGCGAAACAGTATTTGTGTTCAGCTTCGACCAGCGGGCTTTTCACGGGCGTAACGGTCAATTGGTGGGCATACGGGAATGTTGACAATGGTCGCATAATCGGTGATCCTTATAGTACGGGCTTCAACCATTCGTACTACGGTGCCCCTGGATCTTACGCGGTTGTTACCGGCAGCGTCACCGCGTATACAAATAATGATGGTCGCAGAATACGAATGGACATGAATGGGACATTGTCCATATATATGCTCGACATCCATGTCGGTACATATTCGCTGAATCTGACTTGTTCCCAGAGCGCGTAAGGAGGATCTAATGCCCGAGACATTTATCGGAGCCGAGCTTGGAATCATAGCGATCGTTGCTTTAATCGTGGCAGTCGGTTGGCTTATTTTCAGACGGTTTTAGCCGAGTCTGTCGTAGCAGACAATTGAAGACAAAACCAGAAAGCATTGCCCAGCCGAAGCTTCCGCTGGTCGTGTCAATGCTGCCATTGAGATATGCCTAAATGGGCATGCAATTTGCAGCCGCGTAGATCTTTCTGTGGCACTTTCCATCAGATCGCGGCATCATCGCACCTGCATGTGGAATACAGCCGGTAGCCTAAATCTTGTCCATTTCGGCGCGGACGGTATCCAGGAGGCTGTCGGCGCGGATCTGGGCGAGGGTGTAACAGGGCCCGCCCAGCTGATCAGCGAGGCGCTGCGCCAGGCCTTGATCGAAGGCGACATGCTCCATATTGATGGTCACGGTACGGATTTCGGCTTCATGGATCTTGCGCGCGATGGAATGCGCCTCGTCTTGGGGTGAAACGGCGTCGCTGATGGAGACGTTGCCGGCGCCGTCCGTCAGCAGGATCATCATCGGCATCACATCAGGATTCAGATTCTTCTCGCGCATGACCGCTTCGTATGTCAGCAGCAGCCCGGCCGAGAGCGGCGTCTTGCCGCCGACGGGAATATCGGCCATCGCTTCTTTCGCCAGGACGACCGAGTTGGTGGGGGGCAGCACCAGCGAGGCGCGGTCCTTTTGAAAGACGACCAGGCCGACCCGGTCGCGCCGCTGGTAGGCATCGGTCAACAGCGACATGATGGCGCCTTTGGTCGCCTGCATGCGCTCGGAGACGGCCATGCTCCAGGAGGCGTCGACGGTGAACATGATGAGGTTGGCGGCTTTGCGGACGCGGACCTTTTCTTGCAGGTCGGTCTTGCGCAGGGCGTAGGCCATGCCCGTTTCCCGCTTTTGTTCGCCGCGCTCTTGCTGGAAAGGGGCGGCGGCGCGCAGGGTGGCGTCAAAGGCGATATCGCGCGGTTTGTCGCCCGCCTGCTTGGCGCGCACATAGCGGCCGCGTTTTCGGTCGGTACGGGTGGTTGAGCGCCGGCCGGATTGGCGGCGCGTCATCCGGTCGAGCTGCGTATTGAGTTTGCGAGTTTCAAATTCGGCTTTGGATTGAACCTGCTGCCCGCCTTCCCACCAGCGCGCGTCTGACGTGGGGAAGACATCTTGGGGGGCGGCTTCGGTCTGGCCGAGTTCTTGGTCTTGCGGTTCGCCTTCGCCGCTTACAGACTCACTTTTTTTTTAGTCTGCGCCGCTTGCTCGTCGCTGTCCTCGGTGAATTCGCCCGCTTCTTCGCCTTCGCCGATTTCCTGCCGCTTTTCATCAACGGCCGATTCCACGGCGTTGAGATCGGCTTGGGCGTCGTTGAAGGGGCCGCGCTTGAGGCGGTGCGGAATTGTGAGTCGGATGGCGATTGTGATATCGCGGTCGTTGATGGCGCTGCGGCCTTCAAAGGCGGCATGGGCGCGCGCCGCTTTCAGGATGACCAGGTCGGCGCGGTGCCCGTCTATGCGCAGGTCGCTGCTGATGCTCGCGATGACGCGCAGGTCTTGCGTCGTATGCGACACGTCGTCAATGATCTCGCGGGCGGCGGCGATGCGAGCGGACAGCTGCTGATCGACCGGATCCCACTCGTCCTTGAAGTCGAGCGGGCTGTTTTCATAGGCGATATGCCGTTCCAGGATCTCGATGCGGTCGGCGGCGTCTTTAATGCCGGTTACATCGACGGAGAGGGCGAAGCGGTCGAGCAATTGCGGGCGCAGGTCGCCTTCTTCCGGGTTCATCGTGCCGACAAGGATGAAGCGGGCCGGATGGCTGAAGCTGATGCCTTCGCGCTCGACGATGTTGACGCCCATCGCCGCGCTGTCGAGCAAGAGGTCGACGATGTGATCGTCGAGCAGATTGATTTCGTCGACGTAGAGGATGCCGCGGTTGGCGTTGGCAAGGACGCCGGTGTCGAAGTGGCGCTCGCCAAATTGAATCGCCTTTTCGATATCGAGCGTGCCGACGACGCGGTCTTCAGTCGCGCTGACCGGCAGATCGACGAAGCTGATGCGCCGGCGCGCCGTCGGAATCTCGCCGCTTTCTTCGTATTTGCTCCTTGCGAAATCGGACCAGGATTCGCTTCGGAAGGGATCGTCGTTGAAGGGCGAGTCGGCAATGACATCAATCTCCGGCAGCAAGGCGGCCAGGGCGCGGGCGGCGGTGGATTTGCCGGTGCCGCGTTCGCCGCGTATCAGGACGCCGCCAATCCTCATATCGATCGCGTTGAGGATGAGCGCGAGTTTCATCATGTCTTGGCCGACGATGGCTGTGAAGGGATAAACGGGCGGTCGTTTGCTCATTTGACTGAAGCTGTCCTTCTGAGTCATTTCAACTGGATGCGCGATTATACGCCAGCCCAATCGCTGTGACAATTGCGAGCTTGCGCAGCGTCGATTTCCATTTGCGCGACCGCCGCCTAGGAGTTGCCGCCGGCGGAGACTGACGCGCGCGTCGGGGAGGGAGCGGGGCTGGCTTCAAGCGTTGGCGGGGCGGTGGATGTCGGCGTCGGCGCAGGTAACGTTGGAATGTCGGCGACGACCTGCAGCTCGGCGGGATTGAACCCGTGGCAAGAGAAATCGGCGAGCCTGCCCCAGCCATAATCGCCGCTGGCCAGCTCGACTTGAAGCCAGTCCCGGCCCGCCGTGATGCCATTCACCAGAACCGGAACATTCCGCACGGCGAATTTTGCGCGCTTGAAGCGGGGGTCGGGCCCGGCATAGAGCGTAATGTCCTCGATCGGTGTGCATTCCGGCGCTCTGATGGCTATCGCAATCGCGCGTCTTGTCGTCGTCCCGCGTTCGTCCTCCGCGCTGAGGTTGATGTGGATATCGTCGGCAGCCACTCCAGATATCACGATCTCGCCGGCATCCTCCATAATTGATTCTCGAACTGTCTCGAAACCGACGGGCAGCGCGAAGTCCAGCGCGGCGGCGCCCTCCACCCGCCAGCTGATGGTCAGTTCAGTGCTGATGCCGCGCAGCAAGGTGGGCTTGTCGGCCTCGAATCGCCGCACAGTCACCGGCTGATAGACATCAAGTTCTAATGATTGGATGTCGGTCGCGTCGCCATTTACGGCGATTAAGGCGATGGCGATGGGGTCGACATAATCGCCAGTTTCCAAGGTGTAGCTTTCAGCGTCGGCCGGCAACTCCGCGACCGGGGCGCGCGCCACCTCGATGACGAAGCGCTCAACATTGACGGCATCCCAGGAAAGCGCAACGGGCGTCCCCCGCGCGACCTGCTTGTGCGACAGCGCGTATTTCATGATGGACGGTTGTGGCGGTTGATAAAGCGCGGCGGCCAAGGCCAGGGCAAGCAGCGCGATCGCTATGGCGGCGGTGATGATTGCCCGAGCCGGGACCAGCGGCGTAACGCTGAGGGACGCGGGCAAAGCGAGGAGATAGGGCTTGGGCTCGTCAGCTTCGGCGAGGAGAGCGAAGGATATGTCCTGCGCCCTGCCGAGGACGGGGCGACGCCGAAGGGCTGCCGTGCCGCTGATGACCGCGCGCCGGCCCGGGTGGAGGCGGACCTCGTCTTGCGCCAGCTTTATGTCGAGCAGTTCGCGTGGATCGCAGGGTTTTAGCGCCAGCTGAAGGGCTTCATTGCCATGATTGAGCAGGAACAGCGCGAAAGAATCTTGCTGACGCAGGACAGGCGGGTCAAGCGCCACGCTCAAGCCGCCGTAGCCGCCCAATTCCACCAGCAGCAGGAGTTGGACGCGGCCGACATCCTCGCCGAGGCGGGCGACGCCAATGGACAGCGGATAGCCGCCAGGCGCGATCTCTGGCTGTCTGGGCGGCTTGATTTGAAGCAGAATCTCGATGCTGTCCCCGCCCGCGATAGAAAAGGCAAGATCGCTCGGCGTCGTCCAATCCGCGGGCAAGCCGGCCGTCTCAAGATTCAGCAGGAGGTCTTCATCGGTCAGATTTGAGACGCTGAGCGTGACGGACGCGCTCGAGAAGGGCCAGACTTTCAGCATGCCACTTTCGAGCTCCGCGCGGATTCCAATCGCTGAAGGCTGGGTATGCTCGGATATTGCGGTCATTGACTCGGTGGCGCCCTCGCTGCTGCGGACGAAATCGATGGTCAACTCGCCGATCTGAATCTGCGCGACCTCTCCCAATTGCCGCCTCTCATGGAGCCGCAGAGGCGCGCCGTTGACGATCGTTCGCTGGTCCCCGGCCAGATTGACCGCATAAACGCCACCGTCGCCGCCGTCAAAGCGAATATGCTGATTGGCGAGGGCGGCATCGGGGACCGGGATGCTGTTGCCGGGGGCGCTTCCGATTGTGAGCGCTGCGCTCGCCAGTTGGAAAGTTGCGCGGCGTCCATCGAGATATCGGATGTCAATGCGGCCGTAAACCGTCATCTTGCGCGCAGTCCCGGTTTTTGGATATCGTAAGTCGAGGGCATTTTAGCCGGTCGTCGCAGGCTGGCAAAGGCGCAGCAGCTTACTGATGCCGCGCCGTCGGCAAAGCGTTGCCTTGATGAGTCGCGCCGCCTGGTGTAAGTTTTGCGCTGGGCCGAGGTCTTGGATTCGGCGATTGTCAACATCACAGATATTCACCACAGCCGCTCGCGAGCGACAACTCGGCTCACACAAAATTACGAACCCGCAAAAACAGGAATCTGTAGGGGCGTTTGACCCGCAGTGTCGGCGGTCAGTGTCTACGCGACCTAC